>CALMJU010000052.1 GCA_937864465.1 uncultured Acidobacteriota bacterium
CATGAGGGTCTCCGATCGACAGCCAGAGCGCGGGATTCTAGCGCGCCTCCGGGGGCGTCGAAAGGGGAGGCGGACCCCGCGTGCGGCCTACCTCGCCTCCCGGTCGCTCGCCGCCCGCTCTTCCTCGAGCTTCTCGGCGATCGCCTTCCTCCTCGCCAGGATCGCTCCGATCTGCGCCTTGGTGAGCAGCCCCTCGAGCGCGGCGCGGATCGCCTCGTCCGGCGGCGCCGCGAGCCGCTCGGAAAAGCCCGCCGGGACCGGGAGGCTCTCCTTCCGCGCGATCGGCAACTGCTTCCGCAGGCGGAACGCCCGCGAGTGGTCCACGAGATGGACCCGCGTTCCCGGCTCGACGATCAGGACGTTGCGCTGGTTCCGGTCGACGTTGTAGATCAGGGCGTCGAACGCCTTCATCCGCCCGGCCGCCTCCTGAAACCGCGCCGGATTCTCGAGCGAGAGATTCTTCTCCACCCGATCGCGCTCGCTGAAGGCCCCCTCGATCCAGGTCTGGAGCGACCCGGTGCGTCTGCCGATCGTCCGGATCACCGTCGGCGGCACGAGGCCGAGGCCGATGAGCCGGTCGAGACGGTACGCCGCCACCTCGTGCTGCCAGCGGTCCGTGAAGTACGTGTCGTCGAGCCGCGACGAGCCGGTGACCGCGCGCGCGTACTCCTCCTGGACGTCCTTGAAGATCGCCCGCCCGGTCCGATCACCGAGCCTCAGGGTCACACGGAGGGGGAGGGTGACCCCGCTCCCGAGCTCCTCGCTCTCGACGACCTCCGCTTCCAGGAGGAACCGCTCCGCCTCGGCATCCTCGCCGCTTCCCCAGGGGGCCGTCTGCGTCGGGGCCGGCGGCCTCCCGTGGGCGAGCGAGGCCGCCGCCGCGACCGCGAGAAGGACGGCCGGCGCGCGGGCTCCGCGGGAAAAAAGCGGGCGGGCCCGTCCGGCGAGCCGCGCCGGTGGGATAATCTCGGCCAGAGCGGACTTCGCTCGGACTCGACGGGAGGCTGCCATCGTCCATGACCTCTCGACGGCCGCGCCGAAGGGCGAGGCCGTGGCGCAAGGCGAAGCGTACCCCGATTTGGGTCGGAGCGCTCCGCCGGGATGGTACGTCCGCCTGCTGGCGCTCCTCTCGCTCAGACCGGGCGAGGTGGCGCGGGCCGTCCTCGCCTTCCTCTACCTGTTCCTGATCATCGCTTCCTACCTGCTCGTCAAGGCGATCCGGAACGCTCTCTTCATCAGCGAGTTCGGCGCCCTCAAGCTGCCGTACGTCATGCTCGGGATCGCGGTGCTCACCGGGGTCCTCGTATCGGTCTACATCCGCCTGGCGCGCAGGATCCCCACGGCGCGGCTCACGGTCCACACGCTGCTGTTCTTCGCCGGGAACGTGCTGCTCTTCTGGTGGCTCGCTGCCGCGGGGTGGAAGTGGCTCTGCCCGATCCTCTACGTCTGGTCGGGCGTGTTCGGCGTGATCGCGACGACGCAGGTCTGGACGCTCGCCAACGACCTGTTCACCGTGCGCGAGGCGAAGCGGGTGTTCGGCGTCGTCGGATCGGGAGGCATCCTGGGAGCGGCCGTCGGCGGATCGGTGGCATACCGCCTGGCGTCGCGGGTGGGGACCCCGAACCTCCTGCTCGTCGTCGTGGGCCTCCTGCTGGCGGCCGCGGCGATCGTCGCGTGCCTCGTGCGCCTGAGGACCGCGCAGGTCCCGGTGTCGAGGACGGTCCCCCCTCCGAAGAACCTGCGGGAGAGCATTCGCGTCATC
Organism: uncultured Acidobacteriota bacterium; assembly: GCA_937864465.1. Classification (GTDB taxonomy): domain Bacteria; phylum Acidobacteriota; class Polarisedimenticolia; order Polarisedimenticolales; family JAIQFR01; genus CALMJU01. Next base: position 1,763 of record CALMJU010000052.1, read on the forward strand.
TCGCGGTCGGGCCACCTGAGGCTCCTCGCGGGGCTCGTCTTCGTGACCGCGCTCGCCACGACCACCGTCGACTTCCAGTTCAACGTCGTGGCCGCCGACGCGATCTCGGACCGGGACGCGCTCACCGCCTTCTTCGGGGCGGTGTACGGCGGCACCTCCGTCCTCGCGTTCCTCCTCCAGATCGCGATGACGAGCCGGTTCCTCGCGCACGTGGGAGTCGGCGCCTCGCTCCTCCTGCTGCCTCTCTCGCTCCTCTCGGGAACCTCGGCCCTGGTCCTGACGAAGGCGGTGTGGGCGGGCGTTCTCCTGAAAGGGAGCGACGGCGCGCTGAAGCACTCGCTCGATCGCTCCTGCCGGGAGCTCATGTACCTTCCGGTCTCGCCGCACGTCAAGGTGCAGACGAAGTCCACGATCGACACCGTGCTCGACCGCGCGGGAGACGGAACGGCCGGGGCGGTCCAGCTCGCCCTCGTCGAGGGGCTCGAGTTCGGTCTCCCGGCCTCGCTCGCGGTCAATCTGGCGGTGGTCGCGATCTGGATCGCGATGGCGATCCGCCTGAGGCATCGCTACGTGGACGAGCTGCGGAGAGCGCTCGGCGACCCCGGGTCGCGCCCGGGAGCCATCGAGGCGCTCGCGGAGGACGCCGACGCGCGGCGGACGGTCGAGCGGGTCCTCGAGCGGGGGAGCGACGCGGAGCGGCTTGCCGCGCTCGAATGGGCCGCTCTCGCGGGGGCGCCGCTCGACGAGCGGCTCCTCCTGAAGCTGGCGCACGGGGAGGCCTCGTCTTCCGTCCGCCGGGCGGCGCTCGCCGCCCTCCTCCGTGGCTCCGACGCCGACCTCCCGACGGAGGCGCTCGCGCCGCTCGAGGAGGAGGGGCAGGCGGCGCTCGTGGCGGCGATCGACGTCGTCGTCGAGGAGGACCGGTCCAGGGTTGTGGAGCGCTTCGAGGCGCTCGCGGGCCGCACGGGGGAGACCGCCCGCCTCGCGCTCCTCGCCTTCGCGGTGCGCCGCCTGGGACCGGGGCTCGAGCCGTTCGCGGCGAAGGTGTTCGACGCGATCCTCGCGCCCGAGGCCCCCCCTCGGACCCGCCGGGCCGCGGTCGCCGCCCTCGGCCTCCTGCCCGACGGCTCCGAGCCGCTCGCTCGCCTGGGGAGCCTCCTGGGCGACGAGGACGGGGAGACCGCAGCCGCCGCGGCGAGGGTGGCGGCGAGCCGCGGGCGTGCCGACCTCCTGCCTGCGCTCCTTATCCTGCTCGGCAGGCCCGGCGCCCGGGCCGCCGCGCGACAGGCGATCGTCTCCTTCGGGACGCAAGCCGCGGCCTCGGCGGCGGGGGCGCTCCGCGACCCGGCCACGCCGGACGCAGTCCGGCGGCGCATTCCGGGCCTGCTGACCGAGATCGCGACGCCGGGGGCGGTCGAGGCCCTCGTCCAGGGACTGCGCCACCCCGATCCGGTGACGGCCGATCGCTGTCTCGTGGCGCTCGGCGCGATCCGGCGCCGCAACCCGAGCCTCTCGCCGGTCCGGGCAGGAGCGCTCGCGGAGGAGACGATCGCCATGGCCGAGCGCGGCGGGGAAGCGTTGCGGACGCGCCGCTCGCTGGCGCGGGCGGGAGGCGGGGCCGACGGAGCGCTCGGTCCCCTCCTCGAGGCTCTCGACACGGGGGCGCGGCGCGCGCTCGACGCCGTCTTCGGCCTGCTCGCCCTCGAGTACGATCCGGAGGACATGGCGAAGGTCGGCCGGGCGATCCGGGACGGCTCCCCGGCGGAGGCGTCCACGGGGTTCGAGCTCCTGGCGAACGTGCTTCCGCGCCCGCTCGAGCGACGGCTCCTCGCGATCCTGGAGACCGGGCGGGCGCTTCCGGGCGGGGCGCGGGGCGCGGCGCCGCCCGAGGTTCCAGCGGCGTTGCGGCGGCTAGCGTGCGGCCCGGATCCCTGGATCGCAGCCGCGGCGCTCCACGCGGCCCGGAGGATCGGAGCGACCGGCATGACGGACGCGGCCCGGCGGGCCCTCGAGTCGCACGATCCCGCCGTGCGCGAGGAAGCGGAGGCGCTGCTTAGGGCGGAGCCGGCGGAGGGGAGGACCATGGGCGATCGGTCGGGCGGACCGGAAAGGATGACCGGCGTGGAAAGGGCGATCGCGCTCCGAGGCTCGGACGCCTTCCGCTCGGTGCCGATGGACCAGCTCGTCCACGTCGCGGCCGTGGCGCGGGAGGAACGGTACGCGGCGGGAGAGGTCCTGTTCCGGGAGGGAGAACCTCCGGGCGGGCTGATCGTAGTCCTGGAAGGCGTCGTCCGGCTCGACCGCGGCGGGGCCGCGGCGGGTGAGGCGGGCGCCGGGGAGGCCCTCGGCACCTGGTCGCTCTTCGACGATCATCCCCGCCGGGCGACCGCGGCCGCCGCCACGGACGCGAGGGTGCTGGTGCTGGACCGCGAGGCGTTCTTCGACGTTCTCTCCGAGAGGATCGAGATCGTGAGGAGCCTGTTCCGGGACCTCGCGCACAGGCTGATCGAGCCGGCGGGGGCCGCCGGACGGGAGGGGCGATGACGGAGACCGCGGACGCCACGATCCTGCTCCTCGACGACGAGCCGATGGTCACGCGCTCGCTCGAGTCGCTCCTGCGGATGGAGACGTCGTGGACGATCCTGTCGTTCAACCGCCCCGAGGACGCGATCGCGGCGATCCTCGAGACGGCGGTGGACGCGGTCGTGGCCGACTTCCTGATGCCGCGAACGGACGGTCTCGAGTTCCTGCGCCGGGTCAAGGAGCGCGACCCCCTCGCGAGCCGCATCCTGCTGACCGGCTACGCGGACAAGCAGAACGCCATCCGCTCCATCAACGAGGTGGGCCTCTACCAGTACGTCGAGAAGCCCTGGGACAACGAGGCGATGCTCCTCCTGGTCCGGAACGCGGTCGAGAGGACCCGGATCCTCCGGCGCGTGGAGGAGCTGGTCCGCAAGCTCGCGGAGAGGGACCGGTCGCTGGAGAGCCTGAGGTCGAGCCTCCTGAAGGCGATCGTGTGATGCCCGCTTCCCTCCCGCCCGAGGTTCTCGCGGCGCTGCGGCGGATGTTCGAGGAGAACCCGGACGCGGTCCGGCTGGTGGGGCCCGGCGGCGAGGTGATCCTGAGGAACCCGGCCGCCCTCGCGCTGCCGGAGGAGGGCCTCGGACATCTCTGCGACCCCGCGCGCCGAGGCGGCGACCCGTCGTGCCCCGCCTGCGCCGTCGCCCGCGCGTTCCGGGAGGGGGCGCACCGGCGCTGGCACGTCGTCGTTCCCGCTCCCGGGGGCGGCGGCCCGTCGAGCTACTGGGAGGTCACGGTCTGCCCGGTCCCGGGGGACGCGGGGGAGGTCGCGGCCGTGATCGAGATCCTCCGCGACGCGACCGTGGCCCTGGGGGTGGAGCAGCACCTGATCCGGACCGCGGAGTCCCAGGAGGACGAGATCCGCCGCCGGACGCTCGAGGCGGGAAAGCTTCTCGAGGCGGCGGAGTCGCTGCGATCCCAGTTGGGCACGCTCCAGGATTCCCAGGCGGAGATCGTGTGCCGGGACCGCCTGGTCGCGCTCGGCCTCCTCGTCGCGGGACTCGCCCACGAGATCCGCACGCCCCTGAGCGCCGTGCTGTCGAGCGCGGACCTCCTGAGCCGTCAGGCCGCCCGGCTGGGCGATGCTCTCCCGGCGGAGCGGGCGGGGGAGGCGGCGAGAGGGCTCCTCGAGGGCGTGCGGTCGAGCGCGGGGATCGTCGCCGAGGGGGCCCGACGCATCCAGGCGGTCGTCCGCTCTCTCCAGGTCTTCTCCCGCGTGGACGAGGCGCCGCGCAAGGAGGTGGACCTCCACGAGAGCCTCGACTCGACCCTCGAGATGCTCGGCCACCGGCTCGAGGGGGGCGCGCGCGTGGCTCGCGAGTACGGAGACCTCCCCCCGGTGACGTGCCGGCCCGACGCTCTGAACCAGGTCTTCCTGAACCTTCTGGTCAACGCGGTCCAGGCGATCCCCGAGGGCGGCGAGATCCGGATCCGCACTCGCGCCACGGAGGGCGGCGTGGAGATCGAGATCGCGGACGACGGCGTGGGGATCCCGCCCGAAGTCCTCCCGAGGATCTTCGAGCTGGGCTTCTCGACCCGGGGCCACGGAAGGGGGATGGGGATCGGGCTCGCCCTCTGCCGGTGGATCGTCGAGGAGCATTCCGGCAAGATCGAGGTGCGGAGCGAGCCGGGGAGGGGGACCTCCGTCGTGGTCCGGCTTCCCCTGCGCCCGCCGGAGAAGGGATGAGAGACCGGCTCCTCGCAGCCCTGCTCGTTCTCGGAGCCTTCCGGGCCGTCCCCTGCGAGGAGCCGGTGTGCGACCGCGTCGTCGCGGTCGGGGACCTGCACGGGGGGTTCGAGGCGTTCCTCGGGATCCTGCGCGAGACGGCCGTGGTCGACGAGAGCGGCGCCTGGTCGGATCCGAGAGCCTGCCTGATCCAGGTCGGCGACGTCGCGGATCGCGGCGGGCAGCCGAGGATGATCTACGAGTTCCTCATGGAGCTCCAGCGGGAGGCTCCCGGCCGGGTCGAGATGCTCCTCGGCAACCACGAGGTCATGAACGTCGTCGGGGACCTCAGGTACACCGAGCGGGCGGAGTTCGAGGCCTTCGCCGCGGAGGAGACGGCCGAGGAGCGCGCCGCCGGCTTCGAGGCCTTCCTGCGGAGCGGCGCCTCGGCCGGGGACCTCGAGGCCGACCGCCGGGAGTTCGACGTCCGGTACCCCGCGGGGTGGTTCGCCCACCGGCGCGCGTTCTCCCCGGAGGGACGGTACGGGGCCTGGCTCCTGGAGCGTCCCGCGATCCGTCTCGTGGACGGCACGCTCTACGTTCACGGGGGGATCGGGAAGGAGGTGGCGCGAGAGGGGGTCGAGGGGACGAACGCGCGGGTCGCGGAGGAGGTGCGGGAGTACGTCCGCCTGAGGCGGCGGCTCGTCGCGGCGGGAGTGGTCGGCGAGCTGGAGCCCTTCCGCGAGTCGTTCTGGTCGGTTCGATCGAGGCTCCGCGAGGCGGAGCTCGCGGCCGAGGAACGGCCCGCGCCCGCGTGGGTCGAGGACGCGAGGCGGTTCTTGGCGCTCGACGACGGACTCCCCTTTTCCCGGTCGGGACCGCTCTGGGACCGGAGCCTCGCGGACGACGATCTCTCCGCGCTGCTCGAGATGCTCCCGCCGCTCCTCTCGCGCCTCGGCGCCGAGAGGGTCGTCGTCGGCCACACGACGCAGGAGGACGGCCGGATCCGCGTCCGGGCGGGGGGCCGCGTGTTCCTGATCGACACGGGGGCGGGGCCGGCGTTCGAGGGCCGCGCCTCGGCGCTCGAGGTGAGCTGGACGGGGCGGGTCGAGGCCGTGTACCGGGCGAGCCGGGAGCTGCTGGAGCCCTGCTCGCTCCCGGACGAGGAGGTCGAGCGGTTCCTGCGGGACGGGACGGTGGCCTCCTCGAGCGAGATCGGCGTCGGCGTCACCCGGCCGAAGCGCGTTCTGCTCGACCTGGGCGGGAGGACGCTGGCGGCGGCGTTCAAGACCGTGAACATCCACGAGACGAAGCCGATCCGGATGGAGCGGAGCGGCATGACGTTCGAGCTCACGGACCGCTACGCGAACGAGCGCGCCGCTTACCTCCTCGACCGGATGCTCGGAATCGGCATGGTCGCGCCGGCGGTGATCCGCACGCTCGACGGCGTGGAGGGGGCGCTCGTCGCGTGGGTCTCGGACGCCATCTGCGAGAGGGATCGCGCGGGCCCGGGGCTCTCGCCCGAGGAGATCCTCTCGCGCTCGAGGCAGCGCGACGTCATGGAGGTGTTCGACGCCCTGATCGCCAACGTCGACCGGAACCTCGGAAACCGGCTGACGAGCCCGCTCGACGGGAAGCTCCATCTGATCGACCACTCCCGGAGCTTCCGTCTCGACCGCAAGCCGTCCAAGGCGTTTCTCGACTCGCCCTCGAGCCTCCCTCGCGCTCTCCTCGACCGGCTCGAGGCGCTCGACCGGGACTCCCTCCTGGCCCGGCTCGACGGGCTCGTGACGAGACAGCAGGTGAAGGCGCTCCTCGCTCGCCGCGACGCGATCGTCTCGAAGGTCGAGAGCGACCGCCGGCTCCTCGGGGACGCGATGGTGTTCCACGAGATGGCCCCGCGGGTCGAGGAGGCCCCCCCGCCCGGCGAAACCCCCTGACGGGAAGCAATTTACGATTATCGTAAAAAAATAGTTGACAAGCATAAAATTCGCCGTATGGTCTCGGCATGGCGATCGAGGTGCGGCTCGACCTGATGCTCGCGCGGAGAAAGCTCCGGTTGACGGAGCTGTCCGAGCGCGTGGGGATCGCGGTGACCAACCTGTCGCTCCTGAAGACGGGCAAGGTCAAGGCGATCCGCTTCTCGACGCTCGAGGCGCTGTGCCGGGAGCTCGGCTGCCAGCCGGGCGACCTTCTCGAGTTCGTCCCGGGGCGGGCCGGGACCGTCGGCGGGAGGGAAGAGCGATGAACGAGAACCGATACACGGCCGCGGGGTGGGCGGCGATCCTGAGCGCGGTCGGATCCCTCGCGATGCTCGGGCTGTCGATCGTCTTCGACTTCGCGAAGTTCGCCCCCGGGCGGACCCCGCGCCTGCCCGTTCCCTGGAGCGCCGGCCAGACGGCCGCGGTCGCCGCCGTGGACGCGCTCTCCTGGATCCTCGGCATCTACGCGCTGGTGCGCTTTCGCGACCTCCTCCGCGAGCGCTACGGCTTCCACGCCGTGGACCGGCTGGTCTGGATCGTCGTCGCCGTGGGCCTCCTGGCGGCGGCCGCCTCGCACGGGCAGCGGTACGCGATGAGCCGGGAAGCGTTCAGCCTCCCGACGGTGCTGGTCACCATGGTCGTGCTCGGCGTGCTGAACGGCGTCGTCGGGATCGTGTTCGCGACGAGGCTGCTCCGGGTCAACGGGAGCCTGAACGGGTACAAGAAGCCGCTCGCGTACGTCTATCTCGCCGGCTCGATCTGCTTCCTGCTCGTGATCCCGAGTCTCGTGGGGATCGTGCTGCTCGTCGCCTGGAGCGTCCTCCTGGGGCTCGCGTTCTTCCGGGGCGAGGAGCTCGAGGAGCTCGAGGTCGTCTGAGAAGAGAGGCGTCATGAGCAGGGTCGCAACCGTCCCGGGCCTCCTGGGCATCGCGTCGGCGCTCTGGGCCGCGATCGCGGCGGTCCGGATGGGAGCGTGGCTCTCGGCGCGCGGCGTGAAGGTCAACTGGTTCTTCTACCGCGCGACGATGCCCTGGTACGTCGACCGGTACAGGAAGATGACGACGGAGCTCGACGGGCGGCCGGGGCCGCTGTTCCAGCAGTTCCTCGTGGCCATCGCCCTCGCGCTGTCCTTCGGCCTCGCGACGCTCGTCCTGATCCTGGCCGGGCGGGCGTGAGGCGCGGCCGTCCCGGTCCGTCGGGACCTGTGTCAGACTGACTCCCGATGACAAGGGGAGCGGCCCCTCCGAGAGGGGGCATGGGCGAGCGCGCCGCCGCGTGGGGGATTCCCGCGGCGGTGGGTCTGGGCTCGTTTCTTCTGTTCGGTGTGCAGCCGATCGTGGGGAAGGCGATCCTGCCGTGGTTCGGCGGGACTGCGGCGGTGTGGACGACGTGCCTTCTGGTGTTCCAGGTCGGCTTGCTGATCGGGTACGTCTATTCGCACCTGCTGGCGACGCGGGTGCCGCTGCGGTGGCAGGGGGCGATCCACGCGGCGGCGATCGCGGCGGCGTGCTTCGTGCCGATCCTGCCCGGGGAGTCGTGGAAGCCCGCGGGTGGGGAGGCGCTGGCGCCGCGGATCGTGCCGATGCTGGCGGCTTCGGTGGGAGCGCGGTACTTCGTGCTGGCGGCGAGCGGGACGCTGCTGCAGCACTGGTACTCGCGTCTGCGCCCGGGTCGGTCGCCGTATCCGCTGTACGCGTTGTCGAACGCGGGCTCGATGGCGGCGCTGGTTTCGTACCCGTTCGCGGTGGAGCCGCTGCTTCCGCTGGGGGGCCAGGCGCGGTACTGGACGGCGGGGTTCGCGGCGTTCGCGGCGCTGTCGTGGGCGGCGGCGTGGGGGGTTTGGCGGCGCGGGGAGGGGGCGCGGCCCGAGCCGCGCCGGGAGGTCGGAGCGGGGGAGTCGGCCCGGGGAAGCCGGATCGCCGACGCGGTGTTCTGGGTGGGCTGGTCGGCGACGGGCGTGGTCCTGTTCATGGCGGCGACGCAGCACCTGACGATGAACGTCGCGTCGGTGCCTCTGCTGTGGATCCTGCCGCTCGCCGTGTACTTGACGACCTACATCGTGGCGTTCCTTCCGGGGCGGACGTATTCGCGGCCGGTGTTCGCGGCCCTGCTCCTGCCGGCGATCGCTGTGGTGCGTCCGGTGCCGCGGCTCGAGCTCGCGTACCGGACGGAGGCCGGCTTGCTGTTGGCCGCCCTGTTCGTGTTCCTGATGGTGTGCCACGGGGAGCTGTACCGGCGACGGCCCGCTGCTTCGCGGCTGACGGCCTACTACTTCTGCATCGCTCTGGGAGGGGCTTCGGGGGGCGCGGTGGTTGCGCTCGTGGCGCCGCGGATTTTCTTGTTCGGCGAGGAGCTGTCGGTCGGCGTCCTGCTGCTCCTCGGGCTCCTGGCGGCGACGGTGTGGCCGTCTCGCGGGACTCCGGACCGGCATCGACGCTGGATCCAGGCGCTGGTCCCGGTGTGCGCCCTGCTCGCGGCGGTCCTGCTGGTCCACCACGTCTCTTCCATGCGGCGGAACCTGATCTGGGCTGCGCGGAACGACTACGGCCTCCTCCGCGTCCAGAGGTTCGAGGCGAAGCCGGGGGAGCCGGCGCACCTCCGGCTCCACAACGGAACGATCTTGCACGGCGCGCAGTTCCTGGAGCCGGAGAGACGGCATCTGCCCACCTGGTACTACACCGTCGCCGGGGGCGGCGGCGCGGTCCTGCAGTACTACCACCCCTCGTCCCCCCGGGACGTCGGCGTCCTCGGGCTCGGCGCCGGCACGCTCGCGGCGTACGGGCGCGAGGGGGACCGGTTCCGCTTCTACGAGATCGATCCGAACGTCGTGAAGGCGGCGCGGGAGCAGTTCGCCTTCCTGTCGGGCTCGAGGGCGAAGTGCGAGATCGCTCTCGGGGACGCTCGGCTCGTCCTGGAGCGGGAGCCACCGCGGAATTTCGACGTCCTGATCCTCGACGCGTTCAGCAGCGACGCGGTCCCGGTCCACCTCCTGACCGTAGAGGCGTTCGAGCTGTACCTGCGGCACCTGCGCCCGGCCGGCGTGATCGCCGCGCACATCTCGAACCTCCACGTCGACCTCAGCCCGCTGCTCTTCCGGCTCGGAGAACGTTACGGCCTTCGCTCCCTTCTCGTCGCGACGGAGGAGGAGCGGGCGGAGTATCTGCTGGCGCGCTCGAGCTGGGTGATCCTGACGCGCGACGGTGAGTTTCTCGCCGAGATGCAGGAGAGATTCCGCCCCTGGAGGGACCGGAACGTCGTCGGCCTGTACGTCGGGGACCGGAGCCGCTACCGGACGGTTGATCTCTGGACGGACGACTACAGCAACCTGCTGCAGATCTGGAAGTGAGGCGGCGGCTCGCCCCCCGTCCCGGCAGCCGGTCCGGCGCCGGATCGGGGATGTGCATCGTCCTCGGTGCGTTGGTGTAATCTCGGGGAGACGAGTGCGCGACACGGGTCCCGCGCGGGACCGCCTCGACCGGCCCGGAGACGTCCGATGAGCGTTCTCTTCTCTCCCTTGAAGCTGCGCGACGTCGTCTTCCGGAACCGGATCTTCGTCTCGCCGATGTGCCAGTACTCGAGCCGCGACGGCTTCCCGACCGACTGGCACCTCGTCCACCTGGGGAGCCGCGCGGTCGGGGGCGCCGGACTCGTGATGCTGGAGGCGACGGCCGTCGCCCCCTGGGGCAGGATCACCCCGGCCGACTCCGGCCTCTGGTCGGAGGACCTCGCCGAGGCGCTCTCCTCGCTCACGCGGTTCCTGAAGGACCAGGGGGCGGTGCCGGGGGTGCAGATCGCGCACGCGGGCCGGAAGGCCTCGACCGACCTGCCATGGCGCGGCGGGGGGCCCCTGGGAGAGGAGAGCGGGGGCTGGATCCCGATCGCCCCCAGCCCGGTCCCGTTCGGGCCGGGCCACCCGACGCCCCGGGAGATGAGCGAGGCCGACATCCGCTCCCTGGTCGAGCGCTTCGCGAACGCGGCCTGCTTCGCGCGGACGGCGGGGTTCGAGGTGGTCGAGATCCACATGTCGCACGGCTACCTCCTGCATCAGTTCTTGTCGCCGCTCTCGAATCGCCGGAAGGACTCGTACGGCGGCAGCCTCGAGAACCGGATGCGGTTCCCCCTCGAGGTCGCAGGCGCCGTGCGCGCGGCGTGGCCCGCGCACCTTCCCCTGTTCGTCCGGATCAACGCGACCGACTGGGCGGAAGGAGGCTTCGACCTCGCGCAGGCCCTTCGTCTCGCCGGGGAGCTGAAGCGGGCGGGCGCGGACCTGATCGACTGCTCGAGCGGAGGCACCGTGCCGGACGCGAAGGTCCCCGCGGGGCCCGGGTACCAGGTGCCGTTCGCCGCGACGATCCGCAAGGAGATCGGGATCGCGACCGGCGCGGTCGGCCTCGTCACGTCGCCGGCCCAGGCTGAGACCATCGTCGGGACCGGCATGGCGGACGCCGTTCTGCTCGGCCGCGAGCTGCTCCGCGACCCCTACTGGCCGCTGCACGCCGCCGGCGCCCTGGGCGTCGAGGTGGACTACTGGCCGCGGCAGTACCTGCGCGCGAGGTGACGTGTCGACGCTCGAAGGAGGCGCGATGAGACCCGTGCGATCGTTCCACGTGAGGCCGAGCCTTCCCGAGCGGATCCGGGCGCTCGACGAGCTCGCGTACAACCTCCGGTGGTCCTGGGATCACGAGACGATCGCCCTCTTTCGCCGGCTCGACCGGGACCTGTGGGAGACGTGCGGCCACAACCCGGTCCTCCTGCTCGGAAGCGCGCCGCAGGCCCGGCTCGACGAGGCGGCCCAGGACGAGGCGTTCCTGGCGCACCTCGACCGCTGCGCCGCAGCGCTTCGCGACTACGCGGCGGGCGAGAGCACGTGGCACCGCCGGACGTACGGGCCGTGCGCCACCCCCTCGGTCGCCTACTTCTCGATGGAATTCGGCCTGACCGAGTGCCTCCCGATCTACTCGGGCGGTCTCGGGATCCTGGCGGGCGACCACCTGAAATCGGCGAGCGAGCTCGGGGTGCCTCTCGTCGGCGTGGGGCTGCTCTACCAGAAGGGGTACTTCCGCCAGTACCTGACCGCCGAGGGATGGCAGCAGGAGCGCTACCCGGTCAACGACTTCTCCGTCATGCCGGTCCGGCCGGTCCACGACGCGGCGGGGAATCCCGTCCGGATCGGAGTGGACGTCGGCGGGCGGACCGTCGTCGTGCGGGCCTGGCGGGCCGACGTGGGGCGCGTCGCGCTGCTGCTGCTCGACTCGAACGTTCCGGAGAACCCTGCCGATCTCCAGGACACGACGGACGAGCTGTACGGCGGAGACGGAGATCTCCGGCTCCGGCAGGAGCTCGTGCTGGGGATCGGAGGCGTGCGGGTTCTCCGCGCGCTCGGCCTCGCGCCGCGCGTCTTCCACATGAACGAGGGGCACTGCGCCTTCCTCGGGCTCGAGAGGGCGCGCCTCCTGATGCGGGAGAAGGGGCTCGCCTTCCGCGAGGCGCTCGAGGCGGTCGCGGCGAGCGGCGTCTTCACGACGCACACGCCGGTGCCCGCGGGCATCGACCGGTTCCCCGCCGACCTGGTCGAGAAGCACTGCGCGGGCCTCCGCGGCGAGATCGGGCTGGCCCGGGACGAGTTCCTCGACCTGGGCCGCGTCCGGCCGGGCGACGCGGCCGAGCCGTTCAACATGGCGGTCCTGGCGATCCGCACGGCCGGCTACGTCAACGGGGTCAGCCGCCTGCACGGGGCCGTCTCCCGCGCGATGTGGAACCCGATGTGGCCCGGAGTTCCGGAGGACGAGGTCCCGATCGGCCACGTGACGAACGGGATCCACCCCCAGTCGTGGATCTCGGAGGACGTGCGGTACCTCTACGATCGCTACCTCGGACCGCGCTGGGCGGAGGAGCCGGGGGACACGCGCGTCTGGGCGCGCTGCGAGCAGATCCCGGGCGAGGAGCTCTGGCGCACCCACGAGCGGCGGCGGGAGCGGCTCGTCGCCTTCGCGCGCCGCAGGCTCGCGGCGCAGCTCCATGCGCGCGGAGCCGGCATGGCGGAGATCGCGGCGGCCGACGAGGTGCTCGACCCGGAGGCCCTCACGATCGGCTTCGGACGGCGCTTCGCGACGTACAAGCGCGCGACGCTCCTGATGCGGGACCCGGAGCGCCTCGACCGGATCCTGAACGCCCCCGGGAAGCCGGTGCAGATCCTTTACGCCGGGAAGGCCCACCCGAAGGACGAGCCGGGGAAGGCGCTGATCCGCGAGATCGTCCAGCTCGCCCGGAGGCCGGAGTTCCGGAGGCGGATCGTCTTCCTCGAGGACTACGACCAGGTGATCGCGCGCTACCTCGTCCAGGGGGTGGACGTCTGGCTGAACACGCCGCTCCGGCCTCAGGAGGCGAGCGGCACCAGCGGCATGAAGGCCGCCTTCAACGGGGCGCTGAACCTGAGCGTCCTCGACGGCTGGTGGGCCGAGGCGTGCTCGACGAGGACCGGGTGGGCGGTGGGGCGAGGGGAGGACTACCGCGATCGCGACCTCCAGGACCGGATCGAGGCGGGCGCGCTGTACGACCTCCTGGAGAACGAGGTCGTGCCCCTTTTCTACCGGCGCGGCCCCGACCACCTCCCGCGGGGCTGGATCGAGCGGATGAAGAGCGCCATGACCGACCTGTGTCCCGTGTTCAACACGAACCGGATGGTGCACGCGTACGTCGTGGAGGCCTACTGCCAGGCCCGGGAGCGGCTGGATCGGCTCGAGGAGCGCGAGTACCGCCGGGCCAAGGCGCTCGCGGCCTGGAAGGCGCGAGTGCGGCAGGCGTGGGCGGGCGTCCGGGTGTCCCGGGTCGAGGTGGACCTTCCCGCGGAGACGATCGTCGGCCGGGAGTTCGAGATTCGCGCCTGGGTGCGGGCCCCGGGCCTCGCGCCGGAGGACCTTTCCGTGCAGGCCGTGCTCGGCCCCCTGCACGAGAGCCGGGAGATCGTCGACCCCGAGACGTGGCCGATGAAAGCGGGCGGTCCTCTCTCGGGGGAGGAGACGCCGTTCCGGGCGCGCGTCCCGTGCCGCAGGAGCGGCACGCATGGAGTGACCGTCCGCGTCCTCCCGCGCCACGAGGATCTGGCCCGGCCGCAAGAGACCGGGCTCATCGCCTGGGCCGAATAGGCCGGAACCGAGGAGGGAACGGACGATGGCCGCGGAGCGCTTCGTCGCGAGCCGCCTGACGCGGGGGAACCGCCTCTTTCGGACCGTGATCGAGGTGGGGGACACGTTCGTCGTGAAGCGCACGCGCACGCTCCTGTCGAAGAGCGAGATCAGCATCCACCTGAAACGGGTCGCCTCGGTGCGGATCGAGACGGGAATCCTCTGGTCGGACATCCTCATCGAGTCCTCGGGCGGGAGCGACCCGATCGCGAGCCACGGCCACCGGAAGGCGGACGCGCGCCGGATCCAGGAGCTGATCGAGCGGGCCCAGACGGGGCACCTCGACGGGCGCTGATCGCTTGGAGCGCCGGGAGCGACCCGGCGCCCGCGGGGCTTCCGCTCCGAAGCTCCGAGGGTCCTTCCTCGCAGGCGCCGCCCTCCACGAGGCCGGTTTGCGCCCCCGTCCGGTCCGTGCCGCTCCGGGAGATAATCTCCCGCCCGGAACGCCGGCCGCGTTCCCGGGGGAGGGTGCCCCACGGACGGGGAGGGGGAAGGCATGGAGGACGCCGGCCTGCAAGGGGCGGCCCGCACCGGCATGCGGGCCGTCGACGGGGTTCCCCCGCTCGGGGTCGAGCGGGCGAGGATCCCCGAGAAGTACAGGTGGAACCTGGCCGATCTCTACGAATCGCCCCGGGCGTGGGCCGAGGCGAGAGAGGGGGCGATCGCGCGCACCCGGGAGATGGAGCGCTTCCGGGGCCGACTCGGCGAGTCCGCGGCGGCGCTCCGCGACGGCCTGGCGCTGTACTTCGGGCTCGACTGCGACCTGAACCGCGTGCGGTCCTACGCCGCACGCGTCTCCGACGAGGACCTCCGGATCGGCGCGAGCCTGGAAAGGCTCCAGTCCGCCGAGCGGGCGGTGGTCGCCTTCCGCGCCGCGGCGTCGTTCGTGCGGCCCGAGATCCTGGCGATGGGCCCCGCGAAGGTGCGGTCGCTCGTCGCGTCGGAGCCCGGTCTCCGGGAGTTCGCGGTCTGGATCGAGGACCTCCTGCGCTGGAAGCCCCACACGCTGGATCCCGACGCAGAGAGGATGGGCGCGCGCGCACTGGACCTCGGGGACTCGGGGGAGGCGGTGCGGTCCGTTCTCGTCAACGCGGACCTCCCGCGCCCCCGGGTGACGCTCGGAAGCGGAGAACGGGCGCGGGTGGACGCCGCGGCCTACTCGCGCTGGCGCGCCTCCCCGGACCGCGCGGACCGCGTGAAGGTCTTCCGCGCCTTCTGGGACGGCTACGCGAGATTCTCGCGCACGCTGGGGGCGGCCCTCTACGCTCAGGTCAAGACGCACGTCTTCGAGCGGGACGTCCGCGGCTTCGGGAGCTGTCTCGAGGCGTCGCTGTTCCCGCACGCCATCCCGGCCGACGTGTACCGGCGCCTGATCGAGGACGTCCACGCGGCGCTTCCGGTCCTCCACCGCTATCTCGATCTGCGGCGCCGAGCGCTGGGCCTCGAGAAGCTCGGCTACGAGGACCTCTACGCGCCCCTCGCCGCGGAGATCGAGGAGAGGTACACGCCGGAGCGGGCGATGGAGCTGCTCGCGGGGGCGGTTGCCCCGCTCGGGGCGGAGTACGTGGGGATCGTCCGGAAGGGCTACGAGGAGCGCTGGGTCGATTTCCTGCCGTCGCCGGGCAAGCGCTCCGGCGCCTACAGCGAGACCGCGTACGGAGCGCACCCGTACCAGCTCCAGAACTTCGTCGGCCTCTACGAGGACGTCTCGACGCTCGCCCACGAGTTCGGCCACTCGGTCCACTCGTGGCTCGCCGACCGGGCGCAGCCGTACGCGACGCGCGAGTACTCGACCTTCGTCGCCGAGGTCGCCTCGACGTTCAACGAGAGCCTGCTCTTCCACCACGGGATGCGGAGGGCGGAGGACGACGCGTCGCGCCTCTCGCTGCTCGGAAGCCGGCTCGAGCTGATGCGCACGACGATCTTCCGGCAGACCCTCTTCGCGGAGTTCGAGCTCATGATCCACGAGACCGTGGAGCGGGGCGGGACGCTCACGGGGGAGAACCTGTCCGATCTCTACCTGTCGCTCGTGCGCCTGTACTACGGGCACGATGCGGGCCGCTGCCGGGTCGACGAGCGGTACCGGGTCGAGTGGGCCCACATCTCCCACTTCTTCTGGAACTTCTATGTGTTCCAGTACGCCACGAGCCTCGTCGCGTCGATCGCGCTCTCCGACGCGATCCTCGCGGAGGCCTCCCGGCCGGGTCCCGAGCGGCCTCGGCGGGATGCATACCTGAAGATGCTCGCCTCGGGAGCGTCCAAGTACCCGATCGAGCTGCTGCGGGAGGCCGGGGTCGACATGGCCACGCGCGAGCCGTTCGCCGCCGCGATGGCCCACATGAGCCGCACGATGGACGAGACGGAGGAGATCCTCGCGAGACGGGGGAAGCGCTGAAGCTCGGGCCCCCCGAGGGACGGGCGCGCCGCGGTGCTGCTAGAATCCGGACTCCCCGATTCTCGAGCGCCCGCAGGGCCCGGAGGCGGCATGCAGGACCTGATCTACCTCGACAACGCGGCCACGACGTTTCCCAAGCCGGACGGGATGCACGAGGCGATGGGCCGCTTCTACCGGGAGTGCGGCGTCAATCCCGGCCGC
>CALMJU010000053.1 GCA_937864465.1 uncultured Acidobacteriota bacterium
CGTGACCGATCGTCCCCACGTTCACGTGCGGCTTCGTACGCTCGAACTTCTCCTTCGCCATCGGAGCTCCCTCTCCGCCGGCCCGCGCATCCGCCCCCCGGCCGGCTCGTTCGTTCCCCTCCGTCGCCCGCGAACCCGCCTCGCCCTCGCCTCGATCCCCGGCCGGCCGCGTCTGGAGCCCATGACCGGATTTGAACCGGTGACCTCTTCCTTACCAAGGAAGTGCTCTGCCGACTGAGCTACATGGGCTCGGGACGCACCCTCCCGCAGCTCGCGCTCCCGCGCCGCGCGCCGCCCGATCTCTGGAGCGGGAAACGGGACTCGAACCCGCGACCCTCAGCTTGGAAGGCTGATGCTCTACCAGCTGAGCTATTCCCGCTCACGTTCCTTCGCACACGCACCGCGGCCTGGTGGAGAGGGGAGGATTCGAACCTCCGAAGGCGCAAGGCCGGCAGATTTACAGTCTGCTCCCTTTGACCGCTCGGGAACCTCTCCACGTCCGAATCCGCGGCCTCGATCTCCCCTCCGCCCGTACCGCACGACTCCGCGAGTCGCCCCCGCGCCCGTATCCGGCGACGGGAGCTGGCGAAGGGATTTGAACCCCTGACCCGCGGTTTACAAAACCGCTGCTCTACCCCTGAGCTACGCCAGCAAGCTCGACAAACGGCAGATATTAACAGCGGTGCCGCAACCTTTCAAGGGGTTGGCACGGAATCCTCAACGCCCCTTCGGGCCGCCCTGCCTCCCCCGCCTCTGCCGGACGATCTCGTACAGGACGACGGCCACCGCGACGGACACGTTCAGCGACTCCACCCCCCGCTCCAGGGGGATCGAGATGCGGTGCGAGCAGAGCGCCCCGAGCTCGGGGCGCAGGCCCCGCCCCTCCCCGCCCGCCACCACGACGTTGCGGCCGGATAGGTCGAGCCGGTCCCAGGAGCGGTCCCCGGAAGATTCCAGCGCCAGCAGGCGGAAACCCGCCTCGCGGAGGCTCTCCAGCCGGCGTCGGAGGCGGGGCTCCCGAGCGACGCCGATCCTCTCGAGGGCGCCCGCCGAGGCCTTCGCGACCGCCGGCGTGAGCCCCACCGAGCGCTCCGCCGGAACCAGGACGCCGGAGGCCCCTGCGGCGGCGGCCGTCCTCACGACCGCGCCGAGGTTCCTGGGGTCCTCCACCCCCTCCAGAACCACGAGGAGGGCTTCCGGATCGCCGACGGCCTCCCGGCAGAGCGCTTCCGCGTCCGCGTAGGGCATCGCGGAGACGATCGCCGCGACCCCCTGGTGGACGGCGCCGCGCCCGGCCTTCCGCGCGAGAGCTTCCCGCGGCACGTGCGTGACCGGCACTCCGCCCTCCCGGGCGAGACGGAGGAGACGGCCCAGCCCGGCCCCGCCCCCCTCGC
Source organism: uncultured Acidobacteriota bacterium (assembly GCA_937864465.1). Lineage (GTDB taxonomy): Bacteria > Acidobacteriota > Polarisedimenticolia > Polarisedimenticolales > JAIQFR01 > CALMJU01. The sequence continues at coordinate 1,395 of CALMJU010000053.1, forward strand.
GGGCGACGAGGATCCGCTCGATCGTCCTCCTCCCGGACTCGATCGCCTCGAGGATCGGGTGCAGGCCGAAGAGGATCTCGGCCTCCGAGGCTACTCCTCGTCCCCGCTCCGCCGGCGAACCAGCGCGACGGCCTGGCACGCGATCCCCTCCTCCCGCCCGAGCGCCCCCATCCCCTCGAGCGTCGTCGCCTTCAGCCCCACCCGGTCAACGCCGATCCCCAGGCACGCCGCGATCGCCTCCCGCATCGCCGCCGCCCGGGCCGCGATGCGCGGCCGCTCGGCGAGGACCGTCAGGTCCACGTTGACGATCTCGAATCCCGACTCGCGGACCCTTTCCGCGACGCGGGCCGCGAGGCCGCCGCTCGCGGCTCCCGCGAAGCGCGGATCGCCGGGAGGGAACAGCACGCCGATGTCACCGAGAGCGGCCGCCCCGAGAAGCGCGTCCATCGCCGCGTGCAGCACGGCGTCCGCGTCCGAGTGCCCCTCGAGCCCCAGCCGCTCTTCCGGGAACGCGACCCCGCCGAGGACGAGCGGTCTGCCCTCGCAGAAGCGATGCGCGTCGAACCCCGTCCCGACGCGAAGGTCGCAGGATGCCGCCGCCGCGCGCCGCTGCGCGCGCTCGACGTCCCGCGGGCTCGTGATCTTCACGTTCGCCGGGTCCCCCGGAACGATCGCCACGCGGCGGCCGGCGCGCTCGAGCGCCTGCGCCTCGTCCGTGGGCTCGAACCCCTCCCGGCGCGCAAGGTCGAGCGCCGCGAGGAGCCAGTCCGTCCTGGCCCCCTGCGGCGTCTGCGCCAGGCGGAGCCGGCGCCGGTCGATCGTGCTCGCCACGAACTCCTCCCCGTCGGCCTCCTTGACGGTGTCCGGGACCTCGACCGCGGGGATCGCCGCGCCGTGCCGCAGGGTCGCGTCGACGACGTCCTCCACGACCCGGGAGGGCGCGAACGGCCTCGCGGCGTCGTGGACCAGGACGTGGCGCGCGGGCGCGGACGCCTCGACCGCGCTGCGGACCGACTCGGCGCGCGTCGCCCCGCCCGCGACCACGCCGCGCACCCCCGGAATCCCCTCGACCCGCCGGGCGCGCTCCCCTCCGATCTCCCCGGGAGGCAGCGCGACCACGACCTCGCCGACCCGCGCGCTCCCGGCGAGGCAGCGAACGGCCCGCTCGACGATCGTCCTTCCGCCGATCTCGACGAACTGCTTCGGGAGGGGCCCGCCGAAGCGGACCCCGCTCCCCGCGGCGACGACGATCCCCGCGATCTCCCTCACTCCCGCCTCGCGGAGGAGCCGAGGAGGACTAGACCTCCATCAGCTCCTTTTCCTTGTTCTTGCAGAGAGCGTCGATCTCGGCCGAGAACTTGTCCGTCTTCTTCTGGACGTCGTCGAGGGCGCGCCGCGCGTCGTCCTCCGCCACCTTCCCTTCCCGCTCGAGCGCCTTGATTCCCTCGTTGGCGTCGCGGCGGATCTGGCGGACGGCCGTCTTGGCCTCCTCGCCGAGCCCGTGCACCTTCTTCGCGAGCTGCTTCCGCCGCTCCTCGGTCAGTGGGGGGATGGGGATCCGGACCAGCTTCCCGTCGTTCGCCGGGTTCAATCCGAGGTCCGACGCCAGGATCGCCTTCTCGATCGCTCCCAGCGTCGAGGGATCGAACGGCTGGGCGACGATCAGAGTCGGCTCCGGGATGGAGAGCTTCGCCACCTGGTTGAGCGGCGTCGGGGTGCCGTAGTAGTCCACGAGCACTCCGTCGAAGACGGCGAGCGAGGCCCGCCCCGTGCGCACCGCCGCCAGCTTGTGCCGCGCGTCCGCGAGCGTGGCCGCCATTCTCTTCTCGGTCTCTGCCAGCATCGTCTTCGGCATGGCTTCACTCCCCCACGACGGATCCGACGTCGTGCCCCTCCAGGATCCGCCGGATGTTGCCGCGAACCCGGATGTTGAAGACGAGGATCGGCAGGCGGTGATCCATGCAGAGCGAGATCGCCGTCGCGTCCATCACCTTGAGCTTCCTCTCGAGCGCCTCGAGGTACCCCACCCGCTTGAGGAGCCGCGCTCCGGGGTCGCGCTCGGGATCGGCCGTGTAGACCCCGTCGACCTTCGTCGCCTTCAGCAGGACCTCCGCCCGGATCTCCATCGCCCGCAGAGCCGCGGCGCTGTCCGTGGTGAAGAACGGGTTCCCCGTGCCCGCCGCGAACAGCACGACCCGCCCCTTCTCGAGGTGCCGCAGGGCCCGCCTTCGCAGGAAGGGCTCGGCCACCTGACGGATCTCGAGGGCGGAGAGGACCCTCGTGTCGATGCCCCGGCGCTCCAGCGCCTCCTGGAGCGCCAGCGCGTTCATCACCGTCGCGAGCATCCCCATGTGGTCGGCGGTGACCCGGTCCATCCCCGCCGAGGCCGAAACCGCGCCGCGGTGGAAGTTGCCCCCGCCGACGACCAGCGCGAGCTCGACCCCCAGCTCGTGGATCTCGAGGATCTCCTCGGAGAAGGCGGAGAGGACCGCCGGATCGATCCCGAACGAGCCCTCTCCCGCGAAGGCCTCGCCGGAGAGCTTCAGGAGGACCCGGCGGTAGCGGAGCGGTGCCTTCATGACGGCCCCCGCGCCCCGGAGCGTCCGGCGGAAACGCGGCTCAGGCGCTTTCCCCCAGGACGAAGCGGGCGAATCGCCTCACCTGGATGTTCTCGCCGATCCGGCCCACCGACTCCCCCACCAGCTGGCCCACGGTCTTGTCGGGGTCCTTCACGAACGGCTGCTCCAGGAGGCAGTTCTCGGCGTAGAACTTCTCCATCTTCCCTTCGACGATCTTGTCCACGACCTGCGCCGGCTTGCCGGACTTCAGCGCCTGATCCCGCGCGATCTCCCGCTCGTCGGCGAGGATCGTCTCCGTGACGTCCTCCCGCCTCGTGAACCGCGGGGCCGCCGCGGCGACGTGCATCGCGATGTCGTGGACGAGGCGGCGGAAGTCCTCGCTCCGGGCCGCGAAGTCGGTCTCGCAGTTCACCTCCAGCAGGACGCCGATCTTCCCGCCGGTGTGGATGTACGACGCGATCGCGCCCTCGCCCGTCGCCCGCCCCGCCTTCCGGGCGGCCGCCGCGAGCCCTCGCTTCCTCAGGATCTTCTCGGCCTCCGCCGCGTCGCCGCCGGCCTCCACCAGGGCGTTCTTGCACTCCATCATGCCGACCCCGGTCTTCTCCCGGAGCCCCTTCACCGCCGCCGCCGTGATCTCCATCGAGAACCCTCTCTCCGCCGTCCGCCCCGGGGCTGCCCCCCTCCGGCATCAAAAAGCCCCGGCGCGGACCGCCGCCGCGACGGGGCTTCCGGTCTTCGCGCCCGGGCGATCACTCGCCCGCGCCGCGCTCGTCTCCGCCGACCTCGCCGCTGTCGCCGCCCGGCCTCGGCCCGGACGGT
>CALMJU010000054.1 GCA_937864465.1 uncultured Acidobacteriota bacterium
GGGCACTGGCCGGCGTGGTACGAGATGGCGCTCTACTACACGGCGCACCTCGAGTGGTTCCACCGGTATCTCGGGGGCGGCGCGCCCCCCTGGTCCACCGAGGACTTCGCGGCGAACCGGGTCTTCGACTTCGAGACGGGGAAGAGGCGCGAGGCGGAGAAGGAAGCGAAGGAGGGGAAGTAGGGCGAGCCCCGGCCCCGCCGGGTCAGAGCCGCGCCAGGGCCTCCCCGAGGCGCTCGACCTCGTCGAGCGTGTTGTAGTGGAGGAAGCCCGCGCGCGCGAGGCCCCCGGGCTCGATCCCCAGCGCCTCGGTCAGCGGGAGCGCGTAGAAGTTCCCGCTCCACACGAAGATCCCCTCGTCCGCGAGGCGCGCGGCGACCTCGGCGGGCGCAAGACGCCGGTGCGTGAAGCCGAAGGTCGGCGTTCTCTCGTCGAGCCGGTCGGGGTCGGCGATCCCGCGCACCTCGACGCCGGGGATCGCGAGCAGGACCTCGAGCGCGCGGGCCGCCAGGCCGCGCTCGTGCTCGCGGATTGCCGCGTACGCCTCGCGCAGCGCCTCGCGGCGGGGGAGGGGGACGCGGGCGATCCGCCGGCCGAGGTCGGCGAGGTACTCGATCGCCTCGAGCGTCCCGGCGATCCCCTCGTGGCACTGCGTCCCGGTCTCCCAGCGGTGCGGCAGATCCTCGGGAGAGGGGCGGAGCTTGTACGCGGGGAGGCCTTCCAGCTTCTCCCGCTTCCCGTACAGCACGCCGACGTGCGGCCCGAAGAACTTGTACGCCGAGCAGCAGAGGTAATCGCACCCCCAGGCCTCGACGTCGAGGAGCGCGTGGGGGGCGAGGTGGACGGCGTCGAGGAACACCTCGGCCCCGTACGCGTGCGCCATCTCGACGATCTCGCCGACCGGCGCGATCGTCCCGACCGCGTTCGAGGCGCACCCGACCGCGACGAGACGGGTCTGCTCGGCGAGCTTCGACTCGAGGTCGTCGAGGTCGAGCGTGCAGTCGGTCCTCCGGATCGCGGCGTGCCGGACCGCGGCCCCCGCGTCCCGCGCCGCCTGGACCCAGGGGGTCACGTTCGCGTCGTGCTCGAGCCGCGTGACGACGACCTCGTCCCCGCTCCTCCATGTGCGGGCGAGGGCGCGGGCGAGCGAGAGCGCGAGCGTCGTCATGTTGGCGCCGAACGCGACGCACCCGGGGTCCGACGCCCCGACGAAGTCCGCCGCCGCCCGGTGCGCCTCGGCGAGCATCGCGTCCGTCTCGACGCTCGTCGCGAATGCGCCCCCCGAGTTCGCGTTCATCGAGGCGAGATACCGTGCCACCGCCCCCGCGACCCGCGCCGGCACCTGGCTCCCGCCGGGCCCGTCGAGGAACACGGCCGGGCGCCCGTTCACGGTCCGGGTGAGGGCGGGGAACTCTCGCCGGCAGGCGGCGACGTCGAGCTTCGGGCGCGATCTGGGGGTCATGGCGAAGATCCTCCGTGAGCCGGCCCGGCAACGCGGAGATTGTACCCGTGGAGCGAGGCGGCGGTGGTAGCATCGCCTCCCCGGACGCCGCAGACTCGAAGGAGGATCCCGATGCGCCGGAGACCCGCAGCCCTCGCGACCGCCGCCGCGCTCCTCGCCCTCGCCGCGCCGGCCTCGATGGCCGCCGCGCCCGACATCTCCCCCGGCGAGTGGGAGATCACGATCACGACCGAGATGCGCGGGCTCCCGGTCGAGGTCCCGACCCCCCCGCCGATGACGTTCACCTCCTGCGTGACCCCCGAGAACCCGGTCCCGCTCCAGCCGCAGCAGGGCGCGCAGTGCTCCGTCTTCGAGACGAAGGCCCAGGGGGACACCGTGACCTGGCGCCTCCGCTGCGACGACGGCCGGGGCGGCAGCTACGAGGGAGCGGGGCGCATCGTTTTCGCCGCCGACCGCTTCGAGGGCGAGCAGACGACGACCATGACCGGCATGGGCGACGCCCCGATCACGGTGGCGAACAAGATGAAGGGCCGCCGCCTCGGCCCCTGCGGGGAGTGACGGCCCGGGGCCGCCCCGATCGGCGGTCTCTCGAGGACGGACGATGCGAGGCCCGGCCGCCGACTCGGACGCACGCGCGCGCCTCGGGGCGCGGGTGCTGCTCGTCGCGATCGTGCTCCTGGCCGCGGCGCTGCGCCTCGCGCGGCCCGGCCACTCTCCCCCCGGCCTCCACGTCGACGCCGCCGCGAACGCGTGGAACGCCGCGTGCCTTCTCGAGACCGGATGCGACTGGCACGGCAAGGCCTGGCCGATCTTCTACAGCCGGGGGTTCGGCGAGAACCAGAGCACGCTCTACTACTACGCGCTGATGCCGTTCCAGGCGGTCGCCGGCATGTCGGCGGCGACGAGCGCCCTCCCCTCGGCCCTGGGCGGCGTCCTCTCGGTGCTCCTCCTGTTCGCGGTCGGACGCCGCCTCTTCGACCGGGCGACGGGCCTCGTGGCGGCCGCCTTCCTCGCGCTCGCGCCGTGGCATCTCCTGTTGAGCCGCTGGGGCCACGAGTCGGGTCTCGTGCCGCTGCTCACCCTCCTGCCGCTCTGGGCGCTCCTCGCGGCGGGGCTTCCCGTCGGCGTCGCCCGGTCGGATCGGCCTCGCGTCGGGCGGTCCTTCCTCGCCGGGGCGCTCCTCGGCCTCGCCTGCTACGGCTACTACGCGATGCGGCTCTTCCTTCCCGTGCTCCTCGCCGCGCTCGTCCTCGCGAACGCGCCGGAGTGGCGGGCGATCGCGCGGGAGAGGATCGGCCGCCGCGCCCTCCTGGCGCTCGGCCTCGGTCTCGCCGTGACGCTCGGTCCGCTCGCGGTCCGCCACCTGACGGATCCCGAGATCTCGAAGCGCGGCCGCGAGTTCCTGGTCTGGAGCGAATCCGATTCCCTCGCCGCCCGCGCCGGCAAGGTGGCCGAGCGCTACGTCGAGCACTTCGGCCCCGGCTTCCTGTTCGCGCGAGGCGACACCTGGCGGCTCCACGCCCTGCCGGGATCGGGGCCGCTCCCCTGGTACGCGCTCCCCCTCCTCCTCCTCGGCGCGGGGTTCGCCGTGTCGGGGTCGCGGGCCTCGCCCGCCGCGCGCGCGATGCTCGCGTGGGTCCTCGTCTATCCGATCGCCGACGTCGTGACGCGCCACCCGAGCCTCCACCTGCTGCGAAGCGCCCCCGGCCTCGTCGGGCTGTCGCTCCTGGCCGCCGTCGGCGCGGTGCGAGCGACGGCGTGGCTCGCCGAGCGGCGCCGCGCCTGGGCGTGGGCCGCGGCAACCGTCCTCGCCGTCGCGGTCGGCGCGAGCGGTTTCACCTTCGGACGGGCGTTCTTCGGCGCGTACGACCGCGACCCCGCCGTGCGGCACTACTTCAACGCCGACCTCCTCGAGGCGAGCGTCTGGCTCCGGGACCGGCTCGACCGCTTCGACGCCGTGTTCTTCTCGTGCCGGGATTCGGCGGCGCTCCACCAGCCGTTCGCGATCACCGTCGTCGGGCTCCGCTACGATCCGAAGCGCTGGTTCCGGGACGTCCGGGAGGTCGAGCCGCGGCAGGACACCGACGTGATCCAGCGGTACGGCAAGGTCCGCTTCCTCTTCGACGCGTCGGACCTCCGCGCCCTTCGGGAGCTGGAGAGGAACGGCCGCCCCGACCGCGCGGTCTTCGTCCTCCGGCCCGGCGAATGGCCGGATCGCACGCCGGTGCACACGATCCGCCACCCCGACGGGAGCGAGGCGTTCCTGATCTACGAGGAGACTCTCTAGCTCGGCGCATCCCGGCTA
>CALMJU010000055.1 GCA_937864465.1 uncultured Acidobacteriota bacterium
AAATGTGAGCACCAACCGCTCAGATTTCATGGTAGGATCCTCCCATGATCGAGCGTACGGAGCATCTCCGCCGGCTTCGAAGCCTCCTGCGCCGATTCCCGGTCGTCGGGATCCTGGGCGCGCGCCAGGTGGGCAAGACCACTCTCGCCCGGCAGCTCGTCGAGTCGCATCGCGGGCCCGTGACCTACTTCGACCTGGAAAGCGCCGAGGACCTGGCCCGGATCGCCGATCCGATGCTCGCACTCCGGCCGCTCAGGGGACTGGTCGTGCTGGACGAGGTCCAAAGGCGGCCGGATCTCTTCACGCAGCTGCGAGTCCTCGTGGACGAGCCGAGGACCCGTCGCAGGTTCCTGGTGCTCGGGAGCGCGTCGCCCGATTTGCTGCGCCAGACCTCGGAGACTCTCGCGGGACGGATCGCGTACCACGAGCTGGGCGGCTTTGCTTTCGAGGAAGTCGGCGCACGACAGTGGTCCAAGCTGTGGCGTCGTGGCGGGTTCCCTCGCTCGTTCCTCGCGAGGTCCGATGCCGAGAGCCTGGAGTGGCGCAAGGCCATGATTCGGACGTTCCTCGAGCGAGACATCCCGGCGTTGGGCCTGCGGCTTCCGGCGGGCACGCTCCGCAGGTTCTGGATGATGCTCGCCCACTACCACGCGCAGGTGTGGAACGCCTCGGAGTTCGCCCGCTCGTTCGGGGTCGCCCATACGACGGTGCAACGCTATCTCGATCTTCTCGGCGCGACCTTCATGGTCCGGCAGCTGCCGGCCTGGCACGAGAACATCGGAAAGCGGCAGGTCAAGGCACCGAAGGTGTACCTCAGAGACAGCGGATTGCTACATGCTCTTCTCGATCTCGGAAGCGGCGACGCCGTCGAGTCGCACCCGAAGGTCGGCGCCTCGTGGGAAGGTTTTGCGCTCGATGCGGTCGTGACGCGACTCGGGGCGCAACCGGAGGAGTGCCATTTCTGGGCGGCTCATTCGGGCGCCGAGCTCGATCTGCTCGTCGTTCGGGGCAACGTGCGGCTCGGATTCGAGTTCAAGAGAACCACGGCGCCGGCGACCACGCGCTCGATCCACGTCGCCCTCGAGGACCTCCGACTGTCGCGGGTCGACGTCGTGCATGCCGGCTCGCGTTCCTTTCCGTTGCACCCGAAGATTCGTGCGATCGCGCTGGGCCGGCTGCTCGAGGACCTGGAGCCGCTCAAGTAGCGGACGGTCGGCGACGGCCGCGAGAACCAGGCGTCCAGCGAATGGGGATGCGCACCGCCGCGGCGTGGGCCACGACCCACGGCCGCGGCGGGGTGCGAGCGAGGCTCTAAGGCTTGCCCGTGGCGCAGATCTTCAGGTCGACGACGTCGCAAAGGTCGTCGAGGGTCTTGCCGTGGTACAACGATAGGACGTGCGGGATCTCCTCGTCGGGCAAGATCAAGCCGTGGTCCCGCAGGAGCAGCGTTCGGAACGCATCGCTCTGGACCAGCAGGGTGTCCGGCGCGTCCGCCACCTGGCTCACGTTCATGTCCTGGTCCCACCTCCCCGTGAAGATGGGCGTGAGCGTGTAGGCGCACTCGTACGTCGGCTTGAACTTGGGTGTCCAGGAGCTGAACACCGAGAGCCAGTAGCTCCACGTCTCCTGGTAATCTTCCTCGACCGCGTGCGTGCAGGTCACGTCAGGGCTTACGAAGGACCGCCACCAGGTCTCGATGTCCACCGGCGCATCGCCGATGGACAGATCGAGGACCTTGATCTCCCCCTCGACGTTGAGCACCACGCCATGGTGGTAGCTCCAGTATCGGAAATCGGGCTCATCCTCGAGGATCCGTCCGTCGGGTAGAACCAGCACCTGCTCGGTGATCAGCGGCCCGGCAATGTTGATGGAGGCCGCATCGAACTCGGCCAGGTACAGCAGGTCCAGCAGATGGAGCTCCAACGCCTCCAGATCGTTCGTGGATTCCATGATCACCGGATCCGCGAAAGGCGTGTGGGAAGCGATGATGGCGTACTGCAGGGCCGCGACGCGGTCCTGGCAGGCGATGTTGATCATGGACCAGGCGACCCCGTCCTCGTCTCCCAGGGGGTTGCGGACCCGCATCTCCCGCACATAGGCGCCCAGCGCTTCGGCCTGGGCCGCGGTGACGGGTCGCAGCGAGGGTACGGGCGGATCGACCTGGGATTTCTGCGCCCAGGCTCCCGTGCCCCACGGGAGCAAGAGGCATGCGCCGATTGCCGGACCGAGGCGCTTGACGATCTCCCACGGAGATCCGGTCGCCCGGTCGGAGTCCGATTTCCGACGTGCCGGGTTCATGCTCGTTTCCTCCTCATCCGCTTCCTCGGGTCCCATGTCGCCGACGGCGAACGGGTCTCGCCCATCGGCCTCGTCGAGATCGTGCGTACGGCGCCCGACCCCGCGGGGTTTCGTCCGCTGGAACGCCGTCGGCGGGAAACCCCGGCAGGCCACGCCTTCGAAGCGGCTGCCGCAGTCGAAGGCCGCGACCTGCAGAGAGGCCGCCTCGCCGGTCCACGACCATGGACGTACCTGTACCGAGGTTCGCGAAGCGGCGCAACGGGGAATCGGAAGGGGTCTCGAAACGGCGCCCTCCGAGAGATCCCTCATGATCCGTGGGTCGGAGGTGCACGCCCCTGCAGGGCGTAGTCCTCCGGCGCCGCGCGCCTCCGGTCCGAATTCTGGTGGAAGCATCCCAGGTTCGCGCGGCACCGTGCGAGCCCAAGTAGCTGCAATACAAGATGGTTAGCAGGGCGCATGGTTTGTGCGTCCGAAATAGCCACTTGTCTATTACTAACAGACAAAGTATTATTCCGGACATGACCACCCGCAAGGATGACCTCGTCGAAAGATGCGTGGACCGTCTGCGCGAACTGCCGTTCGTGGACGAGATCGCCCTGGATCTCGATCCTCGCAGCGGCGGAGCCGACGCCGTGATCCGCGTCGTCACGCCGACCACCAAGAAGAACTACGTGGTCGAAGCCAAGCGAACGCACCTGACGCGAGCGCTGGCGCAAGGGGTGATCGCTCAAGCGGCCAGGTACGCGCCGACCCCCTGGATCCTGTTCGCGAGGCACGTGGGACGCCCTCTCGCCCGTCTCCTGGCCGAGCAAGACGTGAACTTCGTGGATCTGGCAGGGAACTGCCGACTCCGTGTGGCTCGGAAACACTTCGGGATGATCGAAGGGCGCCCCCCGGAGCGCCGGCCGCAGGAAGGGCGCGGCATCGGCGTACCCGGGCTGCAGCTTCTGTTCGCGCTCCTTGCCCGGCCGGCGCTTCTTGCCGCGCCGATCCGCACCCTGGCGAAGATCGCCGGAACGGCAAGGACCACCGCCGCGGATCGGCTCGCACAGCTGGAGAGGCAGGGCCTCGTGCTCAAGATCGCCGGGGAGAGGCGTCTCGTCGAACCTCGTCGGATCCTCGATCAGTGGCTGAAGGGGTACGAAACGCAGGTGCGTCCCCGGCTCGTCATCGGGCGGTACCGAACCCAGGATCCCGATCCGGATGCGCTCGAGCGACGCATCGAGAGGGAGCTGGGAGACGATCTTGGGTGGGCATGGGGCGGGGGCGCGGCCGCGTACCGGCTCACCCGCCACTACCGAGGTCCGGACACCACCGTGCACGTCGAACGGGCTCCAGGGATCGATGTCGTCAAGCGCCTCCGCGCCCTGCGCGCGACCGACGGTCCGCTGATCTTGATGCGAGCGCCCGGCCCCATGGCGTTCGAGGGCGCGCAGCCTCGGACCGCGAATCCGCTCCTCGTTTACGCGGAGCTGCTGTGCGCCGGCGACAGGCGGGCTCGCGAGGCGGCCGACATGGTGCAGAAGAAGTACTTGGGCCATCTCGCATGAGCGGCTTTGCCCCGAGCCACGCTCCCGTCCTGGCTGCGCTGGGAAAAGTCTGGGGCCCCGATCGGTTCATCGTCATCGGCGCGGCAGCCGTGGCGCGCCACATCGGCATGACCTGGCGAGGAACGCTCGACCTCGACCTGTCCGTTGCCGCCGGGATCGACAGTTACATCGCGGATCTCGAAGGTCTGGGCTGGCGTCGAGACGAGAGAATGCCGCAACGATGGTACGCACCCGAGGAATGGATCGTGGACGTTGTCCCTGCGGAACGCAGCGCGGTTCTCGCAGGGGGGTTCGAATGGCCCGATGGCAGCACGATGAACCTGCTCGGCTTCCGGCTGGCCTTTGCCGACGCCATCCCCGTCGAGATCGCCCCGGCAATTCGCGTACGGTTCGCTTCGTTGAGGTCGCTCGTCGTCCTGAAGATGTCCGCGTATCTGGACAAGCCCTGGGAGCGAGAGACCGACCTCGAGGACCTGGCCCACATCTTCCAGGCGTTCGTGGGACCCGACGCGGGCGAACGATGGTCTCCCGAGGTCATCGACCTGGACCTGGACTACGAGGAAGTCGGTCCTTACCTGCTCGGAGCCCAGCTCGCCGCGGTCGTGGATGGATCGGAGGCCGCCCTCGTCCGGAGGTTTCTGGGCTCTCTCGAGGACGACTCGGACGAGCTGGCCACGCTCGGCCGCATGGCGCGTCGGGCGCCGGCCGGATGGCGGGATCCCGACGCTCTCCGAGCGCGAGTCCGCGCGCTCGGTCGAGGCTTCGGCGCGCAACGAGATCTCGGGCGAAGTCTGCCGGACGCCGTCGACGAGAGAATGCGCAGGCCGACGTGAGCGGCGGCGAGTCGCCCCGCCCGCTGGGCGCGACCCGCCCCACCCCCGCTCCACCGAGCGTCCGACGGGAGGCCCGGGCCCCCATCCGACCTACAATCGGCGTCGATTCCGAGTAACCGCACCGCTCCTTCCTCGTACTCAGGGCGACCATGAGCGAGCTCGAGACCCTCTACCGCCGCCACGCACCGGCCGTGCTCCGCTTCGCGTGGGGGCTCTGCGGCGACCGGGCCCGGGCCGAGGATCTGGTGTCGGAGACGTTCGTCCGCCTGCTGACCAAGGCCCCGCGGATCGAGACGCGGACGGCGCTCGCGTACCTGCTGGCGATCGCGCGGAACGCCTTCCTCGACGAGGCGCGGGGCGGAGGACGAGAGGTCCCGCTCCCCGGAGATCTCCGCGCCCCCGGGAGGGGTCCGGACGAGCGGATCGACGACGCGGAGCGGCTGCGGGCGGTGATGGAGCGGCTCCGCGCCCTGCCGGAGGGGGAGCGCGCCGCCCTCCTCCTCAGGGTCGACCACGAGCTCCCGTACGACGAGATCGCGGGAGTCCTGGGAATATCGATCGTGGCGGCGAAGGTCCGCGTGCATCGCGCCAGGACCCGGCTCGCCGCCGCGCGCGACGATGGAGGAAAGCGACGATGAGGCTCAATGTGACCAGGGACGTCGTGAGCGACCTCTGGGCGCTCTGCCGCGCGGGCGACGCGAGCGCCGACACCCGGGCGCTCGTCGACGCGTTCCTCGCAGAGGATCCCGAGCTCGCCGAATCCCTGAAGAAGGAGGAAGAGACGATGAGCACGATCGTGCCGCGGGTGAGCCTGTCCCCCGACGCGGAGCGCAGGATGCTGGACGATGCCGCGAGGAACGCGCGGCTCAAGCTGCTGATCGTCGGGGGCTCCGTGGCCCTCGGCGCCGCGCTGCTGTTCGCGGCGTTCGCCGGGGCGCTGGTGCTGGTCTTCCGCCACGGCTGGTAGCCGGGCGCGCGATTCCTCCGGCACAGCAGGGGGAGCGGAGCGGCTCGCCGTTCGTTTCCGGACACCCACTGTTCGGAAACGAACGGTCGCCCGTTCGCCGGAGGCCCGCAATCCCCCGCCGCGCGGCGATCTCTCTCCTGGCACCTCGATTGCTCTCCCTCGCGGCGAGATCACGCGAGGGGGACCATGGACCGCACGATCGACCCGGCGGTACGCCGCAAGCGCACGATCCGGAGGGTGATCGCGCCCCTGGGACTGACCGGGGCGGCGGTGGTCCTCGTGCTTCTGGCGGCCTCCTGGCTCCGGCCGTCGGTCCGCCGCGACCAGATCCGGACGAGCCGGGTCGAGCGCGGCGACGTCGGCGCCACGCTCGACGCATCGGGTCTCGTCGTGCCCGCGCTCGAGCAGATCCTCGCGGCGCCAGTCTCGACGCGTGTCTCGCGCATCCTCAAGACGCCGGGCGCCGAGGCCCGTCCGGGCGAGCCGATCGTCCTGCTCGACGACAAGGACGCGCGGCGGGAGGTCGCCAGGCTGGAGGAGCAGACCGCTCTCAAGCGGAACGCGAGCCGGCAGACCGAGCTGGACCTCGAGCGCGCCCGCAACGACCTGACCACGTCGCGGAAGGTCAAGGCCCTGGAGCTGGAGTCGTCCCGCTTCGAGCTGCGGCGAAACCGGAAGATGTTCGCCGAGGGGCTGACCTCCGAGGACGCGGTCCGCAAGTCGGAGACCGACGTCGCGCGGGTCGAGATCGAGCTCGCCCACATCGAGTCGCAGCTCGCGAACGCGGAGAAGGACCTGGCCGCCCGGGTCGAGGGGCTCGCGCTCGAGATCGCGATCCTCCGGAAGGACCTCGAGCGAGCCCGGGACCGGCTCGCCCGGACGGAGGTGGCCGCCGAGCGGGCGGGGATCGTGACCTGGGTCGTCCCGAACGAGGGAGCGGCCGTGGTCGAGGGAGAGCCGGTGGCGCGTGTGGCCGACGTCAGCGCCTACCGGGTGGAGGCCAGCCTGTCGGACGTTCTCGCCCGCCGCCTGACCGTGGGGCTTCCGGCCGTCGTGCGAAGCGGCGACACGCAGCTGACGGGGCTCGTCCAGAAGATCCTGCCGACGGTGCAGAACGGCGTGGTCACCTTCGAGGTCCGGCTCGACGAGCCGGACCACGCGATCCTGCGCCCGAGCCTTCGCGTGGCCGTCCACCCCGGGACCGCGC
>CALMJU010000056.1 GCA_937864465.1 uncultured Acidobacteriota bacterium
AATAAGTAACGTCCTGCGGCTTTCTCCACCGGGCCCGCCCGGCCGGGAGACGCCGAGGTTCCGCTGGACTGCGGCGCCCGCCGGATCGCCGGCCCCGTCCGACGCGCCGTCGGGCGGGGAACGACGATCCGCGCGCGATGTGCCCGTTCGGCGCTCGCGCGCGAAAGGGCGTACAATCCCGCCGCGAAGACCCGGCAGCCTCTCCGGGAGCCCTCGACCATGGGAATCGAAGGCGCGATCACGAAGAAGTCCCTGACGCGGGCCATCGCGGCGGTCGAGGTCGCCGGCTTCCTGGCCCTCGTGCTGTTGGTGTGGCTGAACGAGATCTTCGACCTGCCGCACCGGCTGTTCGGCGCGGAGGAGACGCCGATCAACTGGGTGGAGAGCGTGACGGAGAGCGCGCTCATCCTCCTGCTGGGCTTTTTCGTCGTCGGCTCCACGCTGCGCTTCCTGAGGAGGATCCGGTATCTCGAGGGGCTCCTCCCGGTATGCGCGTACTGCAAGCGCATCCGGACCGAGGGGACGTGGGTCCCGATCGAGAATTACGTCAGCGACCACTCGGCCGCGTTGTTCTCCCACGGCCTCTGCCCCGACTGCAGGCGGGAGCACTACGGAGAAACCGCGGCGGAGCCTCGCGGAGACTGAGCGGAGGCCGCGGCATGCTGTCGGACGCGATCCGGGAGCTGCTCGCCCGCGCCGGCGTCGAGATCGGCGGCCCGCGGCCGTGGGACATCCGGGTTCAGGACGATCGCTGGTACGCGCGGGTCTTCCGGGACGGGAGCCTCGGGCTCGGCGAGTCCTACATGGACGGGTGGTGGGACTGCGATCGCGTGGACGAGATGGTCTGCCGGCTGCTCCGCGCCGGCGCGGAGGACGAGGCGGGGGGACGCCTGAGACACTTCCTGCGGACGCTCCCGGCGGTCCTGTTCAACCTCCAGTCGAAGGGGCGCGCGAGGATCGTCGCGAGGCGGCACTACGACCTCGGCAACGACCTGTTCGGCTCGTTCCTGGACCCGTACAACCAGTACAGCTGCGGCTACTTCCGGGACACGGACGACCTGGAGCAGGCGCAGCGGAACAAGATGGCGCTCATCGCCGAGAAGCTGTCCGTCGAGCCGGGCGAGCGCGTGCTCGACGTCGGATGCGGGTGGGGAGGGCTCGCGCGCTACCTCGCCGAGCGGCACGGCTGCGAGGTGACGGGGGTCAACGTCTCGCGGGAGCAGCTGCGGTACGCGCGAGAATTCTGCGCGGGGCTGCCGGTGACGCTCCTGGACCTCGACTACCGCTCCATCGAGGGACGGTTCGACAAGGTCGTCTCCGTGGGCATGTTCGAGCACGTCGGGTCGAAGAACTACCGGACCTTCATGAGGGTGGTCCGCCGGTGCCTCGCGAGCTCGGGGGCCTTCCTGCTCCAGACGATCGGCCGCGGCACGTCGGGGCGCGGCGGCCTCGACCCGTGGATGGCGACGTACATCTTCCCGAACGGGATGCTGCCGAGCATGGCCCAGATCGCGCGGGCGGCCGAGGGGCTGTTCGTCGTCGAGGACTGGTGCAACCTCGGCCCCCACTACGACAGGACGCTCCTGGCGTGGAACGCCAACTTCCAGAGGGCGTGGGACCGCCTCCGCGAGCGCTACGACGCGAGGTTCAAGCGGATGTGGGAATACTACCTGCTGTCGTGCGCCGGCGCCTTCCGCGCGAGGCACATCCATCTCTGGCAGGTGCGGATGATCCCCGATCCGGCGCGCTGAGGCGTCCGGGGGCCGGCCCGCGCCGGCCCCCGGAAACCGCTACTTCTTTCCCAGCTCGCCGTCCCCCTGGTAGTTCGGGTACTCGGGGCGGCGGAACTCCCTGGGAGGATTCTTCTCCAGCTCCTCCATCACGATCGCGACCGCCGCCTCGAGCTGCGTGTCGCGCCCCTCGCGCCACGCCTTCGGGTCGAGATCCACCTCGACGTCGGGCGCGACGCCGGCGTTCTCGACCTCCCACTCGCCGTCGAGGCCGTAGAGTGCGACGCGCGGCGCGGTGACCCCGCCGCCGTCGAGGAGCGGCGGGTAGTCGTAGATGCCGACTAGCCCGCCCCAGGTGCGCTTCCCGACGAGCCTCCCCAGCCCCGCCTTGCGGAAGTACCAGGGCATCGCGTCGCCGCCCGATCCGGCCATCTCGTTGATGATCATCACCTTCGGGCCGTAGATGGCGGCGCCCGGGGAATGCTGGTCGTGCCCCTCCCGCGTCGCGAGGAGGCTCATCACGGGACGCTTCAGGTGGTCGATCACCCAGTCCGCGAGCGCGCCGCCGTGGTTGAATCGCTCGTCGAGCACGGCGGCCTCCTTCCCGACCTGGGCGAAGAAGAACCGGTTGAACGAGGTGTACCCGCCGCTGCCCGTGTCCGGAAGATGCACGTACGCGACTCGCCCGCCGGTCAGACGGTCGACGGCCCGCCGGTTGTCCTCGGTCCACGCCCGGTACCGGAGACCCTCCTCGCTCGCGACCGGGACGACGGTGACGGTGCGCGCGTCCTTGCCCGACGGGTCCGGCCCGACCTTCAGCACGACCTGCTTCTCCGCGGTGTTGGCGAGCGCCTCGTCCGGGCATCGCGGCGGCACGAGGTCGCGTCCGTCCACCGCGAGCAGGTACTCGCCCGTCTTGACGTCCACGCCGGGCGCCGTGAGGGGAGCGCGCAGCTTCGGGTTCCAATTCTCGCCGTCGTAGACGCGCGCGAACCGGTATCGGCCGTTCTCGATCGCGTAGTCGGCGCCGAGGAGACCGCCCGGGACCGTGTCGGGCTCGGGGATGTCCCCTCCTCCGACGAAGGTGTGGCCGAGGGTCAGCTCGCCGAGCATCTCCTCGAAGAGGTAGTTGAGGTCTTCGCGCGAGGCGAGCCCCTCTACGAACGGCGCGTAGCGCTTCTCGGCCTTCGCGAGATCGAGGCCGTGGTGATTCGGGTCGTAGACGAAATCGCGCTCGATCCGCCAGACCTCGCGAAACATCTGCCTCCACTCGGCGCGCGGATCGACGAGGAGGTCCAGCCCGTCGAGTTTCAGCGCCTTCGCGTCCTCCCCGGGCGGCTCGTCCGCTCCGGCGATGAACCAGGTTTCTTCCTTCCGATACAGGACCTTCTCTCCCTTCGCCGCCACGTCGAAGCCCGACACCCCCTCGAGAAACTTCTCCGCCTTGCGCTTCTCGAGAGTGAACCGGTGGATCGTCGGGGACGGGGACGGCTCGCCCAGCAGATCCACCGGGGGGCCCTCGGCGAGGAAGAGGACCCCTTCCTTGCCGCCGGCCAGGCCGACCCAATTCCGCGCGGGGACCGGGAGGGCCAGGATCCGCTGGGAAAGCCCCTCGACGTCGATCGTCGTGCGCGGGGCCTCCTTCTTCTCCTCCTTCCCCTCGTCCTTCCCCTTCCCCTTCTCGATCTTCCCGTCCTTCTTCCCGTCCTTCCCCTCTTCCGCCTCCTCACCGGACGGCTTCTCCTCGTCGCTCTCCGGCGCGAGCGGCGACGGATCTCCCTTGGCGAGCACGGCTACGTAGACGCTCCGCGTGACGGGCCGCTGGATCGACGACAGGTCGAGCCACGAGGCGGCGATGCCGATGTCCGTGCTCGCGGCGAAGTAGAGGTGCTTCCCGCCCGCGTCGAAGACCGGGAACCTCGCGTCGCTCATTCCGTCGGTCAGCTGGACGCTCCTCCCGGCCTCGACGTCGTAGGCGAACACGGCGTGGAAGAAGCTCGGAAGCTGCTTCGTGTACACGATCCACCGGGAGTCCGGGGACCACGCGGGATCGAGGCTGCGATCCGGGGTCTCGTACCAGTCCTGGTCCACCTTGACCGGATTCCCCCCATCCACGGACACGACCCAGAGGGTCAGCCGCTTGTCGTGGTAGGCGATCCGCTTGCCGTCGGGGGACCAGATCGGGTCGTAGAAGAACGA
>CALMJU010000057.1 GCA_937864465.1 uncultured Acidobacteriota bacterium
CCCCGGTCGTAGAACACCCACAGGATCTCGCCGTCCCTCGTCTCGGCGAAGTGGTAGTCGCGGTGCGCGGGGCGGTCCCACCAGCCGCCCGAGAGGACGTAGGGGCCGAGGACGCGCACGACCGGCCCCTGCTCGAGCCCCCGCAGCATCCAGCCGTCGGGCTCGTGGCGCTCGCGCGGCGGGAGCGGCACCGGACGCGCGTGGATGCGGCGGACGAGACGCGGCTCGGCCGCGGCGAGCGGAGCGGCCTTGTCGAGCGAGTCGAGCCGCTCCCACGCGAAGCGCTCCTCGGGAAGATGCGCGTCCCTCGCGCTCGCGCGCACGACCGCGTCGTCGCCCAAGCTCGCGCGCAGCCGGGCGAGGGCGCGGTTCGCGGCGGCGAGGTCTCGCTCCGCCCCCTCCGCGAACAGCCGCCTCTCGCGCCCCGCCGCCTCGACCTCCCCGGCGACGAGCCGCACCTCGACCACGCGGTCGGGAAGCCTCCGCACCGCCCGGAGCCTCAGGCGCGCCAGCTCCATCAGGGTCTTCGCGGAGAGGGTCGGCGCGGCGGGGCGGATGCTCTCGATGTGGTCCCCGAGCCGCTCGAACCGGAGGCCGAGCCGGAGCTCCGAGAGGGCGCGCCCCTTCGCGTCCACCTCGTCGAGCAGCGGGTCCAGGAGCTCCTCGACGGCCGCGAGGATCCGCTCCGCGTCGTCCTCGGGATGGTCGAGCGCGAGGAGGCGCATCGCCGGCGCGTCGGGCCGCTCGGGCGCGAGCGGCACGACGAGATCGCCCGTCGCGAGCCGGTGGAGGCGGCGCACCTCGGGCCCGAACCTTCCCGCCACCCCGTCGGCGGGGAGGTCCGCGAACCCTCCCACCGTCGTCACGCCGAGCCGCCCGAGCGTCTCCCTCGCCGCGGGCGGGAGCAGGAGACGGTCGAGCGGGACCGCGCGCGCCGACTCGCGCTCCTCCTCGGGGGTCGCGAGGAAGAGGACGCCGGGGCGCGCCTTCGCGAGGGCGTAGACGCCGAACCGGCGGAAGCCGACGGCGACGCTCGCCTCGAAGCCCGCGCGCGCCGCCTCCGCGCGGATCCGCTCCGCCCAGTCCGGAAGCGACGGGAACAGCCGGTCGAGCCCCTTCGCGTCGAGCCAGAAGACGCCCGGCTCCTCGCCCGCAGGCTCGACGCCGGGGGTGAAGCGGCGGAAGATCCCGGCGAGGGCGGCGACCGCCTCGCGGATCTCCTCCGGCGGCACCGTCCCCGCCCGCAAGCCCGGCGCGAGGGAGAGCGCCCCCGCGTAGCGCATCCCCGGGAGAACCCCGAGCCGCCGCGCCCGCTCGCCGGCCTGGACCACGATCCCCTGCGGCCGGTCGGCGTCCACCACCGCCGCGGGATGCTCCCGGAAGCCCGGCTCCCGCCGAAGCAGGAGCTGGAGCGCGAACCCCGGGAGGTCAATGCAGGCCGTCCGGTCCACGGCAGACCTCCGCGAGGCATCCGGCCGGGCGCCCGCGCTTGTCCTTCAGGACGCGCGCCTCGAAGCGATACCGGTCTCGCACGCGGGTGAGGCGCTCCGCGTGCGCGCGCAGGGAGACGAGCGCGCCGAGCGAGGGGCGCGAAGGTTCCTTCTGGGTGATCAGGACGAGCGTCGCGCCGTGCTGCCGCGCGAGGGCCGCGAGGCGCGCCACCGCCGCGAGGGGGAGGCGCGGGTCGGGGCCGAGATCCACGGCGACGAAGCCGAACCCGCCCGAGCGGACGAGGAGATCCGCCGCCCCCGCGGCGGCGCGCGCGTCCGGCGCCCACACGACCGGGAGCGCCGCGAGGTCCACCCCGGCTTCCGCGACGTCGGGAGGAAAGAACGGGAAGCCGCGGCGGCCGATCCAGGCGGCGGGCTCCCCGGCCCGCTGCGCCTCGAGCACGAGGCGGAATGCCGCCGTCAGCGGCGCTCCGGCGGCGCAGGCCGAGAGCTCGACGAGACGGCCGCGAAATTCGCTCATAGATACCGCCGGACCTCGACCACCTTGCCGAGGAGAGCGAAGGCCGCGGGATCGGGGAGGATCGGCTGGAAGGCGGGGTTCGCGGGGTGCAGCTCGATGCGCCCGCGACGGAGCTCGAAGCGCTTCACCGTCGCCTCGTCTCCCACGAGGGCGACGACGACGTCGCCGCTCTCGGCCCTCGCCTGGCGGCGGACGATGACGATGTCCCCGGGGAGGATCCCGGCCCCGGTCATGCTCTCGCCGCGCACCCGGAGACCGAACAGCTCGCCCGAGGCGCGGCCGGCCTCGACGGGCACGTACCCCTCGAGATCCTCGACCGCCGTGTCCGCGGGCCCGGCCGGAACGCGGCCGAGGAGGGGGACGAGAACGGGGGGGCGTCCGCCGGCGCGGGCGGGAAGCCGGTAGCCGCGCGCTTTCCCCGCCTCCTTGCCGAGGCGGCCCTCCCGCACGAGCCCCTCGAGGTGCTCCCGGGCCGTCTGGGGCGAACGAAACTCGAACGCCCGCTGGACCTCCCGGACCGTCGGGGGCAGCCCCCCGAGAAGCCGCTCCCGGACGAAGCGGAAGACCCGGTCCCGCGTCTCACCCGCCGGCGTGCGCCCCATGGCCGCTCCTTTCGACCCGCTGCGCGCGACTATACCGTACAAATGTACGGTACGCAAGCAAAAAAACAAGGGGCGGACGCCGCGCCTCGGCCCACGAGCGCTTACGACCCCGACGATCCGGGATCGAAGGCTCGATGCCCGAGGCTCGACGCCCGCCCCGTCCGGCCCCCCATTCCCGCAGGCCTCACCGGAGCGACTTCGCCGAGATTTCCGTCGTGCGGTCTTCCCGCTTCGCCGACCCGTGGGTCCTCGTCTCCGCGAGGCCGACGTTCACGAGCTCCGCACCGCCGGTCCCCGGCGCAGGCCCCTCGCTCGAGTCCTCCAGGCCGTAGCGAACCGTGACCGCGAGGCGCACGGCGACCGGGATCCCCTCCCGGTACGCCGGCTCGTACCTCCGCTGCTTCACGGCAGCCACGGCGGATTCCTCGAAGATCGGGCTCGGCGTCAGCACCTCGACGGCGATCACGTCGCCGAACTCGCTGACCAGCGCCTCCATCTCGACCTTCCCCGTGAAGCGGGAACGGCGCGCGATCTCGGGGTAGTCGGGAGTGATCCCCTGGATCAGCTTGGGCGGCACGATGCAGTCGTGGCCGGGCCGCGTCTCGCCGGGCGGGCACCAGTCCCCCACCGCGACGCGGAGCCCTTCCGGCGCGGGGCCTGCCCGCGCGGCTTCACCCGCCCAGGCAGGGGCCAGCGAGGCTCCGAGAAAAAGGGACACAACCAATACCGTGCGCATGGCCGTCCCCTCCGTGCGAATGAACCCTACTTACTAATATACGCCCGGGAAGTCCGGGAGCCGTGCCTTTTTTCGTAAGCGGGAGGCGCGGGAGACGGGAGCGGCGCGAGTCCGGTTTCGTCCGGCTCAGGCATCCCTGTCGGGAGCCCCGCCGCCGGAGCCGGAAAACGCCGCTTCCCCTCTTCTGCGGGACAGGAGCGCCAGCGCGATCAGGACCACGGCCGTTCCTGCGAGAGAAGGGCCCTGAGGCAGCGTGCCGAAGAAGAGGTAGCCGTACGCCAGCCCGAACACCGGCCCCGTCAGCGTCACCGCCGTCGCCTTCGCCGCGCCGGCGAGGGAGAGGCCGCGCGTGAGGGCGATCTGCCCGACGAGCGCGGAGGCGGTGACCAGGAGGTGCCCCGCGATCTCGCGCCCGCTCCGGGGGACGGCGGCCGACCCCGCCGCGATCGTCGCGACGAGGGAGAACGGCACCGTCGCGAGGGGGAACCACAGGAGGATCGTCATCGGGTGCTCGGTCCGCGACAGGCCGCGGACGGCGATGTACGCCAGGCCCGACATCATCGAGCCCAGGACGCCGACGAGCGCATCGAAGCGCACCTCCCCCGACGGGCGCACGACGAGGGCGACCCCCGCGAGCGCCGCGAGGATCAGCCACCACTGCCCGCGCCGCGTCGGCTCGCCGAGGAGGAGCGGCGCGATCGCCGCGACGAAGACCGGGTGGCTGTACTGGAGGAGCACGGCGTCGCCGAGCGGCAGGTGCTGCACCGACCAGAAGTAGCAGGACAGGGCGGCGTAGCCGAGGAGCCCCCGCCCGACGAGGAACCAGGGGCGGTTGCCGAGGAGCGGGACGCCCTGCCAGCGCGCCGCCGCCGCGAAGATCGCGGACATCAGGATGCCGCGGGACAGCACGACCGCCTGGATCGGCGTGTCCGGGAGGAGCTTTTTCGCGAACGCCGCCATCAGCGCGAAGGAGGCGGCCGAGACGACCATGAGGACGAGCCCGATCCCCTCCCCTCCCCGCTCGGTCCGGCCGCGCGCCGCCGACCACACGTCCGCGAGGCCGGTGATCAGGAGCGATCTCGAGGAGTCGATCCACCGCATGACGGGGACAGGATATCCGCTGCGACGCCCTGCGCCACGGCGCGGCGGAGAGCGGTATCATGCGGGCCGGTCGCCCGGGCCCGATCCGGGCGAGGCCGGCCGGAGGACGCCGTCGCATGCCCAGCTCGCGGATCGGAGCCGTCGCCGCGTTCCTCGTGGCGGCCGCGATGCTCTTCTGGCACCTCGGCGGCCCGGCCCTGATGCAGCCGGACGAGGGGCGCAACGCCGAGGTCGCGCGGGAGATGTCGGCCTCGGGCGACTGGCTCGTCCCGACCCTCGAGGGGCACCCGTACCTCGACAAGCCGGCGTTCTTCTTCGCCGCGGGCGCGCTGGCGATGCGGGCGCTCGGCGTGAGCGAGCTCGCGGCGAGGCTCCCCTCCGCCCTGTCCGCCGCGGCCCTGCTCGGCCTCCTCTTCGCGTTCCTGCGGAGGCGCTACGACGGGAGCTCCGCCGCCTGCGCCGTCGTCGTCCTCGCGACGTCGCCGATGGTGTTCTTCCACGCGAGGATCGTGATCTTCGACATGATGCTCGCCCTCTTCATGACGGCGGCGGTCCTCGCGTCGTTCGAGGCCGAGGAGCGCGAGGGAGGTCCACGCGTCGCGCTCCATCTCTCGGGGGCCGCCGCGGCAGGGCTCGCGACCCTCGTCAAGGGCCCCGTCGGCTTCGTCGTCCCGGGGCTCGTCCTCGCGGCTTTCTTCCTCGCGGACGGCCGCCCGGCCGCGCTCCGCCGGACGTTCGGCCCCGGAAGCCTCGCGGTCTTCCTGGCGGTCGTCCTCCCCTGGTTCGCCGCCCTCGTGCGCGCCCACCCCGACTTCCTCCGCTACGGGCTCGTCGAGGAGACGCTCCACCGCTTCACGCGCCCCGCGTTCGAGCGCGGCGGACCTCCCTGGTATTACGTCCCGATCCTCGCCGGCGGGCTCCTCACCTGGTTCGCGGCGCTCCCGGGCGCGGCGATCGGCGCATGGCGAAGGCGCCGCCTTCTCTCGCGGACCGACCGTCTCCTGGTCGTCTGGACCCTGACGGTCTTCGTGTTCTTCTCGCTGTCGCGGACGAAGCACGCCGGCTACGTCCTCCCGGGGATCGTTCCGCTCGGCGCGCTCCTCGGGCGCGTCTTCGCCCTCGCCGTCCGCGAGCCCGCGGGGGCCGCGGCGAGGACGGCGGCCCGCGCGGCCGGCGTCCTCGGCGCGTTCGCGCTCGCGCTGGGGTCGCTCCTCGCCTGGGAGATGCGGCGCCCGGGCACGCTCGCGGCTCTCGGGAAGCTCGAGCCGGAC
>CALMJU010000058.1 GCA_937864465.1 uncultured Acidobacteriota bacterium
GCCGGGTGACGCCGACCCGCTCCGCCAGCTCCTGCTGGGTCATCTCCTGGGCCTCGAACCGGAATCGCCGCAGGCGGTTCTGGACGCTCATGTCCCGAATATACAGGAGACTGTACATGATGTCAAGAGTTCTTTACTTTCAGAACCGGAAGAAAGTCCAGATAAGTAGTTGTAGGTCAATCGCTTGTGTCGTTCCGACGACCGGCGCATTCCGCGAGCGCGTCCAGGTCTCCGGTGGACGGGCGCCGCTCGAAGCTGTACACTAGTGCTGTACAACTCGAGGAGGCCTTGAAGCCGTGGCCAACCGAACGACCTACACCCGAGCGCGCGCCAACCTCGCGAGCCTGTGCGACCGTGTCGCCGAGACGCGCGAGCCCTGGGTCATCGAGCGCAGGAACGGCGAGAACGTCGCGCTGATCTCCGAGGCAGAGCTCGGCGCCCTCCTCGAGACGGCGCACCTCCTGCGCTCGCCGAGGAACGCGGCGCGGCTGGCGTCGGCCCTGGAGCGCGCCCTCGGCGGGAAGCCCGCCCCGTCCTCGCTCGAGGACCTGAGGCGGAGCCTCGGCCTTGACGACCCGAAAGGCTGAACTGCCCCGCGGGCGCGTCGCCGCGTTCCACCCGGAGTTCCGCGAGGATCTCCGGTTCTGGGTTCGCTCGGACCGGGCAGTTGCTCTTCGCGTGCTCGACCTCGTCGAGGCGACGCTCCGAGAGCCGTTCGAGGGGCCCGGCAAACCCGAGCCTCTGCGCTTTCACCTCCAAGGCTGCTGGTCGCGGCGCATCACGGAGGAGCACCGCTTGGTGTACCGGGTGGAAGGAGACCGCGTGGACTTCCTCCAGACCCGGTATCACTACTGAGCCTCCCCGCTCTTCGTGCGCTCGCCGGGGGAACACGGCGGGGTTGACTACCTCGCCGTCATTTTTCGTGTTAATATGCCGCCATGGTTAGCAACGCGATGTACCCCCGCATCCTCAAGCGTCCGGCCGGAAGCTTCTTCCTGTTCGGCCTGCGCGGCGCGGGCAAGAGCACGTGGGCCCGGGCGGCGTTCGGGGGGGCGCGGCGAGTCGATCTCCTCGACGAGGGCGTGCACCACGCCCTGCTCGCGGATCCTTCCCTCTTCGCGGCCGAGCTCGCGGGCCTGCGGCGCGGCCAGTGGGTCGTCGTGGACGAGGTCCAGCGGATCCCGGGCCTCCTGAACGAGGCGCACCGCCTGATCGAGGAGCGGGGGCTTCGCTTCGCCCTGCTCGGGTCGAGCGCCCGGAAGCTCAAGACCGCCGGGACGAACCTCCTCGCCGGGCGCGCGGTCTGGAAGACGATGTTCCCTCTCGCTCCCGAGGAGCTCGGCGACGACTTCTCGCTGGAAGAGGTTCTCGTCCACGGGAGCGTGCCGCTGGTGTGGAGCGCCGCCGACAAGCGCAAGGCGCTCGAGGCCTACGTCCAGCTGTACCTGCGGGAGGAGATCCGGGCCGAGGCGCTGGTGCGCAACCTGCCCGGCTTCGTGAGGTTCCTCCCGGTCGCGGCGCTGTTCCACGGCCAGGTGGTCAACGTGTCCGGGATCGCGCGCGACGCGGGCACGGCGCGCACGACCGTCGCCGGCTATCTCGACATTCTGGAAGACACGCTCCTCGCCACGCGGCTGCCGGCGTACGAGGCGCGCCTGAGGGTCCGCGAGAGGAAACATCCGAAGCTCTACTGGGTCGATCCGGGCCTGGTGCGCGCGGTGAAGCGGCAGCTCGGCCCCCTCGCGGCCGAGGAGCGTGGCGCCCTGTTCGAGGGCTGGGTGTTCACGCTCCTCCGGACCTACGCCGAGGAGCGGGAGCTGTACGACGAGATCTTCTACTGGTCGCCTCCGGGGGGCTCCGCGGCGGAGGTCGACTTCCTGCTCCGCCGGGGCCGGGAGTTCCTGGCCATCGAGGCCAAGTCCAGCCCGCGCTTCTCGTCCGCGCTCACGTCGGGGCTGCGGGCGGTCTCCGGGCTCGGGCGGCTCGTGCGGCGGATCCTCGTCTTCACCGGCCCCCGCGCTCTGACCACGGCCGAGGGGATCGAGGTCTGGCCGGTCCGCCGCTTCCTGGACGCCCTCGCGGCGGGCGAGCTCTGGCCTTGACGGCGCGGCGCGGGCGCACGCTCGAGCACGTCACGAAGAAACCTAGATGAACCGCTTCGCCTTCGGCCAGAGCTCCTCGAGGCTTCCCCGGAGCCCGCGGCAGACCCAGAGCGGCTTGTCGTCCTCGTAGGGCATGCAGAGATCGCAGTCGAAGGTGCCGCCGAGCTCGACGGAGGAGAAGAGCGATTCGAGCGTCTCGCGGTCGTCGCCGATGACGATCCAGACCTTGTCGGCGCAGTCTCCCGGCCCCCAGTGCCAGTAGCTGTTGTGGCCGGCGATCGCCTTCGGGAGGCCGAGCGCCGGGCCGAAGAAATCGATCGCGCCGGCCTCGCCGTAGTTCTGGCCGGCGACGCAGACGCGGTCGCGCTCCTCGGGGGGCAGACTGTCGCGCACGCGGGCGACCGCCTCGGCCAGCTCCTTCCAGCCGTGCATGTCGGCGAAGTGCTGCGGGAGGCGGCCGAGCTCGTGGCGCTCGCCGGCGGAGGGCAGGATCCCGACGGCCCGCGCGTAGCGGACGAACGTCTCGACCGGGAGGAGCGGCTTGGCGAAGGGGGCGACGAAAGCGGCGCCGATCAGGACGACCGCGAGCGCCATGGCTCGGTACGAGATCCTGCCGCGGCGATCCGTCCAACGCTCCCACGCGGCGCCGCCCGCCGCGCACGCGAGCGGCAGCGCCGGCGTGAAGTAGTACGGCTTCGCCCCCGTGGCGATCATGACGACGAGGATCGCGACGGACGCCCATCCGAGGGGACGGAACGGCCGGGCCTCGGGACGGACGAGGAGCCAGAGGATCCCGCCCCCCCACACCGGAAGGGCGAGAGGATTTCCGAAGAGGAGCAGGTCGCCGAGGAACCCGACGGGATCGGCCCCCGACATCTTGTAGCGCCGCGCGTTCTCCATGAACTCGAGCGTCGGCCAGCCGTGGGCCGCCTGCCAGAGGAGGTTCGGCAGGAAGAGGGCCGCCGCGAGCGCGCCGCCGAGCCAGATCCATCGCGACCGGAACGGGTCCCACCGGCGGGCGGCGACGAGCCCGGCGACGACGCCGAAGCCGAGGAAGAGCACGCTGATCTTGTTCTGGAGCCCGATCCCCGCGACCGCCCCGAAGGCGAGCCAGAGCCGCGGGCTCCCACCCGCGAGGATCGCGGCGAGGATGCGGAAGGCCCCCGTCCAGAAGACGAGGTCGAGGGCGTTCATCGAGTAGAAGCCGCAGAGCGCCATCGCGATCGGCGTCGCGGCCGTCGCGACCGCCGCGAGGCGCTGGGCGAAGGCCGAGCCTCCGAGCGCCCGCGCGGTGGACGCCGCGAGGAGCGCGGCCCCGCCGGCCGCGAGCGCCGGGACGAGCCGGATCGCAAGGAGCGAGTCGCCGAGAAGCGCGCGGACGCTCGCCAGGACGAGGATCGAGAGGGGCGGCTGGTCCACGTAGCCCCAGGCGAGGTGGTCGGCGCACGCGAGGTAATAGAGCTCGTCGCGGAAGATCCCGTACCCCGGCGCCGTCGCCACGTGGAGCGCCGCGACGGCGAGCGCCGGCAGCAGGTACGCGATCCGGTCGCGCGGAGGCTCCCCGGTCGGCGGCCACGGAGCTCGAGGATTCTGCATTTCGTCCTCTCGGCTCGGTCGGACCCTCGTCATCCGGCCGGCTCGACGTCCTCCTCGATTCTCGAGAACGCCACCGCGCGGATCCCTGCCCAGAAGTAGCATTCCTCGGGTCGCGCGGCGAGGCGCGTGATCAGCTCCTTGAGAACGAACCCCTCCCACGATGTCCCGATCTTGGGGTGTGCCCCGAGGTCCGACGGGGTCTCGATCCCGAGAAGCGCGTGGAGCAGGCCGCTGTCCGCCAGGTACACCTTGCCGTTCCAGACCTGCGCGTGGTGATGGGCGAGCATCTTCCAGAAGCGATGGAGCGTGGCGGACGGAACCTGGCTCCCGAGCTGGGGAAGGTCGCGCTCGAGAAAAATCCTCACGAAGCTCGCGCGCCACTCGGCGCTGTCCGCGTCGGACGATGCGAGGAACGAGCGCGGGAGCGGCCGAAGGACCGGTCTCGTCGACCGCGAGGCCCTCGAGCTCGTGAAACGCGATCCGTCCCCCCAGCGTCTCGGAGCCCTGGCGGAGGAGATCGGGGGAGGCGCTTCCCAGGATCAGGAACCGCGCGGTCGGGCCGCGCCGGCGATTCGAGATCTCCCGGGCGAGCGCGGTCTTCCCGACTTGCCTTGCGCCGAGGATGGCCACCACCGGGTGCGTACGGAGGAGGGCCCCGATTCGGGTCCGATGACGTCGTCTCTGGATCACGTCGCAATTACATATACTTGAAAAACGCCCGGTCGATGGCGGACTTGCGAGGATAAGTCCAGGCCTTGCGGACGTGAACGCCGCCGCCGAGCGGCACGAAGGCGATCGTGAAGGAGCACGGGCCTGAGGCGGGCTCATCTGCGGCGGCGTGCGTTCGAATTCCGTCAAGATCGGATGCTCGGGCGGGATCCTGGGAAAGGTGCGCCGTTGCGCGCCGACCATGGCGCGGAGCGCCTCCGAGCGACGGAGTTTTTCGACGCGCATCGCTTCCGCACTTCTCCGTTTGACATGCGCCCGATCGGGACTCATCCTTTCCTCGTCGAAGGTTCCGCGCGCCGGACGGCAGCGCGGCGGCCCGCGGGGGCTCGGGCGCCCCGGCAGCCGGGAGGGGTGGGGCCCTCCGATCGCGAGACGCCCGGACGAAGGAGGTGATCCATTGAACGGCTATCTTGACCATTCGGTGGAGGTGGCGTCTCCGTAGGGGACGACTTCCGGCGTCCGTGGCGCCAGGAGCGGTCCCCCGTGACCGGGGACCCCAACGCCACTGAGACCGAACCCGAAGGCCCCGGATCCCACAGGTCCGGGGCCTTCCCTTTTTCGGGGTGCGATCAGTCCGCCGGCGGGGGGGCCTCGACGGACGGCTCGATCCGGACGACGGCGGTCAGCACCTGGCCGCCGCGCAGGAACGTGACGCCGATCCAGGAGAACCTGCCCATCTCCGCCGGCGCATTCTCGAGGCAGGGCCCCGCGCACACCCAGTGCGTCTCAAGCTGGAGAATGAAGTCCCCGCCGAGAAGGACGTCCTCTCCCTGAAGACGCGCCGGCAGGGAGCCGCCTCGCAGGCCGGCAGCCTCCGCGGGGCTTCCCTCCGCCACCCGCTCGACGAGCACTCCACCTTCCACGTCGAGGTTCAGGAGATCCGCCGCCTCCTCGCGTCCGAGATACCGGCCGTCGACTCCGATCTTGCCGCCCTCGAGCGCGGCGCTTGCGGCGGCGCGCGGGCAGGGCTCGTCCGCGAAGGTCCCGGCCGCGCAGCAGATCCTCGCCGCGGCGATCGTGACCGCCGCGAGCGCCGGCTTCCACGTCCTCGTTCGCATCCTTGCTCCTCGGCGGCGGGATCGCCCGCCGCGGATCGCCCCCCGGCGAGGAAGACGCTGGAGACGGCGGGATCGTGTCGTCAGCTCGCGGGAGAAGGCTCGACGGCGAGGATCACCTTCACGTCCAGTTTCAGCGACGAGGGAACATCGCCGCGCGAGCCTCCCGGGCCGCCGCCCCGCATGCCGCCGCCGGGGCCGCCTCCCATCCCTCCCGGGCCGCCGCCGCTCGTGCCTCCTCCCGGCGGGGGACCCATGCCGCCGCCGCCCATTCCGGGCGGCCCTCCCCCCGGCCCTCCGCCCGGGGGCGCTCCGCCGGGGCCGCGGGCGAGCTCGTCGCGCTTCTCCCTCGGAGACTCGAGGGAGAGCGTGATCCGCGACCCCGGGCCCGCTCCGACCGCCAGAGGACGCGTCGCGCCGGGCGCGAGAGGGATCCGCATCTCGCAGCGGATCTCGTCGCGCTCCATGCGGCTCCGCAGGAGAAGGCCCGACTCGCCGTCGGTCGCCACGCTGCGGCTCTCGCCGGGTCCCGAGCCGTAGAGGAGGAACGTGCCGAGCGAGGCGGCGAAGTCCTGCTCGAGACCTCGCAGCTCGCGGTCTTCCGTCTCGTCTCCGCCGCGACGGGGCGGCGGGCGCAGGCCCGGCTCGTCTCCGTCGCGCTGCAGCGGCGGGCGCAGACCGGACTCCGCCAGACCGACCGGGAAGCGGATGTGCAGCGATTCATCTTTCCCCTCGAGCTTCAGCTCGAGTCCACGGAGGGCGATCTGCCTCACGACCTGCGGGTTCCGCGAGTAGACCGCGAGGTAGAGGTACTCCGCGTCGTTGTGGATCCCGAGCGAGAGCTTCGCGTCCTCGACGAATCGCAGCGTGCCCTCCCACTCGTCGAGGGACCCGTCGACGACGATCTCGCGGGAGCGCCACTCGCTTTCGATCCTGGGCCTTGCCCGGGAGACGCCGCTCGCGAGAAGCGCTCCGACGCCGATCGAGGTGAGGATCGCGCGACGGGCCCAGCCGTGACCGCTCATCGAGCCTCCTTCGAAGCCGCCTCCCGTGGGGGCGGCGAGCGCGAACGACCCCCTGTCCGAAGACGAACGAACGGAGACGCCCGTGTCGTCGCCCCGGCGTGAAACGTGCCGCGATTCTCGCTCGTCTCCCCCGTGAACGCGAAACTGCCGACATGGAGGGACGGAAGATGAGGACAGCGCTCGGGAAATGGATTCTCGCCGCCGCGATCGCGGCGATCGTCGCGGCTCCCGTGATGGCCCAGGGTCCCGGCAGGCCGGGGCGCGGCCCGGAGGGCGGGCCGGAGCGGATCGAATGGATGAGCGACGCGCTCGGACTCTCCACGGAGCAGGAGCACAGGATCCAGGAGATCGCGACGAAGTACCGGACGGCGGAGACGTCCGACCGCGGGGAGACGACGTGGAAGGCGCGCCAGGCGCTCGACGCGGCGATCCACGACGCCTCCGCGACCGACGCGGACGTCCAGGAAGCCGCCGCCGCGCTCGCGGCGCAGGAGGCGCTCGAGGCGGTGGCGCGGCACCGGATGTTCGTCGAGATCGATTCCGTGCTCACGGAGGAGCAGAAGGCGAAGGCGGCGGAGCTTCGCCGGCGCCGTCCCGAGCCGCCCGACGGCCCTCCCCCCCGATTCTGATCGTTCGAGGCCGGCCGCGCGCCGGGGTATCCTCGTAAAGGAAATCTCGCGCGCCGGCCGGTCCCGGCGCCCACGGCGGGGAGAGGATGGAATCGCTCGCGGAGATCGTGGCCGTTCCGGCGGACAGGGATGCGCTGTCCGCCGCGAGGAGCGGCAGCCAGGAGGCGGGCAGGCGCCTGATGGCGGAGCACGGCCCCTCGATGGTCCGGACCGCGTGGAACGTCCTCGGGCGGTACGGCGCGCGAGACGCCGAGGACGTGGTCCAAGAGGCGTTCCTCGCCGCGCTCACGACGCCGGCCCTTCCGACGGGAGACCTGGGGGCGTGGCTCCGGGCGGTCACGGCGCGCAAGGCGCTCGACCACGTCCGCCGCGAGCGGCGGCGCGGAGAGCGGCCGCTCGCCGAGCCGGAGGCGCGGGGGGAAGAGCTCGCGTCGGGCGAGAGCGCGTCGGCGCGGCTCGAGGTGCTCGTGGTCCGGCAGGGGCTGCGGCGCCTCTCGCCTGCGGATCGCGCCGTGCTGACGCTCGTGGATCTCGAGGGGCGCTCGATGGCCGAGGCGGCCGAGGCGCTCGGCCTGACGAACGTCGCGGTGCGGCTCCGCGCGGTGCGCGCGCGCCGGAAGCTGGCCCGGCTGCTCCGGAGCGACGGGGAGCGAGCGGCGGTCCCGCTGCGCAGCGGAGAGGGGGCGCTATGAGGACGAGCGGCGGGGAACGGGACGCGGATCGGAATCTCGTCCGGGAGGCGCTGCAGCGGGCGCCCGGCCCGGCGGATCCGGACGTGACGCGGCTGGTCGAGGCGGTGCCCGATCTGATGGCCGAGGCGCGCCGGCGGCGATCGGAGGCGCCGGCGGGATTGGCGGCGATCGTCGCCGCCCGCGCGCGGCGGGCGATTCCGAAGCTCGTCGCGGCGACCGCGGCGGCGGTCGCGATCGCGGCGGCCGTGTCGCTCGTCGAGCGGACCCCGTCGAGCGGCGCCTCGACGAGCCTCGAGTCGGTGATCCTGAGCGGCGGAGAGGACCGGGAGACGAGCGACATCCTGCTCGAGGCGGTCCTGGCCGCGGAGAAGAACGATGGCTGAGACAACGGTCACGCCCCCGCGGGCGCCGGGCGTCCTCGCGGTGGGATCCGTCTTCGCGCTCGGCGCCGTGTTCGGCGCGGCGCTCTGCTTCGTGATCCTCAGGCTCGGGCCGGGCGGCCCGCCGCCGCCGGGAATGCCCGACGGCCGCGGGGAGCGTGGCGATCGCATGCCGATCGCCCGCATGGTCCGCGACCTCGACCTGGACGCGAGGCAGCAGAAGGAGATCCAGGAGATCCTCGAGCGCAGCCACGCGGAGGTCCGCGGCATCCTCGAGCGCAGCCGGGAGGAGATCCGCGGACTCCTGCGGCCCGACCAGCAGGAGAAGCTCGACCGGATGCGGCCCCCCGGCGGGCCGCCGTTTCCGAGGGACGGCGGACGGGGGCCCGGCGAGGAGTGACGGCGCCCTCCGGGGCGGCTCGCGGACCCGGTCCTCAGGAGACGTTCGGCGCCGGCTCGGGATCGAGGGCCCCGACGGCGAGCAGCGCGATCAGAAGTCCCGCTCCGAACGCGAGCAGGGCCGAGCCGGGCGAGGCGACGAGCCACGCGACCGCCGGGCGGGGGATCGCGCCCGCGAGCGCGGCGAGCCGCGCGCCTGGGAGCGGCCACGCGCGGAGCGCGACGACGGCGGCCGCCGCGCCGCCGCAGGTCCAGGCGAGGGCCGTCGCGATCGACAGGGCCCGGGCCAGCCGGACGGCGCGGGCGCGGCGAAGGGAGAGAAGGCCCGCGAGGCGGACCGAGCCCGCGTCGGGGAGGGGGGGGAGATCCGAGGTCTCCGACGCGAGTTGCGCGAAGAACGAGGCGAGAAGCGCCTCCTCGCCGCAGGCCGCGCATCCCGCGACGTGCACGCGAAGCTCGTCGGTCCAGGCGCTGTCCCGTGCGGCCCGCCGGACCTCCTCCGCGCGCCGACACACCGGCGTGCTCATGCCTTGCCTCCCTGCGCGGGCCGGAATCCGGCCTCCCGAAGCCGCCCGGCGAGGCGCGCGCGGGCGCGAAAGATCATCGATCGGATGCTCGACTCCCTGAGACCCGTGATCCGCGCGATGTCTCGATGGCTCGCCTCCTCGACGTAGGCGAGCCAGAGGAGCTGCCGGTCGCGGGGGGACAGCGTGCCGAGCGCCGCGCTCAGATCGGCGCGCAGGTTCAACCGGTCGTCGGGGGCCATGACGGGGCGCGCCTCCATCTGCGTCGACTCCGCGCCCCGCCTCCGGCGGAAGAGGTCCGTCAGGAGGTTCGTCGCGATCCGGAACAGGTAGTTCTTCCGATGCTCCTCTCCCTGGCCGCGGAAGCCGGAGCGCAGGAGCCGGAAGTAGGACTCCTGGATCAGGTCGGCGACGACCGAGGAGTTCCCCGAGCAGCGGGCGAGGTAGGCGCGCAGCTGGGGCGCGGTCCTGTCGTAGAAGGCGCGAAACTCCTCCTCCGGGCAGGCGTCCGCCCTGCCGGCCGCCGCGGCCGGGCAGGGCGCCGCCGGGAGGATCGGGGCCGTCAACGACTTCGAGAGCATCGCGGACCGGTCCGGTCAGACGTTCCCGAGCCCGCCGGCCGCCTCCGGCCCGCGGGGCAAGAGCCCCCACGAGCGGGACAGGAGATAGACGACCGCGGACGAGAGGAGGAACCCGATGCCGAGGACCAGCGCGATCGCTCCGAGCATCGAGAACCCTTCCGCCGCCTCGGCGATCCGGTCGCTCAGGAAGAGCATCGCGCCGCCGAGCAGCGTCAGGAGGATCCCGCTCCGGATCGATCCGAGGATCCTCGCGTACGGGTTCCCCGGCGCGGGCGCGGTCGAGAGGAGGAAGCGCTGCCCCGCGCCGCTCCCCAGGAACTCCATCAGCTCCTTCGACGAGCCGAACTTCTCGAGCAGCTTGTGCTGCAGCTCGGCCTGCGCCCCGATGATCCTCTTCGCCCGCTGGTGGTCGAGCGCCGCGCGCACGACCCAGGCGATCGCGACCATGGCGGACACGCCGCCGATCATCCCCGCGAACTCTTCGTTCATGCGTCCCTCCTTTCGCGTCCGAAGGCTACTACGCCGGGGGGACGCCGGAGGTTCGCAGGCGGGTGCCCTCGCGGGCCCGGGGGCCCTACTTCCCGACCCCCATCTCCTCGAGGAGCCGGGTCGCCCCCTCGACCTCGGTCAGGACCCAGAGCAGGTACCGGGAGTCCACGTGGATCGAGCGCGTGCGCACCGGGTCGTAGAGGATGTCCGAGACGACCGTATCGTAGGTCCCGTCGAACAGGAGGCCGCAGAGCCTCCCCTTCGCGTCGAGGGTCGGCGACCCCGAGTTCCCGCCGGTCGTGTCCACGGTGGAGAGGAAGTCCACCGGGACGTCGCCGAGCGCGGCGTCGCGGTAGGGGGTCTCCTTGCCGGCGCGAAGGGCGGCGATCGCATCGAGCAGCGGCTTGGGGGCCTCGAACTCGCCGCCCGGCGCTTCCTTCTCGAGGACGCCCTGGACCGTCGTCTGCGGCTTGTAGTAGAGGCCGTCCCGCGCGTCCACGCCCGAGACCCGCCCGAACGTCACGCGCAGCGTGCCGTTGGCGTCCGGCGCCACGAGGCCGGAGGAGGAGGCGAGGAGCGCCTTCATGTAGACAGGCTCGAGCCGGTACCGGGCCCCCCGCCGCGTCTTGTCCTCCTCGCGGAGCTGCTCGCCGAACGGATACAGGGCGGCGGCGAGATCGAGGAACGAGTCCTTCGCCTCTCGCAGCTCGGCCTCGGTCTTGTCCAGGAGGGACAGCCGGTACTCGCGGTCGAAGAGGCGGGTCCCGGCGTAGAGCCGGTCGAGGAACGCGTCGATCGCCTTCGACGCTTCGTCGCAGGTCATGCCCGCGCGTAGCCCGACTGCCCGGTCGAGGCGCTCGATCCTCCCGTCCGCGGCGAGCTTCGAGGCCTCCACGAGCGTGTAGCGCAGGAACGCCCGGTCGAGGACCGGATCGAGGCTCCGCTGCATCCGGTCGAGGCGCTCGCGGATCCTCGTCCACTCCCGCTCCTGGAAGTCGCGCTCGCGGTCGGCGTCCTTCTTCAGGCGGTTGACGGCCATCTGGTGGATCGTGTCGGCCGCCTCCATGATCGAGCTCCGGCCGCCGACGAACGAGTCGAACACGTCGTCCCTCTCGCGGGTCCGCGCGGCATCGGCCGTCAGGGCGTCGAGCCCGGGAAGGGCCCCGCCGAACTCCTCCTCCCGCTTCGGGTCCGCCGCGATCCAGGCCTGGAGCGCGGCCTCGCGTGCCTTCTTCTTCTCCAGCACGCCCCCGCGGACGAGACCCTCGAGCACGCCGCGGTCGTTCGTCAGCCCGTTGGCGAGGCCGCGCCGCCTGGCCTCGACCTTGATCTCGAGATCGGGGCTCCTCGCCGCCAGCTCGTCCGCCAGCGCGAGCAGCTCGGTCGCGCGGCGGATGTCGCGCGGCAGCTCCCACTCGGTCATCTCCGCGATCTCGGCGTAGGTCTTGTGCCTCTCGGTCCGCCCGGGGTACCCGGCGACGAACACGAGGTCGCCCGGCGCTACGCCGTCGGGGGAGATCGCGAGCCGGCGCTTCGGCCGGTAGGGGACGTTGCCCTTCGAGTAAAGGGCGGGCTTCCCGTCGGGGCCGACGTACGCGCGGAACATCCCGAAGTCGCCCCCGTGCCGCGGCCATCGCCAGTTGTCGGTCTCGCCGCCGAAGTTCCCGATCCCGGCGGCGGGCGCGTAGACGAGCCGCACGTCCTGGATCTCGAGCTGCCGGATCTCGAACCACCGGAGGCCGCCGAAGAACGGCGAGACCCGGCAGCGGGAGCCGTCCTTCTCGCAGGCCGCCGTGCGCTCCTTGACCCACCGGTCCACCACCTCGTAGCGCTTGCGGTCCGGGAGGTCCGGCGTCAGCCTGCGGGCGAGATCGCCCGTGACCTCGGACACCTCGGTCGTCACGTAGAGGTAGGAGCCGGGGCCGTTCGGAAGCTCCTCTGCTTTCGTCTTGGCGAGGAAGCCCTCCTCGAGGAGGTTTCTCTCGGGGGTCGCGTTGTACTGGAGCGCCCCGATCACGCAGTGGTGGTTCGTGACGAGCAGCCCCTCGGGGGAGACGAACGAGGCAGAGCAGCCCCCCAGCGACACCACCGCTCCCATCGGCTGGCCGGTCAGGTCGGCGAACGCCTCGGGCTCGCCCTGGAAGCCGAGCGCCTCGAGGCGGGATGCCAGGGCGGGGATCTGCTGGGGCATCCACATTCCCTCGTCGGCGGCGGCAAGGCCGGCCAGGCAGGCGAGGACCGGGAGGAGAAAGATGAGCCTGGCGATCTTCATTGGCGAGCTCCTTGCCGGCGAAGGGCACCGGCCGATCTCACCGGGCCCTGGAACCGACCGGCAAGATTACCACAAACGCAAATAATTTTAAATCATTGCCGAACAGTGGGAATTCGCTCCCGCCGAAAAAAATTTCTTGACGAATCGTGATCTAGTGATATAGTTCTATAGAGCACCGAGAAACACGGAGGGCTCGATGCTGCTCCACGTCAACGCCGGCGACGAGCTCCCGATCTACCGCCAGATCGTGCGGCAGGTGGCCGACTCGATTGCCGGCGGGCGCATCAAGCCGGGCGACCAGCTTCCCTCCCACAGGGACCTCGCGGCCCAGCTCGTCATCGCCCCCCTCACCGTGAAGAAGGCTTACGACGAGCTGGAGCGGGAGGGGCTGATCGAGACCCAGCGGGGGCGCGGGACCTTCGTCCGCGAGCGGCCTCCTGCGACGGTCGCGGCCGAGAGCCGCGAGCGGCTGCGCGAGGCCGCCCGCCGCCTGCTGACGCAGGCCGCGCTCTGCGGCGTCCCGTTCGAGGACGTCGTCCGCGTCCTCGAGGAGGCAAAGGAGAAGACGACGGAAAGGACGGACTCATGAACGCTCTCGATTTCGAAGGGATCCGGCGGGCTTACCGCAAGGGGCGGGACGTCCTCGACGGCGTCACGTTCTCGGTCGCGCCGGGACAGGTCGTCGGGCTCCTCGGAAAGAACGGCGCCGGGAAGACGACCCTGATCCGCATCGCGATGGGGATGATCGAGCCGCAGGGCGGGCAGGTCCGCCTCTTCGGGCTCGATCCCCGGCAGGACCCGATCGAGGTCAAGCGCAGGGTCGGCTACGTCTCCGAAGAACAGATCCTGCCGCCTTTCCTCTCGATCCGGGACGCCTTCGACCTCCACCGGCGCCTCTTCCCGACCTGGGACGCGGATCTCGCGCGCGATCTGTCGGAAGGGTTCGAGCTTCCCCTCGGCTCCAGGATCCGGACCCTCAGCAAGGGGCAGGCCCGGCGCGTCGCCCTGGTCTGCGCGGTCGCGCACCGCCCCGAGCTGCTCCTGCTCGACGAGCCGGCGTCCGGCCTCGACCCGGCCGCGCGCAGGGAGTTCCTCGAGACCTCGATCCGGCTCCTCAACGAGACCGGCTCCTCGATCCTCTTCTCCTCCCATTACATGACCGACGTCGAGCGGATGGCCGACCGGATCGTGATGATCCACGGGGGGAAGGTGCTCGTGGACCGCGGGCTCGACGACCTCAGGGAACGCTTCTCGCTGGCGATCGTCCCGAGAACGCCCGGCCTCGCGGGAGACCGGATCCGGTCGCTCGCCGCGTGCGTTTCGGTTCGCGAGCGAGGGGACGCGTTCCACGCGGTCCTGCGCCTCGAGCCCGGCGAGGCCCGGGCCTCCCTCGCGCGGGAGCTCGGCGTCGTCGAAGCGGCCTGCAAGGCGATCGCGCTCGAGGACCTGTTCGTCGAGCTGGCGGGAGGCCGGCCGTGACGCTCCGGGCGCTCCTCGGAAGCGACATGCTCCGCGCGCTCCCCGCGTGGCTCGGGCTGCTGACGGTGAACGCGGGCCTGTGGGTCCTGCTGCTCCTCGGCGCGGCGAGGTTCCGCGGGGGCGGGGTCCCGGCGTCCTGGCTCGTCCTCGTCGGCTGGGGCTCGATCGCGCTCTTCCTCTGCCTCGGCCCGACCCGCCGCAGGTGCCGTCCGCTCGACCTCGCGCTGCCGGTCTCCGCGAGGAGGCTGCGCGCGATCCACCTCGCGTCCGTCGTCCTCGCGGCCGCCGCGGTCGCGGCCGCTTACGTCGCGGTCCTGGCCCTATTCCGGGGGCCGCTCGCCGGCCGCGCGAGCCTCGACATGGACGTCGGCCGCCTGGCACTCCTGCTCGGGGCCGGGATCCTCCTCGCGGTCGTCCTGCTCGACGCCTTCCGCCCGTCGCTCGCCCTCGTCCCCGCGACGCCCGGCTACGTCGCGTGGGTCGCCGTCGTTCTGGGCGGGACCGCCGCGCTCCTCGCCGCGCTCTCCGGCGCCCCGTCCGCCCTCGCGATCGCTCCCGCGGTCGGGGCCGCGGCCGGGGCCTGGGCCCTGTTCCGAGTCGCGCCCGGGGTCTTCTCCCTCGTGTCCGCGGAGCCCGAGGGCGAAGAGCGCGAGGCGACCGCCGGATCGGCCGCGGCGCACGGCGCGGAGGGAGCCGGAACGAGCGGGCGGGCGCTGGTCCGCACGCTCCTGCGGCTTCTGCCTCTCGGACCGAAGGCCGCAGCCCTCCTCCCGTTCGTCGCGCTGCTCGGGGTGGTGATCGGAGGGGGACTCGGCGCGCTCCTCGGCGACCCGGATGCCGGCGTGCTCCGGCTGTGGCAGGTTCCCCTCGCGGGGTACCTGCTCTTCGTCGCCTGGTCGCTCGGGCTCGAGTCCCTGCACGTCCTGGATCCGCTTCCGCTTCGCCGCAGGGCGCTCTTCGCGCTGCTCGCCTTGCCGCCCCTCCTCGTCTTCGTTCTCGGCTACGCCGCGGGAGCCGCCCTCGAGAGGCGCGCCGAAGTTCGGCGGGAGCCGGTCGGCTTCGTCGAGACGCGCTCCGGACGCTCGTTCGACGTGCCGCTCCGCTTCTACGCCCTGGCTCCCGACGGCAATCCGCCGCCGGTGGAGTCTCCGTGGGGAGAGACCTTCGCGCCGAAGCCCCGTTACCCCTCGGTCCTCTGGAGCCGCGCGGCGCTGTACAACCCGTTCTCCTTCGGGCCCGACAGCAGCCGCGAGTTCGCGGCCCTGCAGATCTCCCGGGCCGTCGCGGCGGTCTGCGGGGCGAGGGTCCCGGCGAAGGAGATCGCGGACCGCCATCTGACCTCGGACGCGGAGGGCCGCGTCGCGCCGAGGGAGGGGGGCCTCGCGCTGAAGAGGGACCGCCCGGAGCTCGCGCCGCGCGCGCGCGGCCCGCTGGCCATCCTGATGCTGCCGCTCGCCGCGTGCCCGTGGCTGCTCCTCCTGGGCCTCCTCCTGCGCGCCTACCGGCCCTGTGTCCCCGAGAGCGCGCGCTTCGGGATCTACTTCGGGATCGTCGGCGCGTTCCTGGTCGGGATGATCGGGTTGGCCGCCGCGATGATCGCGGGCGCCCTGCGCCCTCCGGTCGCGCAGGCGCTCGTGGAGATGGCGGCGGCCCGCGTCGGTTCCTCTCCGCTCGCGGCGGCCGCCGCCTGGGCCGTCTGCGCGGCACTCGTCGCCGCGGCGTACCGGATCGCCGAGGCGCAGTTCGTCCGGATGGAGATTCCCGCGCGGCCGGTGATCTACGCGCTTCTGGGGCGGCCTCGGGAGCGGGCGTGACGATGGCGCGCCGCCGGGGAGGAACGCGCATGGGCCGCGGAATCCGAGCGGTCGTCCTCGCCGCGCTCTGCGCGGCGGTCCTGGCCACGCCCGCGGAGGCGGGGCGGGGGCGAAAGCTCACGGCGGCGGAACGGGATCTCGAGGTCGAGTCGTTCGACGTCGTCTGGACCACGATCCGGGACAAGCACTACGACCCGGCGCTCGGAGGGCTCGACTGGGAAGCGATCGGCGGCGAGCTCAGGCCGAGGATCGAGCGCGCGAGGACGAGGGCTGAGGCGCGCGGCGTCCTTCGCGACCTCGTCGGGCGTCTGAGGCAGTCGCACTTCCAGATCATCCCCGCCGAGGTGCTGGAGGACATGGCGCAGGAGGTCGGCGAGGGATCGGCCGGGGGGGACGCGGGGATCGACGCGCGGGTCGTCGGAGGGAAGGCCCTCGTCACGTCGGTCGCGAAGGGCTCGCCCGCGGAGCGGGCCGGCGTCCTCCCGGGCTGGGAGATCCTCCGGATCGGGAAGTTCCGCGCGGCGCGGCTCGAGAGGATCGCGCTCGAGTTCGAGGGGAGGCCGCACCGCGAGCTGGTCCTCGCCGACGCAGTGCTCGCGCGGCTCTCCGGCCGGATCGGCGAGCGCGTGACGGTCCGGTTCCGGGACGGCGCGGGCCGCCCGGTCCGCCGCGACCTCGTCCTCGCCGAGACGCGGGGGGCGCGCTACCGGTTCGGCCACGTCTCGAACCTCCACGTGTGGATCGAGACGAAGCGCCTCGAAGGGAACGTCGGCTACGTCGCGTTCAACGGGTTCCTCGACCCGGCGCGCGTGATGCCCGCGTTCGACGAGGCGATGCGATCGTTTCTCGACGCGAAGGGGATCGTTCTCGACCTCCGCGGGAACGGCGGCGGAATGATCCCGATGGCGATGGGGATGGCCGGGTGGCTGATCCCGGAGGGAGACCGCTACCTGGGGACGCTGAAGCTCCGCGAAACCGAGCTCAAGGCGATCGTCTCCCCCCGGCCCGAGACCTTCGCGGGGCCCGTCGCCGTTCTCGTGGACGGCCTGTCGGTTTCGTGCGCCGAGGTGCTCGCGGGGGGGCTCCAGGACCTCGGGCGGGCGCGCGTCTTCGGCACGAGGACGGCCGGCATGGTGCTCGGCAGCAGCATCGAGAAGCTCCCGAGCGGGGACGGATTCCAGTACGTGTTCGCCGGATACGTCACGAGCGGCGGACGGAAGCTCGAGGGGGCCGGTGTGGTCCCCGACGTCGTCGCCCCTCCCGACCGCAAGGCGCTCCTCGCGGGCGGCGACCCCGCGCTCGACGCCGCATCATCCTGGATCCTGAGGCACGGCGCCGAAACCGGCGAGAAGGAGAACCGATGAGACGCGATCGCAACCGTCTTGGACCGAAGCCGCTCCGGAGAGCGCTGCTGGCCGTGCTCCTGCCGGTCACCGGGCTCTTCCCGGCGCTCGCCGAGGAGGCCCCGCTCCCGTCGGCCGACGCCCTGTTCGAGCGGTACGTGGAGGCGACCGGAGGGCGCGCCGCGTACGAGGCGGTCCGCAACGCCGTCACCGAGGCGACGATGGAGATGCCCGCGCAGGGGATCGCGATGAAGGTGACCATCTGGGTCGCGAGGCCCAACCTGTCGTACGCGCGGACCGAGTCGGACGTCACGGGCCGGATCGAGAAGGGCACGGACGGAACGGTCGTGTGGGAGAAGTCGGTCATGACGGGGCCGCGCGTCCTGGAGGGGCAGGAGCGGGAGGACTACCTCCGCGAGTCGGCGCCCGACAAGTTCCTCCGCTGGCGCGACTACTACGAGTCCGGAGAGGTCACGGGGGTCGAGGACGTCGCGGGACGCCCCTGCTGGGTCCTGGTCCTGACGCCGAGGGGCGGCAAGCCGCAGACCGTCTACGTCGATCGCGAGAGCGGCTTGATCTCGAAGGTCGCGATGACCCTCGACACGAAGATGGGGAGCGTGCCCGTCGAGACGTGGCTCGAGGACTACCGGGAATTCGAGGGCATCAAGTCCGCGTTACGGGCCCGCACGAAGGTCGTCGGCCAGGAGCGCGTGCTGACGGTGACGAGCATCCGACGGAACGTCGAGATCCCGCCGGACCGCTTCGCGCTCCCCGCGGAGATCCAGGCGCTGGTCGCGAAGAGAGGAGCGCCGCCGGCCGCCCCGGCCGAGTAGGGGAGAGAGGCCGCGGGGCTCACCCGGTGAACTTGTAGCCGATCCCGTGCACGGTGACGATGTGCCGCGGGTCCTCCGGGCGGTCCTCGATCTTGCGGCGGAGCTTCCCGACGTGCACGTCCACGGTGCGGCTCTGCGAGTCGCTGCCGTAGTCCCAGACGGCGTCGAGCAGGCGCTCGCGGCTCAGGACTTCTCCGCGGTGCGCGACGAAGTACTGCAGCAGCCGGAGCTCCCGGGCGGACAGCTCGACCGGGCGGCCGGCCTTGCGCGCCTCGCACCGGGCGAAGTCCACCTCGACGTCCCCGAACCGGCACGAGGTCGCGCGCCGCGCCGCGCCCCCCGCGCGCCGAAGAAGGGCCTCGACCCGGGCCGTCAGCTCCATGAAGCCGAACGGCTTGGTCACGTAATCGTCCGCCCCGGCGCGGAGGCCGACGACCTTGTCGATCTCCTGACCCCTCGCCGTCAGCATGATCACGGGGACGTCGCTCCCCTTCGCCCGGATCCTCTTGCAGACGTCGAGGCCGCTCATGCGCGGGAGCATCACGTCGAGCACGACGACGTCCGGGCTCGATTCGGTCGCGAGGCGAAGCCCTTCCACCCCGTCCCGCGCAACCGTCACGGCGTGCCCGTCGAACGCGAAGCCGTCCCTGAGGGCCGTGGCCATCGCCGCGTCGTCCTCGACGATCAGGATCTTCGCCATGGCGCGACTACCCCCGCTCCCGCCTCGCCTCTCCGGAAGGCTCCCGTCCGGGCCCGCTCTCCCCCCCGGGCGGGATCGGGAGGCGAATCGCGAAGACGCTCCCTTCTCCGGGCGCGCTCTCGACGGTCGCG
This sequence comes from uncultured Acidobacteriota bacterium, assembly GCA_937864465.1. Lineage (GTDB taxonomy): Bacteria > Acidobacteriota > Polarisedimenticolia > Polarisedimenticolales > JAIQFR01 > CALMJU01. The sequence continues at coordinate 18,774 of CALMJU010000058.1, forward strand.
CGCCCCCCGTGGGCCTCGGCCACGTGCCTGACGATCGCCAGGCCGAGGCCGGCCCCCCGGACGTCGTGGACGAGCCCCGTGCCGACCCGGTGGAACCGGTCGAAGATCCTCGCCTGCTCGTCCCGGGGGATCCCGATCCCGCGATCCCGCACGGACGCCACGATCTCCGAGCCGCGCCGCTCGATCCCGACCCCGATCCACCTCGAGTCGCCCGAGTACTTCACGGCGTTGTCGAGCAGGTTGTGGAAGGCCAGGGCCAGGGCGTCCTCGTCCGCCGGGATCTCGGGGAGCGGCTCGTCGAGACCCCGGGTTTCGACCTCGAACCCCCCGTCCCGCAGCCGGCTCTCCAGGGTCCCGAGCGCCGTCCGCATCGCCGCCGCCACGCTCGTCGGAGCGGAGCGGTACACCTTCCGGCCCGACTCGATCCTCGCGAAGTCGAGAAGGTTCTCGACGATCTGAGTCAGACGGCGCCCTTCGGTCTCGATGTAGGCGCCGTACTCGCGCACCTTCTCGGGCGTGGTCGCCCGGCCGTGCCGGAGGAGCTCGCCGAACGTGCGAATCGAGGCGAGCGGCGTCCGCAGCTCGTGCGACACGTTCGACACGAAATCGGACTTCATCTCCGAGAGCCGGACCTCGCGCGCGGCGGTCCTGAGGAGGAAGGCGAGCCCCCCCGCCAGCAAGGCGGCGGCCGCGAGCGTGAGCGTCAGGTTGAATCCGAGCGACAGCCGGGCGAGCTGCTCGGGGCTCAGATCCCGGTTCCTCACGCCGATCCTCATGTCCGTGAAGACGAACTCGAGCGGGCGCGTCACCTCGGCCGGCCGGTCGTCGGCCGGGTCGGTCGAGAATCGGATGGCTCCGGTGCCGTCGCGGAGCGTGACGACGGCCTCCTTGCCTTCGGAGAAGAATTTCGGCATCTGCGCGACGATCGCTCCGGGCAGCAGCCTCGCGACGAACCAGCGCTCGTCGAGCACCATCCCGGCCACGCCGAGGATACGGGCGCTCGCGTCGGTGATCGGATTGAGGATGATCCGGTTGGCGGATTCCCGCTCCTCGACGAACAGCCGGGGGGAATCGAGCTGGATCGCCCGCTCGTGCATGAGCTTCCAGGGGGCGCACCCGACCGTGATGGCGCGCGTCTCGTCGGAGGCGCCGGCCGGACGCATCGTGTCGCTCTCGGGGTCGTAGAGGAGGAGGGTCCCCCAGCCCTCGCTCGAGAATCTCGCCACGAAGAGCGTCTTGACCCCTTCGACGTCCCGTTTCCGGAAGTGGGCGGCGGCCTTCTCGAGACGGTCCTGCGCGAAGAGGGATGCCGGGACGTCGAGAGCGCGCTCGGCCGCCGGCCCGTAGGAGTAGACGACCTCCGTGGCGACCGCGTCCAGGAACCCGGTCAGCACGGCCCGCCCCGCGGCGATCGACGTGCGATGGAGCCGGACGAGCCACCACAGTTGCAGGCCGAGGACCAGGAGGAGGGGCACGGCCACGGCCGCGAATCCGAGGGCCAGCGGCCGGCTCTTCACGAGCGCGGCGAGTCTCGACACGCGACCCCCCGGCGCCGCCGGAGGTCCTCGGAGGACCTACCGTCCTCCGCCCGGGGGCTCCTCCGGAGCGGACCCGGAATATACCAGACGTCCTCCGTCCCCCCGCTCCCTCGGTGCCTCGATTTGCAGGGTCTTTACATCCGGCGAAAGGTTTTGCCGTTTCTTTCGACCGTTGACGGAGCGGGTCGGTACGCTTTCTTCGAGAGGTTCCCGTCCGGTCGGGCCCGCGCCGAGCTCCGGCGCGCGACGGCCGGCGGCCGAGGAAGGAAAGGGAGGGTGGACCATGAAGCAGCGTCGTCGGCTCGCGGTGGCCGCGGCCGCCGTCCTGGCGGTCGCGCTCCTTTCGCTCCCCGTGGCGGCGGGCGAGAAGAGCAAGAGCAAGTGCACGGCGGATACGCAGACCTGCCTGAACAAGATGGCGGCCATGTTCAAGGGCCGGGGCTGGATCGGCATCGAGATGGACGAGAAGAAGGGCTCCAGCGCCCTGGCCGTCAGCCGAGTCGTCGCCGGCAGTCCGGCCGAGGCGGCCGGCTTCCACGTGGGCGACGTCCTCGTCTCGGTCGAGGGCGTCAAGTTCGCAGACAACACCGAGGAGCAGTGCGCCACGTGCGCGGTGACCAAGAACAACTGGGTGCCCGGCCGCAAGGTCAAGTACGTCGTGTCGAGGGGCGGCGGCGATGTGGTCGTCGAGCCGGTCCTCGGCGAGGTGCCGACCGACGTGCTCGCCCAGTGGATCGGGCAGCACATGCTCGAGCACGCCCAGGTCGAAGTCGCGAAGAAATAGGCGCGGAATGGCCGACCGGCGGCCGTTGTAGTGCCCCCTCGGCGAGCCGTCGGAAGGCGCCCCCGCACCGGCCTGCTAGAATCGCTCCGGGCAGAATGCGCGAGGTTCCGGGAGAGACGGAATGGCAGGCCGGCGCGGGGGTACGGAGTCGAAGATGAAGAGCCACGTCGCGCGACGGACGATCCTGGCGGCCGCTCTGTGGGCCGCGGCCGGGGCGCTCGCCCTCGCGGCCGAGAAGAGCTACAAGTGCCCGCTCGACACCCAGACCTGCCTCGACAGGATGGTCGCGAAGCTCGAGGGGAGCGGATGGCTCGGGATCCACTACGAGGAGCAGTCCTCCGGGGAGCCCCGGATCACCCGGATCATTCCCGGCAGTCCGGCGGAGAAGGGCGGTCTCGAGGTCGGCGACGTGCTCGTCTCGATCCAGGGCGCGAGGTACGCGGACAACACGGACGAGCGGTGCGTCACCTGCGAAGGCGCGAAGGACGCCTGGAAGCCCGGCGGGAAGGTCGAGTACGTCGTCCGCCGGGAAGGCAAGCTCGTCCGCGTCTCGGCGACTCTCGCCCCCCTTCCCCCCGACGTGCTCGCCATGATGCTCGGCATGCACATGCTCGAGCACGTGACGCCCGAGCCGTCCTCGCCGTAACGCCGCCGGCCGGGGGCTCCGTTCGCCGGGGCACCCTGTACACGGTCCGGCGCCGCCCGGTACTCTAAGAAACGGTGGAAGAAGACAGGGCGCTGATCCTGCTGGCCCGGGCCGGTGACGAGCGCGCCTTCTCTCTGCTGGTGGAGCGGCACTGGGAGCGGCTCGTCGCCGTCGCGCGGTCGGTCGTGGGGGACGCGGACGCCGAGGACGAGGCCCAGGAGAGCCTCGTGACCGCGTGGCGGAAGCTCCCCCGCCTGCGGGAGCCAGACGCGTTCCGGGCGTGGCTGCTTCGCATCCTCCTCCGCCGCTGCCTGCGGCGGGCCCGGCGGAGGTGGGTGCTCCTCCCGCTTCCGTTCGCCGCCGGGGTGGCCGACGCGGGAGCGCTCGAGGGGAGTGGGTTCGTGGCCGTGGAGAGAACCCTCCGGGCCCTGCCGCCGCGCCAGAGAGCGGTGATGCACCTGACCGTTCTCGAAGGGATGAGCGACGGCGAGATCGGGGAGGCGCTCTCCATCGCCGCGGCATCGGTTCGCTCCCACCGCAGGCGCGCGCGGGAGGCGCTCCGGAGGTTCCTGTCTCGGTCGACAAACGAAGGGGGTGCGTCGTGAGGCGCCCAGAGGACGGAGCGGGCGGCTCGAGCTTCGAGGACAGATGGCGGCGATTCGCGTACCGGCCCGCGAGGCGCCCGGCCGCGGAGGCGGCCGCGCGGGCGGTTGCTGCCTCCCGCGGCGCGCCGGCGCCCCGGGCGATTCCGTGGGTGTTCGCCGCCGCCGGCGCTCTCCTGATCGCCGGCGCCGCCCTGACGGTGCGGCTCGGGATCCGCCCCGGAGGCGGACCCGCCCCCGCCGCGGCCGTGGCGTCGGCCTCGATCTCCTCGGGGACCGTGCTCCTCTGGCTCGACGAGGAGACGCCGCTGTACATGACCTTCCAGCCGCCGGAGGACTCCGGCGCCTCCGGAGGCGAGCGATGAGAACGCTTCTCGGGATCGCTCTCGGCGCGGCGATCGCCGCGCCCGCGGCGGCCGCGGCCGCGGAGACCCCGGTCGTCACGAGCTTCGCGATTCTGGTGGGGTTCCCCTCGGGGAACGAGTCCGCCGGCGTCGGGTCGCTCCTCGTGCCCGGGACCGTCATCCCCCTGGCCGAGGACGGGGCCGCCCCGGCGGAGCCCGACTCGAAGCGGCTCGTCGAGGAGAGCGTCTCCTTCTCGCGGGTCGTGGACAAGCTCTGGAGCACGTTCCGGCTCGACCGCGAGCGGCTCGTCCAGCGGGGCGCCCGGCGCGCCGCATCGCTCGACCGGGCGCTCGACCTCCCGGCGCCGCCCGGCGCGGAGGTCCGGATCGCCGCGACCCTCGTCGGCTACGACCGGTCGACCGCGACGTACCGGGTCGTTTTCCGGCAGTCGGAGAAGACGATCGCGGACTCGACGGTCGCGGTCTCCCGGGGAGGCCGGGCGGTCGTCGGAGGGACCGACGGGCCGAGCGCCCCGTACCTCTTCGTCGTGATCGAGCCGGAGATCGACCGCTCCGAGGAGGACGGCATCCCGCGCGCGGGGAAGGACTCCGGGCTCACCACGCCCACCGCGCTGAGCAAGGTCGCGCCCCGGTACCCGGAGGAGGCGAGGAAGCGCCGCGTTCAAGGGATCGTCGTGGTGGACGCCGTCATCGGGGCCGACGGGACGATCCGCAGCGTGAGGGTGCTCGAGGAGCCCGACCCGGTCCTGGGAGAGGCGGCGGCGGCGGCGATTCGGCAATGGACGTTCGCCCCCGCGCGGCGCGCCGACGGCACGCCGGTCGAGGTCCGGTCCACCTTCACGATCGACTTCTCGCTGCGTTGACGCCGGTTCCCGGGCCGGCCCCGCGGAGCCCGTGCACGGTCCGGGCCCTTTCGTGCCTCTTCAGGTCGAGGGCGGACGAGGGCCGGCGCTCGAGCCGTTCGGGATCCCGCCCCTGGAGGAACGCCATGAGACTCGTCGCGCTCGGAGCAATCCTCGTCGCGCTCGCGGCGCAGGCTGCGGCCGCTCCCGGCGACCTGCAGCCGTCCCCGCCGGAGAAGGCGGTCCGCTTCGAGGAGGGGAAGGGGATCGCGAAGCCGGTCCTCGTGAAGAAGGTGGCCCCGGCCTACCCCGAGGACGCCCGGAAGGAGAAGGCGACCGGGGTCGTCGTGGTGGACGCGACGATCGGGACCGACGGCAAGATCCTGAAGGCCGAGGCGGTCGAGGGGAGCGACGCGCGGCTGCGGCGGGCCGCCGTGGACTCCGTCCGTCAATGGGAGTACGAGCCCGCCCGCGACGCCTCGGGCCGTCCCGTCGCCGTCGTCATGCGCGTCACCGTGAAATTCCGGCTGGAGTGAGGCGCGGCGGCGCGGGGCTACGGCCCCCGGAACGCGACGAGGAGGGCGCCCGCGACCGCCATGGCGACGGCGAGCGTCCTCCTCGGCGTCATCGGCTCCCGGAGGAAGACCGCCGCGAGAAGGAAGATGAAGATCGTCGAGAGCTGGTTCAGCACCGCGGCGACGGACACCAGCGTGAACTTGAAGCCGCCGAGCCAGGCGGTCATGCTCAGGTAGGCGCCGAGCACCGACGCGGGGACGGCGAGCGCCCACCGGCGGCTCGGCCGGAAGAGGGCGGCGATCCCCCGCCTCCAGCGAGCGAAGAGCAGGAGCGGGAGGAGCCCCGCCGTCCCGGCCGCCATCCGGACCTCGGCCGCCCAGAGGAGCGGGGCCGTCTCGAGCACCCCCTTCGCCATGACGATCCCGGCGGCCATGCAGAAGATGGCGACCGCGCCTAGGATCGCCCCCTCGACGATCCGGCGCCGCGTGGTCCCCGGCGCGGGGCGGTCCGCCGCTCCCACCAGGATGGCGCCCAAGATGAGGACCGCTCCGACGAGCACCTGCGCGCCGAGGCGCTCGCCGAGGAACAGGACCGACAGCCCGATCACCGCCGGGGCGTAGAGCGTGTCCACGACGGCGACGAGCCCCGCGCCGAGCCGGTTCAGCGCCATGAAGAAGAGCGTGTCGGCGAGCGAGATGCCGAGCAGGCCGGAGACGACGAGCACCAGCCAGTCCGAGGCCGGGCGATCCGGGACGAAGGGCGTTCCGGCGAGCGGCAGCGTCAGCGCGAGCAGGACGACGGTCACCGCGTTCTTGAAGAGGTTGACGGCGACCGGGGGGGACTCGTCGCCGAGCTTCCGGAAGAGGATGACCCCCGCCGACCAGGAGAGCGCGGCGGCGAGGGCCAGGGTCTCGCCGAGCAACGGGATTCCGGTCGTCATGGGCGGGGGAGTATAGCTCCGCGCGCGAGTCGGGCTCCCGCCCTTGATGCCGGCCGCGGGTCCCGGGTATCGTGCGCCGACGAGCCGGCGCCGGCGCGGAACCGGCGGCCCGGAGCGTCGCTCGGGGGTTCTCTTGCCCGGCAACCCGAGTACGGCCTCGAGTCGAAGGCGGGTCGCATGGTGGCTCCTCGCCGCTTGCTACGCGGCCGTGGCGACCCTCGCAGCCCTGCCCCTCTTCGCCAGGCTGGAACTTCCGGTCCTGCCGGCGGGCTTCGTCTACCTCGCAGGGCTGGCGGGGGCGACGGCCGCGATCCGCTTCGCGTCCGGAACGCTCCTCTCCCGGCCGCGGGCGGCCGTCGGGATCGCCGTCTTCCTGCTCGTTCTCCTCGGCGCTGCCGACGCCGCGCTGTACGGGAGGTCGAGGTCCGGCCCCGAGCCGAGCACCGCCCCCGACGCCATGATCGAGCCCGCGAGGAAGCTCCTGGCCGGCGAGTTCCCGTACTCGGTGGACCTGCGCGAGCACGCCCCGGCCAGCCCCGGGATCGGCTGGGTCGCGCTGAACGCACCGCTGACGCTCGTCGGCTTCGCGCCGCTGCTGTCGGCGATCTGGCTCGCGGCCGCGGCCGCCGCCCTGGCGCGGCGCGCGCCGCCGGCCGCGGCGGTCTTCGTCGCGCTCAGCCTCGCGAACCTGCACTTCCTGCGGCTGAGCTTCGTCGGCCACGACCTCTTCGCCTTCTCGTGCGCCCTGGTCGTCCTGATCGAGCTCCTCGCGGCGGAGGACGGCGCGAGCCCGAGGCGAATCGCGCTCCTCGCGGTCGCCGCGGGTCTCGTCGCCACGGCGCGCGTCCCCTTCGCGCTGGCGCCCGCGATCCTGGCGTTCCTCGTCTTCCGCCGCGACCGGAGGGCGGGCGCATGGTTCGGCCTCGTCTCCCTCGGGACCGCGGCCCTGCTGCACGGGGCGATGATCCTCTGGGCGCGGGCGGCCGGGTCCTGGTATCAGCCGCTCCACGTCTTCGGCCGGGCGGGGCGGTCCGGGTCGGTCCTCCTCCTCGCCGGGGCGGCGGTCTGGCTCGGTGCCTCCCTGGTCGTCCTGCTCCGCGCGCGGGACGACCGCTTCGCGTGGCATGCCGTCGCGTGGCTCGTCCTCGCGACGCCGTTCGCGACCGTCGGACTCGCCGAACTCGCCGCGTCCCCGTCGAGGATCGCGGGCTGGGAGGGGGCCAACTACGTCGCCTTCGCGCTGCCGGTCCTCGCCGCGGCCCTGGCGTCGGGGATGGAGGCCGGGGCGGGCGAGGCGGATCGGGGAGGGATCGGGCCGGATTCCGGGTGACTCCGGCCGGCAAGGAGGTGCGCGCATGGCGGGATCGACGCACGTGCTCTTCATCAGCGGCTCCATCGGCCTCGGCCACGTGCTCCGGGACCTGGCGATCGCCCGGGAGATGAGGCGGCAGCGTCCCGGCCTCGCGATCTCCTGGCTGGCGGCGACTCCCGCGGACCGCGTCCTGCGGGAGGCGGGGGAGACGGTCCTGCCCGACTGCGCGGATCTGGCGGACGCGAACGCGGTCGCGGAGCGCGCCGCGGACGGATCGCGGCTGAGCCTGATCCGCTACGGCTTCTCCGCGGCGAGAACCTGGGCCCGCAACATGGCGGTCCTGCGGCGGGTGACTTCCCGCGAGCGCTTCGATCTCGTCCTGGGCGACGAGACGTACGACGTGACCCTCGCCCTCAAGAAGAATCCTTCCCTCAAGAAGTTCCCGTACGCGACGATCTACGACTTCGTCGGATTCCACGCGATGTCGTCGAGCCCCCTGGAGCGGCTGGGCGTCTGGTTCTGGAACCATGCATGGTCGAAGGGGGCGGACCGCGCGTCCGAGTACGTGGACCTGAGCCTGTTCATCGGCGAGGAGGAGGACGTCCCGGACGAGCGGTTCGGGCCGCTGCTCCCCAACCGGAGGGACTGGGCCCGGAAGCGGTGCCGGTTCGTCGGGCACGTGCTGCCGTTCGACCCGGCCGATTGCGCCGACCGGCCGGCGGTCCGGGAGCGGCTCGGCTACGGGCCGGAGCCCCTCGTCATCGGCGCGATCGGCGGCACTGCGATCGGGAAAGAGTTGCTGGAGCTGTGCGGGCGAGCCTTCCCGATCCTTCGCGGCTCGGCCCCGAAGCTCCGCATGGTCCTGGTCTGCGGACCGCGACTCGACCCGGCCTCGGTCGCCGTGCCCTCCGGAGTGGAAGTCCGCGGATACGTCCCGGCGCTCCACGAGCACTTCGCGGCATGCGATCTCGCGGTCGTTCAGGGGGGCGGGACGACGACGATCGAGCTGATGGTCCTGAGGCGCCCGTTCCTGTACTTTCCCCTCGAGGGCCACTGCGAGCAGGAGGTCTCGGTCGCGGGCCGCCTCGCCCGGCACGGAGCCGGCGTGAGGATGTCCCTGTCCCGCACGACCCCCGAAGATCTCGCGGCCGCGGTGATCGCGCACCTCGGCCGGGAGCCGGCCTATCCGCAGGTCGCGGCGCGCGGCGCCGAGACGGCGGCACGCCTCGTCCTGGAGCTCGCCGACCGGAGCCGGGGCTGAGATTCGGTTGCCGTCCCCGATTCACTTCCGGCGGTACACCGACTCCATCGACCGGAATTCCTTGCCGTCCGGCGTCGTGTCGAACATCTCGGATCGGAAGGTGTTCGCGTCGATCCGGGTCTCGGTGCCGCGGATCTTCTTGTACTTTCCGGTCGCCAGATCGGGAGCCTCGGAGACGGACGTCAGGACGCCGGTCGCCGGGTCCAGGGTCGCCTCGCCGGTGAAGATCGACGTCCCCATGCTGTCCATCCAGGCGTACACGAACTTCTTCTTGAGGTTGTCGAATCCGGTGTAGCCGAGCCCCTCGAACGCCCCTCCGTCGAACGTCGCCGTCGTCCGGTCCTCGAGGAATCGGCCGCCGAGGATCATCCGGTACTCGGCGGTCCCCTCGAAGATCTGCGGCTCGGAGTCGGGGGTCGCCCAGACCTTCACGCGCGCCGTCCAGGTCCCCACCCTCTCGGCGAGCCACGCGTGCTCGGCGCCCGGGGTCGTGAACGCGCTCCACTTCTCGACCAGCGCCCGCTCCTCGGGGCTCATCGCGGGCGGCTCCCGGCTCTCCTGAGCGCCGGCGATCGCCGCGCACAACGATAGCGCCGCCAGGGCCGCGACGAGCGTCCGAACCTTTCTCCGCAGCTTCACGGGTCTCCTCCTCTTCTGCCCCGGGACCTTCGGGGCGGCGCGAGAATCGTCGGATGGAGCCGGTCACGATTGTCGAGGTTCCTTCGCGGTCTCGTCAACGCCGTAGTACCATGCCTGCCCTTTCCCCGCCTCCCGCGCCGGATTTCGGGGGCGCCGCGGGCAGGCAGGAGGCCTCGCAGATGTCGAAGTCGATGTGGCTCGCCGTCCTCGTCTCTCTCTTCGTGCCCCTCCTCTCGGCCGCCCCGCCCGCCCAGGCCAAGGGGGCCAAGGGCTCGAACCCGCTCCTCGAGGAATGGACGACGCCGTTCGGCGTGCCGCCGTTCGGCGAGATCCGGGAGGAGCACTACCTCCCGGCCTTCGAGGAGGCGATCGCGAGGCAGCGGGCCGAGGTCCGGGCGATCGCGGGGAGCAAGGAGGCGCCGACGTTCGGGAACACGATCGAGGCGCTCGAGCGCTCGGGGCAGCTGCGGGACCGGGTGTCCGCGGTCTTCTACGGCCTCCTCTCCGCCGAGACGAACGACGAGCACCAGGAGACCGCGAAGCGGGTCGCGCCGATGCTCTCCGCGCTCTCCGACGACATCCTGCTCGACCCGAGGCTCTTCGCGCGCGTCCGGGCGGTGTACGAGAAGCGCGAGACGCTCGATCTCGATCCCGAGCGGCGGATGCTCTTGAAGGAGACCTACCAGGACTTCGTGCGCGGAGGCGCCAACCTGGACAAGAAGGGGAAGAAGAAGCTCCGGGAGATCCACTCGGAGCTGGCGCTGCTCGGCGTGAAGTTCAGCGACAACGTCCTCGGGGACACGAACGCGTACCGGCTCGTCCTCGAGAAGGCCGAGGACCTCGCGGGGCTCCCGGAGTCGGTCGTCGCGGGGGCGGCCGACGCGGCCAAGGCGGCAGGCCTCGAGGGGAAGTGGGTCTTCACGCTCCAGGCCCCGAGCCTCTGGCCCTTCCTCCAGTACGCGGACAACCGCGAGCTGAGGCGCCGGATACTCACGGCCTACGTCACGCGGGGCGCCCACGGCGACGAGCGCGACAACCGGGAGATCGTGTCGAGGATCGCCTCGCTCCGCGCCGAGAAGGCGCGCCTCCTGGGGTACCCGACCTACGCCCACTTCGTGCTCGAGAAGAACATGGCGAAGACGCCCGACGGGGTCTACGGGCTCCTCCGGCAGCTCTGGACGCCGGCGCTTCAGGCGGCGAAGAAGGAGGCCGACGACCTCCGGACGATGATCCGGAAGGAGGGGGGCGACTTCGCGCTGGAGCCCTGGGACTGGCGCTACTACACGGAGAAGCTCCGGAAGGAGCGGTACGACATCGACGACCAGGCGATCCGGCCGTACTTCGAGCTCGAGCGGGTGCGGGACGGCGCCTTCCGGCTCGCGACGCGGCTCTTCGGCATCTCGTTCACGGAGCGGAAGGACGTTCCGACCTACCACCCCGAGGTGCGCGCGTTCGAGGTGCGCGACGCCGACGGATCGCACCTGGGCGTCCTCCTCGTGGACTACCACCCGCGGCCCGGCAAGCGCGGAGGGGCTTGGAGCGGACGGTACCGCGACCAGTGGATCGAGGACGGGAAGAACGTGAGGCCGGTAGTCAACAACGTGGGGAACTTCTCGCGGCCGGCGGGGGGAAAGCCGGCGCTCCTCTCCCTCGAGGAGGTCGAGACCCTCTTCCACGAGTTCGGCCACGGCCTGCACTCGCTGCTGTCGGACTGCCGGTACCGGAACCTCTCGGGTACCTCGGTGCCGCGCGACTTCGTGGAGCTTCCCTCGCAGATCATGGAGAACTGGGTCCTCGAGCCCGAGTTCCTCAAGATCTACGCGAGGCACTACGAGACCGGCGAGCCGATCCCCGACGAGCTGGTCGCGAAGATACGGCAGGCCCGCCGGTTCAACGAGGGGTTCGCGACGACCGAGTACCTCGCCGCCTCGTTCCTCGACATGGACTGGCACGGTCTCGGGGGGCCCGAGCCCCGCGGGGCGGACGCGTTCGAGAGCGCTTCCCTGGGGAAGATCGGCCTGATCCCCGAGATCGTGGTGCGCTACCGGAGCCCCTACTTCAACCACATCTTCGGCGGGGGGTACGCCGCGGGCTACTACAGCTACGTCTGGAGCGAGGTGCTGGACGCGGACGCCTTCGAGGCGTTCCGGGAGAAGGGGATCTTCGACGAGAAGACCGCGCGGTCGTTCCGCGAGAACGTGCTGGAGCGGGGCGGGAGCGAGGATCCGATGGTCCTCTACAAGCGCTTCCGCGGCCGCGAGCCGAGCGTCGAGCCCCTCCTCGAGCGCCGCGGCCTGATCTCGGAGAAGCCGGCGGAGAACTGAGCGCATCCGGCGACGGCCGCCGGAGCTCGCCGCGGGGCGCCAGCCGCCCGGATTCGGACGGGAGGGCGGGAGCCCCGCGCGATTCCTCGACACCGGAGAAACGATGCAGCTCCGGAACGTAGCCATCGTCGCCCACGTGGACCACGGGAAGACGACGCTCGTGGACGCGCTCCTCTGGCAGAGCGGCGTCTTCCGGGCCAACCAGGACGTTCGCACCCGCGTCCTCGACTCGAACGAGCTGGAGCGGGAGCGAGGGATCACGATCCTCGCGAAGAACACGGCCGTGTACTACGGCGAGACGAAGATCAACATCGTGGACACGCCCGGGCACAGCGACTTCGGCGGAGAGGTCGAGCGCGCGCTCAAGATGGTGGACGGCGTGATGCTTCTCGTGGACGCGTCCGAGGGCCCCCTTCCGCAGACCCGCTACGTCCTCCGGAAGGCGCTCGAGGCCGGGCTTCCGTCGGTCGTCGTCGTGAACAAGATCGACCGGCACGACGCGCGGCCCGCCGAGGTCCTCAACGAGATCTACGACCTCTTCATCGACCTCGACGCCAGCGAGGAGCAGCTCGAATTCCCGGTTCTCTACACGAACGCCAAGGCGGGAACGTGCCGCACGGATCCGGACGGCGAGGACGGCGACATGCGCCCCCTGCTCGACGCGCTGGTGGCCGACATCCCGACGCCCGGCGGCGACGGCGCGGGGACGCTCCAGCTCCTGATCGCCAACCTCGATTGGTCCGACTACCTCGGCAGGATGGCGATCGGGCGCATTTTCTCGGGGACGGCGCGCCGCGGCGAGACCGTCGCGGTGCTCCGGCGCGACGGCCCCGCGTTCACGACGAAGATCACGAAGCTCTTCACGTTCGACGGGCTCGACCGCGTGGACGTGGAAGAAGCGCAGTGCGGGGAGATCGTCGCGGTCGCGGGCGTCGAGGGGATCTCGATCGGCGATACGATCACCGACGCCTCGAGGCCCGCGGCCCTCCCCCCGCTCCACATCGACGAGCCCACCCTGTCCATGATCTTCTCGGTCAACACGTCTCCGTTCGCGGGGCGCGAAGGGCGCTGGGTCACCACCCGGAACATCAAGGAGCGGCTCGAGAAGGAGCTGCTCACGAACGTGTCGATCCGTGTCGAGCCGACCGACTCCTCCGACGCGTTCCTCGTCGTGGGGCGCGGCGAGCTGCAGCTCGCGATCCTGATCGAGACGATGCGGCGCGAGGGGTTCGAGCTCGGCGTCGGGAACCCCGAGGTGCTGACCCGCGAGGAGAACGGGATCCGGACGGAGCCGGTCGAGTCGTTCGTGGTGGACCTGCCCGAGGCGTTCATGGGAGTCGCGATGGAGAAGCTCGCGATGCGCAGGGGCAAGATGATCCGCATGGTCAACCACGGATCGGGCCGGGCGCGGCTCGAGTTCCGCGTCCCGACCCGCGGCCTCATCGGCATCCGCTCCGAGCTGCTCACCGACACGCGCGGAACCGCCGTGATGAACCGGATCTTCGAAGGCTTCGCGCCGTGGCACGAGGACATCGTCCGCCGGACGACCGGGGCCATCGTCGCCGACCGGGCCGGCTCCGCCACCGCCTACGCGCTCTCCCATCTCGAGGACCGCGGCGAGCTGTTCGTGGGCCCCGGCGAGGCGGTCTACGCGGGGAGGATCGTGGGCGAGAACTCGCGCCCCGAGGACATCCAGGTCAACGTCTGCCGGACCAAGAAACTGACGAACATGCGGGCCTCGACGGCCGACGAGGGGATCCGGCTCACCCCGCACCGCATTCTCAACCTGGAGCAGGCGATCGAGTTCATCGGCGCCGACGAGACCGTCGAGGTGACGCCCGCGGCGATCCGCCTCCGCAAGAAGGCGGTCCAGGCCGCCAGGCGGGCGACCCGGAAGTAGGAAATCGGGGGGAGCTGAGATACGTTTTGCCTCGGGACGCGACCGGGCCGAACCGAGACGCGGTCGCCGTCCCCGAACCGGAGCTTCCAGTGCGCCAAGGCGACGAGCCCTTCGACCCGGACGAGCCCGATCCCGACGGGGACTTCGCCTCGATGCTCGAGGCGTCCCTCAAGCCCCGCGCGTTCGACGAGGGACAGAGCGTCGAGGGGACCGTCGTTTCCATCGCGGACGACGTGGCCTTCGTGGACGTCGGGGGGAAGGGGGAGGCGGTCATCGACCTCGAGGAGCTGCGCGGCGAGGACGGCGCCCTCGAGGTCGAGGTCGGGGGCCGGGTCACGGCGATCGTCGTCTCGACGGCGGGCGGCCTCAAGCTGTCCCGCAGGCTCGCGCGGGGCGCGGCCCTCAGGGAGCAGCTCCACGACGCCTTCCGCGCCGGCCTGCCCGTCGAGGGGCGGGTCGAGCGGGCGATCAAGGGAGGCTACGAGGTCAAGATCGCGGGCCAGCGGGCCTTCTGCCCGATCTCGCAGATCGACATGGCGTACACCGCGGACCCGGCGGCGCACGAGGGGAAGGTCTACCCGTTCCGGATCCAGGAGTACCGGGAGGGGGGGAAGAACCTCGTCGTCTCGCGGCGCGCCCTCCTCGAGGAGGAGGCGCGCGAGAAGGCCGAGGAGGTGCGGCTCTCGATCGTCCCGGGAGCCGTGCTGCGCGGGCGGGTCGTGTCGGTCCGCGAATACGGCGCCTTCGTCGATCTCGGCGCCAACGTCCAGGGGCTGCTGCACGTGTCGGAGATGAGCTGGTCGCGCGTGGAGAACCCCGGCGACTTCGTGAAGCCGGGGGACGAGATCGAGGTCCAGGTCCTGCGCGTGGACGAGGCGAAGGGACAGATCGCCCTGGGGACGAAGCAGCTCCGGGACGACCCGTGGTCGAAGGCGGAGGAGACCTTCTCCGTCGGCCAGGTCCGGGAGGGGCGAGTCACCCGCCTCATGCACTTCGGCGCGTTCGTCGAGATCGCCCCCGGCATCGAGGCGCTGGCGCACGTCTCGACGTTCCCGCCGACCGGCACCTCGGACGGGTGGAAGGCCTCCGTGCCCCCCGGCACGACCGGGGCCTTCGAGATCCTGAGCGTGGATGCCGCGAGGAAGCGGATCGGCGTCGCTCTCGTCGAGGCAGGATCCTCGCGCGCGGAGGGAGCCGCGGCGAAGCCCGGGATCGCTCCGGGGGCGCGCCTCCGGGGCAAGGTCGAGCGGCACGAGAGATTCGGCGTGTTCGTGTTCCTCGCGCCCGGCCGCACCGGCCTCGTCCCGCTCGAGGAGACCGGCGTCGAGAAGGAGGCCGACCTCAGGAGCGCCTTCCCCGTGGGCGGCGAGGTCGAGGTGATCGTCCTCGACGTCGACCCGGACGGCCGCAGGATCCGCCTGAGCCGCAAGGCGGTGCTCCAGGAGCAGGAGAAGAGCGAGGCGCGCGAATACGCGGACCGGCAGGGCGGTCCCGGGCGGGCGGAGGGCTTCGGCTCCCTCGCCGACAAGCTCAAGGACGCGCTCCGGCAGCGGAACGAGTGAGGCGCGCTCGGGCCGCCTCCGGAAAGGACTCCTTCATGCCCTTCGCCCGTTTCCGCCTCCACGCGGACCTCCTGAGAGGAGTCCGCGAGATGGGCTTCCTCCGGCCGACCGCGGTCCAGGAGCAGGCGATTCCCCCGGCCGCCGAGGGACGCGACGTCCTGGCTTGCGCCATGACCGGAAGCGGGAAGACCGCGGCATTCGTGCTGCCCATCCTGCACCGGCTCATGGGGAAGCCCCGCGGCGCCACGCGCGCCCTGATCCTGACGCCGACGCGCGAGCTGGCGGCACAGATCCAGGCGCACCTGGAGCAACTGGCCGTGCACTCGCCGGTGACCGGGGCCAGCGTCTTCGGAGGGGTGGGGATGGGGCCGCAGGAGCACGCCTTCCGCAGCGGCGTGGACGTCATCGTCGCCACGCCCGGGAGGCTTCTCGACCATCTCCGCCGCCCGTACGCGCGGCTCGGCAAGCTCGAGATCCTCGTGCTCGACGAGGCCGACCGCATGCTCGACATGGGCTTCCTGCCCGACGTCCGCAGGATCCTGCGCCAGCTCCCCCCGAGGCGGCAGACCCTGTTCTTCTGCGCGACGATGCCGTCGGAGATCGCCGCCCTCGCGCGGGAGATGCTTCGCGATCCGGTGACGGTCGCCCTGCAACCGAAGTCCGCTCCCGCCGTGGGCATCACCCAGGCGGTCTATCCCGTCTCTCGCGCGTCGAAGCCGGCGCTCCTTCTCGCGCTGCTCGAGCGAGGCGTCGTCGCGGACGCCATCGTCTTCACGCGCACCAAGCACCGAGCGAACCGGCTGGCCGAGTTCCTGGAGAAGCGGGGCATCCCGACCGGACGGATCCACGGGAACCGGAGCCAGAGCCAGCGCTCCGCGGCGCTCGCGGGGTTCAAGGCGGGCCGCCACCAGGTCCTCGTGGCCACCGACATCGTGGCGCGCGGCATCGACGTCGAGGCCCTCGGCCACGTGATCAATTTCGACGTCCCGGCCGACCCCGATTCCTACGTCCACCGCGTGGGACGCACCGCGAGGGCGGAGGCCACGGGGGACGCCTTCACGTTCGTCTCCGCGGAAGAGGAGCCGGACCTGCTGGCGATCGAGAGAGTGCTCGGAAGAACGCTGCCCCGAGTGACGCTTCCCGACTTCGACTACGGCGCGGCGGCGCCGGAACGCCCGGTGCGGGATTCCGCGCGCGGCGCGGCTCGCGTCCCGGCGACCGGCGCCGGGAGACGAGAACGGCCGTCCCCGCGCCGCGAGCGAGCGAGCGGCCTCGATGCCCGGCAGCGCGCGATCCTCGACCGGCACGCGCCGGCGTCCGAGATGCCGCGGGCAAGGGCGGGGCGGATGAAGGGGCCGCGTCGAGGCCGGGGCTAGCACGCTCCCGGTGCGAGGGCTTCCGATGCCCGACGTCTACGTGGACGGCGACGCCTGCCCGGTCAAGGAGGAGGTCGCCCGCGTTGCGCTCCGCCACGACCTGAAGGTGTTCGTCGTGTCGCACGGCAGGCTGAGCGTCCCGTCCCGCGGCCGCGTCGAGCACGTCCGGGTGCGGCAAGGGTTCGACGCCGCCGACGACTGGATCGCGGCCCGCGCCCAGGCATGCGACATCGTCGTGACCGCGGATCTGCTCCTGGCGGACCGGTGCCTGAAGCGGGGCGCGCGGGTGCTCGCGCCGGACGGCCGCGTGCTCGACGAGAACTCGATCGGCGAGGCGCTGGCGGGACGGGAGATCCGGGAGCATCTCCGCCAGATGGGGGAGATCGCCGGCGGTCCGGCCCCCTTCACGCGGGCCGACCGATCGAGGTTCCTCGCGCGTCTCGAGGAAGCGGTCCGGGCCGCCCTGCGGGCCCGCGGGCGCTAGGCCTTCTTCTCCTCCCTCCCGAGCCACCGGTAGGCGAAGCCCGCGAGGACGGCCCCGGCGAGCGGCGCGACCCAGAAGAGCCAGAGCTGGGCGAGCGCCCACCCCCCGACGAAGATCGCCGGCCCCGTGCTGCGCGCGGGGTTCACCGACGTGTTCGTCACGGGGATGCTGATCAGGTGGATCAGCGTCAAGCCCAGGCCGATGGCGATCGGCGCGAAGCCCTTGGGAGCCCTCTCGTCGGTCGAGCCGAGGATGATCACGAGGAACACGAAGGTCATCACCAGCTCGCAGACGAGGGCCGCCGCCAGCGAGTAGCCTCCGGGGGAGTGCGCGCCGTACCCGTTGGAGGCCATGCCGCCCGCGACGTCGAACCCGGCCTTGCCCGAGGCGATGAAGTAGAGGACGCCGGCCGCGACGATCGCTCCCAGGACCTGCGCGACGACGTACGCCGGCGCGTCGGCGGCCTTGAACCGCTTCCCGGCGACGAGGCCGACCGTCACCGCGGGGTTCAGGTGGCAGCCGGAGACGTGGCCGATGGCGTAGGCCATCGTGAGGACGGTCAGCCCGAATGCGAACGCGACGCCGAGGAGGCCGATCCCGACGTTCGGGAACGCCGCCGCCAGGACCGCGCTCCCGCACCCTCCGAGCACGAGCCAGAACGTTCCGAGGAACTCCGCGACCGAGCGTTTGCAGAGCGACATGTCGTCTCCCCCATGCGCGCCCGAGATGGGTGAATCGGAGCCGGGCGCCCGCTTGGCCCCAGCATACTCGCCTTCGCTCGGAGGGGGGGAACGGCCCGGGCGGGCTCCGTCCTAGGTCGCGAGCCGCTCCATGAGGGCCCGGAACCTCGGGTGCTCCCGCAGCGGGTCGAGGTTGTTGTCGTGCTCGAACCAGCCGCGCTGGGTCAGGCCGAGGTCCACCGAGCGCGCGAGCGCGTCGATCGCCTCGTCGATCTGCCCGGCGAGCGAATAGATGCAGCCGATGTTGTAGAGGAGCATCGGCTCGTCCGGCTCCGCGGCCGCCGCCGCGCGCGCCCACTCGAGGCCGAGCTCCCGATCGCCGAGCGCGACGAGCGCGTTCGCCCCCATGTACCGCGCGCGCGTGTCGTCCGGCTGGAGCTTCAGGCGCTCCTCCGCCTTCCGCAGGCCGCGGCGGCGCGCCGCCTCGGCCATGTCCCGCCGGCCCAGGTCCTCGTACACCTGCGAGACGAGCAGCGGGGACTGGTAATCCTCGGGCCTCACGGTCTCCGCCTCCTCGTAGAGGCGCGCCGCCTTGCGGAGGTCTCCGCGGGCGAAGCAGTGGCGCGCGTAGAAGTAGCGCGCCTCGAAGAGCCCCGGGTCGAGGCGGATCGCCCGCTCGAACGCCGCGACCGCCTCCTCGTCGCGGCCGGCTATCGATATCGCGACCCCCCAGGAGGCCTGGGCCTCCGCGAGGTCGGGGTCGATGTCGAGGGCCCTCCGGCTCGCGGCCTCGGCCTGGCGGATGTTCTCCTCGACCCTCGAGACGTAGAGGAAGAAGAAGCAGTAGCAGTCCGCGACCCCGGCCCAGGCCCGCCCGTACGACGGGTCGAGCTCGAGCGCCCGCCGGAACATCTGGAGCGCGAACTCGACGCCGCGTCTCCGGTACTGGTAGTAGTAGCTCCTCCCGCGCAGGTAGCAGTCGTACGCCCGGAAGTCGGTCGTCGGCGGGCGGCCGAGCGCCTCGTGCTCGCTCAGGGAGAGCGTGACCCGGAGCGCCCCGGCGATGCTGCGCGCGATCCCCTCCTGGATCGAGAAGACGTCCTCGAGGTCGCCGTCGAACGTCTTCGACCAGATGCCGAACCCCGAAGCGGTGTCCACCAGCTCGGCCGTGACCCGCAAGCGGTCGCCCGCCTTGCGGACGCTCCCCTCGAGGAGGGTCCGGACGCCGAGCCGCCTGCCGATCTCCCGGCTGTCCATCGGCGCGCCGCGGAAGCGGAACGACGACGTGCGGGAGGCGACGCGGAGCCCGCGGATCCTCGCGAGGGCCGACAGGATCTCGTCCGCCACGCCGTCGCAGAAATACTCCTGGTCCTTCTCCCGGGAGAGGTCCGCAAACGGGAGGACCGCGACCGAGGGGCCGCGATCGTTGGAGGAGGCGACCCCGCGGCGCCTCAGGCTCTCCAGCTCGTTCCGCAGGTCCAGGGTGGACTGGTAGCGGAGCGAGGGGTCCTTCTCGAGGCAGCGCTCCAGGATCCTCTCGAACTCCGCGGGCAGGTCCGGCCGCAGGGTCGAGGCGGGATCGGGCTGGTCGCGCAGGATGGATGCGACGAGATCGGCGGTGCTCTCCCCCTGGAAGGGGCGCCGTCCGGTCGCCATCTCGTACAGCATCACGCCGAACGAGAAGACGTCCGATCGCGTGTCCGCGGTGTCGCCCCGCGTCTGCTCCGGCGACATGTAGGGCGCCGTCCCGACGAACCGCCCCGGCTTGGTCACGGTCACGGCCGTGCTCCGGCTCGTGTCGTCCGGGGCCCCCTGCTCCCGCACCGACGCGAGGCCGAAGTCGAGGATCTTGGGCCGGCCGTCCTCTCCGACCATCACGTTCCGGAGCTTGAGATCCCGGTGGACGACCCCGCGCTCGTGGGCGGCGGCCAGCGCGTCGGCCAGCGGCGCGGCCAGCTCCAGGACGCGCTCGATCGGGAACCCGTCGGGCGGGAGAGCCGCCTCGAGCGTCTCGCCGCGCACCAGCTCCATCGCGAGGAACCGGCGGCCCTCGGCCTCCTCGACCGCGTAGACCGTGACGATGTTCGCGTGGTTGAGGGCGGCGAGCGCCTGCGCCTCCCGCCCGAGCCGCGCCAGGGCGTCCTCGGAGCCGGCGATGCTCTCCGGCACGAACTTGACCGCGACCTCGCGGTTCAGGCGCGTGTCGAGCGCGCGCCATACGACGCCGCCGCCGCCCTCGCCGAGCGTGTCGAGGAATCGGTAGTGAAGGAGCGAGTCGCCGGGCCGGATCACGTGCCCCCACCCTCACCCGCCGCCCCGCGGGCGGCGGAACGAGGAGTGTACCCCGAGAGCCGGCTCCGGGGCACGCGCGCATCCCGGCGCGCTCCGAGAGCCCGGGGGGCGCCCCCCGGAACGGCGGATCCCCGCGGGCCTCGGCGCGAACGATCTACTGCGGGATCAGTACCAATCGCAGAAACGCGGATCCTCGGAGCACTGGGCGCACAGCGTGATCTTCTTGCCCCTGCTGCTCACAGCCGGACGAACGACGAACCTCATGGCGAGCCCTCCGGGCGACCCTCCCGACGGGGCCTGCGCTCCGGGACCGCGGGCCCCGGGCCGGATCGCCGACGATTCGCCGGGAATATACCGCGATTTCCGATCGCGGCGGAGACCGGTGCGGAACCCGCCGCCGGCGGATTCGTTTATCCTCAGGGGCGCCGCAGAGGAGCCGCCGCGGCGGCCGGGAGGGAACCATGGACCGTCCGGGGATCGCGATCGCGCAGGAAGAGCGCACCCTCGCGGCGCTCACGCACCTCTCCGGCCTCGCCGGCTATCTGATCCCGTGCGGCGGGGTGCTCGTCCCGATCCTCATCTGGATGGCGAAGTCGGAGTCGCGGGTCGTCTCGAGCATCGCGAAGCAGGCGATCCTGCTAAACGTGGCGGTCTTCCTCGCCGTCACCGTCACCGCGCTCCTCTGGATCACGGTGATCCTGATCCCGGTCGTCGTCCTTTTCTGGATCCTCCTCGGCATCGCGGCGATCGCGCTGCCGATCGTCGGTGCGGTCCGGGCGTCGGACGGGACCTACTACCGCTACCCGGTCGTCGGCGTGGAGCCGCGCTGAGCTTCCTCCCGGCCCCCTGCCTCGCGCGCGAAAGGGCGATAAGATAGCGCGCATGGCCGATGCTTCGGGGACGGCGGGGAGGCGTCGCGCCGCCGCGTGGGCGGGGTTCCTCGGCGCCGCGGCGGCGGGCGCGGCCGCGATCGCGCTGGTCCGCTGGGCCGGCCCGCCGATCTACTGCGGCGACGGGTACTTCCACATCCGGTTCGCGCGGCTGATCCTCGAGGAAGGCATCTCGCGCACGTTCCCCTGGTTCCAGGAGTCGTTCCAGCGCGACGCCTACACGAACTTCAACCTGCTGTACCACGTCTTCCTGATGCCGTTCACGTTCCTGAAGGATCTGACCACCGCGGCCAGGGTCGCGGCCGTCGCGGGAGGGACGGCGACGGTCGTCGCGTTCTGGTGGTCGCTGCGCTCGCTCGAGGTGCGCGCTCCTCTCCTCTGGACCCTTCTGCTCCTGGGCGCGGCGCCCGAGTACCTGTTCCGGCTGACCTTCACGCGGCCGCTCGTCCTCTCGCTGGGGCTGGCGAGCCTGGGAACGGTCGCGATCCTCAAGGGCAAGATGCGGTGGGCGGCCGCCGCCGCCGCGGTGTGGGCGCATCTCCACTCCTCGCTCCACCTGCTGCCCGCCGTCGCTCTCGCCCACGACGCGCTCCGCGAGGCGCCCGGGGAGACGTGTCTCCGGCGCTTTCGCACGGCCGCGTGGACGCTCGGCGGGGCCGCGGCGGGGCTCCTCGTCAGCCCGTTCTTCCCCAACGACCTGCGCTTCTGGGCCGTAGCCAACCTCGGCGTGCTGCGCCACGCGTGGGAGCGCGGGGACGAGGCGCGCGTCGCCACCGAGCTCGCCGCGATGCCGTCCGACGTGTTCCTCCTGGCGAACGCGGGTCCCGCGGCGGCGATGCTGCTCGCTGTCGTCCTCCTGGCGGGGGGGAGACGGCTCACCGACCAGGCCCGGACGCTCCTCGTCGTGGCGTCGGGGTTCCTGGGCCTCTCGCTCGTCAGCCAGCGGTTCGCGGAGCACTGGGCGCCGTACTCGATCCTCCTCCTAGCCGTGGCGGCGCGCGACGCGGAGCTCGACGACTTCGCCGGGGTCCCGGCGCTCCTTCGCGGGGCGGCGCGGACGGTCGCGGGCTCGAAGGCGCTGCGGAGGATCGCCACCGCGCTCGCGTTCGCGGCGGCGCTCGCCCTCCTCGGGTGGAGCGTCTCGGCGAACCGGAGGGCCGCGGCGGCGGAGACCGCCGAGGACTACGGTCCGGTGTCCCGGTGGATGGCGGAGCACGTGCCGCACGGCGACACGCTCTTCCACCCCGGATACGACGAGTTCGGGCCGCTCTTCTTCCACGACACGGGGCGGAGGTTCCTGATCGGGCTCGACCCCGCGTACTTCCGGGCGACCGACGAGACGCGTTTCCGGCTCTGGGGGAGGATCGCGCGAGGAGAGCTCGCCGACGTCTGGGAGCCGATCCGGAAGACGTTCGGCTGCCGGTGGGTATTCCTCCCCGCGCGCTTCGTCAGCCTGCGGCGCATTCTGGAGAGGGACCCGCGGTTCGAGCGGGTCTACGGGGACCGGGAGGCCTCGGTCTACGCCGTCGCCGACGACCCCGGCTACGTCGGGGACTGGACGGTGCGCGGGCCGTTCCCCGACCCGAGACGGTCCCTGTGGACCGAGGGGATGCCGGCGGGAGGGGACCGCGGGAAGACGGTGCGCGTCTCCGGGTTCCTCGATTTCCGGTCCATCCTCGGGATCCCGGCGTCCGTGCAGGACGTCTGTGCGGTCGCCGAGACGACGCTCGACGCGCCGGCCGGGAGCCGCCTGGAGATCGCCGTGACGTCCGACGACGCGGTCCGCGTGATCGCCGGATCCTCCGTCCTCATCGAGCGGTCTCCCTGGCTCGATCCTCCGCCGGGGACGCCGGGCGGTCCGGCGCTCGACCTCGCCGCCCTCGGAAGCCGGCGTCGGGCCGCCCCCACCTACCGGGCCGAGATCGCCGGGGCGGGAGATCGCATCCTCCTCCGCGTCGAGTCCTGCGCCAAGGGTGGCGATTTCGGCTTCTTCCTGCAGGAATCGGAACATCGGGGACAGCTACCGATTTAGGAAGGTTGCTGTTCCCGATTTCGCGAGAGCTGTCCTATGGCCGGGCGGCGTCCGGCACTCATGACCGTACACGGAGAGCCGATGCAGGGCGAGGAGCTGGCGGCGGCGATCGAGCCGTTGCACGAGAGCGGGTTCGGATGGGCCCTCGCCTGCTGCGGCCGGGACGACGACATGGCCCGGGAGATCCTGCAATCCGCCTACGTGAAGATCCTGGAGGGGAAGGCCCGCTTCGACGGCCGGTCGTCCCTCAAGACGTGGCTCTTCGGCGTGATCCGCAGGACGGCGGCCGAGCACCGGCGGCGCGCCTGGATCGACTCGGCGCGGCGGGCGCTGGGGGGCGGAAGCGAGCGCGTCCCGGCCGCCTCTCCCGATCCGGAGGCTCGTCTGGTGAGATCGGAGAAGGACCGCGCGGTCCGGAGCGCGCTCGCGCGCCTGTCGCTCCGCCAGCGCGAGGTGCTCCACCTCGTCTTCTACGAGGGACTGACCCTCGAGGAGTCCGCCGGAGTCCTCGGCGTGTCGGTCGGCTCGGCGCGGACCCACTACGAGCGCGGGAAGGCCCGCCTCCGCCGGTTGCTGCCGAGGGAGGTCGCGTCATGACGGACCCCGGAAACGACCGCGATCTCGGATCCCTCTTCGCGCGGCTCCGCGAGGAGGACCGCCGCCGCGCCCCCGCCTTCGGGCACGTCTGGAGCGCGGCGAAGCGCCGGGCGGCCGGCGATCCCGCGCCGAGCCTCGCCGCGAGGCGCTGGGTCGCCGCGGCCGCGCTGACCGGCGCGGCCGTGCTCGTCGTCGCCTCGGCGCTCCTCCTCGGGCCGGCGCGGTCCGGAGGATCGGTGTCCGACGCGATCGTCCTCGCCGAGGGCCTCTCCTCGTGGGAGGCGCCGACGGACGGCCTGCTCGACGCGTACCGCTTCGAATTCCTGGACTCGGTTCCGACCCTCGATTTCGACTCGATGGATCTCCCGTCGGCGGACGCTTCCGCGGAGCCCGGCGGCGGAGACCCGACTGCACGGTGAACCCACGATCTTCAGCCACGAAGGAGGAATCCCGATGAGACGCATGCTTGCGATCCTGGCGGTCGTCGTTCTCTCGACGGCGGCCTTCGCCCAGGCCCCCGCCCGCATGGGCCGCGGCGCCGGCCCGATGGCGGGCCCGGGGATGGGCGTTCGCGGAGGCGCGGAGTTCCGCGAGCACCTCTTCCCGCCGCAGATGATCCTGCGGCACCAGACGGAGCTGGGCATCACGGACGCGCAGATCGAGACGCTCAAGAAGCTGATCCACGAGTCGCACGCGAAGACCATGGACCTCCAGATCGACCTCCAGCGGGTGACCGAGCGGCTCGAGAAGATCGTCGAGACGACGCGCGTGGACGAGGCGGCCGCCCTCGCGGCGTCCGACGAGGCGATGGCGCTCGAGTCGCAGATCAAGAAGGCCCACCTCGCCCTCCTGGTCCGCGTGAAGAACCTCCTCACGCCGGAGCAGGTCGAGAAGGCGAAGGGCCTCCGCGACCGCCCCGATCGCCCCGACCGTCCCGATCGCCCCGAACCCGACCGCGTGGACTGAACCGTTCCCGGGGGACGCCCTCGCAACGGGGGCGTCCCCCGCGGCGCCGGGTGCCGACGGCACTCCCCCTCAGCCGGCCCCCTCCATCGTCAGGAGCGCTTTCCCCTCGCTGCGGCGCGCGAGATACGCCGCGAGGCCGGTTCCGACGTCCTCGATCGGGATCCTCATGGCGATCTCGGTGCGGAGGACGCCTTCCGCGATGAGCCGCTGCGAGCGGCGCACCGCGCGCCACGCGCGGAGCGGCCCGCGATCCCGGATCCACTCGCCGAGATAGAACCCTCGAACCCGCTTCTCCCGGGCGATCAGGTCCATCGGCGCGAGCCCGGAGCAGAGATCGCCCGACAGGGCGCCGTAGGCGACGACCTCCCCGCCGCGCGGCATCGATCCGAGAAGCTGGCCGGTCATTCCGCCCGCGACGGCGTCGAAGGCGATCGTCGCCCGGAGGTCGCGCGCGAGCCTCGCGAGCGACTCCGGGAAATCGGGATCGGCGGAGCAGAGCACGGGACCCGCCCCGAGCGCGAGCGCCGGCTCCACCTGCCCGGGGCCCCGCACGACGCCGACGAGCGGGATCCCTTCCCGGCGGAAGAGCCGGGCGAGCATCCGCCCGACCTGGCTCGAGGCGGCGGTCTGGACGGCGGCCCGATGCCGGCCCTCGCGCACTTCCGCAAGGAGACCAAGACAAGTCAGCGGGTTCAACAGCGAAGCGGCCCCCTGCTCGAGACCGAGGAACCGCGGCAGGAGAACGCACTCGCGGATCTTCGCGACGAAGAACTCCGCCCAGGTGCCGTCCCGGTCCGTCATCCGCCCGCACGCGACGCGGCGGCCGGCGAGGAAGCGGCCGAGGATGCCGCCTCCGATCGCGGCGATCGTGCCGGAGCCCTCCCGACCCGGCACCGCGGGAAACGTCCGGTTCTCCCCGTACTTCCCCTGCAGGAACATCAGGTCCGACGGGTTGCACGGCGCCGCGGCCATCCGGACCAGGACCTCGCCCGGCCCGGGGCGCGGCACCGGCTTCTCGACGACCCGCAGCGAGGCGATCGCGTCGGCGGCGATCGGCCGGTACCCGTCGAGGACGACGGCGCGCATGGTCGCCTGTTCCGTCACGGCCTCGCGTACAGATCGATCATCCGCGCGATCGCGCGCCGGCAGACCCGGCAGAAGCCGACCTCGTCGCGCGTGTACATGATGCAGTCGGTCTCCGGGCGGTAGAGCCCCTTCGCCCGGTACGACGCCCCCTCGAACGCGCCGACCTTCCTCGCGTGCGCCATCCCCGCCAGCATCGGGGTGTCGGACCTCCGCTGCTCCTCGAAGAGGGCGTCGAACTCCGCCTCCGGCGCCTTCCGCCCGATCAGCTCGAGGCGCCGGTCGAGGAATTCCTTCGCCTTCCTCTCCCAGGCCTCCTTGTCCCACGGCGTCGGGATCGGGGTGCCCGGCTCGACCAGGTCCGCCCACTTGAGCTTCCCGGGGTCGAGGAGCGCGGTGACGTTCGGCTCCCACGGCTCGACCGCGACGGGTGCGCTCTCCGTGTACGCGACGGGCGAGAAGTAGTACTCGTCCGCGAGCCCCGCGAAGTGGTGCCCGAGCTCGTGGACGAAGACGTAGTCCGCGAACGCCGTGTCCGCCGCGGCGGTCGCCTGGAAGTTGAAGATCCCTCCGCCGCCGTACTGCTTCTCGTTGACGAGGATCTCGACGAACTCGTACGGCGCCGCGGAGAGGACGTCACGGAGCGCGCGGTTGTCCAGAGTCAGCAGGTACCGCTCGGAATCGAAGACGTTGTACTCGGCCGAGACCGGGGTGCGGCGGGAGCGGCCGACGTGCGGCCTGTGGACGCCGGACTCCGCCGACGGCAGATCGATCGCCCGGACGTTGAAGTCCGACTTCCTGCTCCGGAAGGGCTCGGCGGAGAACAGACGGTCGACGAGCCGCCTGGCGTCGGCGTGGAACTTCGGCAGCTCCGCCTCCGTGTACCCCTCCCCGAGGATCACGAGGTCCACCTTCTCGACCGGCGGGCCGCTCTCGAAGACCGTCCACACGCGCCCCAAGGGGGCCCGGTCGGCGGCGTTCACGAAGCGGGACGACGGGTCGACGGCGGCGGACCAGATCTCCCGGAAGAGGCCGTCCGGCCCCCGCTTCTCGAGGACGACCTGCACCGGGCGCCTCGGCCAGGGGAACCTCAGCGACTCGTGGAACGTGCGGGAGGCCGTCCTCGGCTCGTCGGTCGTCTCCCACTCGCCGTAGAGCGACGCGAAGCCGCGAGAGTAGAGGACGCGGTTCGTCGCGACGTCCACCACCTCGAAGAGGTAGGGTCCGAGGTTCAGGTCGTCGAGGAGCCGCGTGAGGCTCCCGGCCCAGGGGCCGTCCGAGACCACCCGGTCGAGCGAGACGATCTCGCTCCCGAGTCCCCCGGTGTGGAAGTAGTCGAGGCGCATCGTGCGCCGCTCGAAGTCCGCGTCGAACGCGGGCCGCGCCGCGCCGCCCGCGAGGGCGAGCGCGGTCGCGGAGGCGAGGGCGAGAAGGACGGCAGGGATTCTCATCGCTTCCATCGCTCCCAGTGGAGAATGTCCTCGATCGCCCGCTTCGGGGCCCTCTCGGCGCGGTGCTTCTCGTGGCCGAGCGCCGCGGCCGCGACGAGGAGGTTCTCCGTCGCGGCGAGCCGCGCGGCGTCCACGATCCTCTCGATCACGGGGCGGGGAAGGGGACCGGGGCGGAACGACCGCGTGCTGCGGCGGGCCGAGATCGCTTCGAGCGCTTCCATGGGGGACCTCCCGTGCGGCGGCCGGCCCGAGGATATCGGGATCCGGCCCCTCCCGCCAAGCCCGGGGCGGCCTCCCTCCTCGTTGACGGCGAAGCAACGCGGGTCGAAACTGGAGGCTCCGCGCGACGTATGAACCGGCGTCTGCCCGGGCGCTTCTGCGCCCGGCGGGGAGGAACCTCCGCATGAGAAAGAGATGCACGGCGTTCTTGGCGTTCGCTCTCCTGGCGCTCCTCGCCGCCTTGCCGGCCTTCGCCGGCCAGGCGCCCCCGCTGATCCCGCTCGACAAGCTCTTCGGCAACCCGGTGAAGGCGGGCCCGCAGATCTCGCCGGACGGCACGCGGCTCTCGTACCTGGCCCCCTCGGACAAGGGCGTCCTGAACGTCTGGGTCAAGACTCTGGGGAAGGACGACGACGCCCAGATCACGAACGACACGTACCGCGGCGTCCGGATCCACATGTGGACCCACGACGGGAAGCGCGTCCTCTACCTCCAGGACGTCGGGGGGGACGAGAACTGGCACGTGTACTCGACCGACCTCGGCACCAAGATCGTCCGCGACCTGACCCCGTTCCAGGGGATCCGGGCGCAGGGGATCAACCTCGACGAGGACCATCCGAACGAGATGCTCGTCGGCCTCAACCTCCGCGACCGCCGGGTCTTCGACATGTACCGCGTGGATCTGACGACCGGAGCGATCGCCCTCGACACCCAGAACCCCGGCGACGTCGTCGGCTGGATCACCGACGACGCCTTCCGGATCCGCGGCGCGATGGCGTCGAACCCCGCCGACGGGAGCACGATCCTCCGGGTCCGCGACGGGGCGGACGCTCCCTGGCGCGACATCGCCGTCTGGCCGTTCGGCGAGGCGGGGGGCGGGATCACGTTCACGAAGGACGGGAAGGCGCTGTGGGCGGAGACGTCGCTCGGGTCCGACACGACGCGTCTCGTGAAGATGGACGCGGCGACGGGGAAGGAGCTCCAGGTCGTCGCGTCGAACCCGAAGGTGGACGTCGGCGGGGTGATGATCCAGCGGAAGACCCGGGAGGTGCAGGCGGTCTCGTTCGACTACCTGCGCAACGAGTGGACGGTCCTCGATCCCTCGATCCGGGCCGACTTCGAGGCGCTGGCGAAGGTCCGCCGCGGGGAGTTCCAGGTCGGCGCCCGCGACCTCGCGGACAGGAACTGGATCGTCGTCTACCAGGCTGACGACGGCCCGGTCGCCTGGTACCTCTGGCGGCGCGACGCCAAGCAGGCGGACTTCCTGTTCGTCAACCAGCCGGATCTCGAGAAGTACACGCTGGCCCGGGTGGAGCCGAAGGTCATCCGGTCGCGCGACGGCTTCGACCTCGTCTCGTATCTCACGCTTCCGCCGGGCGCCGAGCCGAAGAGCCTCCCGCTCGTCCTCAACGTGCACGGCGGTCCGTGGGCCCGCGACGGCTGGGGGTACAACCCCGAGGCGCAGTGGCTCGCCAACCGGGGCTACGCCGTCCTCCAGGTGAACTTCCGCGCGTCCTCAGGCTTCGGGAAGAAGTTCCTGAACGCGGGGAACGGCGAGTGGGGCGCCGCGATGCAGAACGACCTCACGGACGCCGTGAAGTGGGCGGTCGCCGAGGGGATCGCGGACCCGAAGAAGGTCTGCATCTACGGCGGCTCGTACGGCGGATACGCGACGCTCGCGGGACTCGTGTTCACCCCCGATGTCTACGCGTGCGGCGTGGACATCGTCGGCCCCTCGAACCTCAAGACGCTGCTGGAGTCGATCCCTCCGTACTGGGGGCCGATGAAGAAACAGTTCCTGCTCCGGATCGGAGACGTCGAGAAGGACGAGGCCCTGAACCGGAAGATCTCGCCCCTCTTCCACGTGGACAAGATCAGGGTCCCGCTGATCATCGCGCAGGGGGCCAACGACCCGCGCGTCAACATCCGCGAGTCGACCCAGATGGTCGAGGCGATGCGGGGCAGGGGCCTCGCGGTGACCTACGTCGTCTACCCGGACGAGGGGCACGGCTTCGGGCGTCCGAACAACCGGCTCGACTTCTACGGGCGCGTGGAAGAGTTCCTGGCGAAGCACCTGGGCGGCCGGTCGCTCCCGTTCGCGAAGGTCGAGGGAGCGACGGGCGAGCTGCGATAACCGCGGAGGCGATCGCAGTTTTTACGCGGCGGCAGGGAAGTTCCTGCACGCCGGCCGGAGTCGCTTCGGAAAAAAGGCCGCGGGGGCCGCTTGCCCCCGCGGTACGTTTTTTGCAATTATTCCAGGCCAAGATGTGGAGCCACACCGCGATCCCGGTGCCCGGCGGCCCCCTCGAGGCTTGGTGCAATCTCTGCTCGGTGCGGGTCCGCGAGGCGGACGCCGAGTTCTGCAAGACCTGCCGGGTGGCCTACGCGGCCTTCTGCGAGCGGCTTGGCCTGTCCGGGGAGACGATCGCCCCTAGCACCCCCCCGCTGCGACAAACGTACTGAGGCCGGCGGCCTCGACCGCGTTGACAGGAGATCCGCAGGCGTCGAGACTGGCGCCCGGGGGGTGGCGTGTGCCGTCGCCCTGCAGGGAGGGGCCTCGCATGAGAAAGAGAGACACGGCGCTCTTGGCGATCGGTTTCCTTGCGCTTGTCGCCCCCTTGCCGGCCTTCGCCGGCCAGGCGCCCCCGCTGATCCCCCTCGACGAGCTCTTCGGCAACCCGGTGAAGGCGAGCCCGCAGCTCTCGCCGGACGGCACCCGGATCTCGTACCTGGCCCCCTCGGACAAGGGCGTCGTCAACGTCTGGGTCAAGACCCTCGGGAAGGACGACGACGTCCAGATCACGAACGAGACCAGCCGCAGCATCTACACGGAGAACCTCTGGGCCTACGACGGGAAGCACTACCTGCACATCCAGGACGTCGGGGGGAACGAGGACTTTCACGTGTACTCGACCGACCTCGAGACCAGGATCGTCCGCGACCTGACGCCGTTCCAGGGGATCGGGGTGATGGACATGGAGATCGACGAGGGCCACCCGAACGAGATGCTCGTCGGCCTCAATCTCCGCGACCCCGAAGCGTTCGACATGTACCGGGTGGATCTGACGACCGGGGCGATCGTCCTCGACACCCGGAACCCCGGGGACGTCTTCGACTGGATCACCGACGACGCCTTCCGGATCCGCGGCGCGCTGGCGATGAGCGCCGAGGACGGCTCCAGGATCCTCCGGGTCCGCGACGGGGCGGATGCGCCCTGGCGCGACATCGCCGTCTGGCCGTTCGGCGAGCGCGGCCGCGCGATCGGTTTCACGAAAGACGGGAAGGCGCTGTGGGTCAAGACGTCGCTCGGGTCCGACACGACGCGTCTCGTGAAGATGGACGCGGCGACGGGGAAGGAGCTCCAGGTCGTCGCCTCGAGCCCGAAGGTGGACGCCGGCGAGGTGATCGTCCGCCCCAGGACCCGGGAGGTGCAGGCGGTCTCGTTCAACTACCTGCGCAACGAGTGGACGGTCCTCGACCCCTCGATCCGGGCCGACTTCGAGGCGCTGGCGAAGGTCCGGCGCGGCGAGTTCTACATCCAGTCCCGAGACCTCGCGGACCGGAGCTGGATCGTCATGTACCGGGCCGACGACGGCCCGTACGCCTGGTACGTCTGGCGGCGCGAGGCGAAGCGGGCGGACTTCCTGTTCGTCGACCAGCCGGCTCTCGAGAAGCACACGCTGGCCCGGACGGAGCCGAAGGTCATCCGGTCGCGCGACGGCCTCGACCTCGTCTCGTATCTCACGCTTCCCCCGGGCGCCGAGCCGAAGGGCCTCCCGCTCCTCCTCGACGTGCACGGCGGTCCCGACATCCGGGACGACTGGAGGGGCGATCCCGAGGTGCAGTGGCTCGCGAACCGGGGCTACGCCGTCCTCCAGGTGAACTTCCGCGGCTCGTCCGGCTTCGGGAAGAGGTTCGAGAACGCGGGGAACGGCCAGTGGGGGGCCGCGATGCAGGACGACCTCACGGACGCCGTGAAGTGGGCGATCGCCGAGGGGATCGCGGACCCGAAGAAGGTCTGCATCTACGGCGGCTCCTACGGGGGGTACGCGGTGCTCGCGGGGCTCGCGTTCACGCCGGACCTCTACGCGTGCGGCGTGGACATCGTCGGCCCCTCGAACCTCAAGACGCTGCTGGAGTCGATGCCGAAGGAGTGGGGGACGACCAGGAAGGAGATGGCGCTCATGATCGGCGACGTCGAGCGCGACGAGGCGCTCAACCGGAGGATCTCGCCCGCCTTCCACGCGGACAAGGTCAAGGTCCCGCTGATCA
The DNA here is from genome assembly GCA_937864465.1 of uncultured Acidobacteriota bacterium. Classification (GTDB taxonomy): domain Bacteria; phylum Acidobacteriota; class Polarisedimenticolia; order Polarisedimenticolales; family JAIQFR01; genus CALMJU01. The sequence goes on from CALMJU010000058.1 coordinate 50,347, forward strand.
TCGCGCAGGGGGCCAACGACCCCCGCGTCCCGATCCGAGAGTCCGACCAGATGGTCGAGGCGATGCGGGCCAGGGGCCTTCCGGTGACCTACGTCGTCTACCCGGACGAGGGGCACGGGTTCGCGCGGATGGAGAACCGGCTGGACTTTTGGGGGCGCGTGGACGAGTTCCTGGCGAAGCACCTGGGCGGCCGGTCGCAGCCGTACACGAAGATCGAGGGGACGACGGCGGAGCAACGGTAGTCGCGCCCGCGCGAGCGCGGGGGAGGAGAACCCGATGGCGAGACGAGGCGCGGGCGGCAGGTACCGTGGCCTGACGCAGCTGGGACGGCGGACGGCGATCCCGGCGTCGCCGGAGGAGGCGACGCTCGAGCGCGTGCCGAGCCCGCATCCCCGGGAGGCCTACCTCGTGCGATTCCAGGCGCCCGAGTTCACCTGCCTCTGCCCGGTCACGGGGCAGCCGGACTTCGCCCGCCTCGTGATCGACTACGTCCCGCGGGCCTGGATCGTGGAGAGCAAGTCGCTGAAGCTCTACCTCGCTTCCTTCCGCGGCCACGGCGCCTTCCACGAGGACGTGACGGTGGCGATCGGGCTCCGGCTCGCGGGCCTCCTGAAGCCGAGGTGGCTCAGGATCGGGGGCTACTGGAACCCGCGGGGAGGGATGCCGATCGACGTGCTCTGGCAGACTGGACGGCTGCCCGACGGGCTCCGCCCCCCGGATCCGGGGGTCTCCCCGTACCTCGGGCGCTGACCGGGCCGGGCGGGTCAGAGGAGCTTGCGGAGCTTCCGGTACCCCCTCTTGATCTCCTCCGCCGCGAGCTCGAACGCGGCGCCGACCTCCTTCGCCGTATCCGCCGCGACCTCCCGCGCCGGGCCCGCCTTCCGGCGCAGGTCGGCGAGACGTGCCTCGAGCCTCTCCCACTCGGCCGCCGCCTCCTTCTTTCCGAGGTGGATCTTGAGGGCCAGCTCGTCGCGCTCCTGCTTGAGCTTCGCGAGGATGGCGTCCGTCCTTTCCTTCATGTCGCCCATGGCGATCCCTCCACTCGCCGCCGGAACGCGGGGCAAACCTCGATTATAGGCCCGTCCGTCGATCCCGGGCCCCTCTTCGGGCGTAGACTCTACGGGAGGGGCTGCGGCCATGACGTCCGGGCTCGAGTCGACCTGCCAGTTCGATGCCGACGACGTCCATCTCCGGCTGGACGTCACGATGGAAGGGAGCCGCGAGGCCATCCCGGGGGTCGTCGAGCGGATCATGGCGCTCGTGCGGGAGACCGGATGCGCGGAGGGGCACGAGTTCGAGATCGAGCTCGCGCTCAACGAGGCGATCGCGAACGCCGTCGTCCACGGCTGCGGGGGCGACCCCGCGAAGCGCGTCCGGCTGTGCGTCGCCTGCCAGGCCGAGCACGGGATGCTCATCGCCGTGCGCGATCCCGGCGAGGGGTTCGATCCCGCGACGCTGCCGAGCCCGATCGTCGGGGAGAGGATCTACGAGTCCCACGGCCGGGGGATCTTCCTGATCCGCCGCCTGATGGACGAGGTGAGCTTCGAGCGGGGCGGCACCGAGATCCGGATGCGGAAGAAGCCCCGCTAGCGCGCGCGCTCCACCGATGATCGATACGCACTGCCACCTGACCCACCCGCGCATGGAGGCCGACGCCGGCGCGGTGATCGCCCGGGCGCGCGCCGCGGGGGTGACGGCGTGCGTCACGATCGGGACCGGCGCGGAGGACGCGAGGAGGGGGCTCGATCTCGCGGCCCGCCACCCGGGATTCCTTCTCTGCGCTGCGGGAATCGATCCGTTCACGGCTCACGCGAGGGGCGGCGCCTTCGGGGAAGAGATCGCGGCGCTCCGGGAGCTCCTCCGAGGCGGCCGGTTCGTCGCGCTCGGCGAGTGCGGCCTCGACTACCACCACGACCTCGATCCGCGGCCGGTGCAAACCGAGCGCCTCGAGCGGCAGCTCGACCTCGCGGAGGAGCTCGGGCTGCCGGTCGTCCTCCACGTCCGCGAGGCGCACGACGATGCGCTCGCGATCCTCGCCTGCCGGGGGCGGGGCCGTGGCGTGGTCCACAGCTTCTCCGGCGGCCCGGAGGAGGCGGAGCGCTACCTCGCGCTCGGCTGGCACCTCGGCTTCAACGGAATCGTCACCTTCCCCGGGGCGGGCGCGCTGCGCGAGGCCGCCCGGGCTACCCCCTCCGATCGCATCCTGCTCGAGACGGACGGCCCCTACCTCGCGCCGGTCCCGGTGCGCGGCAAGCGGTGCGAGCCGGCGCATCTGGTCCACACGCTCGGGGCGCTCTCCGCGGCTCGGGGGGAGAACGAGGACGCACTCGCCGCGGCGACCACCGCGAACGCGCGGAGCCTCTTCGGCATCTACGGCGGCCCGAGCGCGACGTAGCTCGATCCGCCGAGGCGGCCCGCGAAGAGCTCCTCCATGGAGCCGAGGGGCGCCTTCGTGCCGAGGCGCTCGCGGGTTCCCGAGCGGAGGATCGCGTAGCGCGCGCGGCCGCTTTCGACCTCCGCGAGCAGGGCCTCGTCGGTCTCGCACTCGGTCCCGCGGCGGCCGGAGTAGAACAGGATCAGCTCGAACTTGTCGCGCTCGATCGCGATCCTCTCCCCCGCGGGGACGGCCGCCGCGACCCGGGCGCCGAAGACTCGGCCTCCCTGCCAGCGGCTCCAGGCCGCCCCGCCGGCCGCCCCCGCGATCACGAGCGCCGCCGCAGCGCCGAGGGCGGCGGCCAGGAGCGCCGCCTGCGGCCGCGCGCGGCGCGACGCGAGGAGCGCCGCGAGAGAGCCCGCCGCGAGAGCGAGACCGGAGACGGAGAGCGCGACCGCCTCGAGCGGACCGACCGCGCCGGCCAGCCGCCCCGGGCCCTCGAGCGCGCCCGTCGCGGCGGCGAGGGGCGGCGCCGCGGCGATCGCGAGACCGAGCGCCGCCATGAGCCCCAGCGGGACGTCGCGCCAGCCCCGCCGCAGGAGCCCGCCGGGCCGCCCCGCCTCGAGGAACGCGGCCGCCGCGAGCAGCGCGAGGATCGGGAAGGCGGGCAGCACGTACACGCCGCGCTTCCCGGTCGAGCCGGAGAAGAAGAGGTAGCCGAGGACGAGGAAGATCCCGGCCGCCCGCGACGCGAGGAGGGCGGGGGAGTCCTCGCGGCGGCGCCAGGCGAGGACCGCGCAGGCGATCGCCGCCGGCAGGAGGAAGGTCCACGGCAGGAGGTCCGACGGCGTCTGGTAGAGGTAGAAGTACCAGGGCTTGACCGAGTTCCACGCGTGGAGATAGCGCGTCACGGTCTGCGTGAAGAGGGCGTTCCACGAGTAGCCTCCGCCCGCCCTCCGGCCGGCCGCGACGAGCCACCAGCCGACGAGGAGCGCGAACGCCAGGGGTCCATCCGGCCGGAGGAGCCTCGCGAGAGGGCGCGGCCGGCGCCGCGCGGCCGCTTCCCCCGCGAGCCAGAACGCAGGCCACAGGAGGGCCGGCGGCCCCTTGGTCAGGACCCCCGCCGCCGCGGCGAGCCATCCCGCAAGAACCCGGATCCGCGGGCCGGGCCGCCCCCCGGCGTCCTCCTCGAACGCGGCCTCGCGCCACAGCGTCAGCGCGACGAGCGCGAAGGCCGTCATCGTCATGTCGCACGAGACCCACTGCGCCTTCTGGAAGAACTCGACCCCGGTGAGGAGGACGAGGGCGCCGCCCGCGCCCACGGCCGCGGATCCCCAGAGCCTCCGCCCGAGCCGCGCGGTCAGGAGGAGCACGACGAGCGCGCCGATCGCGGAGGGGACGCGCGCCGTCGCCGCCGTCACGCGGCCGGCCGGGAGGGACGCGAGATCGATCGCCCAGAAGAGAACGGGAGGCTTGTCCGGGAAGGGGACGTCGCCGATCCTCGGCACGACCCAGTCCCCGAGGTCGAGCATGTTCTGGGCCTGGTGCGCGAATCGAGGCTCGTCGGGAGGGATCACCTCGCGGACGGGGAGCAGGCAGACGACGAGCGCGATCCACAGCGCGACGAGGAGCCGCCGCGCGCGCGGCGAGTCGAGCGGGCCGCCCTGGGCCACGGCCTGGGCCTCCTCAATTCGGGGGCGGCAACCGATTCAAATCGGTTGCCGTCCCCCATCTTCCCCGATTTTCGCACACGCGCTCGATCGAGAAGATCGCGGGATCGGGGAGCCTTCCCCTGCGCGCGAAGTCGGCCAGGACCCGCTCGGAGGGGGTCTCCGAGTCTCGCGCCCGGTACGCCTCGCGACGCGCGCGCACCGCCGGGTCGTCGAGGAGCGGGCAGTATTCCCGGAGGGCGGGCTGCAGCCTGCGCCAGCGGCGCGCGGTGTAGACGTTCGGCTGCCAGGATTCGTCCCACTCCGGCGTCACCCATTCCCTCAGATCGAGCGGCCGGTCGAGCCGCCACCCGGCGTCCGTCTTGCGGAGCACGGGCGACGCCTGGTCGCAAAGCCCGTCGTAGAAGCGCATCCCCGCGTAGTTCGCCTCGAGGTCCGCCGGGGAGAACACGCCGGAGGAGGTCATCCCCAGGACCGTCCGCTCGACGAGCATGCCCCGCCGGATAGCGCGGATCTCCGCCTCGGCGGGGGCCAGCCCCTTGCGGACGTATCCGCTGCGCCAGCGGTGCTGGAGGTATCCCTCGGAGAGGAAGTGCGTCAGCTTGTCGGTGCCGAACCGTACGCCCGCCGCCTCGATCGTCGGGCTGGGGGGCATCCTCCGAACGGTGTCCCAGGGGGACGTGTGGGCGTAGAGGTACTCCTTCCTGTACCGCAGCTCCTCCTCCGGCGTCGAGGGGACGCGATCCACGAGGGACGTGTTCATGGCCCACAGCTCCGGCCTCCAGAAGAGCAGGTAGCGGAAGCGGGAGACGATCCGGCCGACGACGTCCTCGCACGTGCAGCGGTCCCGATGGGCCCCGGCGTTGATCTCCGCGAGGACGTCCTCGATCCCGGCGTTGACGCGGGCGTTCAGGACGTCGGTGGAGTCCCGGATCGTTCGCCCCCAGGCGTAGAACTGGTCGGTCTCGATCGCGCGCACGGGCGAGGCGGCGAGGAGAAGAGCGAAGAGAGCCATGAAAATCGGGGAGGGCAACCGATCGGAATCGAGGATGGGAACCGATCGGAATCGGGACCGACGGCTCCCCGAGCCTCGGTGGCCGTCCCCACCTTTCAAAATCCCCATCCGATCCCCCCGGAGAGCAGCCACCGCGGCGCTCCCGGCGCGCTCGAGACCCGCCGGAACGCCCCGAGCCGGAAGCACGCGATCGAGATCGTGAAATCGGCCCGCAGCCCCACGAGCGTCTGCGACGCGGGATCGAGAGGGGTCGAGCCCCAGGTCCGCAGGATCGAGCCCTTCCAGGAGTAGCCGACGTACGCGTTCCGCAGGAAGAACGCGTTCCGTCCCCGCTCGCCGACGAGGCTTCCCCACCCGAAGCCGACCGAGCCGCCGCCGGCGCCGGCCTCTACCTGGGCGAGAGGTCCCCGGAAGTCGCACACCGTCGTGCAGTCGTAGTCCCTCGGCTGGCGGAACGCGAGGACGCCCCCCGCGAAGGAGAGCCTCTCCGGGTACGAGTAGCGGACGGCGAGCGTCCCGACCCGCCGCCGCACCTGATCCCGGAGCTCCTCCCGCACGCGGGCTTCCGCCTCCTCCGCCCGGGCATCCGCCTCCGCGCCCGCTCCGGCCGCGCCCGAGGCGGCCAGCGCGAGGGCGAGAAGGCAGGCCCGCGCCCTCACCGCTCAGGCGTCCTCGGGCGCCCCGCGAGCCACTCGAGCCACTCCGACAGGACGATCACCGTCCAGAGGGCGCGGGAGCGGTCCGCCGCGGACGAGCGGTGCTCGTCGAGGATCGCGAGAGCCGCCTTCGGATCCACCCCGACGCTCGCGAGGCGGGGGGACGCGAGGCGCCCGCGAGCCCAGTCGCGGAGCGGGCCCCGCAGCCACGAGGCCAGCGGAACCGAGAGGCCGCGCTTCTTGCGGTGGACGATCCCCCGGGGGAGGTAGCGGAGCGCGAAGCGCTTGAGGAACACCTTCGTCGTCACGCCGCGGATGCGCTGGCTCGCCGGAAGGGTCGCCGCGAACTCCATCACGTCCTTGTCGAGGAAGGGCGCCCGCAACTCGAGCGACGACTGCATCCCGGCCCGGTCCGCCTTCGTGAGGAGCCCCTCGGCGAGCGACGTCTCGAGGTCGTGGAGCTGGATCAGGTCCAGGAGGTCGGCCTCGGGGGACGCCGGGCCCCCCGTCGCGGGGTCTTCCGCGCCGAGGCGCGCGAGGATGTCCGGCGGCACGTTCGAGGTCCACAGGCGGTGCCGCTCCATCCCCTCCAGCCCCGCCCCGTCCAGGAAGCGCTTCAGGAGGAACGAGATCGTCACCTTCCTGTCGGAGACCGGCCACGCCCGCACGGCCCTCTCGACAAGCCCCCGGACGGGGCCGGGGACGCGGCGCCATCGCTCCGAGATCCGCGCGCCGATGTACGTGGGATATCCCCCGAAGATCTCGTCCGCCCCCTCGCCGACGAGAACGACCTTGACCTCCTCCGCCGCCCGGCTGGCGAGGACGGAGGCCGGCACCCACGCCGGGTCGCCGAGCGGCTCCCCCGCGAGCGCGACGAGCTTCGCGATCGTCTCCGGGACCCGGTCGGCCGTCAGCCGCACGCCGGCCAGCGGGAGGCCGAGCCCCTGCGCCACCCGCTCCGCGAACCCGCCCTCGTCGTAGGAGGCCTCGCCGAACCTCACGGTGAACGCGCCGAACCTGTGCCCGGGGCGCACCGCCTTCATCACGGCGGCGACGAGCGACGAGTCGATCCCTCCCGAGAGGAACACGCCGAACGGGACGTCCACCTCGCTCTGCCGGAGGACCGCGCGGCGGAACACCTCGTCGAACCGGTCGGTGGAGGGCTCCTCCTTGGCCGCCTCCGCGATGCCTAGCCTCCAGTAGCGGCGCGCCGAGGTTCCGCGGCCGTCGAGCGTGACGACCTCGCCCGGCCGCACGCGCCGCAGCTCGGAGAAGGAGGTGGAGGGGGCGGCGAAGCAGCCGTAGCGAAGGTAGTGGGCGAGCGCGTCCCGGTCCGGCGTCAGCGGCGTCGCCGCGTCGGCGACGGCGGCCGAGACCTCGGACGCGAACCGCGCCTCGTCCCCCCGCCGCGCGTAGAACAGCGGGCGCTCTCCGGCGCGGTCGCGCGCGAGGAGGAGCCGCCGCGACCGCGGGTCCCAGATCGCGACGGCGAACGCCCCGACGAGCCGCTCGACGAAGGCGTCGCCGCACTCGAGGTAGAGCGGCGCCACGACCGCGATGTCGGTGTCGAGGGGAACGGGCCGGCCGCGCCCCGCGAGCCAGGCCCGCAGCTCGGCGTGGTTGTCGATCTCGCCGTTGCACACGGCGAGGACCCCGGTCTCGTCGTCCCGCAGGGGCTGGGAGCCCGAGTCGAGACCGCGGATCGCGAGACGGGTGGCTCCGAGCGTCGCGCTCGGCGAGTCCTCGAGCCGGACCTCGTCCGGCCCGCGGTGGCCGAGGGCGCGAAGCATCGACTCGGCGCGTCCCCGCCGCGCCGCGTCGGGCGCCCCGTCGAACGCGACGATCCCGCAGATGCCGCACATCTCAGGGCCCCGCCGGGCCCGGGAGGACGGCTCCCCACCAGCCGGGCGCCAGGAGGGCGGCCTCCGACCCGCGGGCGCGCGCCGCCTCCTCCAGGAGGGAGCGGCCTCCGCCGCGCGCGAGGAGGCAGACCGGGCCCGGCCGCAAGGCGAGCCAGGCTTCCCGCTCCGCGACCGGGACGATCCCCGGAGGATGCGCCCCGGCGAGCCGCAGAGAGCGGACGACGTAGTTGCTCCGCAGGGGGGCGCCGTCGTCGCTGATCAGCGTCACGGTCCGCCCGAGGTAGAAGGAGAGTCCCGCGGCGTAGCTCTCCACGAAGGCGACGTCGGCGCGGCGCGGGAGGCCCGCGAGCGCCGCTGCGAGCGGCCTCGCGGACCGGCCCTCGGCGTACGCCGCGATCCCCGGGTACCCAGCCGTCACGAGCGCGACCGGCAGGACCGCGAAGGCGGCGAGGGCGGCCCGCGGCGCGCGCCGCGCGAAGGCGAACGCCCCGAGCGCCGCGGTCGCGCCGAGCCCCGCGAGCAGCGCG
>CALMJU010000059.1 GCA_937864465.1 uncultured Acidobacteriota bacterium
AAGACCTCCCCGTATCCCAACCCAAAACCCCTTCCACAGGCTCCGCACCACCATGGATGATATGGTTCCCGCCGGAACCCGGGAGGACCGCCATGTTGCCCAAGCTGATCGCCGCCCTTCCGCTCGCCCTCTGTCTCTCCCTCTCGGCCGCCGCCGCGACCCCCCCCGACCCTCTCGACGAGGCGCTCGCGACGGCCGGCCTCTCGGCCGATCGCCTGGGGTTTTCGCCGAAGGGGTACTGGCTCCGCTATCCGGACCCGAGGCAGATCCCGTACGTGAACCGCATGTTCTCGGACCTCTTCGAGCGTCCGGAGCGGATCGAGGACACGGTCCGGCTCCTGGCGCGCGCCGCGCAGGATCACCTCGGCGAGCCGTACCGAAGTGCGAACGACGACGGCCTGTTCCGCGCCGCCTACTACGTCGGATGGGACCTCAGGCTCTCGGGGCACCGCGACTACACCGCCGGGCTCGAGGATGCGGCGCCTGCCGGGGAGGGCGCCGAGGATCCTCTCGTGCTCGCCGTGGAGCGCCTGTGGCTCGACGCCGGGAGGCCGTTCGACCTCGTCGGGCTGGACAAGCCCGCCGACTGGCCGAGACGGAGGGAGGATGCCCGGACCGCCGCCGCGGCGCTCGACCCGGAGCTCCGCGCCCTCGTTGCGCGGGCCGTGCTCGGCCTCGCGGACGCGCTCCGCTGGCACCGGCTCGCGTTCCGCGACGTGGACGGGAACGATCGGATCGCGGCGTTCGGCCTTCGCGACCTCGGCGCCGCGCAGTTCGACGGGATGGAGTACCACGCGGAGCTCGACCGGATCGCGCGCGACCTCGACGAGTGGTCGCTCCAGACGTCCTCCCGGAAGGTCGTCGCCGCGGGCGAGAGGCTCGCGAAGGCGGCGAAGGCCTGGCTCGGCACGACCCGGGCCGACCCGGCGGCGCAGCGTCTCGACCTCGTCACGCCCGCGGGGCGCATCGTCGTCTCGGGCTCGGGCGACGACGTCCACGAGGAGCCGGACGTGCTGCTGCTCCTCGATCTGGGCGGGAACGACGTGTACCGCGGCGCGACCGGGGCGACCGGTTCTCTCCAGCAGCCCGTGTCGCTCGCCGTGGACCTCGCGGGCGACGACCGCTACCTGGCCGAGGACGAGCGCACACCCTCGCAGGGGAGCGGCATCCTGGGGACCGGCGTGCTGATCGACGTCTCCGGCAACGACCGCTACCGCGCTCGCGGGTCGTCGCAGGGGTACGGCCTGTTCGGGACGGGGCTCCTCGCCGATCTCGCCGGCGACGACCTCTACGAGCTCGACGTGGAGGGGCAGGGCGCCGCGGAGTTCGGCGTGGGTCTCCTGTTCGACCTCGCCGGAGACGACCGCTACCGGATCGTTTCGGGAGGCCAGGGGTTCGGAGGGGTCGGCAACGGCATCGGGACCCTGGTGGACCTCGCGGGGAGCGACCGCTACTTCGCGGAGCCCGACTCGTCGAAGGCATACCGGCCGGACTACCACTCGCAGCTCAGGGTCAACTACTCGTACGCGCAGGGAGCCGCGGCGGGCCGCCGGGGCGACCTGATGGACGGCCATTCCTGGGCGGGGGGGATCGGAACGCTCCTGGATCTCGGCGGCAACGACGAGTACCGGTCGGGGAACTGGTCCGCGGGGTCCGGATACTGGTACGGGATCGGATGGCTTTACGACGCAGAGGGAGACGACCTGTACAGCGCCTCGGTCTTCTCGCTCGCCGCGGGTGCGCACTTCTGCATCGGCGCGCTCTTCGACGGAGCCGGGAACGACCGGTACGAGGGGTACGGCGACTCGCACACGGGCCTGGCCTTCGGCCACGATTTCACGATCGCGATCCTCCACGACGCCGCGGGCGACGACACGTACCGCCTCGGCGCCGACGGGTTCGGTTACGCCATCAACATGAGCCTCGCGTTGTTCATCGACTCCTCCGGAAACGACTCGTACGCGCTCGATCGCGGCAAGGAGGGGTTCGGCGTGACCAACTTCACGCCCGCGGACCTCGCGCCGCCGCCGGCCCGGAACTACCTCGTCCACGGCGTCCAGGTCGGCCTGTTCCTCGATGCGGCGGGCGAGGACGCGTACCTGGAGCGGGATCCCGAGACGGGCGCGGAGAGCCGGTCGTCCGCCCGAAAGGACGGGGCGAGGATCCTCCGCCCGGCGTCTCCGGCGCGAGAGGCCGGCGGACGCCACGCGGGCGTCTTCGTCGACCGGCGCTGAGACTCCGCGCCGCCGCGCTTGATTTCGCCCCCGACTGCTCGTACCCTCGCCGGCCACCCTTCGGAGGCGCGCCATGGAGACCTCGAGCCGCTCCCTTCCCGAGAACGCCTACCGGCCCCTGAAGCCGGGGGAGTCGTACCAGCCGGTCGTCCCCGCGCACATGACGGGGCGCGAGTGGACCGTCCGCTCCGTCGTGATCGGCATGGTGATGGCGGTCGTGTTCTCCGCCGCCGCGGCGTTCCTGGGATTCAAGGTCGGGCAGGTGTTCGAGGCCGCGATCCCGATCGCGATCCTGGCGGTCGGGTTCGGGATGCTCTTCCCGCGCCGCTCGACGATCCTCGAGAACGTGATCGTGCAGTCCATCGGCGCCGCGTCGGGGCTGATCGTCGCGGGCTCGATCTTCACGCTCCCCGCGCTGTTCATCCTCGGCCTGCCGGTGGATCTCTTCAAGCTGTTCCTCGTCGCCCTGTTCGGCGGGATCCTCGGGGTGCTGTTCCTCATCCCGCTGCGCCGCTACTTCGTCAAGGAGATGCACGGCGAGTTCCCGTTCCCGGAGGCGACGGCGACCACGGAGATCCTCGTCGCCGGGGAGGCCGGGGGGCAGCAGGCGAAGGTCCTCGCGGCGGCGGCGGGCGTCGGCGGCCTGTTCGACTTCCTCGTCATCCACTTCGGCGCGTGGGCGGAGGTCTTCACGACGCGGTCGATCCCCGTCCTCGCGACGCTGGCGGAGAAGGCCCGGCTCGTGTTCAAGGTGGACCTCCTGGCGTCCGTCCTGGGCCTCGGCTACATCATCGGGCTCCGCTACGCCGCCATCATCTGCACCGGCTCCTTCGTGTCCTGGTTCCTCCTCGTCCCGCTGATCGGCTACTTCGGCGACCTCCTGACCCAGCCGTTCGGGGCGATCGCGCAGGGCAGGCTGATCCACGACATGGACGCCGACCAGATCTTCCGGACCTACGTCCGCCTCATCGGGATCGGCGGGATCGCGTGCGCGGGGCTCCTGGGCATCCTGCGGAGCTGGAGGATCATCGTCTCGGCGTTCGGCCTGGGATTCCGCGAGCTCTTCGGGAAGAAGCAAGTCGCCTCCGCGTCCGCGGAGCGCACCGACCGCGACTTCCCCATGCCGTGGGTGCTCGGCGGGATGGCGGCGACGACGCTCGCGCTCCTCGTCTTCTTCCTCTTCGGCGTGCTGAGGGGCCAGGCGAACTACGTCGCACTGTCGGTCGTGGCCCTTCTCGTCGTGATCGTGATCTCGTTCCTCTTCACGACGGTCGCCGCGAGGGCGATCGCCATCGTCGGGTCGAACCCGGTCTCCGGGATGACCCTGATGACGCTCATCCTCGCCTCCGTGATCCTCGTGAACCTCGGCCTGACCGGGCGCTCGGGAATGCTCGCCGCGCTCCTCATCGGCGGGGTCGTCTGCACGGCGCTCTCGATGGTGGGGGGGCTCGTGACCGACTTCAAGGTCGGCTACTGGATCGGCGCCACGCCCGCGGTCCAGGAGAGATCGAAGCTCCTCGGGACCCTCGTCGCGTCCCTCGCCGTCGGCTCCGTCATCCTCCTCCTGAACAACGTGTACGGGTTCGTCGAGACTCCCCAGCACCCGAACCCGCTGCAGGCGCCGCAGGCGAACGCGATGGCGGCGGTGATCCAGACGCTGATGTCGAGCGAGCCCGTGCCGTGGATCCTTTACGGCGTGGGAGCGCTCCTGATCCTCGTCCTCCAGATGGTCCACATTCCGGCGCTCCCGTTCGCGCTCGGCATGTACCTCCCCCAGGAGCTGAACACGCCGATCCTGCTCGGAGGGCTGATCGCCTACTTCGTCGCGCGGTCCGCGAAGGGGGACGAGAAGCTCGCGCAGGCGCGCGGCAACCGCGGGACGCTGATCGCGTCGGGGTTCATCGCGGGCGGGGCGGTCCTCGGGGTGACCGCCGCGCTCCTCAAGTGGATCGCGATGGAGTCGGGCGTCGGCCTCGGCGTCCTCCTCTTCGACAACACGGAGGGAAGGCTCGCCGAGCTCCTCGGCGTCGTGCCGTACCTCGGGCTCCTCGCCTACCTCTACTGGGACGCGAAGCGCGCGAAGGCGTGAGGCGGCCTCAGTCCGAGTCCAGGCTCCCGCTCCAAAGGTAGGCGCGGGTCTCGGACGCGACCACGCCGGAGAGGGCGATCAGCGAGACCAGGTTGGGGACGGCCATGAGGCCGTTCGCGATGTCGGCGAACGACCAGACCGACCGGAGCGACGTCACCGAGCCGACCATCACCGCCACGACCCAGAGCACGCGGTACGGAAGGATCGCGCGCCCCCCCAGCAGGTACTCGGCCGCCTTCTCGCCGTAGTAGGACCAGCCGAGGATCGTCGAGAACACGAACGTCAGGAGGCCCACCGCGAGAATCGCCGGGCCGACGACCGGGAGCCGCGAGAACGCCTCCTTCGTCAGCGCCGCCCCCGAGAGCCCCGAAGCCCATGCCCCCGAGTTGACGAGGACAACCCCGGTCATCGCGCAAACGACGACGGTGTCCCAGAACGTCCCGGTCGAGGAGACCAGGGCCTGGCGGACCGGGTTCCTCGTCATCGCGGCGGCCGCCACGATCGGGGCGCTCCCGAGACCCGACTCGTTGGAGAAAAGCCCCCGCGCGATCCCGTAGCGGATCGCCTCCCTCGCCCCCGCCCCGAGAAATCCCCCGATCGCGGCCTGTCCCGTGAACGCCGACTCGAGGATCAGCGTGACCGCCGCCGGGACCGTCCTCCAGCCGAGGGCGAGCAGCGCCAGGCATCCGAGCACGTAGAAGACCGCCATGAACGGGACGAGCGTCTCGCACACGCGGGCGATCGAGCGGATCCCGCCCAGGATGACGACCGCGGTCAGGACGGTCATCACGGCGCCGGACCACCAGGGGGAGACGTTCGCCGTCTCGAGGAGCATCTGCGAGATCGAGTTGGCCTGGACCATGTTCCCGATGCCGAAGGCGGCGACCGCGGTCAGCGTCGCGAACACGATCCCGAGCCATCTCGCCCCCATGCCGCGCTCGAGGACGTACATCGGCCCGCCGGCCATCGTCCCGGCCGGACCGCGGACCCGGTACTTCACGGAGAGGACCGCCTCGCCGTACTTCGTCGCGATCCCGAACACGCCGGTGAGCCACATCCAGAGGACCGCTCCGGGGCCCCCCGCGGCGACCGCCGTCGCCACGCCCACGATGTTCCCGGTGCCGATCGTCGCCGCGAGAGCCGTCGTCAGCGCCCCGAAGTGGCTGACGTCCCCCTCCCCCTCGGCTTTCCGCTGGAACGAGAGCCGGATCGCCTTGCCGAGGAACCGCTGGACGAACCGCAGCCGGATCGTGAGGAAGACGTGCGTCCCGAAGAGGAGGACGAGGAGCGGCCAGCCCCAGATGAAATCGCTGACCGCGCCGAGGACCTTCTCGACCGTCTCCATGCTCGCCTCCTCCCGCGGGCCCCTCCCGCGTGGTGCGCCAGCGAATCTTCAGGCCCTCTCCTCCGCCCACGACGCCCCGCAAGCACCCAGACGGAGACGGGTCGCGGACGTCTTCTGCTCCCTGGCCTTCGCAAAGGTCTACACGTCGGAGATGCCCGTCACCGGATTCGAGCCGCGGGATCGATGGCCGAGGCCATCGCGGTGCGCTCGACCGCAGGCGCTCGTGCGCGGCCGCCCCGGCGCCAGGGTTGAACTCGTCGTTGAGCACCGAAGCGGGAGAAGACACATGCCTGTCGTCGCTCTTCGACGCGCCGCGTAACGAGCGCATCCCCGCGGAGAAGCTCTGGTACTTCTCGGGAGACGGTGTGCCCGATGCGTGCTTTCGGGCCTCTCGAGTGCTGCGTGCAGCCTGTTTCCGGCTGCCTCGAAGCTCCGTCGTTTGCATCCGTGGTCACCAGGCAACCCAACTCGCTCCAATTCGTGTCGATTTCCGCCTGCTACTCTCGCTGGAGCGCTACACCTCAACAATTTGGCTACAAGCGCCACGCGAGCAGATGAATGCTCTCTGCGGTCGAGAGGGAGAGCATCCCGCCCGAGTCCGCCCCGGCTCACTCCGGATGGGCGCCCTCGAGGTGCCGCGCGATGAGCATCTTGATGAGGGATTGCCGCGGCACGCCGAGTCTCGAGGCCTCGCGATCTAAGGACTCGACCATCCAGATCGGGAAATCCACGTTGACGCGCTGCTGCTCGTGACCGGGCCGCCGGGCCTTCGACACGTCGAGGTGCCGGGTCACGTCCTTGCCCTCGTCGAACGCCTTGTCAAAGTCCCGCGCTTTCATAGATCTCGATCTCCTCTTTCCTCGCCCGCCTCACGGAGATGATCCGCGTCCGGCCTCCCCGCGACGTGATCACCGCCGACCAGTGTTTCCCCGCGATCCTCCCGATCACGATCCATCGAGGCTCGTCCACCGTCCGCGCCGGGACCTCGACGAGGTCCTGGTCACTCCACAACTCCTGCGCCGCATCGAAATCGATCCCGTGCTTCCGTGCGTTCGCAGCGCTCTTCCGACGGTCGAACTCGAACTCCATGGGTATATTTAATATACCTCACAGGGGTGTAGTGCGCAACCCTGGGAACGGGCGAGAGGAGCCCAGCATGCCGGCGAGCACAAACGCACCCTCGATTCTTTGGGCCCCCTCCTCCACCCCCAACGTCTCGCACGGCGACGACTGATCCTGCCTTCGGCACGGACCGATCCTGCACGGCCCCCGATCGCGCTAGACTCTCGCCATGAGAAGGCGCCTCGCGGCCCTCCCGCTCCTCGCGGTCCCCATCCTCGCGCTCGCTGCTGCGCTCACGGGCGCCGACGGCGTCCGGACCGCGGGCGCCGTCGCCGCGGCGGACCCCCTCGCGGTCGAGGCGGGGTTCTCGGCGCTGCGCGCGGGCGGGAACGCCGCCGACGCGGCCGTCGCCGTCGCCCTCGCTCTCGCCGTCGTCCACCCCGAGGCCGGAAACCTCGGCGGCGGCGGCTTCGCCGTGATCCGGCAGGGTGGAGAGGTGAGGGCGCTGGATTTCCGGGAGACCGCGCCCGCCGGCGCGACGCGCGACATGTTCCTGGCGCCCGATCGCTCGCCCGTCCCGGAGCGGTCCCTCGTCGGCCCGCTGGCGGCGGGGGTTCCCGGCTCGCCCGCGGGCCTCTACGAGCTGCACCGCGCGTGCGGGCGCCTCCCGTGGCGCGACGTCGTCGCACCCGCGATCGACCTCGCGCGGCGGGGGTTCCCGGTAGGCGAGCACCTCTCGCGCTCGATCGAGGACAAGGCGGACCTCCTGTCGCGGTTCCGCGAGACTTCCCGCATCTGGCTCCCCCGAGGGCATGCGCCCCGACCGGGCACCGTCATGAGGCTTCCCATCCTCGCGGGCACGCTCGAGGCTTACGCCCGGCGCGGGCCGAGGGCGATCCTGGAGGGACCGGCGGCCGAGGCGATCGTCCGGGCGTCCCGCAGGCACGGCGGGATCCTGACGGCGCGCGATCTGGCCGCCTACGAGCCGGTCTGGCGCGAGCCGATCCGGTTCGAGGCGTTCGGCTGGGAGATCGCCTCGATGCCGCTCCCGTCCTCGGGAGGGATCCTCCTCGGAGAGACCCTCGGCCTCGTCGAGCGGCTCGGCTACGACGAGATTCCGCGCGATGACGCGGCGCGCGGGCACCTCCTCGTCGAGGCCTGGCGGCGGGCGTTCGCCGATCGATTCCTGCTGGGCGACCCCGCGACGACGCGCGCCTCGGCCGCGGCGCTCCTCGCGCCCGCCAGGCTCGACGCGCTCGCGGCGGGGGTCCCGAGGGAGCGCGCGTCGCTTTCCCGGGACGCCGAGCCCGGCTCCCTACTCCCCGGCGCGGAGCGGCGAGAGACGACGCACCTCTCGGTCGTGGACGGAGACGGCGATGCCGTGGCGATGACGGTCACTTTGAACGGCAACTTCGGGTGCGGCCTCCTGGTCCCCGAAGTGGGATTCCTCCTCAACAACGAGATGGACGATTTCGCGACCGCCCCCGGGCGGCCGAATCTCTGGGGGCTGGTCCAGGGAGAGGCGAACGCCGTCGCCCCCGGCAAGCGGATGCTGTCGTCGATGGCCCCGACGATCGCGTGGCGCGGGCGGGACGTCCTCGTCCTCGGCTCGCCGGGAGGGTCCCACATCCCCACCGCGACCGCCCAGGTCCTGCTGAACGTCGTCGTGGACGGCGACCGGCTCTCCGGCGCCGTCGAGCGCCCGCGCATCCATCACCAGTGGCTGCCCGACGAGGTCGCCGCGGAGCCCGCCTGGCCGGACGAGGCGCGCCGCGCTCTCGAGGCGCTCGGCCACCGGGTCGTCGAGGAGGACCGGATCGGAGAGGTCCACGCGGTGCGGCGCCGCGCGGACGGCACGATCGAGGCGGCCGCGGATCCGCGCGGGCCGGGGGCGTCGGGGGTGGAGCCCGGAAGACGGCCCTAGGACCCGCCGGCTAGCGGCGCGGGAACCGAGCCGAGGTCCAGGCGGACCGCCAGGCGCCTTCCCTCGATCTCCGCGACGCCGAACGTGCCCGACGGGTCTCCGAAGACGATCCGACCCGGGCCTTCCGCGAGGACCGGGCGCAGCGGGTCGAGGTGCGCTCTGAGGTGCGCCAGGGCCTCCGCGGCGCGCTCCGGCGTCGGGTACTCCGCGACGATCCGGGTCGTCGTTCCGCCGCCCTCCTCCCGGTAGTCGCCGGCGACCGCGGTCACGCCCCCCGCGAGCAGGAGCACGTCCCCCTCTCCGAGCGTCGCGATCGCCTGGAGCCCGAACGGACCGCGCACGATCCGCGTCGAGCCCGGGACGAGCCCCTCGGAGGGAAGGAGCCCCAGCTCCGCGACCGGAGGCGCCGAGGGGATCCCTGCGGCGACCCGCTTCGCGAACTCGACGAGCGCCGCGGCGGCCGCCGCGCTCCCGCTGTCGTTCCCGATCAGCACATAGCGGCGCCCCTTCACGAACGAGAGCTGCCACTTTCCCGCCGTGTGCCTCTCCTCGAAGCCGGGCGCCGGGGTCTCCCGCCCGCACTTGGCGAGGTAGATCCCGAGTGCCGCCGCCGCGTCCTCCATCCGGTAGACCTCTACGACGACGGTTTCCTCGCCGTCGCGGTACCGCGCGACCGTCGCCGCCTCGAAGCCGAGCTCGAGGAAGACCTCCGCGCCGCCGTCGATGTGGTCGTAGAGGGCGGCCCCCTCGAAGACCCTCGCCCCCTCGAAACGCGAGTAGCCGCCGATGCTCCCGTCTTCCGGGAGCGCCGCCGCGTCCCCCGCGGCCGCCGCGGGAACCGCCGCCGCGAGAAGCGCCGCCGCGAGCGCGCGCCTCATGCGCTCAGGACGCGGAGCTTCTCCGGGTCCACGACGCCGAGCCCCAGCTTCTCCGCCTGCCGGAGGTAGTCGGTGAACCGCGGGTGCTCGTTGACCTTGATCCCCATCTCCTTCCGCTTGGCGACGATCCGGCGGTGGCACTCGGCGTCGGCGGCGAACGGGTCGGTCGCGAAGTAGAGGGTGTGGTGGGCGTAGGTGAACTGCTCGTTCCCCATCGGGCCGCCCTCGTACAGCCCGCGGATCCCGTCGGTCACGTTGAGGACCAGCTTGTCGCGCACGGCGGGGGCAGCGAGGACCTCCGTGCAGACCCGGAAGAAGACCGGCTGGTGGAGCCGCCCCGTGTTGCAGATCGCCCCGTAGCCGAGGTTCTTCGTGGCGCAGGAGATGCCGTTCCCCGTGTTCTTGAACGACGAGAGGTTCACGATCTTCGTCAGCTCCTTCGTGACGAGCTTCCCGAAGTACGAGTACTCGCCCCCGAAGACGTGCTGGTTCATGTACGCGTCGTCGCTGTCATAGCCCGGGACGTCCTTCGCCTCCACCCCCTTCGCGAGGTAGAAGGCCTCGCGGTCGAAGTTCTCGGCGCTCACGTGCTCGCCCCGGTCGTTCTTCCAGGACTTCCCCTCCGCGGCCATCGTCTGGAGGGAGGCGATCCGCACGCCCGGGAATCGCTCCGGCGTGTAGCCTGCGTCCTTCAGCATGTCGTCGAAGCGGTCCCAGATCACGACGTTCCGGCGCGGGAGGCCGCCCCTCTCGAGCCACGCGATGACGGCCTCGACGAGCTCGGGCTTGACGTGGATCAGGGGCGCGCCGACCGGATTGACCTTGATCCCGACGACGTCCCCCTTCTCGAAGAACATCGCGAAGCTCTTCCTCATGTTCTTGCCGGTCAGCGCCGTGACGCCGCGCTCGAACATCTCGGCGACGACCTTCGCGTCCACCTTCTCGTCCTTCAGGCACCGGACGTCCCGCACCGCCACGACCTTGCCCGGGAACGGGCCGGGGATCGCGTGCTTCCCCTTCGGCACCGCGAGGAAGTCGGCCAGGTTCGTCTCGACCTCCGGGGCCGGCTTGGGCGGGGGGGCCTCCTCTCCGAAGGCGGGGGGGACGCCGAGCACGACGCGCCCGGCGGCGACCACGCCGGCCGCGCCCAGCGTCCTGAGAAACTCGCGGCGGTCCGCTCCCAGAGCGGGGGTCATGGACACGTACCGGCGGCTCGTCATGGCGATCCTCCTCACCACGAGGTCCCGAGCGGCCCGACCTCGGCCTCGACGGCCTCGAGAATCTCGCAGCGCTCCACGGCGGCTGCGATGGCGTTGTGGTCCGGGAACAGCGGCCGGTCCTCGTCGAGATGGGCGACCCGCTCGCGCACCGCGGCCCTCGCCGCGAGGCAGCCCCTGCCCGGCGTGAACGTCCGGAAGTCGAGCGCCTGCGCCGCGGCCATCAGCTCGATGCCGAGGACCCCCCGTGCGTTGTCGAGGATCTGTCTCGTCTTGAGGGCGCCGTTCATCCCCATGCTGACGAAATCCTCCTGGTCCGCCGCGGCGGGGATCGACTGCACGCACGAAGGCGCGCTCAGGATCCTCTGCTCGACGATGAGCATGTCCGCCGTGTACTGGCTGAGCATCATCCCGGAGAACATCCCGGCGCCCTTCGTCAGGAACGCCGGGAGCCCGACCGAGAGCGCCGGGTTCAGGAGCCGGTTGAGGCGGCGCTCGGACAGCACCGACACCATGCAGATCCCCGCCCCCACCATGTCCATCGGCATGCTGATCGGCGTCCCCTGGAAGTTCGCGCCGGTGAGCACCCGGTCCTCCTCCCAGACGAAGATCGGGTTGTCCGCCACGCCGTTGAGCTCGATCTCGAGCTGCTCGCGAGCCCACCGCATCTGGTCGCGGAGCGCCCCCACGACCTGCGGAGTCGAGCGCATCGAGTAGGCATCCTGCACCTTGACCTTGAGCTTCCCGGTCCACAGGTCGGAGCCCGTCATGATTTTCCGCAGGTTCGCGGCGGTCGTCATCGCCCCGCGGAAGCCTCGAAGCTCGTGGAGCTTGGGGTCGTACGGCTTCATGTTGGCCATCAGCGCCTCGAGCGTCATCGAGGCGGCGATCTCGGCCTGCTGGACCCACCGCTCGGCGTCGTGGAGGAGCAGGCAGCCGATCCCGGTGATCAGGTTCGATCCGTTGATCGCTGCGAGCCCGTCGCGGGCCTCGAGGCCCGGCACCGGGATCCCGGCCCTCTCCATCGCGGCGCGCGTGGGCATCCGCTCCCCTCGGTAGAAGGACTCCCCCTCCCCCATGAGCGAGAGGGCCATCTGGCTCATCGGCGAGAGGTCGCCGCAGGCTCCCACGCTCCCCTTCTCGCACACGACCGGGGTCACGCCGCGATTCAGCATCTCGACGTACGTGAGCGTGATCTCCGGGCGGCAGCCCGAGAACCCCCTGGCGTGAACGGCGATGCGGGACAGCATCGCGGCGCGAGCGTGCTCGATCGGGACCGGCTTCCCGATGCCGGCGGCGTGGTTGTAGATGAGGTACCGCTGGAACTGCTGGACCTGCTCGTCGGACAGCACGATCTCCGAGAACTCCCCGATGCCCGTGTTGACCCCGTACATGATCTCCCGGGCGTCGACCTTCTTCTGGAGCATTCTCCTGCAGCTCCGGATCCGGTCCAGCGCCTCGGGGGCGAGCCGCACCTCCTCGCCGTGGCGGGCCACGCGGACGACGTCTTCGATCGTGAGGCTCTTCCCTGCGATGGTCACGGGCATGGGGCGTCTCCGTCTCCAACGGTCGCGTGCGAAGCGGGACGATTCGGCGCGTTGGCGGACAGGGTACTACAGGGGCCGGTTCCGGCGCCCCACCGCCCCCGCGTCAGCGGGACCGGGCCACGTAGTCCCGGCGGAGGGCGTCGAGGAGCTCCTCCCGCCGGTCGTAGAGCCTCCGGAGCGGCCGGGGCTCCCGGCGGGTCGTCGCGTACGCCGCGAGGAGCGGCGCCACGATCGTCGTGTCCCCGTAGACGACGACCGCGTCGGACATCTTGTCCGGATCCACCTTCCCCCAGGAGACCGCCTCCCCGGGCGTCGCGCCCGACAGGCCGCCGGTGTCCGCCCTCGCGTCGGTGACCTGGACGAAGAAGTCGTGCCCCCGCTCCTCGAGCCCGAGCACCTCCTGGATCTGGGGCTCCGTCTGGAGCACGAAGTTCTTGGGAGACCCGCCCCCCAGGATCAGCACGCTCGAGCGGCCTCCGCTCCGCTTCGCCGCATAGACGATGGCGGCGGTCTCGTTCACGTCGCGGGACACGTCGATCCTGGGGCCGCGGCTCCTCAGCCAGAGCTCCGCCACGTTCATCCCGATCGACGAGTCGCCCGGCGAGGAGACGTAGCAGGGCACGCCGCACCGGTAGGCGGTCGAGAGCACGCACGTGTCGGAGAGCCCGAGCTCGTCCTCGCGGGCCGCGAGGTACTTCCCGAGCAGGTGGTGGAGCTCGGCGGTCGACATGTCCTTCTGGAACTCCGGCGCGCGCAGCACCTCCCGGAGGTAGGCGTCGGTGCGGAGGAGCACCCGGTAGTCGAACAGGACGTCGTAGATGCGCACGACGCCGTCCTCCCGGAGCTGCCGGTCGTCCACCCTGTGGTCGCCCTGGTGAAGCTCCAGGCTGAGGCCGAAGTGCGCGTCGTGGTAGAGGTTCGCCCCGGTGGACACGATCCAGTCCGCGAACCCGGCGCGGATCAGGGGAACGAGCACGGAACGGCCCAGCCCCGCCGGCGTGAGGGCCCCGGCGACGCTCACCCCCACCCAGCTCGAGGGGTCGAGCATCTTCTCCGTGAAGAGGCGGGCCGCTTTCTGGAGACGGCCCGCGTTGTAGGCGAGGAACGTCTCGTCCACGAGGTCCGCCGCCGAGATCCCCCTCCGCACGGGGGAGGGGTCGATGCGCCTCCCGGTCAGCCATCGGTTCGCCGTGTCGGACACGCTCTCCTCCTCCGGATGGGACCCCCGCGAAGGCGGCCGAATGCTAACACGCGGGCGGGACTCGCGGCGGCCCGGCCCCGCGGGTGTTACCATTCCGGGCATGCCTCCGGCTCGACGTCGAAGCGCGTTCTTCCTCGCCGTCCTCGGGCTCGCCGCCCTCGGGGCCGCGGGGTGCGGCGGCCCCGGGCGGTCGCCGGGCGGCGCCTCCGCGAAGGCCGGCCGCGACGTCCTCCTCGTCACGATCGACACGCTCCGGGAGGACGCGACGGGGTTCTCGGGCAGCGGCAAGGCGGAGACGCCCTCTCTCGACCGGCTGGCGAGGTCGGGACGCGTCTTCCCGTTCGCGCACGCGCACGCCGTGACGACCCTCCCGTCCCACGCGAGCATCCTCACGGGCCTCAACCCGTACCAGCACGGCATCCGCGACAACGCGGGGTTCGTCCTTCGCCGGGACGTCCCGACGATGGCGACGGTCCTCCGCGCGTCCGGCTACGCGACCGCGGCCTTCGTCTCGGCCTTCACGCTGGACGCGCGATTCGGCCTCGGCTCCGGCTTCGACGTCTACGACGACCGGACCGCGGGGTACTCCGGAAGGATCTCGACCATCGCGGAGCGTCCCGGGGAGACGACCGTCTCCGAGGCGCTCGCCTGGTGGGACGCCCAGGCGGGGCGGCCCCGCTTCCTCTGGGTCCACCTCTTCGCGCCGCACTTCCCGTACGAGCCGGGAGAGCCGTTCGCCTCGCGCCACGCGAAGGCGCCGTACTACGGCGAGGCGGAGCTGGCCGACGCGCAGATCGCGCCGCTGCTCGAGCGCGTCCGGGCCGGGTCCGCCGACGGTCCGGTCGTCGTCTTCACGTCCGACCACGGGGAGGCGCTCGGCGACCACGGAGAGCAGACCCACGGCGTGTTCGCGTACGAGGCGACGCTCCGAGTCCCCCTGGTGATCTGCGCGCCCGGCCTCGTCCCGGCAGGCGAGGACCCGAGGCCCGCTCGCCACGTCGACGTGCTGCCCACCGTTCTCGACCTCCTCCGGATCGCTCCTCCAGGCGGGCTGCCCGGACGGTCGCTCGTCCCGGCGTGGGACGGGACCGACGACGGGTCGTACTTCGAGGCGCTGACGTCCTGGCTCAACCGCGGGTGGGCCCCGCTCTACGGCCGCCTGGAGGGGAAGCGGAAGGCGATCGACCTTCCCGCGCCCGAGCTCTACGACCTCGAGGCCGACCCGCGGGAGTCCCGCAACCTGGCCCCGGGCGAGGCGCAGGCGATGCGGGCCATCCTGTCGCGCGTCCCCGCCGAGGCCCGGGGCTCGGCGCGGCGGGAGGTCCCGGATCCGGAGGTCGTCGAGCGTCTCGGGAGCCTCGGCTACGTCGCGGGACCGACGCCGCGCCCCCCTTCCTCCCTCGACGAGGCGTCCGATCCGAAGCGCCAGATCGGGCTCATGACGCGGGTGGACGAGGCGGTCCTCCTCTACCGCGAGAAGCGCGACGCCCAGGGGGCGATCCGCGTCCTGCGGGAGATCCTCCGGCAGAGCCCGAGAATGGAGTACGTGAGCAAGCACCTCGCCGTGATCCTCGCGGAGCAGGGCCGCACGCAAGAAGCGGTCGCGGTCCTGTCCCGGGCGGTCGCGCTCGGCGTCGGCGGCGAGGACCTGGAGGGGAAGCTCGCCCTCGGCCTTCTGCAGACCGGCAAGGCCGAGGAGGCGTGGAAGCTCCTCGAGCGCCGGACCGACTCCGAGGATCCGGAGACGCAGCGGACGCTCGGCGTGATCCTCGCGACCCTGGGCCGTCCCCGGGAGGCCGAGGACCGCTTTCTGAGGGCCCTCGCCATCGATCCGACGTTCCCGGCGGCGCGGGTCGATCTCGGCGTCCTCCTGCTGCAGCAGGGGCGCGAGGCGCAGGCCAAGGACGCCTTGCGGGCGGCGCTGTCGGAGGACGCCTACATTCCGGACGGCTGGAACGCGCTCGGCGCCCTGCTCGCGAAGGAGGGGGACCTCCGGGGCGCGGTGGAAGCGTGGGAGAGGGCGGTCCGGCTGAACCCGCGGCTCGTTCCGGCCTACCTGAATTTGGCCGTCGCCGCGGCGAAGCTCGGCGACCGAGAGCGGGCCGCAGCGGCGCTCGAGCGGCTGATCCCCCTCGTCCGGGGGGAATCGCGCAGGAATGCGGAGGCGATGCTCGCGAGGCTGCGCGCTCAGGATCCCGGGAGATAGGCGGTCCCCTCCGCCCCGCTTGGGGAGGGATCCCTCTCTCTCCCGCCGGCGGCTATACTGCCGCCCTCTCGCCGATCGACCGGGATCGGCCGCACGGAGACGCGCCATGAGCCCTCGCACCGCCCGTCGCCTCGTCCCCATGCTCGCCCTCGTCGCGACGCTCGCCGCCCCCGCGCTCGGGGGCCCGGCCGCCGAGCCGGCGCCCCCGACCGCCGAGGAGGCGCGGGCCTTCCTCGCCTCCGCGGAGCGCGACCTGCTCGACCTCTGGACCCGCGCGGAGCGGGCCGCCTGGGTCCTCAGCACGTTCATCACGGACGACACCGAGAAGATCGCCGCCGACGCCCGGAAGGACGTCATCGCCGCGACGATGAAGCTCGCGGCCGAGGCCACCCGCTTCGACGGACTGAAGCTCCCGGACGACGTGGCCCGCAAGCTGATGCTCCTCAAGGTCTCGCTGTCGCTCGTGGCGCCGAGCGACCCCGCCAAGCAGGCGGAGCTCGCCGAGATCGCGGCCTCCATGGAGGGGGCCTACGGCAAGGGGACCTGGTGCCCGGCCGGAGGCGGCTGCCTCGACATCGGCGAGATCGAGAAGCGCCTCGCGGCGACCCGGGACCCGAAGGAGGCGCTCGATCTCTGGCTCGGGTGGCATGCCGTCGGGCCGCCGCTCCGGCCGAAGTACGAGCGGTTCGTGACGCTCGCCAACGAGGGGGCGAGAGAGCTCCGGTTCTCCGACCTCGGAGCGCTGTGGCGATCCGGGTACGACATGCCCCCGGACGCGTTCGCGGCCGAGGTCGATCGCCTCTGGTCACAGGTCCGGCCCCTCTACGAGTCGCTCCACTGCTACGTGCGGTCGAAGCTCCAGGAGCAGTACGGCAAGGACCTCGTGCCCGACGGGAAGCCGATCCCGGCGCACCTGCTCGGCAACCTGTGGGCCCAGGAGTGGGGGAACCTGTACGACCTCGTGAAGCCCCCGGCGGACGACCCGGGCTACGACCCGACGTCCCTCCTGCGCGCGAAGGGCCTGGACGCGAGGGGGATGGTGCGCTACGGCGAGGCGTTCTTCGGGTCGCTCGGGTTCGCGCCGCTCCCCGCGACGTTCTGGGAGCGCTCCCTGCTGACGAAGCCGAGGGACCGGGACGTCGTGTGCCACGCGAGCGCGTGGGACATCGACTGGAAGGACGATCTCCGGTTGAAGATGTGCATCGAGATCACGGGCCAGGACTTCGTCACGGTCCACCACGAGCTGGGACACAACTTCTACCAGCGGGCGTACAACCGGCAGCCGCCCCTCTTCCGGAACGGGGCGCACGACGGATTCCACGAGGCGATCGGCGACGCGGTCGCCCTGTCCATCACGCCAGAGTACCTCGCGGAGGTCGGCTTGCTGGACCGGGTCCCCCCGGCCGAAGGAGACCTCGGGCTGCTCCTCCGGATGGCGCTCGACAAGGTCGCCTTCCTCCCCTTCGGCGTGATGATCGACCAGTGGCGGTGGAAGGTCTTCTCCGGCGAGATCCCGCCGTCGGGCTACAACGCGGGCTGGTGGGCGCTGAAGGAGAAGTACCAGGGGGTCGCGCCTCCGGCGCCCCGCACCGAGGCGGACTTCGACCCGGGCGCCAAGTACCACGTTCCGGCGAACACTCCCTACACGCGCTACTTCCTCGCCGGCGTGATGCAGTTCCAGTTCCATCGCGCGCTTTGCGAGGCGGCGGGCCAGAGCGGGCCGCTCCACCGGTGCTCGATCTACGGCGACAGGGAGACGGGAGCGAAGCTGATCCGCATGCTCGAGATGGGGCAGAGCCGTCCGTGGCCCGACGCCCTGGAGGCCCTGACGGGAGAGCGCCGGATGGACGCCACCGCGATCCTCGACTACTTCGCGCCGCTCCAACGCTGGCTCGACGAGCAGAACCGGGGGAAGGCCTGCGGCTGGTGACCTGTCCCGCGGCGGATCGGGATCGAGAGCCCGGTCAGCCGTCTCCGCGGGGATCGAGGAGCCGCCAGAAATCGGGCGTCCTCCGGAAGTGCAGGTGGGCGAAGCGTCCGGTCGCGACGTACCGGCGGGCGCATTCCAGGACGGCGTCCGCGAGGTCCGGGATCGCGTGGGGAAGCGCCGCGCACGAGACCAGCGAGGCGGTCGCGAGCACCGGCGTCAGATCCTCGAGCCTCGGCTCCTCGGCCCGGAAGAGCCGGAAGATCCCGGCGACCGGGAACAGGGATCCCGGCGGCTTCGGCGGCGCCTGCTCGAAGCTGGCGAACGGGAGCGCGGGGGCGGCCCACCTGCCTCCCTCCGGCAGGATCACGGCGAGATCGTCCCCCAGGTCCTCCGCGACCCCCCTGGAGAGCGCGACGGCGGTCGTCTTCCCGGACCGCGAGGGGCCGGCGAGGAGGTACGCGCTCCCTTCGCGCAGCGCCCCCGCTGCGTGGATCGCAAGCCCCCCCTCCGAGGCGGCGAGCCTCACGACCGCGCACCGCACGGCGTTCTCCACGATCCTCTCCGCCGGCTCGTCGGAGGCGTCGGCGAGGGCGAGGCGCCAGGCGCGAGGGTCGTCCTCGGGCGTCATGGCGAAGTGGTACGAGCGGACGCACGGTCTCTCTCCCTCCAGCGTCCCCTCGATGCGGTAACGCTCCATCCGCTCCCAGTGCGGGAGCCAGAGACCGGACGCGCCGCGGACCGCGCGCAGGAGCAGCGTGCAGGCGCCCCCTTCCTCCGCGAGGAACGGGCGCCAGCGCCTCGCGAGGCCCGAGACGAGCGCGCCGTCAAGCCCCGCCACCCGGATGCGCCAGCGCCCGAGCTCGAGCGAGATCTCGCCGCCTCCCACCG
Source organism: uncultured Acidobacteriota bacterium (assembly GCA_937864465.1). Lineage (GTDB taxonomy): Bacteria > Acidobacteriota > Polarisedimenticolia > Polarisedimenticolales > JAIQFR01 > CALMJU01. The sequence continues at coordinate 18,522 of CALMJU010000059.1, forward strand.
GGGTCTCGCAGGCGAGGACCTTCTTCGCGAAGCCCCCTTCGCACATCGCGGGCGAGTGTAGCAGGGAACGCCCCTGCCGGAGCGAGGGGCCGCTTCCGCCGCGACGGAGCCGGGGCTAGAATCGCCGCCTCGCCCAGGAGGAACCCCGTGGAACCGAGCTCGAGCCAGGTCCCGGCCTCGCTCCCCGAGAACGCCTACCGGGAGCTCCGGCCGGGAGAGATCTACCGCCCCGTCGTGCCGCCGGAGAGCCGGATGCCGGAGGTCACGCTCCGGGCGATCGCGCTCGGCCTCGTCCTGACGGCCGTCTTCTCGGCGGCCGCGGCCTACATCGCCCTGAAGCTCGGCCAGGGGATCGAGTCGGCGATCCCGATCTCGATCCTCGCGATCGGGTTCTCCGCCGCGGCGGCCCGCAAGTCGACGCTCCTCGAGAACGTGATCGTCGTCGCCCTGGGCGCGACGGCCGGGATCGTCGTCGGGGGCTCCGTCTTCACGATGCCCGCCGTGTACATTCTCGGCCTCGAGACCCACTCGGGCTTCTGGCAGATCTTCCTGGTGCCGCTGTTCGGCGCCATCCTGGGGGTGCTGTTCCTGATCCCGTTCCGCCGGTACTTCGTGGCGGACATGCACGGGAAGCTGCCGTTCCCCGAGGCGACGGCGACGACCGAGATCCTCGTGACCGGCGAGCGGGGCGGCGGGCAGGCGGTCGTGCTCCTGTACTCCATGGGGATCGGGATCCTCGTCGACCTCCCCTGCCTCGTCCTGCGCACGTGGAGCGACGTGTTCACGACCGCGCTGGTCCCGCGCCTGCGCGCGCTGACGGAGAACGTGAAGGCGGTCTTCAACCTCAACACGTCGGCCGCCGTCCTCGGCCTCGGATACATCATCGGCCTCCGGTACTCGACGATCATCTGCGCCGGGTCCTTCCTGTCGTACTTCGTTCTGATCCCCCTGTTCGGGCGGCTCGGCGCCCTCGTCCCGGGAGGCGTCCTGTTCCCGGGATCTCCGTCCATCTCCGGAATGGACTACCAGGGGATCTTCGAGAGCTACGTCCGCTACGTCGGGATCGGCGGCATCTTCTCCGCCGGGATCCTCTCGATCCTCAAGATGTCCCCCGTGATCGTCCAGGCGATCGGGAAGGTCTCGTCGGAGATCGCGAGGCTGCGCGGGCCCGGGCGCGCCGGCGCGGAGTCCCCGCGAACCGAGCGGGACATCCCGATGGCGCGCGTGCTGGCCGCCGGGATCGTCCTCACGCTCGCGATCGGCCTCTACTTCCGGTTCGTCGCGCTGGCCGGCGTTCCGCGCCCGACGTCGACCGCCGCCGCAGCCCTCGGCCTCACGCTCCTGATCTCGTTCCTCTTCGCCGCCGTGTCGGCGTGGGCGGTCGCGCTGATCAGCATCACCCCGATCTCCGGCATGACGCTCACGACCTTGATCGTCGCCGCGATCCTCCTGGCCCAGCTCGGCCTCTCGGGGGCGCGGGGCATGCTCGCGGTCCTCCTGATCGGCGGCGTGGTCTGCACGGCCCTGTCGATGACCGGATCGATGGTCACGCTCCTCAAGGTCGGCTACTGGCTCGGGGCGACCCCCCGCAGGATCCAGCTCGCCCTCGCCGGAGGGGCGATCCTCGCGTCGATGACCGTGACCGCCGTGATCCTGCTCTTCGCGCGGACCTACGGCTACGTCCGGGACGCGGCCCACCCGAACGCGGTCATGGCGCCGCAGGCGAACGCGATGGCGGCCGTGATCCGCTCCGTCATGGAGTCGGGGCAGGCCCCCTGGTTCCTGTACGGTCTCGGCGCGGTCATCGCCGTGGTCGTGATGATGCTCGAGATCTCCCCGCTCGCGTTCGCCCTGGGGATGTACCTCCCGATCGAGCTGAACACGCCCCTCCTCGCGGGAGCGCTCGTCGGATGGCTCGTCAAGCGACCCTCCGGGAACGCGGCCCTCGACCGCGCGCGGGGCAACCGCGGGACCCTGATCGCCTCGGGCCTGATCGCCGGGGGGGCGCTGGCGGGCGTCTTCGACGCGACGCTCCGCTGGTTCGGCTTCGGCTGGGTCGAGGGCCTGGCGGGAGCGCTCGACTACGGCGCGTCCGCCAAGAACTGGGCCGGGCTCGCCGTGTTCCTGCTCCTCGGAGCCTATCTCTACTGGGACGCGCGGCGGGCCGGGGCCGAGGAGGGGGCGGGCCCGGAGATCTCCCTGTGACCCGCCGCCCGCCGGGGAGAGCCGCGCGATCTGCTACGATCGCCCCGTGACGGCCGATCTGGCGAACGAGCTCCGGAACGCCGGGTTCCGCGGCGAGATCCTCCGCGAGGAGCCCCTCGCCGGCCACACGACCTGGCGCATCGGCGGCCCCGCGGAGGCGCTCGCGACGCCCGTGGATCGCGAGGACCTCGCGCTCGCCGTCCGCTTCGCGGCCGAGGGCGGGCGCCCCTGGCGCGTGCTCGGGAACGGGTCCAACCTCCTCGTGCGCGACGGCGGGGTGCGCGGGATCGTCGTGCGGCCGAGAAGGGCGCTGGCGGAGGTGCGCGTCGACCGGTGCCGGATCGAGGCCGGAGCGGGCGCCGCCCTGCCGGCGGTCGCGAGCCTGGCCGCGGAGCGAGGGCTCGCGGGGCTCGAGTTCGCCGCGGGGATTCCGGGGACGATCGGCGGAGCGGTGGTCACGAACGCCGGCTGGCACGAGCACGAGATCGCCGCCGTCGTCGAGTCGGTCGAGTTCCTGGAGCCCGGGGGCTCCGTGCGGCGGATCCCTTCCGGCGAGTGCGGCTTCGGCTACCGGCGGAGCGCGCTCCGCGGCCTCCCGGGGATCGTCCTGGGCGCAGCCCTCGTCCTGCGCCAGGACGACCCGGCCGCCGTCCGGGAGCGGCTCGGCGCCTTCGCGGCCTCGAGGCGCGGGAGCCAGCCCACGGACTTCCCTTCCTGCGGCTCGGTCTTCCGGAACCCGCCGGGAGACTTCGCCGGCCGTCTCATCGACCGCGCCGGCCTCAAGGGGCTCCGGGTCGGGGACATCGAGGTGTCCCGCCGCCACGCCAACTTCCTGGTGAACCTCGGCCGGGGATCCGCCCGCGACGTCCTCGCCCTCGTCGAGATCGTCGAGCGGGAGGTGCGCGATCGCTTCGGCGTGGAGCTGGTGCGCGAGTTCGAGCTCTGGTAGCGGGGCGCCGGCCCGAGCCCCGCGGGAAGGGAGGGGGACGGGTTGAAGCTCGACGCGGAGGAACTCCGGGAGCGGGCCGAGGCCCCGCGGCGGGCCCGGATCCCTGACGTCTCCGCAACCTGCCGGCTCCGCGGACGTATCTCGCCATGCGGCGGGGCGCGGCGGCCCGCGGGTCGAGTCCCGGCGGCGCGCGCGGCGCGCGGGAGGTACCCGTTGTCGACCGGCGCGGACGAGATCGTCTCTTGCCCCGTGTGCGGACGCCTCGCGCGGGTGCCGCGGCCGCTCGCGGCGGGCGGGGGCGAGATCCGGCAATGGTCCGACGCGAAGACGGAGCCCCTCCCCGCGCCGAGCCCGCCTCCGATCACCCGATGCCCGTCGTGCACGGAGTTCTACTGGCTCGCGGACGCCGGGCCGGTGAACCGCCCTTCGGAGGAGAACGGAGGCGTCCTCGAGGAAGAGCGGGAGGAGCCCGCGGTCCGGGAGCTCGGCGAGCGCGAGTACTACGAAGCGATCGAGGAGGGGCTGGGTAGCGATCCGGAGAGGGAGCACGCGCTCCGGCTCCTCGCCTGGTGGCGCTCGAACGACCGCTGGCGCGGCCGGGAGCCCGCGGGAGCGAAGCTGCGGCCCGCCGATTACGACGAGAACCTGCTCCACCTCGTCCGCATCCTCGAGGCCGGGGGGGACGACGATCGCCTGCTGCGCGCGGAGGCGCTCCGCGAGCTCGGCCGCCACGAGGAGGCCCTCGAGGCGCTCCCGGAGCCCGCCCCGGAAGGGCTCGAGCCGGTCGCGCGGGCGATCCGAACCCTCGCCGAGGCCCGCGACCCGTACGTGCGCGAGATCCCGCCCCCGCGGTGAGTCCGTCGAGTCGCGGGCGTCGCGGTCAGCGGCCCCGGCCGGCCGGCTCGTCGCCGATCAGCGAGCGGACCTTCTCGAGGAACGACGCCTGCCGGTCCGGGTCGAAGTCCACGCGGTCGGCCTCGTCCACGAGGAGCCCCTCGAAGAGCGCGCGCTTCGCCTCGATGACGCCGCGGACCCGCTCCTCGATCGCCCCCCGCGTCACGAAGTGGAGCACCTGCACGCTGCGGCTCTGGCCGAGCCGGTGCACCCGTCCGATCCGCTGCTCCAGCACGGCGGGATTCCAGGGGACCTCCAGGTGGACGACGATCGACGCGGCGTCCTGGAGGTTCAGGCCGAGCCCGCCGGCGTCCGTCGAGAAGAGCACGCGGAGATCCTGCTCGGACCGGAAGGCGCCGAGGATCCTCTCCCGCGATCCGGAGTCGAGCCCCCCGTGGAAGATCTCCGCGCGCTCGCCGCGTCGCCCGAGGAGATCCCCCGCCACGAAGTGGGCCAGCCGGAGCATCCGCTCCCACTGGCTGAACACGACGACCTTCGAGCCGGACTGCTCCAGGAGGTCCTCGAGCACGCGCGCGAACTCCTCGAGCTTCGGGGATTGGATCGCCTTCAGGTCCTCCTTCGTCGCGGCCCTCTCCTCCCCCAGCCTTCTCGACGTGCGGTCCCACGCGTACTGGCCGAGCGAGTTGCAGAGGATCCGCATCCCGGTCAGCGCCTGGAGGAGAACCCTCACCTCCGACGCCTTGAGCGGCCGGTTCTTCGCGAGGAGCGCCGCGACCCTGGCCGCCTCCCGCCGGTACGGCCGCCACTGCGCCGGCGTCATCTCGGTCCAGAAGGTGTTGTCGATCCGGGGCGGGAGCTGGTCGAGCACCTCGCGCCGCTCGCGCCGCACGAAGAAGCCGGCGAGCCGCGCGCGCAGGAGGTCGAGCCCCTCGTAGGCGAGCACGCGCCCCGTGGGGTCCGCGACGACGTGGAGCGGCAGGAGCCGCCATCGGGGGCCGAGCGCGCGCGGGTGGAGGAACTCGACGAGGGAGTGCAGCTCGGCGAGACGGTTCTCAAGCGGGGTCCCGGTGAGGATGAACGCGTGCTCGCTCTCGAGCCGCTTGACCGCCTTGGCCGTCTTCGTCTCCCAGTTCTTGATCCGCTGGGCCTCGTCGAGGATGACGAGATCCGGCGCCGCGGCCCGGATCGCGTCGAGATCCCGGAGCACCAGCTCGTAGTTCAGGACGAGGAACCCCTCGCGCCAGCCCCGGTAGGTCTCGACCCGCTCGGCCCGATCCCCGTCGAGGAGGAGCGCGGACTCGCCGCACGTCCGCGCGATCTCCGCCTTCCACTGGTGCTTGAGCGAGGCCGGGCAAACGACGAGGGCGCGTGCGGCCCCCGCCGTGCGCCGCAGCAGGAGCGCCGCCGCGACGGCCTGCACCGTCTTCCCGAGCCCCATGTCGTCGGCCAGGAACGCGCGGCCGCGCCGGGCGAGGAACTCGACGCCGTCCTCCTGGTAGGCGTGCAGCCGCATCCCGAGCTCCGGGACCACGGCCTCCCACGCCTCGCCTCCCCTCGCGGCGGCCGCGAGCCGGCCCGCGCGGGCGCGGGCCTCCTCGGCATCCCGGATCCGCTTCGCCACGGCCGGGTCGAGGTCGAAGACGAGGCCGCGGTCCGAGGCGAACGCGCGCGCCGTCTCCACGGCGGCGCGGGCGTCTTCCGGGCCGTCCCCCGGGTCCGGGCCGAGCCGGAGCCAGCCGTCCGGATCGAACGCCCGGGCGATCTCGCCGCCGGCCTCCGCTCCGACGAGGTCGATCCGGACCTCGCGGAGGGGATCGGGAGCCCCGAGGGGCCACTCGCGCGGCTTCCACCAGACGGAAGCGACCCTATGCGGGAGCCGCTTGCGCTTCCGCGAGAACCACCCCCGCACCCGCTCGATGTGCTTGCACAGCGTCAGCTCGCTCTTCGCGAAGTCGAGGCAGGTGCACGACGGCAGGTCCGCCTTGGCGCCCCGCAGGACTACCGTGTACGGCGCCCCGGCCTCCCGCCCCTGGACGAGGAAGCGCGGCGGCCCCCCCTTGCCGGACACCCTTCGGATCGCGGCGCGCTCACGCCGCGCCCTCTTCTTCCTCGCGGCGATCTCCTCGGCTCGGGCCTCGGCGATCCGATCGTCGCGGGACGGGGCCCAGTCCCCGCCGCCCGGGAGGAGCGTCCCCTCCGGGAGCGGGGCCGGGGTGACGATCCTCCCGCGTCCCCGAGCCGTCCGGCCCCCACGCCTCGCCCCCCGCTTCCCCGCCGCGACGATCGGCGGGGCGAAGCGCGGGAACCGCAGCGCCTCGATGGCCGCCACCGCGTGCTTGCACACGGGGCCCCAGTCGAAGGGACACGTGCACCGGCTCGCGAGCAGGCCCTGAACGACCTCGACCTCGACGCGGTACGGGGCGGGGCCCGCGTCGCGCACCCGCGCCTCGAGGTGCCGGCCGTCCGCGCCGAGCCTGAGGGACTGCACGCGTCCGAGGAGCGCGGTCTCGCGCCCTCCGCGCGCCACGCGCTCTCCCGCCCAGCGCTCGAGGTCGGTCGACAGCAGCGCGGGATCGGCCCCTTCGGGAGGGGCGAGGCGGCGCGGGCGCTGGATCCTCCTCCGGACCAAGGGCCTCTCCCGTGCGGAGCCGACGGTCCTCGCCGGGAATCCGCGAACCGAATCCGATAGTTTGCCCCAACCGGAGCCTTTCGCGCAAACGACGTGTCCGGCGCCCTCCCCCTCCTGTATGCTGGGCGATCGGAGGAGCGGGCCATGGAGCAGGTGCGGGTCGGGGACGACGTTTCCATCGGCCACGGGCGCCCCCTGGCGCTGATCGCGGGACCGTGCGTGCTCGAGGACGTCGAGCTCGCGCTGCGGATCGCCGAGACCCTCAGGAGGGAGACGGCGAAGCGCGGGTTCCAGTACGTCTTCAAGTCCTCGTACGAGAAGGACAACCGGGGCAAGCCGACCGGCTACGGCGGTCCAGGGCTCGAGAAAGGGCTCGAGCACCTGGCGCGCGTGAGGCGGGAGATCGGCGTGCCGGTGCTGTCGGATGTCCACCGCGAGACCGACGTCGACGCGGCCGCGGAGGTCCTCGACGTCCTCCAGATTCCCGCGTACCTCTGCCAGCAGACCAGCCTCGTGCTCAAGGTGGGGGCCGCGCGGAAGGCGGTGAACGTCAAGAAGGGACAGTTCCTCGCGCCCGAGGACATGAAGAGCGCGGTCGAGAAGCTCCGCCACGTGGGGAACGACCGCGTCCTGCTCACGGATCGCGGAACCTGCTTCGGTTACCATCGCCTCGTGTTCGACGTCAGGAGCGTCCAGATCATGAAGCGGCTCGGCTGCCCGGTCGTGGTGGACCCGACGCACATCGTCCGGATCTACGGCCGGCCCTCGAGCGACCCGTCGGGCGGGGAGCCCGAGTACGTCCACACGATCGCGCGCGCGGGCGTCGCGGCGGGGGCGAGCGCCCTCTTCATCGAGACGCACCCGGAGCCCCTCGCGGCCGCCTGCGACGCCGCGAGCATGATCCGCCTGGGCGACCAGCTCCCGCTGCTGCTCGATCAGGTGCGCCCCCTCGCGGAAGCGGTGCGGGAGCAGGGGCTCGCCTAGGCGCGGCCCCTCCCTCCGTCACGGGGGGTACAGCGATCCCGACGTGGCGGCGAGTTTCCCCGGAGGGGCGAGGTGCCGCTCGATCGCCCCCCGCGCGAAGGCGACGTCGGCCTCGAGGCGGGACCGGTCGAACCGCGCCGGGGCGAAGATCACCAGGAAGAGCGATCGCGTCGCCGGCGTGACCGAGGTCCGGAGCGAGTCGGAGGACGGGTTTCCGAACGGTCCCTCCTCGTCGGCGACGGTGGGACGCCCCTCGAGGTGGATGTCCTCCTTCCGGATGCCGCGGAAGGACTCGCCCGGCCGGCCGCGGCGCAGCTCGACGGGGCCGCGGATCGCCTCCCTGTCGTAGAGGCCGATCGGGAGGAGGAACCGGAGCGAGCAGAGGTTGCACACGTCCACGGCGTTCAGGACGCGGGGGAGCGGCTTCCCGAGGAGCACGCGGCGGAGGAGCGCCTCGGACGAGGGCCTCGTGCGCGTGGGATCGATGCCGAAGGCGCGGTACAGGTCCCGGCCCGGCGCGAGGCCTTCGATCTCCGAGGGGGAGCGCCCCGCGTGTCGCTCGACGAGCTCGGCGGCGAGCGCCGCCATCTCGCCGTCGAGGGCCGGACCCGCCTCGCCGACGGAGACGGGCTCCCCTCGGACGAGCCCGAGCCGGATGGTCGCGGCGATCTCCGGCGCGACGCGGAAGTCGACGGGACTCGGATCGCTCGACCCGGCCATGCGGCTCTCCGGCTCGCCGGCCCCGGAGGGCCGCGGCCGCGCGCAATATAATCCAGGAGCGGACGGGACCGACGCGGGACCGTGGAAGGGACGATGAGCCCCGAGAAGAGAGGCGGCAGGATACCGGCCGGGCGGCGGGCGGCCGCGGGCGAGATCGCGAGGCTGGCGGAGGAAGCGCCGCGCCTCGCGCGCTCGGACCCGAAGGCCCTCGCGGGACGGCTGGCGGAGCTTGCGCTCCGCGATCAGCTCGAGCTGGCGCTCCGGACGCCCGCGCCGGACCGTCTGGACCTCCTGCTGCACGCCCCCTCGCCGATGAAGCTGGTGCGGATGCTGCCCGACTTCGAGGCCTACCTGACGGTCCGCGAGGTCGGCCCCCACGACGCCCTGCCCCTCCTCTCTCTGGCGTCGGCCTCGCAGATCACGCACCTCCTCGACCTCGAGGGATGGCGGGGGGACCGATTCGACGCCGACCGCGCGGGGGCGTGGGCGGCGCTGCTCCTCGAGGCCGGCGAGCCGACCCTCGTGCGGTTCCTCCGGAGCGCGGACGACGAGATGCTGACGCTCCTCCTCGCGAGGTGGGCGCGTGTCGAGCCGATCCCGATCGACGACACGCCGTCGATCCACGGCACGGGGGAGACGGAGGCGGGCACCGATCGCGGATTCGTCACGCCGGACGGCCATCACCGCTTCCGGCCGACCATCTCCGAACACGCCCCGACGATCCGCCGGATCGCGGAGATCTTCTTCCACCTCGACCCGGAGCGCTACTGGCGCCTGATCTGGGCGACCCAAGCCGAGGTCGCGGCGGAGATGGAGGAGGAGGCTCTCCGCTGGCGGCAGCGGCGTCTCGAGGAGCATGGCTTCCCCGACTGGGAGGAGGCCCTCTCGATCTACGCGCCCCCCGCGCGACGGCAGGAGCCCGCCCCGGCCCTCCCCCGAGCCGTCGAGGAGGGGGCGGTCGCGCCGCGGACCGCCCTCCGCCTGCTCGCCGATCGCGGCCCGCTCGCCGAGGCGCTCGGCGCCTTCGCCGGGGCGGAGCGCGAGGAGATGCTCTTCCAGCTCGCCTCGGTCGCGAACCACGTCCTGGTGGCGGACGGGGCCGACGCCGGCGACCCGGAGGCGCACCGCGCCTCGATCGCGAAGGCGGGAGCGTACGTGGGGATCGCTCTGGCCGCGAGGGGCGCCTCCACGCCAGAGGGGGCGGCCGACGCGCTCCGGCGAGCGACGGTCAAGGAGCTGTTCCGCGAGGGCTACGCGCGGGCCGCCGAGCTGCAGCGGAGGGCGCTATCCCTGGTGCGGCACGGCTGGGCCTCGGGACACCCGCGGGCACTCGAGCTCCTCGACGTCCCGATCCGGCCGCGCGTGCTCGGGCTGCTCGGAGCGAGGCCCGCGTACTTCGATCCGTCCCCCGCGACGGGAGGGCGCGACTACCGGGAGTTCCGCTCGCAGGAGGAGATCGAGGAGACGAGGATCGCGCTCGAGATGGCGGAGACCCTCGGGACCGTGTTCGTGGAGGCGCTCCGGCTCGACGTCGAAGCCGCGCTCCGCCACGACGCCGGCCGGCGGCCGGAGCCGCCGAGATTCAGCGCGCTGCTGCTGACGGCGCTCGCCTGGCACGCGGAGCGCGGCGAGCTGCGGGGCTCGCCGCTGCCTCGCGACGCGGCCGCGGCCTTCCTCGCGGGAAGGGCGACGCGAGACGCGCTCGAGACCTTCGTCGGCCGGGTGTCGGAGTCGGCCGGCCTCGACCCGCGCCGCACGGCCGCCCTTCTCGCGTTCGGCCGCGCGTGCCTCGACCGGCTCGGCGAGGAGTGCGGCTCCCTGGCCCGGGGAGGGCGCCCGGATCCCCGCTTCGTGTCCTGCCTCATCCTCGAAGGAGACTAGGTCATGGCGAAGGACAGGCCGCTCAAGTCCTCGTTCGAGATCGCGATGGAGCGGCTCCGGGAGAAGGACCGGGCCGAGGGGGTCGCGGAATCGAAGCCGCTGACCGAGGATCAGAAGCGGCGGATCGCCGAGCTGCGCGAGGAGTCGCGCGCGAAGCTCGCGGAGATCGAGATTCTCCACCGGAAGGACCTCGCGGGGGCCGCGGGGGACCCGGAGAAGCTCCTGGACCTGGAGAAGAAGCACTCGATCGATCGGGAGCGGATCGAGTCGAGGCTCGCGTCGGCGATCGCGAAGGTGCGCCGGGGGGACTGAAGGGTCCGCGCGGCCGCCTCAGGCGGGCGCCTTCTCCTCGAAGATCCGGGAGAGGTGGACGATCACCTCGACCGCCTTGTGCATGTCCTGCACGGACACCCACTCGAGACGCGAGTGGAAGTTGTGCTCGCCGGCGAAGAGGTTCGGCGTCGGGATCCCCATGAAGCAGAGCCGGGACCCGTCGGTGCCGCCGCGGATCGGGTGCATGCGGGGCTCGAGCCCCGCCCTCCGGACCGCCTCCCGGGCGTTCTCGATCACCTCCGGGTAGCGGTCGAGCACCTCCTTCATGTTCCGGTAGGACTCCTCGACCTTGATCTCGACCGAGGCCCGCGGCCAGTCGGCGATCGTCTCGCGGGCGAGGGCCTCGAGGAACGCCTCCTTCTCCTTGAGGCCCGGCGTCGCGAAGTCGCGGATCAGGAACTTGACCGACGTCCGGTCCACGGCCGCCTGGACGACGTACGGGTGGACGTATCCCTCGTAGCCGGCCGTGGTCTCCGGAGAGAGGCGGCCCTTCGGCAACCGCCCGATGAAGTCCGCCGCGACCTTGATGGCGTTGACGAGCCGGTCCTTCCCGTAGCCGGGGTGGGTGTTGAAACCCTGGAACGCGATCGTCATCGAATCGGCCGAGAACGTCTCGATCTCGATCTCCCCGAGGGTCTCCCCGTCGAGCGTGTAGGCGGCCGAGGCCCCGAATCCGGCGACGTCGAAGTACTTGGTGCCGTTCCCCACCTCCTCGTCCGGAGTGAAGGCGAGACGGATCGGCCCGTGCGCGATCCCGGGATTCGCCATCAGGAACTCGGCGGCCCCCACGATCTCCGCCACGCCGGCCTTGTTGTCGGCGCCGAGGAGCGTCGTCCCGGAGGCCGTGATGATGTCGTTCCCCATCTGCTCCCGGAGCGCGGGGTTCTCGGCGAGACGGATCACGGCGGAAGGATCGTCCGGAAGCACGAGATCACGGCCGTCGTACTTCTCGTGGACGATCGGCTTCACTCCTGCTCCCGGCATCTCCGGCGACGTGTCCACGTGGGCGATGAAACCGACCATCGGGACGTCCCTCTTCCGCGTCGTCGACGGGATCGTGGCCATGACGTAGCCGTGCTCGTCCATGGCCGCGTCGGCGAGGCCGAGCGCGCGGAGCTCCTCCATCAGATGCCGCAGCAGATCGAGCTGCTTCGCGGTGCTCGGGAAGGTCTCCGAGTTCTCGTCGGACTGCGTGTCGAACGTCACGTAGCGGAGGAACCGCTCGACGCAGGAGGACCGGATGGGTGTCGCGACGCTCACGGGAACCTCCTCTCCGGCCGGTCTCGCGGCCGCCGCCGTGCCAGGGAGGGGGTACGCTATCCGAGCGCCGGCGCCGACGCAACCGTCGGCGCGGCCGAGCCGTTGAAAGCGCGCGTCTCGCGGGCTAGACTCCGGGTGCGGGGCGGCGGCTCCCTCGCCGCAGAGCGAGAGTTCGAACGTGAGCGAGCGGAAACGGGTACGAGCCGGCCTCCACGGGCCGGCGACGAGAGCCGAGAGCGGGAAGGCTCCCGAGGCCGGCGCGAGCCGCGCCGGCGAGGCCGCGCGGGGCCGCGGGCCCGGGGCCGCCCCCGAAGGCGCGGGGGAGACGATCCTCCTGGCCGAGGACGAGGCGGTCATCCGGAGCCTCCTCGTCGAGATCCTGGAGCGCGCCGGGTACCGCGTGCTGACGACGAGCGGCGGGCCCGAGGCCCTATCGATCGCCGCCGCCCACCGAGGAGACATCCGGCTCCTCGTCACCGACGTGGTCATGCCCGGGATGGACGGAAGGGAGCTCGCCGAGCAGCTGGCGGAGGTCTTCTCCGGCGTCCGCGTGCTGTTCATCTCGGGCTACGCGACCGACGAGGTCTCGCGGAGGGGCGTTTTCCCCGCCGACAGCGCCTTCCTCCGCAAGCCGTTCTCGCCCCGGGACCTCCTCCGGAAGGTCCGGGAGGTCCTCGACGCGCCCCGTTGACCACCGGCCCTTGTGCGGGACGGCTCCGTCACGCTAACATTCGGCGTCGCCGCGGGGCGAGCGCCCGGCAGCGATCCTGGGAGCTCCCGAATGGTGCGTGCCCTGGGTGTGATACCGGCCCGGTACGGCTCGACCCGCTTCCCCGGAAAACCCCTCGCTTCCCTCGGAGGCTCGACGCTGCTCGAGCACGTCTTCCGCCGCGCCTCGATCGCGCGACGGCTCGAGAAGGTCGTCGTCGCGACGGACGACGAGAGGATCCTGGAGGAGTGCCTCAGGTTCGGGGCCGAGGCGGTTTTGACCTCGGCGCAGCACGCCTCCGGAACGGACCGGATCGCGGAGGCGATCCTGAAGATGGACCGGGGGTTCGGCGTCGTCGTCAACGTCCAGGGGGACGAGCCGTTCGTGTCGCCCACCTCGCTCGACCGGCTGGTCGAGGCGTTCGACGGCGAGCGGCCCCCGGAGATCGCGACGCTCGCGGAGCCGTTCGCGTCGGTCGAGGAGCTGTTCGATCCGAACACCGTCAAGATCGTGACGGCGCTCGACGGGCGGGCGCTCTACTTTTCCCGGTCGCCGATCCCCTACAGCCGGGGAGGCGCGACCCGGCTCTCCTTGGACTTCCGCGAGGCGCTCGAGGGGCGGCCCGGCGGCCTGAAGGGATACCGGAAGCACCAGGGGATCTACGCCTATCGACGGGAGATCCTCCTCGCGCTGACCCGGCTCCGGCCGACGCCCCTCGAGCGGGACGAGGGACTCGAGCAGCTCCGTGCGCTCCAAGCCGGTCTCACGATCCGGGTGCTGGAGTCGGACTTCCATTCGGTGGCCGTGGACACGCCCGAGGACCTGGCCCGCGCCGAAGCGTTGCTCGGGGAGAAGGACGGAGGCGCATGACGACCAGAGGCAAGCGCGGCACGAAGTACATCTTCGTCACCGGGGGCGTGGTGTCGTCGCTCGGGAAGGGGCTGGCGGCCGCCTCGATCGGGCGGATCCTCGAGGGACGGGGCTTCAAGGTCACGCTCCAGAAGCTCGACCCGTACATCAACGTCGACCCCGGCACCATGAGCCCGTTCCAGCACGGCGAGGTGTTCGTGACCGAGGACGGGACCGAGACGGACCTCGACCTCGGGCACTACGAGCGCTTCACGTCGATGGTCGCGTCCCGGAACAGCAACTTCACGACGGGCAAGATCTACGCCTCCGTGATCGAGAAGGAGCGGCGCGGCGACTATCTCGGCGCGACGGTCCAGGTGATCCCGCACATCACCGACCAGATCAAGGACTCGATCCTGACCGTCTCGGAGGGGAACGACATCCAGCTGGTCGAGATCGGCGGGACCGTGGGCGACATCGAGTCGCTCCCGTTCCTCGAGGCGATCCGCCAGTTCCGGCTCGACGCGGGAAGGAATCACGCTCTCTTCATCCACCTCACGCTCGTCCCCTGGATCGCCGCATCGGGCGAGCTGAAGACCAAGCCGACGCAGCACTCGGTGCGCGAGCTGCGGGCGATCGGCATCCAGCCGGACATCCTCCTGTGCCGGTGCGACCGGCAGCTCCCCTCCGAGCTCAAGCGCAAGATCGCGCTGTTCTGCAACGTGTCCGAGGACGCGGTCATCACGGCGAAGGACGTCGAGTCGATCTACGAGGTGCCGCTGGCGCTGTCGAACGAGGGGATCGACGAGATCATCATGAAGCTCCTCGACCTCCCGTACCGCAAGAAGAACCTCGCGGACTGGGAGGACCTGGTCGACAGGATCCGGCACCCGGCCGACGAGGTGACGATCGGCATCGTGGGAAAGTACGTCGCCTACGAGGACTCCTACAAGTCCCTCAACGAGGCGCTCGTCCACGGGGGCACCGCCTCCCGCCTCCGGGTCAGGCTCCGGTGGATCGAGGCCGAGGAGATGACCGACGGAAAGCTCGAGTCGGAGCTCCGTCAGGCGGACGGGATCCTGGTCCCTGGGGGCTTCGGCGTGCGGGGCGTGGCCGGCATGGTCGAGGCGATCCGCTACGCGCGCGAGCGGAAGGTCCCCTTCTTCGGGATCTGCCTCGGGATGCAGACCGCGATCATCGAGTGCGCCCGCAACCTCTGCGGGCTCGACGGCGCCGATTCGACGGAGTTCCACGAGGGAACTCCCCACAAGGTGATCTATAAGCTGCGGGACCTTCTCGGCGTGGAGGCGATGGGCGGGACGATGCGGCTGGGCGCCTACCCCGCCGACCTCGCCGGCGGCTCGTTCGCCCGCGAAGCGTACGGCGTCGACCGGATCCAAGAGCGCCACCGCCACCGCTACGAGGTCAACCAGGAGTACGTGCCGAGGCTTCAGGCCGCGGGCCTCCGCGTCGCGGGCCGCTCCCCCGACGGCAAGTTCGTCGAGATCGTGGAGTTCGAGGACCACCCCTGGTTCCTCGCCTGCCAGTTCCACCCGGAGTACAAGTCCCGGCCGCTGGCGCCGCATCCCCTGTTCCGGGAGTTCGTCGCGGCGTCGTACCGGCACAGGCTGGCTCGGCGCGGCGCGGGCGCCCCCGGAGCGCCGGGCGTTTCCGTGCCCGATCCCGCGCGCTGACCGGCGCGAGCGCCACGATGCGGGAGCCCGCCGCCCCGAGGGCGGGGCGGCGAGCGAGTGCGGTATCATGCGGCCGGACGTTTCCGGAGGTGCCTCCTTGGTCCGCGAGACCGCTCGAAAAGTGCTGGAGGAGGAGTCGCGAGCCGTGGCGGATCTCGCGCCTCGGCTGGGCGAGGAGTTCGACCGCGCGGTCGAGATGGTCGTCGGCTGCCGGGGAAGGGTCGTCCTCACGGGGATGGGGAAGTCGGGGATCGTCGCGCAGAAGATCGCGGCGACGCTCGTCTCGACGGGGACCCCCGCCTACTTCATGCATCCCGCCGAGGCGATCCACGGCGACCTGGGAATGATCGTGGACGGCGACGTCGTCGTCGCCGTGTCGAACTCGGGCGAGACCGAGGAGATCGTTCGCCTGCTGGAGGTGATCCGCCGCCTCGGCGCCTCGATCGTGGCGCTCTCCGGCGATCCCCGATCGACCCTTGCCCGGCACGCGGACGCGCATGTCGACGTCGGCGTCCGGCGCGAGGCGGGCAGCCTCGAGTTCGTCCCGACGGCGTCGACGACGGCCGCGCTCGCGATGGGAGACGCGCTGGCCGTCGCCTGCTACGAGCGGCGGGGGTTCTCCGCCCGCGACTTCGTCCGCGTCCATCCCGGGGGGAGGCTCGCCCGCAGGCTGCTCTCCGTATCGGAGCTGATGCACTCGGGAGACTCGGTCCCGGCGGTCCGCGCGACGTCCCCGATCCCCGAGACCGTCCGCGTGATGTCCGAGAAGAGGCTAGGGATGGCGTGCGTGGTCGACGAGGGCGGCCGGCTCGAGGGGGTGGTGACGGACGGGGACCTCAGGCGGCTGATGCTGCGCTCCCGGGATCCTCTCCGGGCGACCGCGTCCGACGCCATGACGCGGACGCCGGCGACGATCGCCCCCGAGGGGCTCGCGACCGAGGCGCTCAGGGCCATGGAAGAGAGGCACATCACGTCGCTTCCGGTCGTCGACGAGGGGCGCCGGGTCGTCGGGGTCGTCCACCTGCACGACCTTTGGAGGACCCAGCTGTTCTGAGCGGAGGGAGGACGGAAGCGGCATGCGAGAGGTCCCCGCGGAGATCCTCGAGCGGGCCAGGAAGGTGCGTCTCGTCCTGCTGGACGCGGACGGGGTGTTGACCGACGGCAGGCTTCTCCAGTTCTCCGACGGCACGGAGGGGCGGGCCTTCCACGTCCGGGACGGCTACGGCATCAAGATGGGCCAGAGGCTCGGGCTCCGCTTCGGCATCGTGTCGGGGCGCGCGTCGAGGGTCGTGGAGGCGCGGGCGCGGGAGCTCGGGATCCAGGAGGTCCACGTCGGCGTCCTCGAGAAGAGCGCGACGTACGAGGCGATCTGCAGCCGCCTCGGGCTCGGCGACGACGCGGTATGCTACGTGGGCGACGACCTGGTGGACGTGCCGATCCTCCGGAGGGTCGGCCTGGGCGTGGCGCCGGCGGACGCCTCGGAGGAGGCGCTGCTGGCGGCCCGATGGGTGACGGAGCGGCGGGGGGGGGAAGGGTCGGTGCGCGAGATCGTGACCCTCCTCCTCAAGGCGCAGGGAACGTGGGAAGGGATCTCCGGATCCTACTTCAAGGCGCGGTGAGGCGGCGATGCGGCTGCTCGTGATCGTGCTGACCATCCTGCTCCTCGTGAACGTCCTCGGGTTCGTGCTCACGAACCTCGAGACTCTCGTCGAGGTGACGGTCTGGAACACCCAGCATCGCGACGTTCCGCTCTTCGCGGTCGTGATGCTGTCGGTCCTCGCCGGGATCGTGTATGCGGGAGTGATCGCCGTCGCCGAGGGCGCGAACCTTCGGATCGAGAACCGGCGCCTGCGCCAGGAGATCCGGAGGATCGAGACCGAGCGTCTGTACCTGAGGGCCCAGAGCTCCCGGACAGCCGGGGCGGAGCCCGACGCGATCCTGGACCGGGATCCGGAGCCGGGAGCGGGAGAGACCGCCGGGCCGGGCCCGGCGGCCGAGACGCCGGCGAGCGCGCCCGTCTACGACGCCGACGGCTACGGGTGGGAGGACGACCCGGCGAACGGCCCCTACTCCGGCGGCCGCGCCGTCTGAGCCGCTGCGCCGCGGGCGCCGCGGGGACCCGGCCGAGAGGAGCGGCCGCTCAGCGGGTCACCTCGAGCAGTTGATCGCGGAGCGCCTTGCCCCTACTCTCCCCGATCTGGGGCCGGAGCATCTCGAACTCGCGGTCGAGCAGCCGCTCGAGGCCGAGCCAGGGCTCCTGCACCCCCTTCTCCCTGGCGATCCTCTTCAGGCCGTCCGCGTCCCAAGTCCCGTCGGGAAGGAGGCGGCTCTCGGCGAACAGCTCGTCGAACTTCTCTCCCAGCCCTCCCCGGCACGAGCGGATGAAGTTGGCCGCCCCCGCCCCTATCTCGGAGCGGATCGCGCGGTAGAGGACCCTGTGCCTCTGGTTGAACCGCCGGATCGCCAGATCCAGGTCCAGGAGATGCTCGGGCGCTTCGGCGGAGGGCAGGGCGGTCTCGGGCTCCGCCGGCCCGAACGAGGCCGCCGCGGGGGGTTCCGGAAACGCCGGATCCTCCCGGAAGGCGGCATCCTCCGTGGCGCGCGGAGCATCGTCGGGGGGCTCGACCTGCACCGGCCCCGCCATCTCTTCCGCCGTCTCTTCGGCCGTCTCTTCGGAATCCCGGGCCTCGCACGGCTCGGGATCCGGCTCCGGCTCGAGATGCGTCCCGGCCGCCGCCAGCTCGTACTCGGCGCTCGGCTCGTCGGCGCCGGCGCCCGGCGCGGAGTCCTCTTCCGCTCCGGAGCCAGGCTCCCCGAGCTCGTACTGCTCCCCCGAGCCGAGGCGGGGACCGAGGCCGAGCGCGGCCTCGATCTCATCCCTCGGAAGGAACCGGGTCGCGTCGCCGGGGGAGTCGAGCCGAGGGACGGCCTCGGCCGTGCCGGATTCTGCGCTCGGCTCCTCCGCCGCGGGGGACTCCCCTCCGGCGACGCCGTGCGTCTCCGAGAGCCAGGCCGGCGGCGGGAACGCTTCCGCCACGAGCCGCCACGGCTCGGAGATGACCTCTCCGCCTGAGGGCTCCGGCGAGGGCGAGAGAGGCGCGTTCTCGCCCCGCAGGTCGGCGAGCCAGGCGGGGGCCGGCACCGCGTCGGTGCTCGCCGGCTCGACCCACTGGGACGGCCGGATCCCCCCCTCCGCCTCGACGGTCGCCGGCTCGGCCCCGTCGAACGCCCCCATGACGACGGGCTCCTCGCGAGCGGGCTCGGCCACCGGGATCGGGGCCGGGTCGCCCTCGGCGGACGCCGCCGCGGCGCGCGCCGCCCACGCCTCCACCTCCTCCGCCGGGACGTCCCGGACCGCCCCGAGCAGGCGGAGCGCCCAGAGGATCTGGCAGACCCGGAAGTCGCCGAGCTTCGTGGCGCGGCACACCTCGTGGATCCTGCGCGGCTCCCCGAGCCCCGAGACGACCTCCCACTCGTCGGCCCCGACCCGCATCCGGTCGAGCACCGAGAGGAAGTCCGGGGTGAGCCCGACGTAGCCGTCGTGATCGGCGCCGCATCCCGCTTGGACGCGGGACCACTGGGTCACGCGCCTCAGGCCCTCCGAGACGAGGTCCTCGAGGCTCGCCTCCATCACGATCTCCTCGATGGTCGGGAGCTCGCCGGAGACGAACGCGTACTCTCCGTCCTCCCATCGGAAGGTGTCGTAGACGATCTCGCCGAGCTGCTGCCGCACCATTTCGCGGAGGTCCTTCTCGTCGAGCACTCCCATCTCGAGGAGGATCGTCCCCACCCTCTTGTTGCTGAGCAGGCGGCGCGCGGTCTCCTCCCGGTCCCGGAGCGAGATGACGCCGCGTCGCAGCAGGAACGCGATCAGGCCGTCGTCGATCTCGTTGCTCGTGGCGAAGATGCAGCGCCCCTCCTTGACGTGGAAGCTCCGCTCCTGCGAGCCGCGCGTCACATGCAGGACCCCGGTCTCCCCCGCCCGGCAGAGCCGGATGAGGATCTCCACGACCCCGTTCGCGGGAAGCGTTCCCTCGACCGCGAACGCGCCGGACGGGACCCGCGGCGCGCCGTCCGCCTCGCACACCGCGCCGAGGACCTTGAGCGCCCAGAGCGCCTGGTGGATCTCGAAGTTCGACGCGTAGATCTCACGGCACAGCGTCTCGACGCTGCCGGGGCCGGACTGGAGCCTCTGGATCACGAGCCGCTCCGCCTCGTTCAGCGTGAGCCCCTCCGTGAACTCCGCGGCCTCCGTGGCGACGCGGTAGCGGGTCCTGGGTCCGCCCACGCTGCGCCGGATCCGGCTGAAGGACTGGATCCGGCGAATCCCCTGCAGGAGGATCTCTCCGGTCCGCACGCCGAGCGTGACCACCTCCTGGTTGGGCAGCGGACCTTCCTCGAAGCGGTACTCCCCGTCCTCCCAGGGGAACAGGCCGATCACGATCTCCCGGCACTGCGACGTCACCGCGGCGACGAGATCCTCCGCCTTCAGGTAGCCGCTCTCGACGAGCACGGCGCCGAGCCTCTTGCCCTGGCCGCGCCGGGAGATCGCGTCCTCGAACTGGTCGAGGCGGATCAGCCCTTCCCGCAGCAGGAGCTCCCCGAGGCGGTCGTTCGGATCGGTCGAGGCCGCGAACACGATGCGGCCTTCCTGGAAGTACACCCGTTTCTCGATGCCGCGGCGCTCGAGGCGAAGTGTCCCGGTGACGCACCTGCGGCACAGGAGCCACATCAGGTCGGGGACGCTCATCCCCTCGAGACGGCCGGCGACGAGACGCTCGGTTTCCCATTGAAGTCGAGTGTCGCTCATGTCGGTTGCCTTCCTCGGGCCGTGACCCGACCGCCGGGACGGCCGGGCCGGATTTCGAGAAACGCCGCCCTCGCGGGCGGCGGCCGCCCGCGGCTCTTTCCCGCATCTAAAACTTATTCCCCGCCGGGATCCGGTCAAGGGATTGCGGTGCAGCGCCTTACCGGGGGGGCTCCCCGGACGCCCCGTGCTCCTCGACCCAGGACACGAGCTCCCGGGCGGAGACGGTCGCGGTGCCGACCTTTCCGACGACGATCCCCGCCGCGTGGTTCGCGAGGACGGCCGCGACGGGCAGGGGCGCCCCGGAGGCCAGGGCCAGGGAGAGGACGGCGACGACGGTGTCCCCGGCACCGGTCACGTCGTACACCTCGCGGGCGAAGGCGGGCACGAACACCGGCTCTCCGTCTCGCTCCAGGAGGAGCATGCCCCGCTCCCCGCGCGTGACCAGGACCGCGTCCACGTCGATCCGGGCGAGGACCGTTCTCGCGGCCCGCAGGCAGTCCTCGTCCGACCGGATGTCGACCCCGGCCGCCCGCCCCAGCTCGGCCTGGTTGGGCGTGACGACGGTCGCCGGCTGGTAGGCCGAGAAGTCGAGGCGCTTGGGGTCCACGACGACCGGAAGCCCTCTCCGCCGCGCATCGGGGAGGACCGAGGCGAGCAAGGGGCCCGCCGCCACGCCCTTGTCGTAATCCGAAACGATGAGCGCCGCGGCGCCGTCGAGCCGCTCCCGCAGGCGCGCTTCGAGAAGGCTCAGATCCTCGGGCCCCGCGGGGCCGACGTGCTCCCGATCGACGCGCACGACCTGCTGGGCGCGCGCGATCACCCGCGTCTTCACGGTCGTCGCCCGTCCCGCCGAGACGACCAGAGCGGCCTCGATCCGCGAGGCCTCGATCGCCGCCCGCAGCTGGTCCGCGGCGGCGTCCTCCCCGACGAGCCCCACGAGCGCGACGCACGCGTCGAGCGCCGCCAAATTCGCGGCGACGTTCGCCGCGCCGCCGAGGTGCGCCGTCTCGCGCGAGACGCGGACCACCGGGACGGGCGCCTCCGGCGAGATCCGATCGACGTCGCCCCAGAGGAACCGGTCCAGCATGACGTCCCCGGCGACGACGACCCGCCGGCCGCCGAAGCGAGAGACGATCCGCCGCGCCTCTCCCGGCTCCACGGCGGTCACGGCCGGGGCTCCCGCGGCCCGACCGGGACCGCCTCCTCGACCAGGAGGACGGGGATGCCGTCGCGAACGGGGTAGAAAAGGCCGCAGCGGCGGCACTCGAGGCCCGCTCCTTCCGCCGCCGGATCCACCCGTTCGCGACAGGCGGGGCACGCCAGGATCTCGAGCAGCTCGGGTTCGATCTCCATCGACGCTCCTCCGCGCGGGCGTCCAGTGTATACCGAGCGCTCCCTGCGGGACGTCCCCCGGGTTCGATATACTGCGCGCGTGCGCCCGTTCCCCGCGTCCCTCAGGCGGAGCCTCGAGAACGACGGCGCCGGCCTCACGGTGCTCGTCCTTCGCATGAGCGCGTTCGGCGACATCCTGAGGACGCTTCCCGCCGTGCGCCTGGTCCGCTTCGCCCTGCCCGACGCGAGGATCCACTGGGTGGTGGACGAACGGTGGGCGATGGTGCTCGAGCACCATCCCGATCTCGACGGCTGCCTCAAGCTGCCTCGCCGCGAGTGGGCGGCCCTCGCCCGATCCCCCCGCGGCTGGCCGGCGCTCCTCGCCTCCGTCCGGCGCGTCGTCCGGGAGATGCGGTCGCTCAGGCCCGGTCTCGCCCTGGACTTCCACGGCAACCTCCGGAGCGGTCTCCTGGGACGCCTGTCCGGAGCCCCCGTCAGGGTCGGATACTCGGGCCACCAGCAGAAGGAAGGGAACCGCATCTTCTCGACGCACCGCGTCCCCGCCGGCGAGCGGCGGCGATCGCGGATGGAGAGGAATCTCGACCTCGTACGGGCCCTCGGGATCCCCGACCGCCCACTCCCCGACGGCGGGATCCGCTTCGCCCGCCCGTGCCTCAGGGAGGCGCGGGACGCCGTCGCGGAGCGGATCGGGCGGGGACGCCGCTATGCGGTGCTCGCGGCGGGCGCGAGCCGGGGCCAGGCGTACAAGAAGCCCCCGGCGCCGCTCCTCGCGGCGGCGGCCCGCGCGCTCGAGGCGCGAGGGGTCGCCTCCCTCGTCGCCTGGGGGCCCGGGGAGGAAGAGGACGCGGCGGCGGTCGTGCACGCATCGGGGGGCGCGGCGGTCCCGGCGCCCCCGACCGATCTCCGCCTGCTCGCCTCGGTCGTGCGCCGCGCGACGCTCGTCGTCTCCGGCGACAGCGGTCCGCTGCATCTCGCATGCGCCGCGGGACGCCCCGTCGTGGCGCTGTACGGCCCCACCGACCCCGCCGTGAACGCTCCCTGGGGGGTTCCCCACGAGATCGTCCATCCCCCGGAAAGGGTGTACACCGGCGTCAAGAGCCGGGACCGCCGCTCGGGATTCGAGGGGCTGGCCGGGGAAGCGGTCGCCGCCGCCGTCCTCCGACTTCTCGATCGCCTCGAACCGGGGCGGCCCGGCCGCGCGACCTCTCCCTCGGAAGGGGGGAGCCGACCGCCGAGGGGGGAGCCGTGATCTCCAGCGCGGAGAAGGCCGAGCCCCGACGGTCCGGAGGGGGCCGGGCGCGCAGGACCGGATGGCTCCTCGTCTTCGCCGCCGCCATGGGGTTCCTCGAGGCCGCGGTCGTCGTGTACCTGCGTGAGATCTACTACCCGGGAGGGTTCCGGTTCCCGATCGTCCCGATGCCGATGCGCATCTTCGTCGTGGAGCTCCTGCGCGAGGGCGCGACGATCGGGATGATCCTCGCCATCGCCGCGCTCGCGGGACGGGACGCGCTCGACCGCTTCTTCGTGTTCGGGCTCGTCTTCGGCGTGTGGGACCTCGCGTACTACGCTTCCCTTCGCGCGGCTCTCGGCTGGCCGGAATCGCCGGGAACCTGGGACATCCTGTTCCTGATCCCGGTGCCCTGGCTCTCCCCGGTCCTCTACCCGGCGATCGTGTCCGCCTTCCTGATCGCGGGGTACGCGGTCCACGAGGCGCTCGGCGCCAGCGGGCGGACGCTGCGCCTCGGACGGCGCGAATGGGCGCTCGCGTCGGCGGGGGCGGCGACGATCGTGGTCTCGTTCTGCTGGCGATTCCGGGACGTCGTCGAGCAGAGGCTGCCGGGACCGTTCCCAGCCCGGCTCTACCTCGCGGGCCTCGCGATCGCCGTCCTCCCCTTCGCGCGCGCCGCGTGGAGGGGACTGCGCGGAGGACCGGCGCCTCGCTAGCCGGGGCCGCCCCCTCCCCCGCGCTGCCTCAGCTCCATCGGAGGCGGTGGAGCGCGATCAGGGCCCGGTCGAGCGGGCGCAGGGCGCGGAAGCGCGACGCGAGCGCCGGGTCCCCCGCCGCGTAGAGCGAGCGGAGGAGCGCTCCCGGGTCCCGGCCGAGCGGCCCCGAGGCGCCGAGGCGCTTGAGGCAGGATCTCTCCAGCCGGCGGATCGCCGCCGCGCGCTTCCAGAACCCGAGCGGCCCGCCGTGGAGCCTCGCGCGATCGAGATCGACGAGGAAGGCCTCGGGACGTCCGGAGGGCGGCCGGCGGACGAGCACGTTCCCGAGGTTCAGATCCCGGTGCTCGATCCCGGCGTCGTGCGCGCGCCGCACCAGGGAGAGCGCGGCGGCGATCTCGTCCTGCTCCGCCCTCCGTCCCCCGCCGAGACGCGTCTCCAGGTCCTCCGCCGCGGGGATCTCCTCGACCGCGAGCCACGCGCGCCACAGCCTCGGGGGACCCTCGAGCAGGAACAGGGCGAGCGGCGCGGCGGTCGCGATCCCCCTCGCGGCGGCCTCCCGGGGCGTCGCGAGATTCTCGAGCAGGCGCGGCACCCGCGCGAACCGGTCCCTCCACACGGGCGCCAGAATCCCCCCGCGTCTCATGCGCTTCGCGACCGCGACGGGACCTCCGGGGAACTCGATGCGCCCTCTCGCGCCGCGCCCCGGCCCCTCTCGGGACGAGGCGACGGCTTCCTCCCACGGGCCGGCGGCGTGGAGCGCGAGCGCGCGGGCCGCCCCCTCGAGGTCGGCGCGAACGAGGAGGATGCCGCTCTCCTCCACCGCCGCGAACCCCTCGGGCGCGAGGAGGCGGGAGGGACGCGTCACGGGCGGCGCTCTCCCGCGGCGGGCCTCGAGGTCAGCCACACGACCGCGACACCGAGCAGGTAGAGCAGGATCATCGGAGCCGCGAAGATCGTCATCGTCAGCATGTCCCCGGTCGGAGTCAGCACCGCCGCGGAGATGAAGATGACCAGGACGGCGAGCCGGAAGTGGCGCAGGAGGAGGCCGGGAGTCACGACGCCGATCTTGCCCAGGAAGAAGAGGGCGACCGGGAGCTCGAACACGAGCCCCATGGCCACGAGCACCCAGGTCTCGAACCGGAACGCGGACTCCAGCGTGAGAGCGGCCCTGAAGCCGGACCCGAGCTGGATCAGCCACTTCGCCGCGATCGGCGTCGCGACGTAGTAGCCGAACGCCCCGCCGAGGACGAAGAACAGGGAGCCGAAGAACAGGAACGCCATCCCGACGAGGCGCTCGTGCCGGTACAGTCCCGGCGCGACGAACCCCCAGATCTCGTGGAGGATGAACGGCGAGGCGACGAACAGGGCGACCACCGCCGACGCCTTCATGTACACGAGGAACGGCTCTGTGAGGTGGATGAACACGATGTCGCCGCCGCCGAACAGGTGCCTCTGGATCGGCCGGAGGAGGAACTCGACGATCCGGGCGCTGAAGTACCAGCAGACGGCGAGAACGGCCACGTAGACGACGGCGGCGCGGAACAGGCGCCTTCGGAGCTCGTCGAGATGCTCCAGGAACGTCATCGTTCCCCGCGAGCTAGCCGAGCGGCGGGCCATCGCGGCTCGGAAGGGATGCGGACGCGTCCGACGGCGAGCCGTCGTCGTCCGCGAAGGGCACCGGCGCCCGCCGCGGGTCCGCGGTCGGGCCCTCCGGACCGGGCCGGGGCGGCGCCGATCCGGGCTCCCCCGACCCGTACGGCGCGGAGGCGGCCCCGGGCAGCCCCGGGGCGCCCGGGCGCCCGAGGAAGGAGGCTTCCCGGGCCGCGGCCGTTGCTTCCTTTCCCATGCTCCTCAACCCGTCTCCCGTCTCCTTGAGCTTCTCGAGCTCGACCTCCCGCTCCAGGGTGGCGCGGAACTCGGCCGTCGCCTTGCGGAACTCTCCGACCGTCCTGCCGAGCGCGCGGCCGATCTCCGGAATCTTCCGGGGCCCGAACAGAAGCAGCGCGAGGACGAGCAGCAGAATCAGCTCGGGACCGCCCAGGGATCCGAACATCTCCGTGGCCTCTCTCCGGCGGCGCGCTCCAGCGCGCGTTTCGAGGCTACTTCGCGCTGTCGAGGGTGTCAATCGCGGCCGGCCCCGGTTGCCCGCGGGGAGACGGGCCCCTATAATCGGTAGTCTCGCGCTTTCCGGAGAGACGAGCGATGCTTCGAGCCCTCAAGAGGCCCCTTCCGGCGGCCCTGCTCGTGGTCGCGGCGGCGGCCGCCGCCGGCGGGCTCCTCGCGAATCGGGCCGACGCGTCGGGCGACAGGACCGACGTCCTTCTCCGCTCCTTCGGACGCGCGCTCGCGATCGTCGAGGACAACTACGCCGGCAAGGCCGAGCCGAAGGACCTCGTCGAGGATGCCGTCCAGGGCATGCTGCGCACCCTGGATCCGCACAGCAACTACCTCGACAAGACCGCCTTCGACGAGATGAAGGACGAGCAGCGCGGCAAGTTCTACGGGCTCGGGATCCAGATCAACAAGCCCGGCGCCGCGCTGACGGTCATCGCTCCGATCGACGGGACCCCGGCGAGCCGCGCCGGACTGCAGGCGGGCGACCTCATCGAGAAGATCGACGGCGAGGAGACGATGAACCTCTCCGTCCAGGATTGCGTCCGCCGACTCAAGGGAGAGAAGGGAACGAAGGTCACGATCACGATCCGGCGACCGGGCGACGACGCCCCGTTCGACGTCACGCTCGTCCGGGACGAGATCCCCACCTACAGCATCCCCCTCGCGCAGATGATCCGCCCCGGCGTCGGATTCATCCGGATCTCGAACTTCACGTCGACGACCGCGACCGAGCTGGATGCGGACCTCCGCAAGCTCCGGGAGCAGGGGATGACGAAGCTCCTGCTCGACCTCCGGCGCAACCCCGGAGGGCTCCTCGAGCAGGCGGTCCAGGTGGCGGAGCGGTTCGTGCCGGCCGGCATGATGGTCGTGTACACGCGGGGGCGGGTTCCGGGCTCCAACCAGGACTACTTCGCCGCGAAGGACGTGGACCGCGTGACGGAGCCGCTCGTCGTGCTCGTGGACCACGCGTCGGCCTCCGCGAGCGAGATCGTCTCGGGCGCGATCCAGGACCACGACCGGGGCCTGGTCGTGGGCGAGACGACGTTCGGGAAGGGGCTGGTCCAGCGCGTGATCCCCCTCCGGGGCGGCGGAGCGGTCGCCCTGACGACGGCGCAGTACTTCACGCCCTCGGGAAGGCTCATCCAGCGGGACTACTCGGACCTCGAGGACTACTTCTTCGACGCCGAGGACGGCGAAGGAGAGGGGGCCCCTCCGGAAACCGATCGATCCGGCGCCGAGATCCACCGCACCGACTCGGGGCGCCCCGTGTACGGCGGGGGCGGCATCACGCCCGACTACGTCGTGCGGGCCGAGCGCGCGACGTCGTACGTCTCCCGGCTCATCCGGGAGAACCTCCTCTTCGACTTCTCCGTGCGCTGGTCGCAGGCGCACCCCGACCTCCAGCCGGATTTCCGGGTGGACCCCCTGATGCTCGAGGAGCTGAAGCGGTATCTCGAGGAGCGCGGAGTGCCCATGGGACAGGCCTTCGAGAGCGATCTCCCCGTGATCGAGATGCGGGTCCGCGCCCAGATCCATCGGGTCCGGTGGGGGCCCGAGGCGGAGAACCGGGTCTTCGCCGAGTCGGACCCGCAGATCCAGAAGGCCCTGACGCTGTTCGACGAGGCGGCGAGACTCGCCCGCGCGGGCGAGGAGGGCCGGACCGGGCACGGCGAAGCCACGAGGGCCTCGATCGCCTTCTGAGCCCCCGCCCCGGGGAACGCGCCGCTGCGGCCGCGGCCCGGGGCTCCTTGACAGCCCGCGAACCGCGATCGTATAGTACGAGCACTCGAACGGATCGAGTGCTAGCGCAGACTCTTAAGTTACTTATAGCAAAAGAGTTGAATGAAAGGAGGTTGCAGATGAAGGTGAAGCCCCTGTACGACCGGGTCCTCGTGAAGCGCATCGAGGAGAAGGAGCAGAAGCGAGGCGGCATCATCATCCCCGACACCGCCAAGGAGAAGCCGATGGAGGGGAAGGTCGTCGCCGTCGGGGCCGGCAAGGTCGACGACAGCGGCAAGAGGGTTCCCGTCGAGGTGAAGCCGGGCGACCGTGTCCTGTTCGGCAAGTACTCCGGGACCGAGATCAAGATCGACGACGAGGAGCACGTGATCCTGCGCGAGGACGAGATCCTCGGAGTCATTCAGTAAACCGCCGGCCGGAGGGACCCGGCTCCCGGCCGCGCGGCGCGCCGCCGCGGCCGGCTTCGACCCGTCAAGGATTCGAGGAGGTTGAGAAGCGATGGCTGCGAAGAACATCACGTACGCTGAGGACGCCCGCCAGGCGATGCTTCGCGGGGTCAACAAGCTCGCCGACGCCGTGAAGATCACGCTCGGCCCGAAGGGCCGGAACGTCGTCCTGGAGAAGAAGTTCGGATCGCCGCTGTCCACGAAGGACGGCGTGTCCGTTGCGAAGGAGATCGAGCTCGAGGACCCGCGAGAGAACATGGGAGCCCAGCTCGTCCGCGAGGTGGCGAGCAAGACGTCGGACGTCGCCGGCGACGGCACGACGACCGCGACCGTCCTGGCCCAGGCGATCTTCCGCGAGGGCGTCAAGGCGGTGACGGCGGGCAGCAACCCGATGGACGTCAAGCGGGGCATCGAGAAGGCCGTCGATGCCGCGATCGCCGAGATCCGCAAGCTCTCCCGCCCCGTGGCCGGGAAGGCGATCGCCCAGGTCGGAAGCATCTCGGCCAACAACGACGCGTCGATCGGCGAGATCATCGCCGAGGCGATGGAGAAGGTCGGGAAGGACGGAGTGATCACCGTCGAGGAGGCGAAAGGGCTCGAGACTTCGCTCGAGGTCGTCGAGGGCATGCAGTTCGACCGTGGGTACCTCTCGCCCTACTTCATCACGGACCCGGAGCGGATGGAGTGCGTGCTCGAGGACGCGTACATCCTGATCCACGAGAAGAAGATCTCCTCGATGAAGGACCTGCTCCCGGTGCTGGAGCAGGTGGCGAAGCTCGGCAAGCCGCTCCTCATCATCGCCGAGGACATCGAGGGCGAGGCGCTGGCGACTCTCGTCGTCAACAAGCTGCGGGGAACGCTGCACGCCGCCTCGGTGAAGGCGCCCGGCTTCGGCGACCGGCGCAAGGCCATGCTCGAGGACATCGCCATCCTGACGAACGGGAAGTGCATCACGGAGGACCTGGGGATCCGTCTAGAGAACGTCAAGCTCGAGGACCTCGGGCGGGCGAAGAAGATCGTCATCGACAAGGAGAACACGACGATCGTCGAGGGCGCGGGCAAGGCCAAGGCGATCGAGGGCCGCGTCAAGCAGATCCGGACCCAGATCGAGGAGACGACGTCCGACTACGACCGCGAGAAGCTCCAGGAGAGGCTCGCGAAGCTCGTCGGCGGGGTCGCGGTGATCAAGGTGGGGGCGGCCACCGAGACCGAGATGAAGGAGAAGAAGGCCCGCGTCGAGGACGCCATGCACGCCACGAAGGCGGCCGTCGAGGAGGGAATCGTTCCGGGAGGCGGAGTCGCCCTGCTCCGCTGCATCGGCACCCTCGAAGATCTCCAGAAGAAGGAGAAGAACGAGGATCTCGGCATCGGGATCCGCATCGTCAAGCGAGCGCTCGAGGAGCCGATCCGGCAGATCGCCAACAACTCCGGGTACGAGGGCTCGGTCATCGTGAACCAGGTGAAGGAGCTCGAGAAGGAGAAGGGGTTCGACGCCCAGAACGACAAGTTCGTCAACATGATCGACGCGGGCGTGATCGATCCCACCAAGGTCGTCCGCTTCGCGCTCCAGAACGCCGCCTCGATCGCCGCGGTGATGCTCACGACCGAGGCCGTCGTCAACGAGATCCCGGAAGAGGACAAGAAGACCCCGCCCATGGGAGGCGGGATGGGAGGCGGAGAGTTCTGATCCCGGGGGCGCTCCGGCGCCTCCCGTCGTTCCGCGACGCCCGGCCCCCGACGGGGCCGGGCGTTCTGTTTTTCAGGGAGCGGCGCCGCCCTCCGTCGCCTCCTCCTCGCTGCGGGGCCTCCGCGACACCCGGTACAGGTGCTTGTTCCCCACCCGCCCCGCGGGGCTCAGGACCGGCGAGCGATCGAACCGTTTCGCCTGCTCCCCGACGACCAGGACGTGGCTCACCCCGATCCTCCGGAACTGCTGGGACTCGGGGCTCAGCGAGACCAGGACCGTGTCGAAGAAGGGAGCGGAGATCCGCGCGTCGTCGAGGCTCGTCCCCGGGGCGAACACCACGTGCGCGTACCGGTTCCAGGCCGCCTCCGACGCTCCGGCGGGGTCGAGGCGGGACCACAGCTCCCGCTGCGGGTAGTAGTGCACCCCGCCGACCGCGTGGACTCCGATCGCGCGGAAGAGATTCGAGAGCCACCGGTCGTTGTAGACGACCCAGACCGACTTCCCCCCCTCCTCCCGGTCGAGCGCGAGGATCCGGCGCGAGAGCTCGTTCTCCCGCAGGTACTCCGCCCCGCCGCGCACGAGCGGGTTGAACCACGCCGTCGAGGCGATCGCCGCGGCGGCGAGGAGGGGCAGGCCGGCGCGGTGCCGGGTCAGCACGAGGAACGCCGCGACGAACCCCCCGAGCGCTCCCGCGAAGGGCGTCCACCGCGCGAGCGCCGGCATGAACGAGACGAGACGCCATCCCGAGGCGAGCACGGCCGCGGCCCAGGCCGCCGCGACGACGAGCGCGAGCCCCCGGCTCTCCCCCTCGTCCTCCCGCCTCCGACCCAGGACGAACGCCACGGTCATCACGAGGCTCGCCACCCCGATGCCGACGACCGACCTCCCTCCGGGCACCCGGTCGAGGAGCGTGACGCTCCCGAGAAACGCGGGCAGGCCGACGAGGGCGTGGAGCGAGAGCACGATCGTGTAGATCCCGACCGCGGTCACGATCGGGTCGGGGCGCCGCCTCCGGAGCAACGCCTCCAGCGCGACGAACGCCAGGATGGCGGGGGACAGGAACTGGAAGGAAGCGGCGTCGCAGACGTTGCCGAGCGGCGCGTAGCCGTCCCTGCGCAGGAACGCCGTCTCGAAGGCGTTGAGCAGGGCCGGCACCGAGACGTCGCCGCCCGCGATGCGGCGGTGGCCGGGGTAGGCCGTGCCGGCGAGGAGCCCGAGCGGCTCGCGGCACTCGGCCGCCCACACCGCGACGAGGACGCCCGCGAGCGCGAGAGCCGCTGCCGCCACCCCAGCCCGGAGCGGCCATCTCCCTGCGCGCGCGATCCGCTCGCGCTCCCTCCACGCCCAGGCCGCCGCCAGCGCGGCGAGCAGCCACGCGAGCGGGATCTGGAACGGCGGGTAGAGCCAGCTCAGAGCGAAGCAGCCGGCCGCCCAGGCCAGGAGCGCGCCGTGCAGGGCAATCGCCGCCGTGCTCCCCGCCAGCGCGATTCCGGCCGCCGCCACGAACCCGAGGGCCGCGGAGGTTGCGATCGGCTCGCTGACGTACGACCAGAACTGGAAGAACGGCTGGAACGCGAGCGCGACCGCGGCCGCGAGCGCCGGGAGCGGACGCCCCCTTCCGACGACCGTGAAGGCGAGCCAGAACGCCCAGACCAGGCCGAGCGCCCGCGACCACCAGTGCCAGGCGAGGCCGGCGTCGTCCCCCAGGAAGTACCCCCAGGTCTGCGGGCGGAAGACGGTCAGCCAGCTCCGCATCGGGACCGGGCTCCCCACGCGACCGTCGAGGCCCTTCCCGAAGCCGGCGAGAGGGTTCGAGACCGGGAACGGAGGCGTCTGGGCGCGCTGCGACAGCGCGAGAGGGAGGGCGACCGCCCAGTCGTCCGATCGCACGGCGCGAACCCTTCCGAGGAGAACCTCCTCGGTCTTGGAGCCGTCGATCACCTCGCGCCAGGCTGGAAGAGAGAAGCCGTGGAGCCCCAGGGCCGTCAGCACGACGAGCGCCAGCGCGAACCCCGCCGACCCGAGCGCGAGGACGCGCCCGGGAGCCGGCACCCGCGCGCGACCCGCCTCAGGGCTTCCCGGACGCGTCCGGCTCCCGCCCCTCGTCTCCGCGCTCGGCTTCGAGGATCGCGAGGCGCCGAACCAGCGTCGTGACGGCTTGCTCCAGCCGGAGGAGCCGGATGTAGACGACGAGGAAGACAAACGTGCCTCCGAGGGCCAGCAGATACAGCAGCAGGTCGGTTCCCCGCCCCACGCCGAGGCGGTTCGCCGCGACCGTCGTCAGATCGGGGAACAGCACGGCTCCCACGGCGAGCGCGACGAAGAGAGCGGCGAGCACCCGGTCCCGCAGCGCGGTCCGCAGGTACGCGACGTACACGCCGAGCGCCACGAGGAGCCCGGCGATCAGGAGGGGCTGGATGATCTTCATTTCCTGCCGAACCTCCCCTCGACCAATTCCCAGAGGATGTTGAGAGCGTTCGCCGAGTGCTGGCCCTTCGCGCGCGAGTACGGCGTGTAGCGCACTCGGACCGGGACCTCGGCGAACCTCAGCCCCAGGGCGCCGACGCGGTGCACGATCTCCGACGCGTGGGACATCCGGTTCTGGCGCGGAGCGACGGCGCCGGCCGCCTCGCGCGTGAGGACGCGGAGGCCGTTGTGCACGTCGGTGATCGCGAGACCGGTCGTCAGGCGCGTGAAGCGGACCGCCGCCTCGAGGAGCATCCGGCGGAGCCGGCCGACGCCCTCCGCCGAGCCGCCCGGGAGGAACCGCGATCCGAGCACCGCGTCGAGACGGCGTCCCCGGAGCGCCTCGACGAGGCGCGGGACATCCTCCGCGGCGTGCTGGCCGTCCGCGTCGAACGTGGCGATCACGCTCGCCCCGCGCCCGAGGGCGAACTCGATTCCCGTCGCCAGGGCGGCCCCCTGCCCCAGGTTGACCGCGTGCCGGCACACCGCCGCCGGGAGCCCCCGCACCGCTTCCGCCGTGCCGTCCTCCGACCCGTCGTCCACGACGACGACGCTCGCCCCGAGCGCGAGAAGCTCCCTGACGACGCCGGAGACGACGCGGGCCTCGTTGTAGGCGGGAACGACGATCCAGACCTCGGGTCCCAGCATCGGCGCTCTCTGCCCTCCCCGCTCTCGCGGCCAGACGCTAACACCGGCTCCCGAAGAAGGTCAACGCGGCTCGCGGCCCGTCTCCGCCTCGGATCCTGCGTCGCGGCGACGGAAGACGAGGACGTGGTCCTGCGACTGCGGGCCGCGCGACGCCGCCTCGGGCCCCCACGTATAGGCCGCGGGGCGGTCCGGGAAGATCTCGACCAGCCCGACGACGTCGTAATGGGCCGGCACCCATGCGTCGATCCAGCGGAAGATGCGGCGGTCCGAGCCGCGCCGCGGGAGCCAGGAGGTCCTCACGTGAACGAGCACCACGTGCCGCGGCCAGGCCGCCTCGATCTCCGCGATGGTCTCGTCCTGGAGGCGGGCAGCGTACGGGTGGACCTCCATGAGCCCGTAGGCGTACACGTACCGCGCCGCGGACCGCATGTCCGCGTAGAAGGGGAGCTGCGGCTCGGACCCCAGCACCGCGATCCGGTCGCCCGGGCGAGCCGCGGCGCGGAGACGGGCCGCGATCTCCCGCGACTCCACGAACGGGTTGGTTCCGTACATCCTCCTCGCGAGCCGCACCTCGTCCCACGTGAAGAACGCCCCCGCGTATCCCGCGGTCCCGACCGCGACGGCCGCCAGGACCAGGCACGTCCAGGCCGTGCGCCGCCGCGCGTCCGCGCGCGAGCCGCCGTCCCCCGCCGCGCCCGCCGCCGCGAGCAGAGCCACCGCAGGAAGCATCGGGATGAAGTAATGCTGGCGGAAGTAGAACCCCGGGACGACCGCGGCGAAGGAGCACAGGGCGAAGGCGGCGAGATGGGGGCGGGCCGCCCTGAGCGTCGCGTCCCGGAACGCCCACGCCGCTCCCGCCGCGGCGGCGATCCAGACGAGGAAGTTCCAGCCGATCGCCGACTTCGAGGACGACAGCAGCAGCCCCGCCGCGGCCGAGACCGGAACCTGCGCGACGTACTGCCTCGCGTAGGTCACGGTCCAGAACCAGAACCCGTCGAACGCGCCGATCGCCGCCATGTACAGGCAGAGCGCCCCGTAGGGAACCGCGGCGCCGGCGAGGAGGCTCCCCTCGGCGCTCGCGAGCCGCCTCCACCCCTGCCCCCTCTCCCGCAGGCCCAGGCACACCGCGCCCCACGCCACGAATGCGGCCGCGTGCTGCTTCATGAGGAACGCGGCTCCGAACAGGAGGCCGGCGAGGAATGCCGCGGGAAGGCCACCCGGCCAGGGCCGCAGGAGGAGCCAGGTCCCCGCGAGCGCCGGGAGGAGCAGGAAGTGGGTCGCGTGGCCCGCGAGGCCCAGGACGCCCGGGCTGACGGCGAGCATCGCGAACGTCGTCGCGGCGAGAGCGCCCGCGAGCCGGCCCAGAAGCCGCGCGCCGATCGCGAAGACGAGGAGGGCCGAGGCGGCGGTCCAGAACGCGAGCCCCAGGTGCACGCCGAAGTCCGTCCTCCCGAAGAGCGTCATGAGGAAGGCGTACGCGTAGTAGGTCCCCGGGAGCTTCATGTTGCAGACTTCGGTGTAGGGGGGCACCCCCTCCAGAATGAGCTTCCCCGCGTACGCGTACTCCCCCTCGTCGCGCTCGAACGGGAAGTCCGCACGGTGGATCCGGATCGCGAAAGAGAGAACGAGCCCCGCCGCGAGCACGACGAGCCACGCGCTCCGCCCTCCCCCGCCTCCCGACGAGCCCCCCCGCATCCCGCCCCTCACGAACGCTTCGCCACGATGAAGGTCAGGTCGTCCGTCGGAGGCGCCCCGGAGGACCACTCGGCGAGAGCGCAGCACACCCGGTCGGCCACGACCGCGGCCGGGACGCCGCGCAGCCCGAGGAGGACCTCGACGAGACGACCCGCTCCGAACTCCTCGCCGCCGGGGTTCTCGCACTCCGTCACCCCGTCGCTGTACAGGACGAGAAGGTCGCCCGGGAGGACGCGGCACTCCCGCTCCTCGTAGCCGAGCCCGGGCAGCATCCCCAGCGGCGCCCCTCCTCCCCGGAGCTCCTCCACCGCCCCTCCCTC
The DNA here is from genome assembly GCA_937864465.1 of uncultured Acidobacteriota bacterium. Classification (GTDB taxonomy): domain Bacteria; phylum Acidobacteriota; class Polarisedimenticolia; order Polarisedimenticolales; family JAIQFR01; genus CALMJU01. The sequence continues at coordinate 52,814 of CALMJU010000059.1, forward strand.
GCGCACGAGGAGCGGGGGGTTGTGCCCGGCGTTGCTGTACCGGAGGCGTCCCGTGGCGGGATCGAGGATGCAGAAGAAGCAGGTCACGAAGCGGTTGGCCGGGCAGCTTCTCTCCATCAGCCGGTCCAGACGCGCCATGAGCCGCGGCAGGTCGTCCGGCTCCTCGGCCAGCACCTGGATTTTCGCGCGCAGGTCCGCCATCAGGAGCGCCGCCGGCAGCCCCTTCCCGCTGACGTCCGCCAGCACCAGCGCCACGCGGCCGTCTCCGGTCGGGAGGAACTCGTAGTAGTCGCCGCCGACCGTCCGGCACTGCGCGTTGTGGCCGGACAGCTCGACCCCCGCGACGTCGGGAGCGGAGCGCGGGAGGAGGCCCCGCTGGATCTCCGCCGCCTGCTCGAGCTCCTGGGCCTGGATGCGCTCCTTCTCCTCGACCAGCGCGAGGCGCTCCTGCTCGATCCGGTTGGCCGCGACGTTCGCGAGGACGGTGAGCAGGTCGAGGTCGTTCGGCGTCGGTGCCGAGACCAGGCCCCGCGTGTCCACGTAGATCAGGCCGATCACGCGGTCGTTGGTCTGGAGCGGAACGGCCATCAGCGTCCGCACGTTCTGCTCGTTGATGCTGACCCGGCCCCGAAGCACCTCGTCGAGACGCGCGTCGTGGACCAGGAGCGACTGGCGGGAGCCGAGCACCCGGTCCCTCACGGCCGCGCTGATCCGGAAGTCCTCGCCCCGCATGGCGCGGGGCTCCAGACCGCCGTCCCGCTCGACGGTCAGGAGCACGCCCCGCTCCGCCCGCACCGACTCGATCGAGAGGTCCAGGATGATCTGGAACAGCTCGGGGAGCGGCCGGCGTAGCGCCAGCTCCCGGCCGGCGCGCAGCAGGGCGCTGACGGCCGTGGAGTCGAAGGACTTTCTCTCCCCGGAGGTCCTCGCGGAAGCGCCCGGGCCGGTGGAGGGGGTCCGGTCGCCCGGCGATAGCAGCCCCTCGAGGCTGGAGACCACCGTCTCGTGCCCGGGGATCTCCGCGGGGGCGTCCGGGTAGAACGTCACGTTCGCCGAGGAGTCCCCGGGAGGCTCGTCGAACCTCATCGCCACGTGCCCGACCGCGATGCGATCGCCCGGCCTGAGCCGGAGCCTCCCCTCGACGCGCTGGTCGTTGACGAACGTGCCGTTCTTGCTCCCGAGGTCCCGGACCGTCCAGCCATTCTCGTCGCGCTCGAGCACGAGGTGGTGCCGCGACAGGCTGGTGTCGTCCGGAAACCACAGATCGTTCTCGCGGGCCCGGCCGACCGCGACGCGGCTCTTTTCGAGCGGCACGGTCCGCCGCGCCCCGTCCGGAGTGCGAATGGCCAGCGTGCTCGCCACGGATGCCTGCCCCTCCACCCCCTCGCCGCAAGCCACGGCGTCAAGGATAATACGGTTCCCCGGAGCCGCGGCCGGTATACTGGAAGGCGAGGCAAGGGCGACGGCGGCGTGGAACCGGAGATGCGAGAAGATCTCCCCTCGGCACCCTCATGAAGATCCTGGGCATCTCCGCCTACTACCACGACAGCGCCGCCTGCTTGCTCGTCGACGGGGAGATCGTCGCCGCCGCGCAGGAGGAGCGGTTCACTCGGAAGAAGCACGACTCCGGCTTTCCGGCGAGAGCAGCCGCGTACTGCCTTCGCGAGGGGGGGGTCGGATCGGCGAACGACCTCGACGTCGTCGCCTTCTACGACAAGCCGATCGTCAAGTTCGAGCGCCTGCTCGAGACCTACCTCCGGTACGCGCCGGCCGGGCTCCCGAGCTTCTTGCGGGCGATGCCGCTCTGGCTCAAGAAGAAGCTATGGATGCGCGAGAACCTGAGGGAGGAGCTCGAGTACGAGGGGCGCGTCGTCTTCACGGAGCACCACGAGTCGCACGCGGCCAGCGCCTTCTTCCCTTCCCCGTTCGAAGAGGCCGCGATTCTCACGATCGACGGGGTCGGCGAGTGGGCGACGGCGAGCCTCGGATCGGGGAGCGGGAACCGGATCCGGATCCTGAAGGAGATCCACTTCCCGCACTCCCTGGGGCTCCTCTACTCGGCGTTCACGTACTTCACGGGCTTCAAGGTCAACAGCGGCGAGTACAAGCTGATGGGCCTGGCGCCGTACGGCGAGCCGAGGTACGCGGACCTGATCGAGAGAGAGATCGTCGACCTCCGCGACGACGGCTCACTCAAGCTCAACCTGGCATACTTCGACTACTGCGCCGGTCTCCGGATGACGAGCCGCCGGCTCCACCGCCTCTTCGGAGGCCCACCGCGGCGGCCCGATGCGCAGATCACGCAGCGGGAGATGGACATCGCGGCCTCGATCCAGGCGGTCACGGAGAAGGCGATGACGCGCATGGCGCGCCACGCTCACGAGGTAACGGGCCGCGACGAGCTGGTCCTCGCCGGCGGGGTCGCCCTGAACTGCGTCGGCAACGGGAGGATCCTCCGCGAGGGGCCGTTCCGGCGCGTGTGGATCCAGCCGGCCGCCGGGGACGCGGGCGGGGCGCTCGGCGCCGCCATGTTCGCGTACCACCAGCTGCTCGACGGCCCCCGGTCGGCGGACGGCCGGCACGACCGCCAGCGGGCCTCCCTGCTCGGCCCCTCGTTCGACGACGAGGAGATCGGCCGCTTTCTCGAGGAGAGGGGCGTCGAGGCCGTCCGTATGCCCGACGTCGAGTCGCTCGTCGACCGAGTGACCGACCGGATCCGCGCCGGCCACGTCGTCGGCTGGTTCCAGGGCCGGATGGAGTTCGGGCCCCGCGCTCTCGGGTCCCGCTCCATCCTCGGCGACCCCCGCGACCGCGAGATGCAGACGGTCATGAACGTCAAGATCAAGTTCCGCGAGTCGTTCCGTCCGTTCGCCCCGTCGGTGCTCCGCGAGAAGGCCCGCGAGTGGTTCGAGATCGAAGCCGACAGCCCGTACATGCTGCTGGTCGCCGACGTCGACCGCTCCCGGCGCCTCCCCGAGGTTACCGAGGGCCTGTGCGGCCTCGACAAGCTCAAGGTCCTCCGCTCGCAAATCCCGGCGGTCACCCACGTCGACGGCTCCGCGCGACTCCAGACCGTGGCCCGCGAGGACAACCCCCTGTTCCACCGGCTGATCGAGCGGTTCTTCGAGAAGACGGGGTGCCCCGTCCTCGTGAACACGTCGTTCAACGTGCGCGGCGAGCCGATCGTCTGCACGCCGGAGGACGCCTACCGCTGCTTCGCGCGGACGCACATGGACACCCTGGTCCTGGGCTCCTGGGTGGCCGACAGGAAGGACCAGAAACTTCCTCCTCCGGACGAATCCTGGCGCGCGGAATTCGCGCCGGACTGAGGTCCCCCGCATGCCGAGACGTCGAGCCGACGAGTGGAAACGGGCGAGGAGCTTCGGCCTGGCGCTCCTGCCGATTCTCCTCGTGGCGGGCGCCCTGTCCTGGTGGCGCGGCCACGCGCGGGCCGCCGCCGCCCTCGCCGCTCTGTCCGTCCTCCCCCCCGTGCTCGCTCTCGCCGCGCCGCGCCTCTGGGCGATGGCCTTCCGCGCCTGGATGAGGCTCGCGGAGGGGATGTCGCGGATCGTGACCGCGGCGGTCCTGTCGATCTTCTACTTCGGCATGATGACGCCGATCGGCCTCACGATGCGCCCGTTCCGGAAGGACCCCCTCGACCTGAGCTGGAAGCGGCGCAGGCCGAGCTATTGGATCGAGAAGAAGCCGTCCGACGACACGCTCGATCGCTACGAGCGGCAATTCTGATCTCGAGGCGACGCGACATGCTCTCCATCCTCCGCGAGTTCTGGACGTTCCTGAGGGAGCGAAAGAAGTTCTGGCTCCTTCCGATCGTGATCGTGCTGCTCCTGCTGGGGCTCGTGATCGTCCTGACGGCCGGCAGCGCCCTCGCGCCCTTCATCTACACGGTGTTCTGATGGCGAGCCCGACCGAGCGCCGCAGGCTCGTCCGGGACGCCGCGATCGGCCTCCTCGTCGCGGCCGCGATCCTGGGCCTAGTCGAGACGGCCCTCCGGGCCGCCGGCGTCCCCTCGCTCGCATCGGAGAGGGATCCCTTCCAAGGGTTCTCGGCGCGGATGCGCGTCTTCGAGAGGGACGACGACCGGGGCGTCTTCCGCACCGCTCCCCGCGCGGTCCGGCACTCCTTCAACGAGCAGGAGTTCCTCGCGGTGAAGCCCTCGAACGGGCTGCGCCTGTTCACGATCGGAGGATCGAGCGCCTACGGGTTCCCGTGGGGGGCGGGCTCGGCGTTCACGCACCTGCTCGGCCGCGCGCTCGAGGCGACGCTCCCCGGGCGGAGGATCGAGGCGGTCAACGCCGCGGCGATGTCGTACGGCTCGACGCGTCTCAGGCTCCTCGCCGGCGAGCTCCTCGACTACGACCCGGACCTCCTCGTCGTCTTCGAGGCGCACAACGAGTTCGTCGAGCGCCGCCTCCGGCAGGCGATCGAGAGCTCCCCTCGGCTCGGACCGGTCCAGGCGGTCCTCGCGCGATCGCGGATCTACTCCGTCATGAGCCGCGCGTACGAGCGGATCCTGAGGTCGTCCCGCGGAGGATCCGAGGAGCCGGGATCGAGGAGCACGGGCGAGCTCCTCGGCCTCGACGTGATGCGCGAGACCGCCACGGACGTGGACGACCGGGACCGGGAGAAGGCCCGCCTCGGCCTCGAGGAGAACTACAGGGCGATCGCGAGGATGTGCCGCGAGCGGGGGGTCGGGCTCGTGCTCTGCACGGTTCCGTGCAATCTCCGCGGCTGGTCCCCCGACCAGTCGATCTTCGCGCCGGACGTCGGCCTGGAGGCCCGCCGGGAGGTCCTCGCGAGGATCGCCGAGGCGAAGCGGGCGCTCGCCTCCGGCGACGCGGCCCGGGCCGCGGGGGCTCTCGAGCGGGCGCGCTCGCTCGCTCCCGGCTATGCCGAGGTCCACTTCCTCCTCGGCCGGACGTACGAGGCGCTTTCCCGCTGGGATGACGCCCGCGGCTCGTACTCGCGGGCCCGCGACGAGGACGCGATGCCCTCGCGCGTGCCGAGCTCGTTCAACGAGGCGATCCGGCGGATCGGCCGGGAGGAGCCCGGCGTCCTCCTCGTCGACGTCGCGAGGGCGTTCGAGGAGGCCTCTCCCCACGGTCTCACGGGGTTCGAGCTCATCGAGGACTACGTGCACCCCACTCCCACGGGGCACCTCCTCATCGCGCGCGAGTTGTGGAAGGCGATCCTCGGGAGCGGCCTGCTCGGCGGCCGGCGCGAGGCGGACCCGGCGGCGTTCGACCGGGCCGTCGGCCCCGCCTCCCGGCCCGAGGCCAGGAGCCCGGCCCTGCTGTTCAACCTCGGCGTCGTCATGGAGAACAAGGGGCTCGTCGACGAGGCGATCGCGAGCTACCGGGCGTGCCTGGAACTCGACCCGAGCCACCCGCGCGCGCACTACAACGTCGGGAGGCTCCTCCACCGGAAGGGGCGCTACGCGGAAGCCGAGGCGGAGCACCGGCTCGCCGTCCGGCTCGATCCCGACTACGCGATGGGGCACGTCGGTCTCGGCGAGGCGCTCCGCGCGCAGGGCCGTCTCGAGGAGGCGCGCGCCGTCCTCGAGCGGGCGACCCGCGCGGACCCAGGCTCCGCCTACGCCTGGAACGGTCTCGGAGCCGCGCTGGCCGCCTCGGGAGACTCGGACGGGGCGGAGGCGGCGTTCCGGAAGGCGATCGAGCTGGCCCCCGAGCGGTCGGACGCGAGGGCCAACCTCGGCTTCGCCCTCCTGTCCCGGGGGAAGCTCGCCGAGGCGGAGGCCGTGTTCCGGGAGGCTCTCGGGACCCATCCGGAGCACGCCGCGTCACGCAACGGCCTCGCGGGAGTTCTCCTCGAGAAGGGCGATCTCGACGGCTCGGAGCGGCTGCTCCGCGAGACGCTCGCCTCGTCGCCGGGCGACCCGTTCGCTACCGCGGCTCTGCGGGAGCTAGCGAGACGGCGAGCGTCTCCCCGTTGACCGTCCGGGTCGCTCCGCCGGCCTCGAGCCGATGCGCCGGCTTGAGCGTCCAGAGCTGCAGCCTTGTGAACTCGACGATTCTGGAGTCGTCGAGATAGAGACGATGGACGGGCCATCCTCGGAATTCCTGGATCCGCTGGGCGATCTTCTTGTCGTTCGTCCTGGGGTACGCGTCGAAGGAGCGGATCTCGTACTCGGCTCGCGGAGATCCCGACGCCAGGTCCCCGTACACCTCGCAGAAGAGGGCGAACAGCGATCCCGTCCCGATCTCCCCGCTCGCGGTCTTCAGGGACGCCGGGAGGCACCGGTTCACCCAGATGAAGAGCTCCGCCTGCCGCGCCAGCCCGAGGACCTCGGCCCACGTCGCGCGGGCGGCCTCCGGCTGCACCCTCGGCATCACCCGGGGGCCCAGGGGATGCTGCGTGACGATCTTCTCCGGCACGGCCCCCTTCCTCCCGTATCCCGAGATGGCCGTCGCGAGCCCCGCGAATGCCTCGGCCGGCGAGAAGTCCTCCGTGTAGATGAGCCCCCCGTTTCTCTCGTTCGCCGCGACGACGTCGAGGAGATCCTCGCGCGTCATGTTCTCCTTCTGATGCGAGTACAACGGCGCCACGGCGCGGTACGTCGTCACCTCGATGTCGCTCCGGCTCTTGAGATACTTCACGAGCCGGCGGAAGTTCTCCTGGGCGGTGATCATCGTCTCCGCCGGCCGCAGGAGAGGCGCGATCCACTCCTCGGGGGTCGGGTTCGCTCCGTAGTAGTAGTTGAAGTCCCAGAACTCCTCGGCGCGGATCTTCGTCGGGTGCCCGGCGAAAAGCGACACCACCTGGGAGCTCCGCAGCAGCCCGGGCAGCTCGGCCTTGAGATTCTCCAGGGCGGGCGTGAAGAGGTCGTCCCGGTGATACGAGTCCTCGTCGAAGGTGTACTCCGCGCTGAAGTTCAGGGCGTTCGCGAACCACACGACGTCTCGGCCCGGAAGCGAGATCGGAGATCCCTCGTAGCTCACGTTCATCCGTCCCAGCGCGGCTACGAGCTGCGGCCCGTAACACCCGCCGTGCCGGCCCAGGATCGTCACGGGGACCTCGAAGATGCGCTCCAGGTCCGCGATGCCGGCCGATTCCTGCTCCCACATCCGCCGCACCCCGTCCTGCCAGCCCGCCTCCTCGAGCTCCTCCATGACCGTCGGATGGATCGATCCGTAGTTCGTGTGGCTCCCGATCTCGTGCGCGGCCATGGCGCCTATGACGTCCACCCGCCCCCGCTGCTCGAGCGAGCGGGCCTTCTCGCCGATGACGAAGAAGGTCCCGGAGAGCCCCTCCTCGGACAGGATCTCTGCCAGCCACTTGGGGATGCCGTCGATCCCCTCGGATTCCGGCGTGATGTAATCCTCTACGTCGAAGGTGATGACCACCTGCGGCTTGGGCGGGTACGGCGTGAGCGCGACCGTCCCCGCCGGCGTCTGGACGGACAACGCCAGGAACGATGCCGCCAGCATCCACATACGACCCCCCTCCCCCCCGTGTCTTGAAAGTACGAAATTAGCTAATTTTTGTCAAGTGGCTCGGCGGGAGAGGAATTCGAGAAGGGAACCTCGCGGGCTCAGCCGCGCGCCCGGCCGAAGAACGGCTCCAGCTCTTCCGGTTTCGGCGGCGGGGAGAGATACGACCCGATCACGAGCCCCGCGACCGAGAGCCCGAAGGAGAAGAAGATCCCGGGGATCCCCCAGGGATCCTTCCCGAACACGCCGGCGGCCGCGGCCCCGGGGGCGCCGAGCATCACGTCCGGCCAGGCCCACGGGACGACGACCTCGAGCACGAGGGTCGCGAGGGTGCCCAGCACGATCGACAGGACGCCCCCGAGGCGCGTCGCGCGCCTCCAGACGAGCGCCGCGAGGACGGCGGGCGTGATGGCGACGCCGTAGATCGTGTAGGCGAAGTAGCTGTACTGGAGGACGGAGATGTTCGACTTCGTGACCGTCGGGACGAAGATCATCAGGAACGCGAGGAACCCGATCGCGACCACGACGATCTTCTGGAGCGCGGCCATGCGCCGCGGGTCCGCCCCCGGATTCAGGAAGCGCTGGTAGATGTCGCGCATCACGTTCGTGCTCGGCGAGAGGAGGTAGTTCATCCCGGTCGAGATCACGACCGCGCACGCGGCTCCGAGGAGGAGGACGCCGACCGGGAGCGGGACCATGTTCCTCGCCGCCTGGAGGACCATCGCCCGCGCGTCCCATCCCAGCGCGTGCTCCGCGTCGTAGCTCGAGGCGTAGATGGCGATCACGACGACGACGATCTCCACCACGATCGTTCCGAGGATCCAGACGCCGACCGCGGCCCTCGCCTCGCGGGCGCTCCTCGCGGCGTAGAACTTCTGGTACATCGACTGGATGCCCATCAGGAGAAGGAGCGTGGAGAGGCAGTACCCGATCGCCTTGAGCGCCGGGAAGCGTCCGAAGTCCTCGGAGAACGCCGCGAAATGGCTCGCAGGAAGGACCGCCGCCGCGTGGGAGAAGCCGCCCGCGAAGAGCACGACGAACGGGACCGAAACGATGCACGCGAGCACGATCACGATGCCGTTCGGAAGGTCCGTGTAGGCGACCGCGACCATGCCGCCGAGCGCCGTGAAGAGGATCACGAACGCCGCAGCGGCGATCTGCCCGGTCTCCACGGAGATCGCCCCGTCGCTGACCACGTTGAGGATGTAGCCGCCCGCGCGGAACTGGTAGGCGACGATCGTCGTGAACGAGATCACGATCGCGACGGCGCCGAACAGGCGCGCGAACTTCCCGTAGCGGACCTCGAGGATGTCCCCGACCGTGTACTGCCCGAACGTCCGGATCTTCGCCGCGAGGAAGTAGATGACGAGGATTCCGATCCACGCCCCGGCCGGCAGCCAGAGGGACGACCAGCCCGCATGGTAGGCGTACTCGGCCCCCGCGATGAACGTCCCCGAGCCGATCCAGGTGCAGATCAGGGTGAAGACGATGACCCACAGGCTGAGCGTGCGGCCCGCGACCATCATGTCGTCCTGGGTCTTCACCTTGCGGGCCCGCGCCACGTTGAGCGCGGTGAGGACCCCAAGGTAGGCGAGGATCGCGACCGCGAAGACGGTGGTCTTGTCCATCGGCTCCCTCCCTCGCGCGCAGCATAGCCGAAGCGGGGTGCGCGGAGGAATCCGGGCTATCATTCCGCGGCCGCGGCCGCGGCGCGGAGGCCGGCATGGCGCGACGGAGCCTGCTTCGGGACTTTCCACGGGTCTTCTGGATCGCGAATCTCATGGAGCTGTTCGAGAGGGCCGCCTACTACGGCCTGAACTCGGTGCTCGCGGTCTATCTCACCGGGAGCCG
>CALMJU010000060.1 GCA_937864465.1 uncultured Acidobacteriota bacterium
GGCGGCGAGCGCCGCGGCCGCGGTCGCCAGGGAGGCCGGCCATCCCGCGTTCGAGGCGCGCGCGCGGGCTGCCCTCGCGGAGGCGCTGTTCCGCGCCGGCCGGGAGGCCGCCGCGAGGACGGAGCTCGAGGAGGGCCGGGCCCTCCTCGAGCGAGCCGCCCGCCGCATCGAGGATCCCGCGATCCGCGAGGGGTTCCTGTCGCGGGCCGCGTACGAGCCGCTCGCCCGGGAGCGCGAGGTCTCCCCGACGGGCGAGCAGCGGCGTCTCGAGGCGCTGTACGGGATGGTTCAAGCGCTCAACTCGGAAACGGATCCGGAGGCGCTGCTCGAGTCGATCCTCGACATGGCGCTCCGGGCGGTCGGCGCCGAGCGCGGGATGATCCTGCTCAAGGAGGAGGAGCAGGGGGCGCAGGAGGGGTTCTCGATCCGGCTCGCGCGGAACCTCGAGGCCGAGACGGTGCGCGACGTCGAGTCGTACAGCCGGAGCATCGTGGCCGCCGCCGGCGCGGGGCGCTCGATGCTGGCCCTCGACGCGGGGGCCGATCCGCGCTTCCGCGACCTCCGGAGCGTGAGCCTCTACGGGATCCGCTCCCTGATCTGCGTCCCGCTCCGGTCGAGGGGGACGATCGTCGGGACGGTGTACCTCGACAGCCGCCGCGACGGGACGCTGTTCACGCCGGCGGACCTGCGGTTCCTCGAGGCCTTCGCCGACCACGCGGCCCTCGCCCTCGAAAACGCGAGGGCCCGGGCGCGCCTCGAGCGCCAGAACCTCAGGCTCCAGGCCGCGGCGGAGAGCCGGACCGAGTTCGCGAACCTCGTCGGCCGCTCCCCCGGGATGCAGGCGGTGTTCGACCTGGTCGAGCGGGTCGCCGCCACCGACCTGCCGGTCCTGATCCGCGGGGAGACCGGCACGGGGAAGGAGCTCGTGGCGCGGGCGATCCACTTCCACGGCGCCAGGCGCAGGAAGACGTTCCTCTCGGAGAACTGCGCCGCGATCCCCGAGACGCTGCTCGAGAGCGAGCTCTTCGGCCACGTCCGCGGGGCGTTCACCGGCGCCGAGCGGAGCCGCCCCGGCCTCTTCGAGCAGGCGGACGGCGGCACGCTCTTCCTCGACGAGGTGGGCGACATGTCGCCGGCGATGCAGGTGCGCCTGCTCCGAGTCCTCGAGAGCGGCGAGATCCGCCGCGTCGGAGGCGAGCGCACGATCCGCGTGAACGTCCGGGTCCTGGCGGCCACGCACCGGGACCTCGCCGCCGAGACGAGGGGGGGCCGCTTCCGCGAGGACCTGCTCTACCGACTGCAGGTGCTGACGATCGAGATACCCCCGCTCCGGAAGCGCCCCGGCGACGTCGAGCTCCTCGCGGCGCATTTCCTTTCGCGGATCGCGGCCGAGCGGGGACGCGCCCCCCAGCCGATCGACGACGAGGCGCTCGGCCTGCTCGAGCGGCATGCGTGGCCCGGGAACGTGCGAGAGCTGCAGAGCGCGCTGCAGCGCCTGTCGGTCGTCGCCGGGGGCGGTCCGATCACGGCAGGGACGCTGGCCGCCGACCCCGACCTCCGGAAGACCCTCGTCTCATCGGCGCGTCCGCTCGACCCCGTGTTCTCCCTCCGCATCGGCGAGCGGGAGCGCATCCTCGCCGCGCTGGAGGCGGCGCGGGGGAGCCGGACCCGGGCCGCGAGGCTTCTCGGGGTCTCGAGGGCGACGCTCTACCGGAAGATCGACAAGCACGATCTCTGACCGGAGCCCCGGCCGGGTCCCCGGCCCTCGGATCTCTCATCCATCTGTGAAGGAAAGACTTGGCGATGGCCGACCGCCGCGCCGGGGGATCGCGTCCCCGCCGCCGTCCGGTCTTTCCACCCGCCATATTGCATCTTACAAAATTCGCTATAGATTTTGGCATTGCTAGATATTCGTCATGGTTCGGAGGGAGCGCATGTAGCGATCGAGAAGGAGAAAACGAGATGAAACCCTCGGGGAGACTACTGCGGAGCGGCGCCGTCCTGGCCGGGATCCTGATCCTGGCGGGGGCGGCCGGCCCTGCGGCCGCGGGCGTGGGGGACGCCCCCCGGCTCGTGGTCGAGAGGGTGGTGGCTCTCGGGAGCGAGATCCTCGTGACCGTCGCGAACCTCGCCCCGGAGGCGCACAGCGGGAAGCTGAGGATCGTCGTCCCGCTCGGCGCGAGCGTGATCGAGCTGGAGGCCGGCCTCACGCTCCCGGAGGGTCAGAAAGCCTTCCTTGCATTCCGCCTCCCGGAGCCGCCCGCGGCGGAGGTCCCGCTCGGCGCGGTTCTGGACGACGGCATTCCCTTCTGATCGAAGTCGCGCGCGGCGCGCAGGCCCCGTCGTTGCGATAGAGTCTTCGCGACGAGGGGGCCGGTGCGCCAGCAATCCACGACCTTCGAGATCTCGACGCGGGGGCGCGGGCTCCACGAGTTCACCCGCGAGGTCGAGGCCTGGGTCCGCGCCTCGGGGATCTCGACCGGGCTCCTCTCGCTCCACGTCCGCCACACGTCGGCGTCGCTCCTCGTCCAGGAGAACGCGGACCCGACCGTCGCCGCGGACCTCGAACGGTTCCTCGCGCGGCTCGCCCCGGACGGCGACCCGATCTTCCGGCACGACGACGAGGGGCCGGACGACATGCCCGCGCACGCCCGCGCGGCGCTCACGGCGACCGGCCTGTCGATCCCCGTCGCCGAAGGACGGCCCGCGCTCGGCACGTGGCAGGGGATCTACCTCTACGAGCACCGGCGGGCGCCCCATGGGCGGCGCGTAGCGGCGCACCTGATCGGGGAGTGAGGGGCCGGTCGGCCCGCGGCCGGCCGCGTCAGAATCCGACCGACACGCCGGCGCGGTAGATCCAGGGGCTGTCGTAGGGGTTCGGCCAATCGCTCTCGTCGTACGTCACGTCGTAGAGCGCCGACGCGAAGAAGCCCACGCCGCCGCCGAGCGGCCGGTAAACCCCCGCCCCGACGAGAAGGCTCGACCGGCCGTCCCGCGCCGTCCCGTCGAGCGTCGCGTACTCGTAGTCGGCGTACTCGTACTCGAAGTGGGCGAACACGGACGGGACGACGTGCACCTGCGCGAACACGCTCCCGCCGTAGTCGGTGGTCTCGACGCTCGGGCTGTAGCGGTCGTCGCTCCGCCGCCTCCAGAACAGCCCCGAGCCGACGGACACCCTCGGATGAAGGCGGTAGCCGACTACCGGCGCGATCTCGACGTAGTCCACGTCGCCGAACGAGGCGCCGATCCCGCCCCCGAACCAGATCCTGTCCTTCCACGCCGCCGACGGGGCGGCCTCGCCGGAATCGTCCGCCGCGCTTGCGGCCGCCACGGGGGGCGGGATCGGGGCCTCGGCGAGCGCGGGCGCGACGGCCAGGACGCCGAGCGATGCGACGATCCACCGCTTCATGTCCGGTCCTCCGCGGGCATTCTACGGGAGGAGTCCCGGCCGCGCCGTCCGGCCCGCGCGGCTCAGTCCGACGCCTGGAGCGTGCCCCGGTAGTCCTCCGCGCGGCGGTCCGCCTGCCGCCGGATCTCCTGGAGATCGGCGTCCACCGTCCGGGGGGACGCGGCCTCGGCGGGGGGCGGGTCCCCGGCCTCGGGCGCCGGCTTCGCCGCCGCCGCCGCCGGCATCGTGGACTTCCACGCTCGGGCGGCGAGGAGCAGCACGACGGCGAGGACGACGAGGAGGACGACGAACCCGAATCCGGAGCCGCGGCGGTTCATACCGGGAATCTAGGATCCGGCGTGTGGCCCGGCAACCCACGGTGGCCGCGAGATTGTGGGGTGAGGCATGTCCGGGGGGTGTTCGCCCGCAGACGATCGCGGCAGCGGACCTCGCCCTTTCGCGCTTTCTTGCGGGCACACCCGTCGCTCTTCTCCTGTTCACGCGCCGGCCGGAGCGTGCCGTCGAGAGCGTGCGACCTGGCCGCTACCGTTCCCCCTTCTGCCCCCACCCCCGCCGCCCATCCCCGGCCCGCTCCTGCCGGTCCCCGGCTCTCGAAACCCCACAATCTCGCGGCCACCGTGGGCAACCGGAAGACCCGCGGCCGAGGAGCTTCATTCGTGGCAACATGGAGGGCGTGCAATCGATCCGTTCGCTCCGGCGGGCCGCCGCCGCCGCACTCGGGACCGGCCTTTGCGCCTTCGCCTCGGCGTGGGCCGGGCCCTCCGGGGAGATCTCCCCCGAGGCGATTGCGGGGGGCGTCGCGACCCTGGTCCAGACCGCACGGAAAGACGCAGGAGTGCCCGCGCTGGAGCGGCGCTCCGTCCTGGACGAGGCCGCGCAGGATCGCGCGGCGGCGATGGCTGCGCTGCCGGCCGAGCGCCGGCTCGCCGTCGGGGAGACGGTCGAGGTCCTCCTCGAGCGTCATGGGGTCCGCCGCTACCGGGGGGCCGAGACCCGCACCGCCGTCCTGGCCGGCTATTCCGACCCCGCCGCGGAGGTCGTGGCGCTGTGGCGGGACGCGCGCGACTCGCGCCTCCTCGACCGGGCGTGGACCGCGCTCGGCATCGGCACCGCGGCGGGACGGGAGGGGGAGGCCGTCGTCGTGGCGGTCTTCGTCGAGGACGCTCCCCCCCTGCCGGATCTGGCCTCTCTGGAGGAGCTTCTGGAGGTCGCCGTCAGCGACGAGCGCGAGCGCCGCGGCCTCGCCCCCCTCCAGCCGTCCGCGGCGCTCCGTGCGGTCGCCCGCGCCCACAGCGCGGACATGGCCGCCCGCGGCTTCTTCGACCACATGTCGCCCGACGGGGAGTCACCGGCCGACCGCGTGCGGGGCGCGGGCATCCGGTTCTCGAAGATGTCGGAGAACATCGCGCGGAGCTTCCACGTCGACGATCCGGTGGAGACGACCGTCCAGGGATGGCTCGACAGCCCTCGCCATCGCAGGAACATGCTGGATCCGAACGTCTCCGAGACGGCGGTGGGCGCGGCGTCCGACGAGGAGGGGCGCCTGTACGTCACGCAGATCTACCTCGCGCCGGCGGAGTGACGCGTGCCGTCGAGCGCGCCGGCCCCTCGCGGACGCTATGCGCCGAGCCCGACCGGAGAGATCCACCTCGGGAACGCGGCGACGGCGCTCTTCGCGTGGCTCTCGGTGCGCGCCGCCGGAGGCGCGCTCGTCCTGCGCATGGAGGACCTCGACCGTCCCCGCGTCCGGTCGGGCGCCGCGGAGCGGATCCTCGCCGACCTCGCCTGGCTCGGCCTCGACTGGGACGAGGGGCCCGACCGGGGCGGGCCGCACGCGCCGTACGAGCAGTCGAGGCGCAGGGCGGAGTACGAGGCGGCGTTCGAGCGGCTCCGGGCGGCCGGCCGGGTGTACCCGTGCTTCTGCAGCCGCAGGGACGTCGCGGCCTCGGCGAGCGCCCCCCAGGATCCGGCCGACGAGGTCCGGTACCCCGGCACCTGTCGGCACCTCGATCCGGAGGAGGCGGAGCGCCGCCTCGCGGCCGGGAGGCCCGGCGCCTTCCGGTTCCGGGTCGACGAGGGGGACGATCCGCCCTTCGACGATCTCGTTCTCGGCCGCCTGAGGCTGGGGACGCCGGGCGACTTCGTCGTTCGCCGCGCCGACGGGACCCCCGCGTACCAGCTCGCCGTCGTCGTGGACGACGCCGCCATGGGGATCACCGAGGCGGTGAGGGGGAGCGATCTCCTCTCCTCGACGCCGAGGCAGATCCTCCTCTACCGGGCGCTGGGGCTCTCCCCTCCGGTTTTCGGGCACGTGCCGCTGCTCCTCGGCCCGGACGGCGTCCGGCTGTCGAAGCGGCACGCCGGGACCTCGCTCGCGGAGATGCGAGACGCGGGGCTGGCGCCGGAGCGGGTCGTGGGATGGATCGCGAGGCTGGCCGGCCTCCGGCCGGACGACCGTCCGATCGCGGCCCGCGATCTCGTCGCCGGCTTCTCCCTCCGGACCCTCTCCGCCTCCCCCTCCGCCGTGAGGATCGCCGAGCCCAACTCGTTCTGACGTCGCCCTACCGCGCCTTCGGCGCCTCGGGCTCCTGCCGCGGGATCGTGGCCTCGTCGTCGGCAAGGCCGTGGGCCATCACGGCCATCGCCGCCGCCGCCCGCTGCAGGTCTTGGGGATCGACCTTGTCGAGCGTGTCGGCGGGCGAGTGGTGGTAGTCGAAGTAGTGCTCTGTTTCCTGCCGGAGGAGCAGGAACGGGACCCCCGCAGGCCGCATCGGGGAGATGTCGGCCCCTCCTCCTCCCTTCGACACTTCCGCGGCGCCGATCCGGGAGAGAGGCTTCGCGATCCGGCGCACGATCTCCTCGCCGCCCGCCCCCGCCGCGACGCCCCATCCGGTCGCGCGCCCCGCTCCGGAGTCCGCCTCGATCGCCGCCACGTGCCGGCCGAGCTCGCCGGCGTGCGTCTCGGCGTACGCCTTGCCGCCGCGGAGCCCGTTCTCCTCGTTGGCGAAGAGCACCGCCCGGATCGTCCTCCGGGGGACGAGGCCCAGCGAGCGCACGATCCGCATCGATTCCATGACGATCGCGCATCCCGCCCCGTCGTCGATCGCCCCGGTTCCGAGGTCCCACGAGTCGAGATGACAGCCGATCACGACGATCTCGTCCGGCTTCTCCCGGCCCCGGATCTCCGCCAGGACGTTGGCCTGCTCCACGTCCGGCTCCGTCCTGCAGCCGAGCGTCATGTGGATCCGGACGGTCTCCCCCGCGGCGAGCAGGCGATGGACGAGGTCCGCGTCCTCCTCGCTGATCGCGGCGTACGGGATGCTCGGGACGCCGTCCTCCCGGCCGGTCATCCCGGTGTGGACCAGCCGGTACCGCGCGGTCCCGATCGAGCGGATGAGGGCCCCGACCGCCCCGAGACGGGAGGCCTCGATCCCGCCGCGATGGCGAAGCGACGACGCGGCGCCGTATCCCCATTCGGGCCCGGCGCCGCGGCGCATCGGCCGGTTGAAGAGGACGATCTTTCCCCGGGCCCGCTCGCCGAGCGCCGACAGCCCCTCGAAGCTCTCGACCTCGACGGCCTCGGCCGCGACCCCGCCTTCCGGCGTCGGTACGCTCATCCCGAGGGCGGCGGCCGTCAGCGACGCATCGACCGGCGAGACGATCCGGACGCGCTCCTCGCCCCGCACCCAGCGCGGGACCATCACCTTCTCCGTCCAGGCCCGCTCCAGCCCGTCCCGGCGGAACTCCTCGACCGCCCAGAGCACGGCGGCGTCATAGCTCGCGGAGCCGTTGAGCCGGGGACCGATCCGATCCGCGAGGTAGGCGACCTTCCCGTAGGCGCGCGGCTCCGCGAGGGCCGCCTCGAGTATCCCGGCGGCGGGGCCGTGGTTTTCCGCGCACGAGGCGCAGGCGGCGACGATCGCCCCGGCGGCCAGGACGCGGGGAGCGAGGGCTCGGGGGCGTCGATCGAGAATCATGGCGGCTCCGGGGGCCGGCGCGGCGGGTCAGCCGCGCACGATGCGCTTCAGGATTCGGTCCCGCAGCGCGGGGAGGAGCGAGGGCCGCGCGAGCGCCTTCCGCAAGGCGGACGCGGGCAGCCCCGCCACGATCCTTTCGGCCAGCGCGACCGGAACGCGGGGGTGCGACGCCACGTGGACCCGGATGTCCCAGTCCGCCGCCCAGCGCGGGTCCGCAGCGAGGACTTCGAGGGTCGAAGAGATGGTCTGCGGGTTCGAGGCGAGGCTCAGCGCCTCGGACTGCAACAGGTTGGGATTGCGGGCGAGCGACTCGAGCACCTGCGGCTGCATGTCGTGACGAAGGATCTCTCGCTCCCTCGGCCCGCCCCGGGCGGCGAGGGCGATCCGGTGCGCCAGCGGGATCGCCTCGAGCGCCTTGCGGATCTCGTGGGAGGGGGCGCCCGGCCGCAGCGACTGGAGGGATCCGGGGTTGAGGCCTTCCATCAGGCGCCCCAGCAGGCTCTCGAGGATCCGCCCTTGCTCGGGGCCGAGACTCGTGAACTCGACCCCGATCCTCTGCCCGCCCCCGTCCGAGTCCGGCTCGATGCGCGCGATCTTGCCGGCGAAGCGTCCCTCCAGGTCGCCGGCCCGGGAGCGGATCCTCACGGTTACGGGGTCGCCCAGATTCGCCGGAAGCCCCCCCTCGAGGAGAGCTCCCGTCCGGCTCAGGTCCAGCGCCTCGCATTCCAGGTCGCCCGAAGGGGATTCGAGGACCGCCACCAGGGCGGCATGGAACCGGGGGGCTCTGGATCCTTGGCTTCTTGACACCGGGTCCCTCGTGGTATCCTCGGCCGGCTTGAGCGGGCGGTTCGTTGGCGCCGGTCTAAGGGTGCATCCTAATTACTTGCGGCTGGTGGTGTCAACGGCCGTCGTCGCCCGGGGGGTAGGTCAGGAATCCTGATCTCCGCGCACCCAAGAAGGCACCTGGCGACACCCATACGAATGGGTGTAATTTGGGTGCTCTCTTGGCGGGGGAGAGAATGAAAATCCCGGTCTCGAGGGACATCCTGAACTCCGTTGCAAGGCTCGACCACTTCCGCGGTGCCTGGGCGGCGGGGACGGCGGTGCCACCCGATCGGCTGGCGAGGCTTCGAGATGCCTCCCGCATCCGGTCGGTCGGAGCTTCCTGCCGCATGTCGGGGGTCCGGGTCACCGACGCCGAGGTCGCGGCCCTCCTGGCCGGAGAGACCCAGGCGGTGCGCGAGGGGACCGATGTGCTCGGCTACGCCGAGGCGCTGGACCGGCCGTTCCCGGCCGAGGGGCCGCTCGTGACCCCGGAGGAGATCCGCCGCCTCGTCAGCGTCCTGGTCGCCTGCCCCGGGAACCCTCCGGAGCCGATGCCCTGGCGGGAGAAGCCGATTCACCTCGAGGCGTTCGATGCCGACGGCAAGGCGCTCGGGCGCGTGTTCCAGACGCTTCCCCCCAGGCTGATCGCGGAGAAGATGGACGAGCTGTGCTCGTGGCTCGAGATGGAGATCCGGTCCGGGGACCAGCATCCCGTCCTCGTGATCGCCGCGTTCCTCCTGGCGTTCCTGGCGGTCTGCCCCTTCGAGCGGGGGAACGGACGGGCGGCGAGGCTCCTCGGGATCCACCTCCTCCGCCGGTCCGGCTACGCCCACCTGCCGTACTCGAGCTTCGAGGCCGTGCTGGAGGAGATGCGGAACGAGTACCACGAGGCGCTCGACGCTTCGGAGACGCACTTCTGGCAGGGAGAGGCCGACCTCGAGCCGTGGGTTCGGTTCTTCCTCGGAGCGCTCTCGCGGCACCGCGAGCGGGTCGAGGCGAAGCTCGACATCGAGCGGCGGGCCTCCGATCTGACCGCCCTCCAGCGCTCCATCCTCGACGCCGTGCGCGAGCACGGGACCGTCGGCGCCGCGATCCTCCTGGCGGCGACCGGCACGAACCGGAACACGCTGAAGGACAACGTCCACCGGCTCGTCGCGCGCGGGCTCCTGCAGAAGGTCGGGGAGCGGCGGGGCACGGTCTACCGCCTGGCGACCGGCGAGGGGAGGGCGGGCGCATCCCCCGAAACCCGGCCTTCGCGGGCGCTCGAGCCGGTGTCCTGACCTCCTGCGGCGGCCCGCCCGGGCTTTCCTCCTCGAGGACCGTGCACGGCCCCCGCCTTGAGCGTATAAAGACCCCATGGCCGCGACGAAAGCTTCCCGCTACAACGTTTTCGTGGACGACGGCGACGGCGGGCTGCTCGCCTTCAACGCCTCGACCGCGGCCCTCCTCCGCATCCGCTCCGAGAGCCGCGCGGTCGTCGAGCGGCTGCTCGAGGACCCGGAGTCGGCGGAGGGAGAAGAAGAGCTCCGCTACGCCGGGATCCTGCGGGAGAAGAGGTTCCTCGTCGAGGAGGGGGAGGACGAGGTCGAGCGCCTCGAGGCGTCGAGCCGGGAGAGCCGGGGGAGCGACGAGCCGCTCCAGCTGACGATCGCCCCGACGCTCGCCTGCAACTTCCGCTGCGACTACTGCTACGAGCGCCCCGCCGAGGAGCGCATGACCCCCGCCGTAGAGCAGGCGCTGCTCGACTTCGTGGATCGGCGCGAGCCGGGCGAGGGCGGGATCCTGGTCACCTGGTTCGGCGGCGAGCCGACCCTGTGCGTCGAGACGATCGAGCGGATCCAGAAGGGGCTCCGCGCCGTCGCGGCGCGCCATGCATCCAGGCTGCATCCCTCGGGGATCGTGACGAACGGATGGCTTCTCGACAGGCGGATGGCGACGCGGCTGCGAGCGGCCGGCGTCCACTCCGCCCAGGTCACCCTCGACGGCCCGCGCGAGGTCCACGACGCGCGCCGCCGCCTGGCGAGCGGCCGGGGCACGTTCGACGCGATCCTGGCCAACGTCGAGGCGGCGGCGAGCCTCCTGCAGCTGACCGTGCGCGTCAACGTGGACGGCCGGAACGCGGACTCCGCGGCGGCCGTCGTGGAGGAGTTGCGCGGCCGCGGCCTCGAGGGCCGGGTCCGCGTGTACTTCGCCCCCGTCGAGTCCTCCCGGGGCGCGTGCGCCGACGTGCGCGACCGCTGCCTCTCCGCGGAGGAGTTCTCCCGCTTCCGTGTGGATCTCTACCGGCGCCTGGTCGCGGGCGGCTTCCGCCAGGTGGCGTATCCGTCGGTGTCGTTCCCCACGGCCTGCAGCGCCACCCGGGAGCGATCGTTCGTCGTCGCGCCGTCCGGGGCCCTCTTCAAGTGCTGGGAGGAGATCTCGGACGGGATGCGGGGGACCGTGGGCACGGTGCTCGCCGACCCGCCCGACGAGGATCAGCGGGCGCGCCTCGGGCGGTGGCTGGCGTGGGACGCCTTCTCGCGGGCCGAGTGCAGGGAGTGCCGCCTGCTGCCGCTCTGCATGGGAGGGTGCCCGAACGAAGCGATGCGCGAGGGGGGCGGGACGAGCGCCTGCTCCCCGTGGAAGTACGATCTGGAGCCGATGCTGCGACTGCGCGGCCAGGCCGGCCCAGCGGGGCCCGAAGGGAGGTGAGCCGATGGAGATCCTCGAGGAAGGAATGACCGACTCGAGAGCGTGCAACAAGTACGTGCCGCCGCATTGCGTGACGGTCTACCTGATTCTTCCGCCGTACCTGATCGTCTCCCCGTACTGAGCGGGACGACGGCATAGCGCGTTCGAAGCGGGGTGGAGCGCGCCCTTCGCGCATCCGGTTCCAGGGGCGCGCTCCACCGCGCACGATGTCGAGGAGCTGAGGCTTGGAGTCTTCGGGAGGGAAGCCGGGGCCCGTCGTGGCGGGCGTGGAGATCACCCGGCGCTGCAATCTCGCCTGCCCCCACTGCTACACCGCGGCCGGGAAAGAGCTCGACGGCGAGATGACGACCGCCGAGTGCAAGGCGGTCCTGGACGCGCTGGCCGACCTCGGGACCTCGCTGATCGGCTGGACGGGAGGCGAGCCGCTCCTGCGCGAGGACATGGAGGATCTCTTCGCCCATGCCCGGGCGCTCGGGATGCAATCCTCGGTGACGACGAACGGCCTCCTCCTCGACGACCGCCGGGCGCGCAGTCTCGAGGCCGCGGGGATGGCGGCGGTCCAGATCAGCATCGACGGCTCCACGGCCGAGAGGAACCGGCGAATGCGCGGGGCGAGCGACGAGGAGTTCGATCTCGCGCTCGAGGGGGTGCGCGCGGCCCGGCGCGCCGGCCTGCGCGTCCATCTCGCCATGGTCCTCACGCGGGAGAACGTCGACGACGGGCCGGCGTACCTCGACCTTGCGCGCAGGGAGGTCGTGGACTCGGTCCGCTTCTGCGGCTTCGTCCCCTCCGGGCGAGGGCGGGGCCGTGGGAACCCGGAGCGGCTGAGCTTCTCGGAGGGCCGCGGCCGGCTGCGCGAGTTCGTGACCGAGGCCCTCGCCGACGGAGCGCTCCCGGCGCAGTTCGACCCGGCGATCGGCCCGCTCCCCCCGCGATTCCTGTTCCACCGGTGCGTGGCGGGGGTCGAGACGATGTACGTGTCGTGCAGGGGGGACGTCTACCCCTGCACGTCCCTCCTCGACCGGCGATTCGTCGTCGGCAACGTCCGGGAGCGGCCCCTCCGGGAGATCTGGAACGATCCGGCGATGTCGCGGATCGCCGAGCTGGATCGGAGTGCGATCGAGGGCGAATGCCGCGAGTGCCCGCACTTCGCCGGCTGCCGAGGGGGCTGCCGCGGTGTCACGTTCGCCTACACGCGCGATCTCCACGCCTCGTTTCCGATGTGCCTGCGGGGCTGACCGCCCGAGGATCGCGATCGGGGCCGCCGGAGAGGGACGTCCCGAACTCCCACCGTTTTCCACCGTATAAGTTCCTCGGCAAGCGGACGCGGCGGGTCCCGCCCGCCGGTCGGGTTCGAGACGCAGGCGCGGGAGGAAGGGCCTCGCGAGAAGGAGGATTCATGAGACATCCGCTCGGTTTCTTCACGATGGTTCTCTTGCTGGCGGCGGCGGCCGCGGGCGCGGCGCACGCGCAGTGGTCGTCGGATCCCGCGGCGAACCTGGCGCTGGCCGACCGCCCGTACGAGCAGTCGGTACCGAAGATCGCCGCCACGTCCGACGGAGGGGCCTACGTCGGCTGGTACGACCAGGCCTCCGGCAACTACGACCTCTACCTGCAGCGGCTCGATCCCTCGGGCGTCGAGCTCTGGGGGCACAACGGGATCCCGGTCAGCGAGCACCCGCAGGACACGTGGGTCATGGAGTGGCACCTGATCGCCGATACCGCCGGCGCCGCGGTGCTCGTGTTCTCGGACATCCGCGACGAGCGTACGTACAACGTCGTCAACGCCTACCGGGTCGGACCGGACGGCTCGATGCTCTGGGGGCCGGACGGAATCGCGCTGTCGGACGCAGGGCCGAGCGAGATGTGCGCCGGGATGCGCGTGACGCAGGCCTCGGACGGCGACTTCGTGGTCGTCTGGACGGAGTGGGGGATGGGGCGCGGCGGACAGCTCAAGATGCAGCGCGTCTCTCCCGAGGGGGTCCTGCGGTTCGCCGCGGGGGGAATCAACCTCGCGAAGGCGAAGAGCTCGGCCCCGGCCTTCCCCGACCTCGTTCCCGCCGACGACGGAAGCGTGATCGTCGCGTGGCTGACGGACAACCTCATAGATTCCACGTCGAAGTTCCTCGTCGCCCAGAAGTTCGACGCGGCCGGAAGCGCCGTCTGGCCGGGCCCCGTGACGGTGTTCGACGCGTGCTCCCTGCCGGTCGCCTACATGCCGGAGATCCGGCCGGACGGCCGGGGCGGGGCGCTCCTGGCGTGGCACTACACGCCGTGGCTGGTCTACAACGCGGCGGTCCAGCACCTGGGCGCCGACGGCACGGAGCTGTTTCCCCACAACGGCGTGACGGTCGCCACCGACGAGAGCCGGTACCACTACTACCCGGCGATGGCTTACGACGCGGCCACCGGGGAGATCTCGGTGTTCTTCCGCGAGTACGACTCCACGTACGGGCTGTACGGCCTGAGCGTCCAGCGCCTCTCGCCGCAGGGCGAGCGCCTTCTGGGAGACGGTGGCAAGGCCCTGATCCCGCTGGGCCCGACCGAGGTGTGGCCTCCCGTCGCGATGCCCGCCGGCGCGGACTCCGCGGTGTTCTGGATGGAGCGGCTGACGTGGAGCGACGTGCGGATCCAGGGCTCGCGCGTGGACGCCGCCGGAACCATGCTGTGGGGCGGCCGGCCGGTCGCGATCTCGTCCTATCCGAGCGCGAAGGGCGACCTGCAGCTGGCACCCGGCGCCGCCGGCGCCGCGGTTCTGGTCTGGGACGACAGCCGGAACGCCGCCGTCACGGGGCAGGACATCTACGGACAGAAGGTCCGCGCGGACGGCGCGCTGGGCAACTGAGGCTCGCGGCACGATCGGCGCTTCTCCCGTTGCGGCGGGAGAAGCGCCGGTCGTCCTTCCTTCCCTCCGGTCGGGGCTCGAGAGGCTACATCGCTCCGGGGTCCGGCACGAGACCGGCCTCGATCAGCTCGCGGATGAGCCCGCGCTCGTCGGCCAGGGCCAGGCACCGCTTCTCGAGGGATTCCGTGTCCCGCAAGTAGCGCGGCGCGCTGTCCGCCTCGTCCCGCACCAGCACGACACCGCCGAGCACCTGCGCGTACCGCGGCAGTCCGGCGACGCCTCCCGGGTTCTCGATCACGACGCCCCGGTAGCCCAGGCGGTGGAAGCCCGCGGTCGGCACGGACTCGGGCGCTTCGGCGGGCATCCGCCCGAAAGCCTCGCGCAGGGGGTCGAGGGCGGCGGCGTCCTCGAGCGTGAAGGCCGGGTTCGGCCGGCCGGAGAAGACCTCGACGACGATGGACACGCCGACACCGTTCCCGGCGGCCGCGGGGCCGGCCGGTGCGGCGAGGGCCGCGGCGGCTGCGCAGATGGTCCACACCAGGATCGCGATCTTGGGCAAAGCTCTCATCATCACACCTCGCTCTCGCGTTCGTTCCGCGGAGGCATCGGCCGGCTCACAGGATCTCCGCGCAGTCGCCGCACGCGCAGAAGTAGCCGCAGTGATCCGTGTACATCCCCGTGTCCGCCATGGCCGGATCCGTGATCAGTTGGTCCGAATTGTCCAGGTTCGTCGCCGGCGTACCGCCCGGCTTGTGCGACCACAATCCGTCGAGGTCCTGGCGGTAGAAGTGGTAGTCCCAGTTCGGCGCCACGACCAGATGCACCTTGTGCGTCCCCGCGGGACAGGCCGCCAGAGGATCCGTGAGCTCGAGCAGGCCGTCGCACAGCACGGCCTGCACGACGTCGGGGCAGGCCATCTCCGTGACCCGCGCACCGCACGCGCGCCCGGGCTGGGCGAACGTCATCGTGATCTCGTCGTTGGAGTAGTTGTAGCAGTTGTTGTTGGCCAGCACCGTGCTGAAGTCGTTCCAGCGCTCCGGCTGGTAGAAGGGGAGCGTGCAGACGCCCTGGCAGTCCACGTTGACGGTGTGCTCGGCGCTGTTGGACTCCTCCCCGTCTCCGACCACCTGCACGAAGTAGGTCCAGTTCGTCTTGTCCTGCGGCACGTAGGCCTCGATCAGCTGGGACGACCAAGAAACGATCGCCATCGGCTGGCCGTCGTACAGCGCCTGCCCTGTCTCCTGCGTCACGCCGAAGCTCGTGCCTGCGATGCTGACGATCGCCCCGGGCTGAGCCGGGTTCGGCGTGACCTGGTGCACGCTGGGGTTCCTCATGGAGGACTTCCCGGCGTGGACCACGGCCACGGCGGCCAGGATCAGGCAGAGCAGAATTACCCACTTTGTCTTCAAGAGGTACCTCCTTCCGTGTTGGGACGACAGCTCCACATCTTGCGCGAGCAGAATATACGGCAAACGGCGCGAGGACTGAGCGGAAAATCGGATGGCGGAACGCCGTCTCTATTTGCGATTCCGCCGCGGGAAGAGGCTCCCTCGTGAAATCCGCGGAAGCCTCCGGTCCACCCCGGGCGCAACGACGAGCCCGGCGTCGGCCGGCCGGGACGCGTTGGGCGTCTCGATCCGTCACCGCCGACGGGACGAACCGGATCCTCCGGGCGTCGGAACGAGACCCGGCTCGTCGAGGAAAGGAGAGCCCATGAGAAAGAGACTCGTCATCGCGGCGCTCGTCGCGGCGTTCGCCGCCGGGGCCGTGAGCTTCCTCTCGCCCGCGGAGGCGAAGGACCCCGTCCCCTGCACGACGGTCGGGAGCTGCGAGGAAGGCTACGACTCGTACATGCTCTGCTGCATGTACATCGTGCCGGTGGACCCGGACTGCCGGGGAAAGAACTGCGAGACGATGCTGGTCGAGGAGTGCGAGCCGATTCCCTGCATCTGACGGCCGCCTTCGGACAGGCGCGGCAGTCCCCGCCGGGAACGGCGGAGACTGCCGCTTCGGGGTCGTCGCCGGCCTAGTAGACGACGCGCTCCAGCCCCAGGTACATCACCGACGGATCGGCGGGGCAGAACTCCATCCCGTCGATCCCGTGCAGCCCGTCGGTGTGCGTGACCGACAGGACGCCCTGCCCGGCGTCGAAGCGGAAGAGGAGCGATGTCCGGGCCCGCGGGCGCACGCGGGCGCCGACGGAACCGCGCCTCGGGCGTGAAAACCGCCGAGACCGGCGGTCCACCCTCGGCGCAACGACGAGCCCGGCGTCGGCCGGCCGGGACGCGTTGGGCGTCTCGATCCGTCACCGCCGACGGGACGAACCGGATCCTCCGGGCGTCGGAACGAGACCCGGCTCGTCGAGGAAAGGAGAGCCCATGAGAAAGAGACTCGTCATCGCGGCGCTCGTCGCGGCGTTCGCCGCTGGGGCCGTGAGCTTCCTCTCGCCCGCGGAGGCGAAGGTCATCCCCTGCACGACGATCGGGGTCTGCGAGTACTCCGGCGACTGGATCACGCAGTGCTGCATTTACAGCGTGCCGGTGGATCCGGACTGCCGGGGGAGGAGCTGCGAGTACGTGCTGGTCGAGGAGTGCGAGGACATCCGCTGTCCGTGACGGTTGCCGTCTTCGGAAAAGGGAGGCAGTCCCCGCCGCTCCCGGCGGGGACTGCCGCCTCCGCGACCTCGGACCAGGAGCACCCGGAGTCGTCGGAGCGGAGCAGCATGTTGCCCGCGCTCGTGTACAGGGTCGCCAGCAGCGTGTTCGCCGAATCCAGGACGATGGACTCGCAGAACTGGAAGGCGTAGACCATCGTCCGCCGGGTCAGCCCGACCAGGTCATGCCCCCGGGCCGTAACGGCGGTGTTGCTGAATGGAGCCGGGATCGCGTTCCCGCGCGGGGTGGAGGTGCGGGGCTCCGGCGTCGACGGCCGGATTCGCGCCGTTCCGCGCGGCGTCGCGGCTCACGCTGGAATTCTCCCCGGGCCCGCCGTATATCCTCCGAGACGCCTCGCGCGGGGAAGGGGGAGATGACCGTGCGTCGAGACCCTCGCCGTCGCCCCGGACCTTCACGCCAGACCGTCGCCGTCCTCGGCCTGCTCCTGGGCTCGGTCTTCGGCGCGGACGCCGCGCACGCCCACGATCTCTGCGGCTCGGTGCAGGGCACTCTTGTACCTTCGGAAAGCCCGTACTACGTCACCTGCAACGTTTACGTGGACGCCGGCTCGTCGCTGGTCATCGAGCCCGGCGTCGTGCTGCGGTTCACCCGCGGCACGTCGATGCAGGTGAACGGCTCCCTCTCCGCCCTGGGGCTCTCGCAAAACGGGATCGCGTTCAAGAGCGACCAGTCGGCCCCCGTGCCCGGCGACTGGAACTGGATCGCGGTGGCCGGGCACGCCGACTTCGCCCACATCCAGGTCTCCTACGCGACGGAGGGGGTCGTGTTCATGAGCGGCGCCACCGGGTCGCTCACCGCCTCGGCGTTCGGGAACACGGCGTCGAATGCGGTGTCGCTGTGGGCGGACACCTGGCCCGAGCTCTCCGATTTGACGGCTGCGGGCTGCGGGATCGGCGGCATCGCGGTCGCCGGCGGGAGCTGGACCACGGGCGGCAGCTGGCGCTCCGCGGGGATCCCATACGTGCTTGTCCAGGGGGCCGTGTCGTTCGCCGCAGGGGCCCCGCTCGCGATCGAGGCTGGAACCGTCTTGAAGCTTGGCGCTTTCAGCTCGCTCATCGTGAACGACGGTCTGACGGCGCTCGGGACCGAGGAAGCGCCGATCGTCTTCACTTCCCTCCTGGACGACACGGCGGGCGGCGACACGAACGGCGACGGTTCGGCCACCACGCCTTCGGCCGGCGATTGGAACCGTCTCGAGCTCGGGCCGGGCGGGAGCCTCGGCCACCGGCTCTCGTGGCTCGACGTGCGCTACGCGGTGGAAGGAGCGGTCTTCAAGACCGGGGCTCGCGGCACGCTCTCGAACTCGTCCTTCGTCGACACGTCCGGCGCGGCGGTCTCGCTGTGGGTCGACGCCTGGCCCACGCTGTCGGGGCTCGCGGCGGTCCGAGGCCACCCCGCGGGCATCTGGGTCGCCTCGGGGATCTGGAGCATCGGCGGAACGTGGGGCCTGGCAGGGATCCCGTACGTCCTCTCCCAGGGGCCGGTGTCGTTCGCCGCCGGGGCCCCGCTCGCGATCGAGGCTGGAACCGTCTTGAAGCTTGGCGTTTTCGGCTCGCTCGCCGTGAACGACGGCCTGACGGCGCCGGGGATCGAGGAAGCGCGGATCGTCTTCACTTCGCTCTTGGACGACACGGCGGGCGGCGACACGAACGGCGACGGCTCGGCCACCACGCCTTCGGCCGGCGATTGGAACCGTCTCGAGCTCGGGCCGGGCGGGAGCCTCGGCCACCGGCTCTCGTGGCTCGACGTGCGCTACGCGGTGGAAGGAGCGGTCTTCAAGACCGGGGCTCGCGGCACGCTCTCGAACTCGTCCTTCGTCGACACGTCCGGCGCGGCGGTCTCGCTGTGGGTCGACGCCTGGCCCACGCTGTCGGGGCTCGCGGCGGTCCGAGGCCACCCCGCGGGCATCCGGGTCGCAGCGGGGGTCTGGAACACCGGTGGAACGTGGTACACGGCGGGGATCCCCTACGTCCTTCCCTCGGACGGGACGACCTTCGCGACCGAAGCGCCGCTCACGATTCAGCCGGGAAACGTGGTGAAGCTGGACACCGGGGGTTCCCTCACCGTGAACGACGACCTGACGGCGCTCGGGCTCGAGGGCGCGCCGATCGTCTTCACGTCGATCTTGGACGATATGGCGGGCGGCGATACGGACGGCGACGGCGGTGCCGCCACGCCGTCGGCAGGGGACTGGGATTCTCTCCGCCTGGGAGTGGGGGGCAGCGAGTGGGGCCACCAGCTGTCTCACCTCGACGTGCGCTACGCGGTGGAAGGAGCAGTCTTCGAGACGGGGGCTCGCGGTACGCTCTCGAGCTCGTCCTTCGCCGACACGGCCGGCGCGGCGGTCTCGCTGTGGGCCGATGCCTGGCCCACGCTTTCGGGCCTCGCGGCGGTCCAAGGCCACCCCGCTGGCATCTGGGTCGCCTCCGGGGCCTGGAGCATCGGCGGCACGTGGGGCGTGGCCGGGATCCCGTACGTCCTCTCCCAGGGGCCGGTGGTGCTCGCCGCCGGAGCCCCGCTCACGATCGAGGCCGGAACCGTCTTGAAGCTCGGCGTCTCTAGTTCGCTCACAGCGAACGGTGGCCTGACGGCGCTCGGATCCGCCGGGGCGCCGATCGTCTTCACTTCGCTCCTGGACGATTCCGCGGGCGGCGACACGAATGGAGACGGTGGCGCCGGCGCGCCGTCGGCAGGGGACTGGGACTCCCTCCGGCTGGGACCGGGGTACGGCGAGTGGGGCCACCAGCTGTCCTATCTCGACGTGCGCTACGCGGTGGAAGGAGCGGTATTCGAGACGGGCGCGGGCGGCACGCTCACGGCGTCGAAGTTCCGCGACACGTCGGGCGCCGCGGTCTCGCTCTGGCCCGACGCCTGGCCCGCGCTCACCGGCCTCACCGCAACGGGGTGCCATCCGAACGGCGTGTCCGTCGACGGCCTGAGCGGCTCGTGGCCGACGGGCGGGACGTGGCGTGCGGCCGGAATCCCGTACGTTCTCTTCAACAGCGTGGTCCTCGGCCCGAACGCGCCCCTCACGATCGAGCAGGGGGCGGTACTGAAGCTCGAGTCGGCGGCGTCGCTCGCCGTCGAGAACGACCTCACGGCGCAGGGCGTCGCCTTCGCGCCGATCGTGATCACCTCGTTGCGGGACGACACGGTGGGCGGCGACACGAACGGCGACGGCGCCGCCACGTCGCCCGCCGCCGGCGACTGGAACTGGATCCGGCTCGGGTCCTCGGGATACCTCGGCCATGCGCTCTCGCGCCTCGACGTCCGATACGCGGTACAGGGCCTCGTCTTCGCGACGGACTCGACGGGGACCCTCGCGGACTCGACGTTACGGGACACTTCGTCCGACTCCGTCGCGCTCTGGCCGGACGCCCTCCCGTCGTTCGCGCGGCTCCAGGCGACCCGGGGGCATCCTTCGGGGATCGGCGTGGACGCCGGCACCTGGACGCGGAGCGCGGTATGGGGCCCAGCCGGGATTCCTTACGTCTTGAAAGGCGTCGTCGACTTCGTGAAGGCAGCGGGCCTCAATCTCAAGGCCGGAACGGTCGTGAAGTCCGACGAGAGGGCAGCTCTGCAGGTGGAGGGCGGGCTCACCGTCGAAGGATCCCCCGGCGCGCCGATCGTGGCGACCTCGTTGAAGGACGACTACGTCCTCGGGGACACCAACGGGGACGGGTCGGCGACGACGCCTTCGGCGGGAGACTGGTCGGGCATCCTCCTGTACGGGGCCGGTCACAGCCTCCTGGATCAGCTCGAGATCTGGTACGCGGCGACCGGGTTGTCCTGCGCGTACGGCGACGTGACGATCGACGGCGGCGTCTTCGCCCTGGATCAGACGGGAATCGCGGCCGCGCAGGACGCCGCGCTGACCATGACCCGAAGCAGCGTCACGGGGTGTCTCGAGGGGGTGACCAAGAAGGACAGCGCACGCGAGGTGAACTTGGGGAACGTGTCGAACGCGGATCCCCAGGACGACGGCCAGAACGACCTCGTGTGCAACATCGTGCACGTCCGCAACGACGGAGGCTCCTTCTTCGCCCAGAACGACTGGTGGGGAGATGCGCCCCCGCCGTCCGGCACCATCGTCGGGGACGTCGCCATCGAGCCCTACCTGTACGATGCAAGCGGCCTGGTGATCCCGGACCTGCTGGTCGGCAAGAACGTCGAGCGCGGCGACGTCGAGCTGGAGTGGCGCAACCGCGCTCCCGATTGCGGCTACCGGGTTTTCCGGAGCACCCGTCCCTCCGACGACTTCGCGGACGTGTCGGGGCATCTGTCGGAGAGCCGGTTTCAGGACACCGACGCCCTCATCGACCGGCCGTCGTACTTCTATCTCGTGGGGGTCGACTGAGCCCCGCCCTCACCTCCTGACGCGGATCGGATACGGCGGCCGCACCGCTCGCCCCGCGCGCGAGCCGGCGCGACGAGGTCGTCCCGGCGCCGCCTGTCCCGTGCGACGACCGCGATTCGGCAAGCGGGCATGCGGCGGGGGCCGCGGCGTCCGCCGAAAGGGCCACCCGTGCCGGAGCCGCCGAGGCGCGGAGTCCAAGAAGGCTGCCCTGGGCCGAGCTGCCGGCGCGCGTGTTCGGCGCAGAGGCGCTGACCCGTTCCCCGTTGCGGGCACCCCATGCGTGTCCTGGCGGCGATCCAGTCCGGAGAGGCCGTCCGCGCCATCCTGGAATGCCTCGGACTTCCGGCGCGCCACCACCCGTCGCACCCCCGGCACTCGGCCGTCTCCTGCCGGCCGACGCCTGAGCGACCCGTCATCGCGGCGCGATCCGCGACACCGGCGGAGGAGTGTGCGCGCGCTCGACCGCGAGCGACGGATCTCGCCGCGATACGGTGGCGGGCAGCCTGTTTTCACCCAGGCACCGGGGGAGCATTGGCTCAGTGATGGGGTTGGAGTCGGAGATGGGGGGGTTGACATGAGGGCACGGTGCCGGACGCCGGATGCGAAACCGCAGCCTGCTTGCCCTATGCCCTGACGAAGACACTCGTCATTGCGGCGTTCGCCGCCGGGGCCGTGAGCTTCCTCTCGCCCGCGGAGGCGAAGGTCATCCCCTGCACGACGATCGGGGTCTGCGAGTACTCCGGCGACTGGATCACGCAGTGCTGCATTTACAGCGTGCCGGTGGATCCGGACTGCCGGGGGAGGAGCTGCGAGTACGTGCTGGTCGAGGAGTGCGAGGACATCCCCTGTCCGTGACGGTTGCCGTCTTCGGAAAGGGGAGGCAGTCCCCGCCGCTCCCGGCGGGGACTGCCGCTTCGGGGTCGTCGTGGGCCTAGTAGACGACGCGCTCCAGGCCCAGGTACATCACCGACGGATCGGCGGGGCAGAACTCCATCCCGTCGATCCCGTGCAGCCCGTCGGTGTGCGTGACCGACAGGGCGCCCTGCCCGGCGTCGAAGCGGAAGAGGTCGGTGCCGTAGCTCATGAAATCGGTCCCGTACACGACGTAGAGCACGTCGGGCAGGGAGGGGTGCGCCGCCATCGGGGGCTGGTTCGTCAGGACCAGGGAGCGCACGACGCCGTTCTGGTCCGTGGCCGTCGCGCCCTGCGTGAGGGCGACGTCGAACGTCGCGCCGCCGTCGTTCGAGAGCATGAGGACGCGATCGCTGGCTCCGAGGTTGACGCGCGCCCACACCCTCCCGGGATCGCTCGGGGAGAACACGAACCGGAACGTCACGTCCGAGTCGGCGAGGTCGAGCGGCACGATCGCCTGCCAGCTCTGGCCCGCGTCGGTCGTGATCCATCCGCCGACGCCGCCGCACAGGACCCGGTTCCAGTCGAGCGGATCGAACTCCGTCGTGTAGAAGAGCGTGCCGCCCGAGCCGGCGGGCCCTCCGACGGGGAAGAACGTCAGGCCGCCGTCGAGCGACTCGCGAATCTGGCAGTCGTAGCCTCCGATCCGGATGTGCAGCGGGTCCTCCGGGTCCACCGCGAGGCCGTACACGTTGCCGGGAGCGGTCCTCGGCGAGAGGGTCTCCCCGTCGTAGCGGAAGAACTGGGCGCTCCCGCTCGTCCAGGCATACGCCCGGCCGCCGGGCGCTCCCTCGAGGTAGAGGACCGAGCGGACGTCCACCACCGCGACCTCGGACCAGGAGCACCCGGAGTCGTCGGAGCGGAGCAGCGTGTTGCCCGCGCTCGTGTACAGGGTCGCCAGCAGCGTGTTCGCCGAATCCAGGGCGACGAGCCCGAAGGTGTACGTCGTCTCCCGCAGCGGGGCGGTGTCGGCCATCGTGGCCCCCTCGTCGGTCGTGAACGTGACCGCCCGGGTCCCGACGATGGTCGAGCAGACGGGCGCCTCCCACGCCGCGTTCTCCTCGCAGGTCCCCTCGACGCAGGCGATCCCGTCGGGGCAGACGCCGCACTCGATGACGCCCCCGCAGCCGTCGGGCCACGTGCCGCACTCGTACCCGAGGCTCTTGCAGGTCGCCGGGCGGCAGGGCTTGACGACTCCGCCGCCCCCGGCGACGGCCTCCGGAGGGTCGGTCGCGGCCGTCGCGACGACCGTCGCGACCGCGAGAATCCAGGGAAGAAGACGGGCGGGCGATCTCATCACGGCTCTCTCCTCGCGGAGGTCGCTCGGGAGGAATCCCGAGGACCGGAAGGATAGCGCGCCGGGCCGGTCGCGTCCGGACCGGCCCGCGGCGCGTCGCTCTACGGAAACGCGTAGCTCAGCACGACCGACCGGTTCGTCCCGAGACAGATGGACACGCCGGTGTCCACGAACACCTCGGCCTGGACGCGCAGTCCGAGGTTGGCCTTCCGGCAGAGATCCATCCCGAAGTCGTCACAGTTGAGGATCAGGTACTCGGCCGCTCCGGTCGTGATCGTGTAGCCGGGGCACTCGACGAAGTCCCGGAGGATCAGCGTGCCGAACACGAAGCGGGTGTAGTCCGCGTCGAAGAAGCACATCTCGATCGGCTGCTCCGAGCCGCACACGTTCTCGTCGGCGAACTCCGCGTAGGCGGTGCCGGACATGCCGTCCTGCCACGCGCCGGCCCGGTTGACCACCTCGAAGAAGTTCCCGAGGTCGTCCTCGAACAGCAGGCAGGCCCCCATGTCCCGGAACGTCCCGTGCGCGATGAAGTTGAGCTCGCACGGATCGGCCGCGGCGGAAGAGAGGGCCGCGCAGAGCAGCGCGGCCGCCAGAAGGGCTCGGGGCGGTCGCATCGTTCACCTCCAGCGGACGCCGGCCCGGAGCGTCCGGCCGGGCGGAATCCGGCGTCGATCTCTGAAGGTACGGCCAAGCCGCCTTGGGATCAACCGAACGCGGGGAGATGCCGCCGTCCCGGGCCCGAGGAGTCGCGCGGCCTCCGGAAAACGCGGATTTCCGGTTTCGCCGCCATGCCGGATCAGGCCATCCGGTCGCGCAGCTCCTGCCGCGCCTTCTCGTCCGGCACGCCGAACCAGATCCGCTCCACGGTGCCGCTGCCGTCGAGGAGCACGGTCGCGGGGACGAAGGGGATCTTCCCCTTGAGCGACTTCCCGCCGTCCTCCTGGGTGTGCTGGGGGAACGGGAGAGGCGGCATGTCCGGCGCGGAGGGGCCGATCCGGACTCCGTACACGCGCGCACCCGCCGGGAGATCCTGCAGCAAGGCGCCCCACACCGGGAACGTCTGGCGGCAGGCCGGGCACCTGGCGGAGAAGAACAGCAGGAGGGTTCTCTGCCCGCCTCCGAAGGCGACCGAAACGGGGTTCCCCTCCTCGTCGAGCAGGGCGAGCGGCGGGAAGGTGTCGCCCACCTTCAGGGCGTCGGGCGGCATCTGGGGGGTCGCCGGACGAGAGAGCTCCTGCTTGAGCCTGCGGTTCTGCAGCGCCAGCAAGAGCGCCATCACCGCGAGCGCGACGCACGCGACCATCAGGAAGACGTGGAAGGCTCTGTCGCCGGAAGAGGCGCCCTTCGGCTTCGTCACTCCGCCCTGTTCCTCGCTCATGGAAACCTCCGCCCGTGGGTGCGGGCCGTGCCGCCCGCGCGGGAACCGGGATCCTACCGCACGCCTCGCCGCGCGCGGAAGGGCCCGCGTCCGTGCGGGCCCGCCCGGCTTACGCCCGAAGCGGCGGATTTCAAGTCCCCCGGCGCGAGAAGTTGCGGACCGTCCGGCCGCGAGGACCGCGCGGGACGCTTCGACGCGCGTCCGCTTCGAGAAAGCGGGCGTATATTTCCGTTCCGCACAACGGTCGCGTCCTTGAAGGAGTACGTCATGCGAGCAAGAGCTTCCATGATCTTCGTCGCCATGCTGGCAATCGCGGTCGCGGTTCCCGCCGCCGGTCAGGAATGCCAGTACGTCGGCGTTCTCGACCCCTGCCGCGTGGAGCTTCAGATCCTGAACGTCGGCGAGAACGGCATCGTGAACGCGATCTCGCTGGACCAGGAGGAGGCCGCCGGCCAGGAACCCTACGGCTTCGCCTTCGCGACGGTGCCGGATTTCGCAGCCTCCTACTCCTTCGTCGCCCAGGGGGGTCTGCTGCGGATCGTGGACATCTGGAAGTCGGAGCCGGTGAAGAGCATCGATCTCGCGAGCGAGCTCGATCTGCCCTCCCTGACCCTCACTCGGCTTCACGCGCCCGAGCCGGTGGACTTCAACATCGTGAGGTACCCGCTCTATGCGACCGGGACCCAGGAGGGCGAGCCCTGGCTGTGGATCCTCGATCAGGAAAAGCTTCTAGGTAAGCCGGTCGGCTGGAGCTCGGCGCTGCTCGCCTCGGTTCCGCTGAGCGCCGGGTACGAGGACTCCTCCGGCATCGGAATCGACGTCGCCGTCGGGGGGACGACGGTCCTGGGAGGAATCCAGGAAGCGTACGTCAGCGCGTTGCACTGGGTGGACGGCAGCTACGGACTGCAGATCTACCGGGTCGTGGTCTACTCGGACTACTCCGTCTCGGTCGATCTGGATCCTTGGAACGATGAGGGAGTCCCCTTCTCCGGCAGCGCGATCCTGACCAACGGTCTGGACTTCGACGGAGGCGGGACGATGCCGTTCGGCGTCTTCCAGACGACGGGGGTCGTCAAGGACCTGTCGAGCGGAGCGGACGCCTGCACGCTTCCCGGCGACCCGAACGACGTCACGGTGTGGGGCCCCGCGCCGGAAGAGATGGACCACTCCCACTTCCTGTTCGTGACCTCGTCGAGTCCGGAAGGGGTGGGCAGGCTGCTCGGATACCCGGCGGGACAGTGCCCGGACGGCACTCCAGCGTCCCTGGAGATCTCCTACGCCGGGCATCCGAGGGCGCTGGCCTCGAGCTCCGACACGAGCATTTCCCCGTGGATCTACGTCGCCGACAGGGAAGGGAAGATCCTCGCGGTGCAAGTGGCAATCTGGGCGACCGTGGACGGCGACCGGGTCGATCCGATCGAGGTCTTGGAGATCCCGGTGAGCGGCGGGTGCCCGTGGGAGGTGGCGATTCAGGAGCCGTTCTCATGCCTGGAAGTGAAGCCGGATCCCAATCCCGTCCCGCTGGATTGCGATGGCGAGGACGCCGACGATCCGAGATGCAGGCCCACGCACGTGGATCCCTGATGGTTCACGCGCCGATCTCCCAATGCGGGTTCGCTCCATGTGTGTCGCGGCACCCCGGGGGCAGGAGAGCAGGCGCGCCCGCCGCGTGAAGGCCGTCGCCGCGTGCCTGGCGCTCGCCTGCCTCGCGGCAGCGTGGGGATGCTCCGGGCCGGGGCGGGACGGCGCTCCGGCGGGCGCCGAGCCGTCCGGGGCGAGGACGGAAGGCGAGGCGACGTCCGATGCCGCGCCGTGGGAAGCGTGCCTCGAGGGGCCGTCCCGGATCGCGGAGTGCGAGCGCCACGTCTCGCGGTCGCGCGAGGATCCGGACCTTCCGCGCCGCCTCGCGGCCCTCGCCGCCGCGCATCCGCGCCGGTGGTTCCCCCTCTATCTCGAGGGGTACCGGCATCTGCGGCGAGGAGAGCACCGCGAGGCGTCGGAGATCCTTCGCGCCGCCGTCGAGAAGGCCCGCGCCGCCTCGGACCCTCTCGGCGAGGGGACCGCGCTGTACGCCCTCGCGGCCGCGCTGGAGGCGTCGGGAGACGCTTCCCGCGTCGAGCCCCTGCTCGCCGAGGCGCGGGCCGCGGCCGATCGGTCCGGCGACCGCAGACTGAAGCGGCGGGTCCTCCGCTGGCTCGCCGCGAGGCGACAGGCGGAGGGGCGCTACTTCGACGAGAGGGCGCTCCGTCTCGAGGAGCTGGCGGCGGCCGACTCCGGGCGGAACGACGAGGCGTACCGCAAGGCGCTTCACGAGCTCGCCGACAGTACGCGCCGCCTCGGCCTCCACGGAGAGGCGGAGCGCGGCTTCCGGCGGGCGCTCGACCTCGCCCGCGAGGCGGGGGACGCCGCGGCCGAGAGCGCGGCGGGGATGGCGCTCGGGATCCTGGCTCTCGACTCGGCGGACGGGCGGGCGCTCGAGCTGCTCGAGGGGGCGAAGGCCGCGGCCGCCCGGGGCGCGCGCCCGGACGTCGAGGCGTACGCGGAGATGGTCGCGGGAGTGGCGCTGATCCGCGCCGGCCGGTTCGAGGAGGCGCGCGCGAGACTCACGGAGAACCTCGCGAGACCCGAGTGCTCGCGGCATAACCTCCGGTTCCGGACGCTCGTTTACCTGGCCGAGGCCGAGTGGCGGTCGGGGGACGGCGAGTCGGCCCTCGGGCGCTACCGGGAGATCCTCGCGGCGAGCGCCGGTCTCGATCTTCCCGAGGAGGAGCGCGATGCGCTGATGGGTCTCGCCGCGCTCCGCCGCGCCCGCGGCGAGCCGGAGGCGGCCGCCGACGCCGCGCGGAGAGCGGTCGACCTCGTCGAGTCGATGCGCTTCTCGATCCCCGTCCTTTCGGAGCGGACGCACTTCCTCCGGATCCGCTCCGACACGTACCGGATCCTCGCCGCCTCGCTGGCCGATCTCGACCCGACGAGCCTGGCCGAGCCGTTCGAGGTCCTCGAGCGGGCGCACGCGCGCACCCTCCGCGAGGCTCTGTCCGCCGCGCCTCCTCTCTCGGACGAGGACCGGGCCCTGACCCTGCCCGAGGCGCAGCGGCTCCTCGGGCCCCGGGATCTGCTCGTGGAGTTCCTGCTCGGCGAGGACGAGTCGTCGCTCCTGGCGGTCGACGCGCGCCGGGCGACGTTCCACCCCCTGCCCCCGCGGCGGGAGATCGAGGAGCGGGTCGAGGCGTACCGGAAGATCCTCCTCCGGCCGCTCGGGAGCCCGGACGCGCGCCTGAGCCCCGAGACGGACTTCCGCCGCTTCGCCCGGACGGGGCACGAGCTGTTCCGCGACCTCTTGGGTCCGGTCGCGGAGCGGCTCGAGGGGGTCGAGCGGCTGATCGTCGTCCCGGATCGCCGGCTGCACCTCCTGCCCTTCGAGGCGCTCCTGGTTCGTCCTCCCGAGGACGGCCGGCCGCTCGAGTTCCTCGGCGCGTCCCTCGCGATCGAGTACCTTCCCGCCGCGTCGTTCCTCGAGCCGCCAGAGAAGCTGCAGGACGGGCGGGTCGTCGTCGTCGCGGCCGATCGCGGCCGGGCCGATCTCGATCTCGCCCCCCTGCGCCACGCCGCGGAGGAGGCGGAAGCGGTGGCCGCGGCGTATCCCCCGGACCGGACCGTTGTCCTTGCGGGGGACGACGCCTGCGTCGAGCGGCTCGAGGAGGCCTGCACCGGCCCGGTCCGGACGCTGCACCTGACGGCGCACGCGGTCCTCGATCCGGCCCTCGGGCCCCGCATCGCGCTTCACCCCTCGGGCGGCGGGGACGGGTGGCTCGATCGGGACGGGATCGCGAGGCTTCGCTCCGCTCCGCGCCTCATCGTCCTGTCGGCCTGCGACACGGCGATGGGGGAGCTGGTCGGGGGCGAGGGGATCCTGGGCCTCGTGCGGGCGTTCACGGCGGCGGGGTCGAGGCAGATCGTCGCCAGCCTGTGGAACGTGGACGACGCGAGGGCGGCGTCGCTGATGGGACGCGTGCACCGGGAGATGCGGAGCGGGGCGAGCCCATCGACGGCGATGAGGAACGCCCGGCAAGCGATTCTCGCGGAAGGGTTCGTGCATCCGTTCCAGTGGGCGGGGCTCGTCCTCTACGGGAGCGACTGATCCGCCGGGGGCGCCGCCTCGCGGCAGGCCCGATCTACGATCTCTCTCGCGGCTCCGGCCCGCGCGCCCCCGATCTCGGCGACCGAGCGGAGGGCATCGCAAGCCTCCTCGATGCGACCGGTTCGCTCGAGGGCGGCGGCGAGCATCCAGCGGGTGTTCTCCGACGGCGCCTCGGCCTCGAGCCGGTCGGCCTTCTGCAGCGCTTCCACCGCGGAGGCGGCCTCCCCGGATCGCAGCCGGGCCACTCCGAGGTAGAACAGGAGGTCGGCCCGGTCCGGATGCTCCTCGGCCGCCGTGTCGAGGATGCGCGCGGCCTCCGCCATGGCGCCCGCGTTCCAGGGACGCTCGAGGCGGTCCCAGGTCTCGCCGAGCGACAGGCCCCGCACCGTCGGGGGCGGCTCGAGAGGAACCGCCTCCACCGATGCGATCAGGACGGGTGGAGGCGGCCTGAGCCAGACGAGGAGGAGGACGGCCGCCGCCAGCGCCGGCAGCCAACCATAGCGGACCGCCGCGCGAAGGATTCTCCGAGGGGCCGACTGCGGAGCCCTCGACAGGCGGAGCTTCCGGCGCACGGCGGCGTCGGCGGCGTCGAAAGCCCTTCGCTCCGACGGGACGGTCAGCCCGCGGGAGGCCAGCGTCCGGAACCGCTCGAGATCGTCGAGCAGCTCCGCGCAGGCGGGGCAGCTCGCCGCATGGGCCTCGATCTCCCCGAGACGCCCGGCCGCCAGCCGCCCCTCGGCCAGCGCTTCCGCTTCCTCCGCGGACAGGTGATCGCACGGCGCGCCGAGACCCGCGAGATCCCCGACCAGGAACCGCGGACGATCGCTCATGGCTTTCCGGCCCCCTCCAGGCAGCGGCGCAGCTTGCGCTGCGCTCCCAGCAGCACCCCGCGCGACCCGCTGGGGTTGCGCAGCCGGAGCCGCGAGGTGAGCTCCTGCAGCGTGATCCCCTCGAAGTAGTGGCCGAGGATCACGGCCCGCGCGAGGTCGCTCAGGCGGCGCAGGCAGATCCTGAGACGGATCCTCAGGAGGATCTCCCTCGCGCGCTCGTCGGCGTCCTCCGGGAGGCGGAGGTCGCGCCGGAACGCCTCCTCGTCGAGCGCCACGGTCCTCTCCGCGACGTCGCGCCATCTCCGCTCTCGCGACTCGGCGACCACTGAGCGGGCGACCAGGAAGATCCAGGTTCGCCAGGAGCACCTCCCCTCGAAGGAGTCGAGGGACCGTGACAGCTTCAGGTAGAGGTCCTGGTTGAGGTCGGCCGCCAGCGCGGGATCGCCGACCTTGCGGAGGAAGAACCCGAAGGTCGCCGGGGCGTACCGGTCGTAAAGATCCCCGAGGTCCGCTTCGCGGACCGGATCGAGCCTGCGGCTCGGCATCGGCTGCACCTCGGCCGAGATTCTAGCTCTCCGCCTTCCCGTCCCGTCGCCGCGGGCCTCGTTCCCCCGGCGGCCGGGCCCAATGGATGGACCGCCCCGGCGGACGGGCTGCACCGTTCGGAGCGAAAAAGCCCCCGGGGCGTTCGCCCCGGGGGCTTCGTCGGAACCGGTCCGGATCCGGCCTGACGCCGGATCGCGCGATCCCTAGAGCAGGCCGGGCTTGTAGGTCGTGACGGCCCAGTCGATCCGTTCGCACTGATCGGTGGTGAACTCGTACATGCAGTAGTCGGGCGTGTAGTCCATGAAGTTGTGGATCGGGTCCAGGCCGGGGGCCGTGCAGGTGTCGCGGCCTTCCGTGCAGTAGTAATCGGGCGTGGCCTCCTGCGGCGTGTCGGCGCAGTAGTCGTTCGGCTCGGTGCAGCCTCCCTGGAACGTGTGGTACAGGCCGAGGTAGTGGCCGCACTCGTGGACGGCGGTGTCGCCCTCGTTGTAGCTGGTCAGGTACCCGCCGGGGACGGAGCCGTAGTGGATCACGGTCCCGTGCCAGACGCTGCTCTCGGCGTAGGACCACGGGAAGTAGGACCAGCCGAGGATCCCGCCCCCGGGCGCGGCCGTGTAGAGGTTGTAGACGTTCGTCGGATCGACGGCCAACGCCGTCTTGGCCGTCAGCTCGGTGGACGTTCCCGGCCGC
This sequence comes from uncultured Acidobacteriota bacterium, assembly GCA_937864465.1. Taxonomy (GTDB): domain Bacteria; phylum Acidobacteriota; class Polarisedimenticolia; order Polarisedimenticolales; family JAIQFR01; genus CALMJU01. The sequence continues at coordinate 30,577 of CALMJU010000060.1, forward strand.
ATCGTCGCCCAGGTCTTGTTGTTCGTGCGCGTCGTGCTGTGCAGGTAGAACGAAACCCCGCAAGGCCCGTACTCCGCGTTGAGCTGCGCGATCTGAGCGGCGATCTGCGCGTCCGTCACGGACCCGTACGTTCTCGAGCCCGAGGTGTAGTAGATGACGTGGACGGACACGGGGATGTTGACGCTGAACTTCTCGAGGGCGTTCTCCTGGAGCCAGGCGTCCAGGTCCTCAGGAGCCCGCGGGTTCTCCGTCGGGCCGAAGTCCAGGGTCGCGCAGCGGATTCCCGTGATCGGGTTGCCGATCTCGTCCTGGATCATGATGTCCGGCTGCATGTTCTGCCAGGCGGCGCGCGCCTCCTTCGGAGGCTCCTCGGCCAGCACCGGCACCGCGACCAACAGAGCGAGAACAGCGGCGAGCAGAATTCGACACCTCATACGACTGACCTCCTTGGTTCTGTTTCGGGACCCCCCCGAAAACGCTCTTCCACGCCTTCGATCCCGACCACGGGGTAGGGCCCGTATCCGCAGGGGCAATCGGTGCCGTTCCCCGCGACCGTCGCGTCACCTATGTACCTTCAAGGGGTTTCGAAGTCAACGACACTCTTTCCTCCTCCTCGAGCCGGAACGGCCCCGGCCCCGGGGGGCGGCAAGCCCGAGACCTGGTACGATGGGACCGAGCCACCGGAGGCCCCTCCGATGCCGGACTCGATGTTCTCGAAAGCCCGGATCGACGAGCAATGCCGGGCGGTTCTCGAACAGATCCTCGACGCCGTGCTGCTCGTGGACACGGAGGGCGGGGACATCCTGTTCGCCAATCAGGCGGCGGCCGACACCTGCGGGCGGACCCGCGAGGAGCTGGCGCGCCTCCGGATCTTCGACCTGCACCACCCTTGCGGGAACGGGACGGAGGACGACCCCGCCGCGCGGCACGCCGAGATCGACGAGAGCGGGACGCTGTTCGAGGCGGAGTACCACCGTCCCGACGGCACGCGGTTCCCGGTCGAGGTGCATGCGAGGGTCGGCGAGTACGGGGGCCGGAGGGCGATCTTCGCGGTCGTGCGCGACATCAGCGCGCGCAAGGAGATGGAGCGGAAGCTCGGGGAGGCGAAGGCGCAGCTCGAGCAGGTGTTCGAGACCGCCGCGGACGGGATGCGCATCGTGGGCTCGGACTTCCGGGTGCTGCGGTCGAACGGCACGCTGCGCGAGATGTCCGGCTGCTCGCCGGAAGACGGGACCGTCGCCTGCTACGAGGCCTTCCCGGGGGAGCTCTGCCACACCGACCGGTGCCCCCTCACGAGGATCCTGGCGGGGGACACGCGCTTCGAGGCGGAGGTGGACAAGATCCGGGCGGACGGGACCCGGATCACCTGTCTGCTCACCGCCACCCCCTACGTCGTGGACGGGAAGGTCGCGGGGATCGTCGAGGACTTCAAGGACATCTCGGAGCGAAGGCGGGCGGAGAACCTCGCCAGGCACCTCGCCACGCACGACTCGCTGACCGATCTCCCCAACCGGATGCTGTTCCGGGACCGCCTCGACGTCGCGCTCGCCCAGACCGATCGCGGCGCGAAGCCTCCGGCGCTGATGTTCGTGGACATCGACAAGTTCAAGGAGATCAACGACACGCACGGTCACGGCGCGGGGGACATCGTGCTGACGACGCTGGCGCGACGGTTCGAGCACATCGTGCGCAAGGCCGACACCGTGGCGCGGATCGGGGGGGACGAGATCACGATCCTGCTGTCCGGCGTCGAGAGCCGCGAGGACGCGGCCAGGGTCGCGCGGAAGGTGCTCGAGTCGGCCAGGGAGGCGATGGTCGCGGGGGGCGAGCTCCTCTCCGTGACCGTCAGCGTCGGAATCGCCCTGCACCGGCCGGGGGACGGCGCCGACGCGATGCTCTCGCGGGCCGATCACGCGATGTACGCCGTGAAGCGCCGCGGCGGCGGGAGCTTCGAGTTCGCGGAGGAGCCGGAGGGGGGGGCGCCTCCGATCAGCGGTCCGTCTCCCACCGGGTGATGAAGACCCTCGGGATGTCCCACTCGGGCGGAGGCCAGTTCTCCACGATGCTCTCGTCCCAGTACAGGTCCGGGGTGCCCGCGGCAGGCGACTCGATGACCCCCTGCTTCGTGATCACGCTGCCGAAGTACTTGGCGTTGCCGGTGGCGTCGTAGAAGCCGTTCGTGTAGAGGATCCCCCAGACCGCCGCCTCGTCCTCGATGGCCGGCCCCGCGCCGTCGTATCCGTCGTCCACATCGGTCGCCCGGATGACTCCTCCGAGTGTGTCCGGGTACTCGAGGTTCAGATACGGCTCCGTCTCGTCCCGCCGGGCGTTCGCGTTCTGGTCCAGGAACGGCTCGCCCGGCGCCCGGAAGGTGGCCACGCGTCCCGTCACGCCCTTGGTTTGGAACTGCTCGGCGTTGAGGTACAGGAAGCCGCGCGTGCCCCAGGTGGAGCCCGCGATCCGGATCGCGGGGGTCAGGTTGTCGTAGATGCCGTCCCCGTCATCGTCATGGGGCGGTCTCCTGTCCTTGGTGTCGAAGAAGAAGAGGCCGGCCCGGTCGTCGGTGATGGCCTCGAACGTGACGGCGGGGCCGATCCCGTTCTCCTGGAACGAGGAGCCGTTGGCCCAGGTGTAGTAGTGAGCGTTTTCCCCGCCCGATGTCGCGATCGATTTCCAGACCTCGTAGTCGAAGTCGGGGCATCGGACGAACGGCAGGTTCTGGAACAGGTTCGAGTGGTCGTCGGCGTCGGCGAGGGGCGCCGGGTGCGGGGGGCTCCACGCGAAGGGGAGAGGCTGCTGGCCGCCTCCCCGAGGGTGGCCGGTCGTGGTGAGGAAATCGCCGGCCGTGAGGAAGCGAAGCCACGGGTCCTCGATCGGCAGATGGGAGGCGCCGACCGACGCCGCGTAGTCCACCCAGTTCGGATCCGCCGCGAGGTCGGAGCCCCACATCGCGTCGACCCGTGCGGCCACCGGAATCCCTCTCGGGATGCTGTCGTCCACCTTGACGTCGAGGGCGTTCGGCAGGTCCACGTCGCCCACCGCGGTGACCGTTCCCCAGTGAGGGGAGAAATTGCCGTTGTAGCGCATCTCCGCGCAGGAATGGAGCGGCCCGGACGGCCCAGGGAACGGCGCTTCGTTGAGCACGGCGCGGATGACCCTCTCCGCGAGGACGATCTCGGACCGCCCGGAAACGCGCAGGATCCTGGCCGTGACCGCCACGGTCGCGACTCCGAAGCGGGTCCAGGTCCCGGCGACCTCGAGGCGCGGAGGCTCGTACACGTCGATTCGCACGATCCTCGCGCGGATCCCCACCCCTCCGGCCGGGAATCCTCCCATGAGCGCCTCGGAGAGGTCGGAGAGGAACGTCCTCGCGGCGGACGAGCCCGCCTCGTCGATGCGCACGTCGGGCCCCGACTCGGTCCCGAGAAACGTGTCGCGGAGCGAGGACCGGTACGGCCTGTCGAAGACGTCGTCCGCACCGTCGCCGTCGAGATCCACCCCCTGCTTGTACATCGGCCACGTGGAGCCGTCCTGGGGCATCGGGTCCGTCGAGGGGTCGCCGTCCACGTCGATCCGGCGGAGCGTCCGGTCGATCGCCGCGATGGGAGGATTGATGAGGTTGGCCGTCGATCCGGGGGTGTCGAACCAACGCTTGACCATCCGCACGCCCGACTCCCCGAAGTAGAGGACCTGCGCCGCAAGGCGCTCGTTCTCCGCGATGCGGACCTCGGTGTCGGCCATCATGAGAAGGGAGACGCCGAGAAGCGTCAGCATCGTGATCAAGAGGATCGCGAGGACCAGGGCCGATCCCCTCTCGTTCGAACCATCTCGGGATGCAGTGGCGTGCATGGCGCTTCGCCTCCGATCACGGGGATCTCATTCGGCTCTCCTCCTGCTGGCGGCATCCCCTCGACCCCGGCCGCCCGTTCCGACCCGCATCCTCTTCGCCGCGCCTGCCGGCGCGTGTGATCCAGCCGTCGCGGCGGATGAGTGCAACTGCCGTGCCCGGGGGGCGCCTTCTGGAGGCTGAATTCGCAAATTCTTTTACAAGAGGGGTTGCAGGGCGCCGCCTCGCAGTGAGGCGTTGGGGGCGATCCCCCGCCCGAGCCTGTGGGATGTCGCTTTTCGTCACCGCGATGACGCGAAACGGGATCGAGCCGGGCGGCTCAGCGCTCCCTTCCGCCGGCTTCGCCGCGCGCCGCGCGCTGCCGCTCGAGCAGGCGGCTGACCTCCTCCGGGGGGACGGGGCGGCTGAAGAGAAAGCCCTGCATGACCGAGCATCCCTCCTCGAGGAGGAAGTCCCTCTGCTCGGCGGTCTCGACCCCCTCCGCGATGACGTCCTTCCGGAGGCTCCTCGCCATGTGGATGATCGCGACGGTGATCGCCTTGTCGTCCGGCCCCTGCACGAGGTCCCGGACGAACGAGCGGTCGATCTTCAGCACGTCGATCGGGTACTTCTTGAGGTAGCTCAGCGAGGAGTATCCGGTGCCGAAATCGTCGATCGCGATCCGCACGCCCATCGCCTTGAACTCCTCGAGGGTCCTCCGCATCCGGGCGGCCTCTCCCATCAGCACGCTCTCCGTGATCTCCAGCTCGACGCGGGACGGGTCGAGCCCCTCGCCGACGATCGCCTTGCGAATCGCCTCGGGCGTCTGGCGCTGGAACTGCTGCGCCGACAGGTTGATCGCCACCCGCAGGCGATCGAAGCCCGCCTCGTGCCAGAGGCGGCCCTGCGCGCAGGCGGTCCGGAGCACCCACTCGCCGATCGGGAGGATGAGCCCGGTCTCCTCCGCGAGCGGGATGAATTCGAGGGGAAGGACGAGCCCCAGCTCCGGATGCCTCCAGCGGATCAGCGCCTCGACGCCGAGGATGCGCCCGCTCCCCGCGTCCACGAGCGGCTGGTAGCAGAGGAGGAACTCGTCCTGCGAGACCGCCCTGCGAAGGCGTGTCTCCATCGAGAGCCGGTGGAGGGCCGACGTGTTCATGGAGAGGTTGTAGAACTGGTAGTTGTTCCTCCCGCTCGACTTGGCGTGGTTCATGGCCACGTCGGCGTTCTTCAGCAGCGTCTCGGCGTCGTCCCCGTCCGTCGGGAACACGCTGATGCCGATGCTGGCGGTTGCGAAGATCTCCCGGGAGTCCAGCGGGAAGGGGTCTTTCAGGGAGTCGAGGATCCGGAGCGCCACCTTGCCGGCGTCCTCGTCGCGCCGGATGTCGGTCAGCAGCAGGATGTACTCGTCTCCTCCCAGGCGAGCCACGGTCCCCCAGTCCTCGGAGGGCTCACCGCGGGTCAGCCCGTCCGTCGCGCGGACGTTGTGCTGCAGCCGCTCGGCGAAGGCCCGGAGGAGCCGGTCGCCGGCCGTGTGCCCCAGCGTGTCGTTGATCCGATGGAAGTGATCGACGTCCAAGATCAGGATCGCGAGCGGCTCCTCGTGCCTCCGCGCGTTCTTGATGGCGATGGCGAGATGGCGGTCGAAGAGGACCCGGTTCGGCAGGCCCGTCAGGGAGTCGAAGTGCGCCAGCGACCGGATCCTCTTCTCGGCCAGCACGCTCTCGGTGACGTTCTGGATCGTTCCCCGGATCCGACGGGCGCGCCCCGGGAGGTCCGCCTCCGGATCGACCCGGCCGCGCAGGTGGAGCGGCGACCCGTCGGCCCCCTGCGCCCGGAAGTCGAAGCCGGCGGACCGGCCGAGCCGAGCGGCCTCCTCGAGGGCCAGGCGGACGGCGGATCGATCGTCGGCGTGGACGCGGTCGAGAATCTCCTCCAGCCGCGAGAGCGAGCCCGGCGCGGTCCCGAGGAGCCGGTCGAGATCCTCCGAGCACCGGAACCGCCCCGAGCGCGGCCACCACTCCCAGCGGCAGAGCTGCGCGATCCGGGTCGCGGCGGCCAGCCGGGCCTCGCTGAGGCGCAGAGCGTCCGCGGCCTCCTTGCCGCGGATCATGTTGCGCACGCGGTGCGCCAGCTCGGTCCAGCTCGCCCGCTTCGGGGCGAAGTCGGTCGCGCCGGCGTCGCATCCGCTCGACAGGGGAGCGAGATCGCCGGGATCGGTCAGCACGAGGATCGGAACTGCGTCTCCTCCCGGCGCCCGCCGGATCTCGGCGCGCACGGAGGTCCCCTCCGTCGCCTCGAGGCCCGCGTCGAGGATCACGAGGTCGGGACGGTGCCGGGAGAACAGCTCGACGGCGCGGCGCGCGCCGTCCGCCTCGACCGCCTCGTAGCCGGCGCGGGTCGCGGCCGCGGCGAGGGCCCCGACGGACGCCGCGTCCTCTCCCGCGATCAGGATCCTCGGTCTCTCCTCGTCCGCCATCGTCGCCTTCCCGTTCCCCGCTCCGGCGCGCCCGAAGGGGGAATCTAGGAGCGGCTCGGCTCCCGTCAAGATCCTCCGGGGGCGCCGCGGAGGATCCCCGAATCGAGGGGGCTAGCGCCGATCGAGCCGCAGGTCTTTCAGGTTCTCCAGGCTCCTCTCGTCGAACTTGAACCGGAGCGAGACGAAGGGTCCCTTCCGGGTGCCGTCGTCGGAGGCGGCGTACGGCGTCTCGAATCCGAGGACGTTGTAGCCCCCGGTCAGCCACAGGTTCCGGATCGCGAGCCAGCCGACCTCGATCCCGGCGCCGTAGGTCGCCGTCCCGGTGTCGTTCTGCGCGAAGCGCCGGACGCTTCCTCCGAGCGTCCAGCGCGGCCGGATCTGCGCGGTGTAGTGGGCGCCGAGGAGCCAGGTGAGGCTCCCTCCGACTCCGAGAGAGTCGAGCCCCTCGACGCGGCGGGCGATCCCGGTCACGGCGATCCTGTGTCGCGGCGCCAGCTGCGCGCCCGCCGCCACGTTGAGGGCGATGCTGTCGGGGGCGTCGAACGCGCGGTCGTAGAGGGTGCCGATTCCCGTCGCTCCGCCGGCGTCCCGGATCGCGGGGGCTCCCCCCGACGCCGGCTCGGTGGGAACGCTTCCGGGAACGACGCCGCCCGCGGTCGTCGCCGTGCCGGTGCGGGCGACCTGGTCCAGCCGGACGAGCGCCTGCCAAAGGCGGCCGACCGGCCGGTACGCCAGCCCGAAGAGCCCCTCGGCGACGGCCGCCGTGCCCGCCGCCTCGGGGTCGTGGACGAAGATCCGCTCTCGCACGAAGGCCGTCCAGGGCTCGCCGAGCCGGAAGGCCCCGGAAGCCGTCGCCACGTGGCGCGTCTCGCGCGCAGCGAGATGGATCTCGTAGCGGCTCGAGACGATCGAGTCTCCGAACCTCTTCTCGAAGCCGGCCCCCAGCGTCGAGAAGTCTCCCTCCTCGCTTCCACGCTCGGTCTCGACGCGCGAGGCGAGGAAGCTCAGCGACGCGCCGCGGCCCAGCGGGAGGACCGTCTCGATGCCGGTCGTGGAGCGCAGCGTGGCCCCGGAGCCTCCGCCGGCCAGCTCGTAGCGGGCGTGGGCCTTCGTGTTGGCCCCGATGCTGCTCTCGAGCCCGAGCGAGGTCCGGTCCCGGGCGGGTCCGTCGCCGGACTCGATCTCGTGCCGGAGGACGAGCCGCTGGCCCTCGGCGATCTCGCAGGCGAGGCCGACCGCGGTGCGCGAGGGATAGCCCGGCGCGGTCTCGCCGCCGAGCACCTGACGATGCGACACTTCGCCGAGCCAGCGCTTGCCTAGCATTCCCCGTGCGCCGATCTCCGCGAGGGAGGAGTCCGCCCGGCCGGAAGGGCCGTCGGAAGCGACGCTCGTCAGCCCTCCGAAGAGCGTGGAGGCCCCGAGCCTCCGCTCGGCGTCCACCTCGGCGACGCTCCTCTCGATCCCCGAGACGTCGTCCTGCTGGCGGAACGCCTCGCCCTTCACGCGCCAGTCGCGGCCCGGCTCCCAGAGCACGCTCCCGCCCATGCGGCGGCTGCCGATCTCCGGGGCCGCGAGCAGCGTCGGGTTGGCGAATCCCGAGGGGACGTCGCGCCAGGAGACTTCCCACTCGACTTCCGCGTTCGGACGTGAGCGCACCTCGAGACGGGACGCCGTCTCGGTTCCCCCTCCCTCGTCCGTCGCCGCGATCTCCGCGCGCACGGAGGTCCCCGGCCCGGGCCTCCAGACGAGGTCGGCCCCGTACAGCTCGAGGTCGTCCCCCTCCCGTTGCTCGCGAACCGCGGAGACCCCGCTTTCCACGCGGTCGGTCGGCCGGAACGTCACCCTGGCTCCCGCCGCGATCTGCGAGTCTCCTCCGCCGCGGGCCTCGTAGAGCACGACGATCCGGAAGGGGTTCATCGCCGCGTCGAACGGAGGCACCGGCCCGCGGAAGAGGATCGTCCCGGCTTCCGGATCGAGGTCGTAATCGAGATCGGCCAGCTTCACCTGCCGCGAGAGCACCTCGTCGGTGCGCTCGCGGTCCCGGACCTCGAGGACGACGCGCTCGGAGCGTGCGACGACGGGGCGGCGAGAGAGGAGGTACGGCCCCGACGTGCCGTCCGGAGACAGCACGTCGCGGACGACGGTCTGGTCGGTGGACGCGGCGAATCCTTCGATCGTCGTCCGGCCGAGAGACGCCCGGCCCGAGGCCCCCTCGAACCGCCGGTCGTACCGCGAGAGCTCCGTCCGGTCGAAGCCGGTGGCCACCTCCCCGTACTGCGCGAAGCCCCTGGGGCTGTCCATTCGGGCGAAGACCGGGCCCTGCCGCCTCGCCTCGTCCACCGTGACCGACGTGTCGCCCCAGATCGGGAAGTAGCGGTCCGGCTCGAACGTGTCGGACAGCCGTTCGCGGTCGCGCTCGCGCGCCGTGTCCACGGACACGGTGAGGCGGGACGCGCGGCCGACGGGGCCGCGGGCCACGAACGCGAGCCGCCCGCCGTCGCCCTCGGGATCGTCGTCGAGGCCCGGCGGGCCGCCGCCGTCCCCCTCGACCCCGCCCTCGCCGGCGAGCCTGCCCTCCGCGAGGCCGGCGACCCGCCACCGGCCGCCCGCGGGGAGAACGTCCACCAGGATCTCCGCCTCGAGGTCCTCCCACGTCGCCCGCGCGCGGACGCGGCCCGGGAACGTCTGCGGGGCGAATCGGACCGCGGCGGCGCCGTCGGCCAGGCGGACCTGGAATCCCGGCGTCGCCGGGTCGGCGTCCGGATCGAGCGGCACGGCCCCTTCGACCTCGAGGATCAGGGCGGGCGCCTCGGAGACGCGCATCCCCGCCCCGTCGTTCGCCTCGATCTCGAGCAGGCCGGGGGTCGCGGAGTCGGCGATCCAGCGCGATCCCGGAGCCGCGATCCTGAGGCCCGCGATGCGCCCGGGCCGGCCCACGGTCACCGCGACCGGCGCCGCCGCCTCGGGGGACGCGCCCGGCGGGATCGCGCGGAGCTCGATCCGGTTCTTGCCGTCGGTGAGAGGGACGCCGACGTAGCGGGACGCCGCGACCCCGCGCGACGGGAGCGTGGAGGTTGCGCCGATCCTGGAAGCCGGGACGGGGACGCCGTTGACGCTCAGGCTCGGGGTCGAGCCGAGCGGGTACACGACGTCCACGGAGACGCTCGAGCCGGCGGCCCGCGCGCCGTCGGCCGGCGCGACGATCGCCGCCGTCGCGGGCGCCTCGCGCACGAGGGCCTCGAGGCCTTCCCCGGCCGCCCCAGGGACTCGCCCCGCCGCCTCCGGCGCCGCGCCGGCCGTGGCCTCCACGACGCGGGCGGCGACCCTCTCGCGCAGGATCCGTCCGATCTCCGAGGCGCCCCGGCCGCCGTCATCCGCGTCGCAGGAGACCGCGATCCGGGAGGGGACCCGCGCGCCGCGCTCGACGAGGAGCTCCGCGGCGTGCTCGAGGTGGACCGGGGCGGACGTCTGGAGCCTCCCCGGGGCCGAGAGCAGCGTGACCGACGGCACCGCGAGGGCGACGCCGTCCGAGGCAACGCGGCACCGGGGCGCTCCGGCCGGTCCGACGGGGAAGTCGGCGACGGCCAGCGCGGCCGGGCGCGTCTCGACGAAGCGCGAGCCCCGGTCCCCGGCCCAGTCGGCGTTCACGATCTCGGGGCGGAGGGTCTCGGGGAGCGTGTCGCGATCGAGGCGAGCGACGTGCAGCCCGGGGCGGACCCCCTCGAGGTGCCATCGGCCGGTGACGTCGGTGACCGCGCCGCGGCCGTCCTCGAGCGCCACGAGGATCCCGGGCACGCCGGGCTCCCCGGCGTCCGAGATCCCGTCGCCATCGTCGTCCACGAACACGCGCCCCACGAGGGTCGCCTCCCGCCGGAACGGTCCGGGCACGATCCGGACGGCCGCGCTGGCGGGAAGGGACGAGAACGGCCACCCCGCCGGCGAGACGGCCGATGCCACCGCCCGGTTCAGGGCCTCCCCCTCGCGGGCGAGGGCGGTGACGCGCGCCGCGAGGCGCACCGCGCGCGTCTCCCCGGGCGACAGGCTGCCGAGCGGGAAGCGAAGCGCCCGTCCGTCCGCCGACACGATCGGCTCGACCGCCGACCCGTCCACGCGGCCGCTCCCGTCGAGGTACGCGAGCCCCGGCGGAAGCGTGTCCTGCGCCTCCACGGAGGACGCCGTGAAGGTGCCGACGTTGCGGACCTCGAGCGAGAACGCGACCGGATCTCCCGGGGACGCGACCGAGCGCTCAGCCCGTTTCGAGATCTCGATCACCGGCGGCACGACCGGGGTCAAGACGGTGTTGCTGAGCACGATCCCGGGGCTCTCGGCCGAGGAGCCCTCTCCGGTCTCCTCCACGACCGTGTCCGCCGGGACGTCGGAGAGCACGGGGACCACGAGCTGCACGGACACGATCGCGCCGGCCGGGACGGCGTCGAAGCTCCAGGTCGCGGTGCGCGTCGCGGCGTCCCAGCCGGTCGCCGTCGGCGCCGGGAGCGCGCCGGGCGATCCGGCGATCGACGTCGGGTCTCCGAGTCCGGCGTCGAGCGGCAGCCGGAGAACGACTCCGGTCCAGGGGTCCGCCGAGCGGTTCTCCGTCACGAGGGTGTACGTCAGGCGCGTACCCGGCGCGACCGTCCCCGCGGGCTCGACCGAGAGCACGAGCTCCTCGATCGCCGCCGCCGGCGCGACGACGGTCACGACGGCGTTGGAGAGCACGACGAGGGAGCTCGAAGGCGCCTGCGGATCGCCCGGAGGAGAGATCTCCCCATCGACGTACGATCCCGTCGCGACGTTGACGATCCGAGTTCCCGGCGGCGTGGGGGCCGTCTGGCCCGCCGCGGGGGAGACGAGGGCGCAGGCACCGAGGGCGATCGCGGCGCGCAAGAATGGACCGCACGCACGCGCGCGCGAAAAAACGAAACCGGGTGGCGCCGGAACCCCGGTCATGAAGCCGCCCTCACGCGCGGAGGAAGGAAATCGCGGCGCGGGGCGTCCCGGAGGACGCCCCGCACTCCACGAGCTGCGCGACCGATCGAAGCCCGACTAGTCGATCTGCACCTGGAACGTGATCGTCGCCGAGGCGCTCGCAGCCAGCGAGCCGACGCTGACGGTGACCTCCCCGGGGTTCGTCACGTTGTAGTCCGCCTCGTCGTCGCCCGCGGCGTCGGTCTTGCCCGTGCCGTTGAGCGTGATCGTTCCGGCCTGGTACGTCGTGTTGGCCGGGATCGGGTCGGTCAGGACGATGCTGTTCGCCTGCCCCGTGCCGTTGTTGGTGATGACGACGGTGTAGGTCAGGACCGTGAGCGGGGGCTGGTCGCCGAGGGGGGAGACCGACTTCACGACGCTGAGCGCGGGCGCCTGGATCGTCGTCGTGTCCGTGGCCGTGTCGAAGACGTTCGTGTCGAACGACGACGTGCCGGTCACGGTCGTCGTGTCCACGGTGCCGTCGGCGGCGCCGGTCGGGACCGTCACCGCTACGAGAAGGTCGTAGGTGGTGTCGTGCGCGAGGACTCCGGTATCCGGAACGCCGTCGGTGTCCGTGTCGGTGAGGAGCACGTCGGTGCCGGCGTCGTACAGGCCGTTGCCGTTGACGTCGTGGTAGATCTGCACCGTCCAGCCGTTGCTGCTGACGGCCGTCATGTCGAACGTGTCGTCCCCGTTCCCGTTGTTCGTGACGACGTGCGCGTAGTACACGACGTCGCCCGGGTCGGCATTGGACGTGTTGTCCGGCGAGACGTCCACCGCGGCGACCTGCGACACCGTCGTCGTGACGATGTTCGAAAGGGCCTGAAGGGCGTTGCCGTTGACGTCCTGGTAGTCCACCGTGGCCTGGTTCGTGATGTCGGTCCCGGCGGGCGTCCCGACGGCGTGCGCGGGCACGGCGAGGACCGCGGCCGCGAGCCCCAGGAAGGCGACTGCCAGGAGCGAGATCCCTCTCTTCGTCGTCATGTTCCGTCTCCTCTCGATCGCGCGTTAGCGGATCCGAACCTTGAAGCGAACGTCTTTCGACTCACCGGGCCCCAACGGGTCCGGAAAAGTCCACCGGAGGATCGTGTAGGCCCCGGCCGGAGCGGGAACGCGCTCGGTCGTTCCGTCGTCCCGCCGCCGCTCGACGCGGGCGGGGAACGGCTGCCAGGTCTTGCCGCCGTCGAGGCTCGCGCCGACCGCGGCCCCTCCGGTCTCGACGGAGTCGAGCAGGAGGAGCGTTCCGGAGGGGAGCGGGTCCTCGATCCGCGGATCGAGCGCGGGCGCGTCTCCCGTGTTCTTCGCCGTCAGCGTGTAGACGATCACGTCGCCCGGATTCGCGATCGTGACCGGCTCGCGCACGACGGACGAGCGTCCCGAGGCGTCCGTCCTGACGACCTCGCGCTCGGCGAGAATCGAAACCTCGACCTTCGGCGCCCCCGCCACGGCGAGCGCGAGCCCCGCCGACGCCAAGGCGACGCCGATGGCCACGGCGGCGGTCCGCCGCGCCCGTGCGATGCTATGGAACATGGCCGTCCTCCCCCGGCTGCCCGAGCGCAACCTTCTCCCAGCCCCCGCGAGCGGAACGCATTTGCGTTTCGCCATCCAGCACGATGAACAAATCTGGTAGCGCATAGTCACGCGGTCAAGTCTTAAATAGGCACAGAAAGGGCGAAGAATTAAACTATTTCAGCCGATTCCGAGAATGAGAGGAGATTGAAGCTAGCGGATCCGGACGGTGAAGCCGACGGTCCCCTGATTGGCGGGAGGGACGGACCCGAGCGTTCCCGTGAAGACCCACCGGATCGTCGTGGCGAGGCGGTCGTATCCGGGGGGCGCCCCGCCCCCCTCGCTCACCGGGACGTAGTCCCACGTCGCTCCGCCGTCGCCGGAGTACTCGATCTCCGCCGTCAGTCCCGTCGAGCCGGCGGCGAAGATGGCGGAGCCGACCCGGTAGTCGCTGTTCGCCGGGACGGCGTCCAGGACGCTGACCGCGTAAGCGTCGGCGCCGCCCGTGTTGGCGAAGACGACCGAGTAGGCGAGGTCGGTCCCCGGCGCCTGGTCTCCGGCCGGATCGACCGACTTGACGAGCGTGAGCAGGGGCTGCGGGGCCACGGCGACGTTGCCGGAGAACTCGGACGTCGCCGACCCGAGCGTCGCCGTCGCCGTGAGAAGGGATCCCGTCGAGACTCCCGGCGGAGCGGGAACGACGAAGCGGAACCGGCTCGTCGTGTCGGTTCCCTGGTCGAGGCCGTTCACGGGGCTCGCGTACGTGCCGGCCGTCGCGTCCTCGTCCTCCGAGGAGCCCTCGACGGCGGTGAACAGATACGTTTGCCCTTCGCCGAACCCGCTCGGGTCGGCGGCGGCCAGGAAGACCTCGATGGAAGAGCCAGGGCGGGCGAACCCCGCGAGGGTGAGCTGCCCCGAGCCGAGCGCCGCCCAGACGAGGACCGGGAAGTTGAGAAGCCCGTTCCCGCCCGCGTCGGCGTCCCCCGGATCGTTCGGCGTCACGAACGGCGCGGTCCCGAGATTCGGGTCGTCGGCCGACGAGAGGAGGTCGATCCCGATCTGCCCGGTCGACGCGCCGTTCGAGTAGACGCTGTTCCTCGTGATCGTATCGGCGCCCGAACCCGCCGCCACGAGAACCCCCGCCCCGTTGTTGCCCGCGATCAGGTTGCGGTCCAGAACGTTCGCCGTGCCGCCCACGCGCACGCCGTGCTTGTCGGTGTCCGCCGCCGAGCCGATCCCGTTCTCCTGGATCGTGTTGTTGACAAGCGTGTTCCCGCCCCAGCTCTGGAGGAGATCGACTCCGCACGCGTTGGAGTTGACGATCAGGTTCTCGCGGACGACGGCTCCGCCGCTGCCGTCTCCGACCTCGATCCCGTCGAAAGCCGCGTTCCCGATGCCGTTGAGGCGGAACTCGTTCCGCTCGATGACCCAGCCGTCGGAACCCGCGCTCAGGACCAATCCCCTCCCGGTGGCGAAGCCGACGAGGTTGTCGCGGAGGACTCCCGCGTCCCCCCCGACGATGCGCAGGTGATCCTTGCCGGAGCGCGCCGTGTTCCCGGGGTCGGTCCAGGCGACGGGAGTGGACCCGATCACGTTCCTCTCGATCAGGACGCCGTGAGCGATTCCCCCGACCAAGATGTCGCAGGCGTTCCCTCCGGCGGACCTGCCGAAGCCGTAAATCGAGAGCCCCCGGACTACGACGTTCGACGCCTCCACGTCGATGCCGACGGTGATCGCCCCGTTCGCCCGGAGAAGGATCTCCGGGCGCTCCACCGTCGGTAGGGGGAGCCCGTCCACGCCGACGGTCCCTCCCGTGCCGAGGACTCCGGGGTTCGTGTCGCCGATCGTCGCGGCCTGCGTCGTCGCGTCCAGGATCGTTCCCGCGGCGGTGATCGCCGGCAGGACCGAGGTCAGACGGATCGTGAACACGCCGGTCCCAGGATCGTAGCCGGAGTCGGTCGTCGGGATCGCGAACGCGATCGTCGATCCGGGCACACCGTTGGCCGCGAGGATGGCGGCCCGGAGGGAGCCCGTCCCGCTGTTCCCCGTGTTCACGACCGTGTACACGGCCCCCTCGACGGCCGTGGCTCCGGCCAGACCGAGGGCGCAGACCGCCAGCCCGAGGCGGATCCCCGTTCCACGCATGCGAGGCGAAATCTAGGGGCCGTTCGGCTTCCGGGCCAGTCGGGGGCGGGGACGGGCGCTAGCCGAGGCGGGCGATCACGACGTGCTCGTCCTCGTACGCCTTGAGGAACCGTGGGTCCTTCCTCATGAGATTGAAGAAAGGCAGGTGGCGGGGCCCCTTCGGGAGGTACACCCACCGGGCCCCGAAATCGTCCCGGAGCACGCGGTAGAGGTCCTCGCTCTCCCCGCGGTAGGCCTCGAGGCTCTTCTTGAAGAGCGCCGGGTCGCGCCGGTAGAAGAAGACCGGGTCGAGCGCGACGACGTAGCGCCCGTTCGGCCGGAAGTGGTAGAGGGCGGAGAAGTCCCACCAGAAGTTGTGGTACACGACGTCGCCGGGCGCGGCGACCCCGTCGAGGAACTCGATGGCGGGACGCTGCAGCTCCGCCGTCCCCATCGCCCGCACCTCCCGGCTCAGGGCGAAGACGCTCCCGTGGGCCAGCCCCGCCAGGAGACAGAACCCCAGGAGGCCGGCGCCGAGACCGAACGCGCGCGGGTCGCGCCTTCGCGCCTCCCGGAGCGT
Source organism: uncultured Acidobacteriota bacterium (assembly GCA_937864465.1). Taxonomy (GTDB): domain Bacteria; phylum Acidobacteriota; class Polarisedimenticolia; order Polarisedimenticolales; family JAIQFR01; genus CALMJU01. Next base: position 46,060 of record CALMJU010000060.1, read on the forward strand.
GTCGTCGCCCAGGATCTCGCGGAATAGGCGCGCGCCGAGCAGGATCGCGACCGGCAGGAGGAACTGCAGGAAGCGCTCGGACAGGAACGCCGCGACGGCCAGCGTGCCCGTCACGAGGAGGAGGCCGAGGCCGTCGGTCGAGAGCCTCTTCGACGGGAACGCGAGGAGGGCGAGGATCCCGCAGGCGGCGGGAAGGAGCCCCGCGAAGTATTTCAGGACGTTCGACGTCAGCGTGGGCCCCAGCTCCGGCCCGAACAGGTCGGCGGGGATCTCCGCGCTTCCCCACCAGACGCCGCGCGCGACCTCTACGATCTGGTCCCAGGCGACGAACAGGTTGTTGGGGAAATAGGGATGGAGGAGGCACGCGACCGCCGGACCGAGCAGCGCGAAGCCGAGAAGACGGAGCCGCGCCGGCTCGCGCCGCAGGAGGGGAGCGGCCGTCGCGGCCAGCGCGATCGCGGGCAGCAGCACGAACGAGGAGTGCGCGTAGGTGTGCAGGGCTCCCACGACGGCGAGCCACGCCCCCTTCCGGCGCACGAGGAGCGCGATCTCGAGGATCAGGAAGGCGGCGCCCAAGAGCCCGGGCCGGACCGGAAGGAGCTGCCGCAGGACCGCCAGGTTCACGCTGAAATAGAGGAGGATCCAGTACCAGGCGAACCGGGCCTCGACCGAGCGAAGCGCGAAGGCGAGGGCCGCGAAGAAGACGAGGGCCAGCGCGGTCGCCGCCTGCTTCCCGGGGAGGACGAGATCCTCCCGCGCCGGCTCGGCGCCGCCGGGGGCGCCGGCGTCCAAGAGCTGGAACGGGATCAGCGCGACGTGGAACAGGAGGTCCTTGTCGCTGTACCGGGTGCTCCACGTGCTGAAGGCGGCCTGCGGGAACGTGCGGCGGAAGCCCGACTCGCTGAGCTCCCTCGCCGCCCTCGTGTGGAAGTAGCTGTCCGAGTCGGCCAGGCCCCGGAAGGAGAACTGGAGCCAGCCGAGGAGCGCGACGCAGAGGAGGACGGCGCCGAGGGGGGCCCACGAAGCTGCCCTTGCCGCCGCGCCGGCGGCGCCGCTCCCGGAACCCGGCTGCCCGGACTGCCGTCCCACGTCTCTCTCCGAGCTCGCGGGCCGCGCGCCGGACGAGAGACCCGGCCGCCCGGCGCGGGCCGCAACGAGCGGCACCTGCGAGGGGCGCGATTCTATCGGACGCCCGCGGCGCGCGGCAACGCGTCCCGGTCGGCCCGGCGTTCCGGTTGACTCCATGGCCGGATGGCGGTACTTCGGGTCCTGGGCGGGGGCGCGAAGCAGGCGCTCCCGGAGGAGGGGGGAATGCGCGTGGCGAGGGACGGCCGGCGAGGATCGCGGATCCGCCGCGCCCTCGTCCTCGCGCTGCCGGCGCTCCTGGCCGGCGCCGGGGCAGCGCTCTCTTTCGCAGGGCAGCCTCCTGCGTCGAGGGGGCGGCCCGAGGCGATCGCCCTCGATCGCGTCGCCGCCTGGTCGGCGCCGCTCCTCGACGTCGCGGGTCTCCTCCGGGAGGACGCGGCCCGCGCGCTGCGCCGCGATCTCGCGATCCCCCTTCGGGTCGGGTTCCGCTTCGAGACCGACCTCGCGCCGGCCGGCGCGGGCACATGGGAGGATCTCGGCGAAGGCGACCGGCTCTGGCGTCTCAGGCTGCGAAGCGCGGGCGCCCTCTGGCTCGTCGCCGGCTTCGACTCCTTCCGACTGCAGGACGGAGGAGCGCTCTGGATCTACGCCGCGCGCGGCGCCACCGTTCTCGGGCCGTTCACGGCCTCCGACGTTCGCGATCACGGCGAGTTGTGGACGCCCCCCATCGAGGGGGACGAGATCGTGCTCGAGCTGTACTGGCCCGCCGCCCGCCGCGGGGAGATGCCGAGGCTCCACCTGGGGACCGTCTCTCACGGCTACCGGCCGTTCGGGACGATCGGGCGCGCCGCCTGGCTCGATCGAGCCGGAAAGGCCGTCGACGGGATCGGCGATTCCGGGTCCTGCAACATCGACGTCAACTGTCCGCTCGGGGCCGACTGGCAGGACGAGAAGCGCGGCGTCGTGATCCTGCTGACGGCCTACGGGACGTCCTTCTGCACGGGCTCGATGATCAACGACACCGCCGGCGACTGCAAGCCGTACGTGCTGACGGCGTCGCACTGCAGAGCGGACACGAGCACGACCTACGGGTTCAACTTCGAGAGGTCGGACTGCGGCAGCGGCGACCCCGGCGCGCCGACGACCTACATGATCTCGGGCGGCGTGGTCCGGGGGAACTACGGCACGAGCGACTTCACGCTCCTCGAGATGAGCGCGCTCCCGCCGGAGTCGTTCGGCTTCTACCTCAACGGCTGGAGCCGCGACCCGAATCCCGCCCCGCAGAGCTGGGTGATCCATCACCCGAGCGGGGACGTCAAGAAGATCAGCCACGACGACGACCCGCTGGTGGAGGGCGTCAACTGGGGGACGAGCCACTGGCGCGTGGAGAACTACGAGGAGGGGACGACCGAGGGAGGGTCGTCCGGCTCGCCGCTCTTCGATCCGGCCGGACGGATCGTCGGGCAGCTCCACGGGGGCACGGCCTCGTGCGACAGCATCACCTGGGACGAGTACGGAAAGGTCGCGGCGTCCTGGATGGGGGGCGGCACGCCGGAGACGCGCCTGTCCGACTGGCTCGATCCGCTCGCGACCGGCGCCGTGACCTGGGACGGGATGGATGGTGCGGAGTGCTACTACCAGGCAGCCGGATCCGTCACGACGAATCGCAGCCGGTACGCTTGCGACGACAAGGTGGCGATCGAGCTCCGCGACGACGACCTGCGGGGGATCCCGACGCAGGCGGTGACCCTCGCGTCCGGCACCGAGCCGGTTCCCGAGACGGCCGTGCTCGTAGCCGAGGGGGAGTCCCCGGGGATCCTCGAGGGGGCGGCCTACGTCACGTCGGCGCCGCCTGTGGCTGGGGACGGACGGCTGTCGGTCGCCCACGGCGACACGATCACCGTGACCTACGTGGACGCGGACGACGGCCAGGGCGGGACGAACGTCCCGCGGACGGCGACGGCGGTCGCGGACTGCCTGCCTCCGGCGATCTCGGACGTCGCCGCGTCGGATGTGACCGGGTCGACCGCGCGCATCGCGTGGACGACCGACGAGCCGTCGGACGGCACGGTGACCTATGGCGTCTCGACGCCCCCCGGATCGACGGCGTTCGAGGCGGCGCTCGTCACGGAGCACGCCGTGGATCTCTCGGGCCTCGCCGAGTGCTCCGTCCACCGGTTCTCGGTCCGCTCGGCCGACGCGGCGGGGAACGCCTCGACCGACGACGCGGGAGGGGCCTACCACGCGTTCTCGACCGGGAGGATCGAGGGCCGGACGATCTCGAGCGCCGGGGACCCGATCCCGATCCCGGACAAGTCGACGATCGGCGCCACCTCGACGATCGCCGTGACCGACACCCGGACGGTGGCCGACCTGGAAGTGCTGGTCAACGTGACGCACACCAGCGACGGGGACCTGTCCCTGTCTCTGATCGCTCCGGACGGGAAGGTCGTGTCGCTGGCGGAGCGGCGCGGGGGGTCGGGGGACAACTTCCGCGACACGGTCTTCGACGACCGGGCGGCGATCTCGATCGCCGATGGGGTGGCGCCGTTCACCGGCTCGTATCGCCCGGAGACTCCGCTCGCCGCGGTCGCGGGGATCCAGGCGGGGGGGAGCTGGCGCTTCCGGGTCGTGGACAAGGCGATCGGGAACACGGGGACGCTGGACGACTGGACGCTGATGCTCCGGTTCACGGCGGAGACGTGCGAGCCCCACGCCCGGTACCTCGGGCACTCGCTCGTCGCCGACTCGTGCGTCCTCGGCGGCCCCGGGAGCGGGGACGGCGTCTGGGACGCCGGCGAGACGGTGGATTTCTCGGTGACGATCGAGAACGACGGGACGACGGCGCTCACCGGCGTGACGGCGACGCTCGTGCCGACGACGGCGGGGGTCGCCATGCTCCAGGCGACGGCATCCTATCCGGACCTGGCGCCGGGGGCGGCGTCGGTCTCGAACGCGCCGCACTTCCGGGCGGCGCTCCCCGAGACGCTGTCCTGCGGCGCGGCGATCGGCTTCGAGGTGCAACTGTCGGCGAATGAGGGGGCCTGGACCTCGAGCTTCGGCCAGGGGATCGGCGCGATCCCGGCGGCGGAGGGGACGGCGCTCCACGAGGACTTCTCCGGCGGGATCCCCGCGGGCTGGACGATCGTCGACTCGGGAAGCGGGGGGGGCACCGCCGCGACCTGGACGGCCGCCAACCCGGGCGGGAGGACCGCGACCGCGCCCCTGGCCGGTCCCTTCGCGATCGTGGACAGCGACTGGGCAGGGATCGACGCGACCCAGGACGAGGAGCTGATCACGCCCCCCCTGGATCTCACGGGGGCGGCGGCGGCGACGCTGGAGTTCGATCAGCGGTTCTACTGGTACGCCGAGGGAGGGGACGAGAAAGGGGACGTGGACGTCCGATCGAGCCTCACGGGCGGAGCCTGGGTGAACGTGCTCCGGAACCAGGGGGAGTCGAGCGCCGACCCGGACCACCGGACGATCGACATCACGGCGCTCTCGGCCGGAGCGCCGGACGCGCAGGTGCGCTTCCGCTACTACGACGGGAGCTTCGACTGGTACTGGCAGGTGGACAACATCGACGTGTCGTGGTCGGCTCCCGGCGCGTGCGCGACGAGCGCCTGCCCGGCCGGCGCGGTCCCGCCCCCCCCCGTCCCGGACGGGACGCTCGGCGCGCCGGTCCGGGCGTCGCGGGCGGCAGCGGACGGCTCGGCGATCGCCCTGACGTGGGACGCGTCGACGTGCCCCGCGGCCGGCTACCACGTGCTCTACGGGTCCCTCTCCACGGTGTCGAGCTACGCGATCGGAGGAAGCGCGTGCGGCATCGGTACGAGCGGGTCCTTCGAGTGGACCGGGGTGCCGGCGGGGGACCTCTGGTTCGTGGTCGTCTCGGACGACGGCGCCACCGTCGAGGGGAGCTGGGGGCAGGACAGCGCCGGGGAGGAGCGGGGAAGCTCGACCCCCTCCGGCGAGTGCTCCCTGGCGTTCCGGACCAACGAGGGGACGTGCCCGTGAGCGCGGCGTAGCGCCATCGCATTCGCGCCGTGAAGGCCGGTTCGGCCTTCACCGTCCCGAGATCAGCGGCAGCCCGAGCAGGAGCCGCGCCGGCATCCGGAGCAGCCGCCTCCGGAGGGGCGGGAGGCGCCCTCGCTCCGGCCGCCGATGCCGAACGCCGACGGGAGCCTTTCCACCTTCCGGCCCCGACAGGCCGGGCAGCGTGGGCGCGCCGCGGTGTCGCGGACGATCTTCTCGAACCGCTCCTCGCACTCGCGGCACCGGTACTCGCGGATCGGCATCGTCTCCCCGCCATGGGCCGCGCCGGGGCGGCCCCCAAGGATCGTAGCACCGGCGCACGCGGGAGACCGCGGGTATCCTCCTCCAGGGGAGGGAGGATGCCGCCGTGGGCTCGACCCGGCTCCGGATCGCCGCCGCGCTGATCGGGCTCGCGGGCGCGGCCGGCGCGGCCATCGCTCTCAAGGGAGCGGGCCCCGGGAGCCCCGCGGCCGAGGAGACTCCGGTGAAGGAAAACGCGCAGAGAGGATCCGCGGCGCTGCGCGAGCGCCTGACCCCGCTCCAGTATCGCGTCACCCAGGAGTGCGGCACCGAACCGCCGTTCCGCAACGCCTACTGGGACGAGAAGCGGCCGGGGATCTACGTGGACGTCGTCAGCGGGGAGCCCCTGTTCGGCTCGCTCGACAAGTTCGACTCCGGCAGCGGATGGCCGAGCTTCATGAGGCCGCTCGAGGGGGCCGAGATCGTCGAGAGGCGGGACGAGAGCCTGGGGATGGCCCGCCGCGAGGTGCGCTCCGGCAAGGCCGACTCCCACCTCGGCCACGTGTTCGACGACGGTCCCGCCCCCACGGGGCTCCGCTACTGCATCAACTCGGCCGCCCTGCGCTTCGTCCCCGTCGAGGATCTCGAGCGGGAAGGGTACGGGGATTACCTGCCGGTCTTCGGGAAGCCCGCGCCCGAGCCGTCCGGCGAGGAGGTCGCGATCCTGGCGGGCGGCTGCTTCTGGGGGATGGAGGACCTGATCCGCAGGCAGCCCGGCGTCCTCGACACCGAGGTCGGCTACACCGGGGGCGAGACCGCGAACCCGACGTACGAGACCGTGAGGACGGGCAGGACGGGCCACGCCGAGGCGATCCGCATCGTGTTCGACCCGCGGAAGACCTCCTACGAAGCGCTCTTGCGGTTCTTCTTCCGCATGCACGACCCGACGACCCGGAACCGCCAGGGGAACGACGTCGGCACCCAGTACCGGAGCGCGATCTTCTTCTCGGACGAGAGGCAGCGCGCCGTCGCGGAGAGGGTGAGGGCCGACGTGGACGCGAGCGGCAAGTGGCCCCTGCCGGTCGTCACCGAGATCTCGAAGGCGGGCCCGTTCTACCCCGCCGAGGAGCTCCACCAGGACTACCTGGTCCGCCATCCCGACGGCTACACCTGCCACTTCGTCCGGGAATGACGCATCGGCGCCGGGGCCCGTTGAAAACGGGGGGAGAGCGCCGTACACCCTCTCGGACGCGTCGCCGGGACGGCGGGGGGCGGGGGCCAGTCTCCCCTCGCGGGCAGCGACGGAAAGGAGAATCCATGCGCAATCGGATCAGGTTCGTCGTGATCGTCGCCGTGATCGCCGTGATCGCGGTGGGGTCGCTCGCCTTCGCCAAGAAGCCGGTGACCCCTCCGCCGGACGACGACGTGTGCTCCTACCCGCAGTGCGTGAAGGACATCCTCTGCCCGGACATCTGGAATCCGGTCCTCTGCGCGGACGGCGTGGTCTACAGCAATCTCTGCTACGCCTCGATCGCCTGCGCTCCCGGACCCTGCTGCGAGATCGGGGGGATCGCGTACTAGGCGTGCGGCGCGCGCGGCGGCCACGGCCGCCGCGCGCGCAGGCGACTGTGCTCGGGGCGGTGGCGGCCATTCGGACGGCCGCCCCGGGGAGGAGAAGACGAGGATGAGCCGACGGATCAGGATCGCGGTTCTGCTGACCGCCGCCGCCGTCGTCGTGGCGGGGTCGCTGGCGCTCTCCATGGCCTCGGGGACGGGCGACTGCCCGACGAAGAACAGGGTTTGCCCGAGACTGTGGGATCCGGTCCTCTGCGCGGACGGCGTGGTCTACGACAACCCGTGCTTCGCCGTCGTCCTCTGCGCGCCGAAGCCTTGCGTCTCGGTCGAGGACTAGGAAGAGCGTAGCGCCGCCCCCCCCCGAGAGATCGCGGGCGCTCTCTCAATCCGACCCGGCGGACCTCGCGAGCACCCGGTCCACGGCGTCCCGCACGCTTGCGGAGAGCGCGCGGGCGCGCTCGAGAAGCCGCGCCTGCTCCTCGAGGAGGCGGCTCGCGACCGAGCGGTCGGCCAGGCCCGGCACGTTGATCCGGACGTTCAGCGCGGCGCCCTCCGCCGCTGCGAGGGCGCACGCCCCGGCGACCCCGGCGTCCGACACCGAGTTCGGGTTGCCCTCCCCGGCGACCACGAGGGCCAGCTCGAGCGCGCGCACCGACCGGTCGAGCACCTCGAGGGGCACGCGCGCCGCCCCCTGGTTGGCCTCCTCGACCGCGCGCGCCCGGGCAGCCTGCTCGTCGGCGGTCTTCTTCGGAAGGCGCATCGCGGCGAGCACCCGGTTGAAGGCCTCGGTGTCCCGGTCCACGGCGTCCAGGAACCAGTCCTTGAGCCGCTGGGCCTCCACGCCCAGGTCCTTCATCGCGGGGCGCGAGGATTCCATCCCGGCCTTGGACCAGGTCAGGGCGGCGACCATGCTCGACAGCGAGGCCGAGAGCGAGCCCGAGAGCGCCGCGACGCTTCCGCCTCCGGGGGCGGGGGAGTCGCTCGACAGCTCGTCGGCGAATTCGGTCAGGCGCATCGCCTGGAGCCCCTTCGGCGCGCCGCGGTAGCGGTACTCGATGATCTTCTGCCCCGCGTCGAACGGGGCGACCTCCGAGAGGCCGAGCGAGAGGATCGCCGCGTGGACCCGCTCCTTCTCCGGGACCCCCGTCGTCTTCCCCTGCTTCGCCAGGTAGTGGTCGCCGGCCGCCAGGATCGCGTCGAGGGGGATCAGGCCCACGAGCTCGCTCCCGGTGACGCGGAGCCCCCGCTTCGCGGCTTCCTCGCGGGCGGCGTCGAAGACCTCGTGGATCGGCGTGACCTTGTAGTTCGTGAAGTTGATGGAGATCTGCGCGCGGCCGTACTCCTCGATGTACCAGCCGACGGCGCGGCACTCCCGGAAGCGGCCCGGGACGCTGACCGTCTTCCCCTCGGCGTCCTTCACGATCTTCCCGTCCGGGCCGCGCTTCGGCTTCCCGGCCTCCCGGAGCTCCTGGGCGATCGCGTGCGCCAGCTTCTTGTCCCGCGTGTTGAGGTTGAAGTTGTAGGCGATCAGGAACTCGCGCGCGCCGATCACGGTGGCCCCGGCCTTCTCGTGGAAGACCGCCGGGCCGAAGTCGGGCGCGAACGAGGGGTCCTTCATCTTCTCCGGGAGCGCCTCGTACTCCCCCTTCCGGATGTCGGCGAGCGAGCGGCGCTCCGGCCTCGCGGCCGCGGCCTCGTAGAGGTAGGCGGGAATGCCGAGCTCCTCGCCGACGCGCTTCCCGAGCCTGCGGGCGATCTCGACGCAGTCCTCCATCGTCGCCCCCTGCACGGGGACGAAGGGGCATACGTCGGTCGCCCCCATCCGCGGGTGCTCTCCCGCGTGCTTCGACATGTCGATGAGCTGGGCGGCGCGCCGGATCGCCCGGAAGGCCGCCTCCTCGACCGCCTCGGGGGGCCCCAGGAACGTCACGACGGTCCGGTTCGTGGCCGCGCCCGGGTCCACGTCGAGCAGCAGCGCCCCCTCGGTCCCGGCGATCTCCCCGGCGATCGCGTCGATGACCGCCCGGTCCCTGCCTTCGCTGAAGTTGGGCACGCATTCGATCAGCTTCATGAGGGTCTCCGATCGACAGCCAGAGCGCGGGATTCTAGCGCGCCTCCGGGGG
>CALMJU010000061.1 GCA_937864465.1 uncultured Acidobacteriota bacterium
GCGCCTCCAGTCGTCCAGCGCCGGGTTGTCCGAGGGGGCGAGGGTGTCGAGGGTTCGGCGGATGCTCCGGACGTAGGGGGCTCGTTCTCGCGGGGAGAGCGTGGGGGAGTGTCTTCGGTCCGGCCTTCTTCCGGAGCCGCGATGGGGGGCGGGATCGATGCCGAGGACGAACCAGGAGTTCGCGCCGACGGGGGTGCCGAGAGCGAGGGCGTGGTCCTGTCGGCCGACGAAGGTTTCGAAGTGGTCGTGAACGACCGGTTCCCTGAGGGGGAGGAGGTTTGCGATCGCCCTGCGGTGGAGGAGCTGGGCGTGACGGGAAAGCCGGTTTGCGAGGCGTGTGACGGTGGTCTTGGCGCAGGTTCGGGATCGCGCGATCTGGCGGTGGGCGGAGCCGGCCTGGAGAGCGGGAGCGACCTCGAGGGGGAGATCTCTGCGTTTGAGGTAGTAGGAGAAGGAGAATGTTTGGCGGGAGCAGGTCCGGCGGCACAGAGCGCAACGGAAGCGCGGGATGCGTCGGCGGTCGGAGGGCCGGAGATAGGAGCCGTGGCGGTGGAAGCGGGGTGGCATGAGGTGGTGGGCCGGGCAGTCGGGGTGAGGGCAGAAAGGAGGGCGGTAGCGGCTAGGTCGTACGGTTTCGACGGGACGCTCGGGCCAGCGCATGGCGGGGAAGAGAGCAACAGGTGTGCCCGGAATAAGGCCCGAAACGGCGCGGTCCTTAGCCGCGATTGTCCGCGGGCGGACGTCCGCCGTCCGCCGGCGGACACCCCCGGACACCCCTCACCCCACAATTTCGCGGCCACCGTGGTTTGACGGCCGGCGACGCCTACGGGATACTTGGCCTCCCGATCAGGTCCCGTCGAACGATGCGCTCCTTGAAGCTCGCGATCCGGTTCATCGCCGCACTCGTCCTCGTCGCCGGGGGCCCCGGCCCGGTGACGCCGGCCCCTTCCGCGTCCGGAGACCCCGCCGGGCCTCCTCGCGATCTCGTGGTCCGTCGCGGCGACTTCCGCGGCCGGTTCCTCCTGACGGGAGAGCTCCAGGCCGTCAAGGCCGACGACATCGTGGCCCCCAGGACCCCGGTCTGGCTGATCGCGATCCGCTGGATGGAGAAGGACGGCGTCGAGGTCAAGGCCGGACAGAAGGTGCTGGAGTTCGACAACAGCGCGTTCGCGAGCGACCTCGAGGAGAAGAAGCTCTCCCTCGCCGAGGCCGAGAACGAGCTCGCGCAGTCCGAGTCCGACGCCAGGGCCCAGGAGCAGGACCGGATCTTCGCTCTCGAGGAGAGCCGCGTGGCGCTCGAGAAGGCGCGGATCGAGGCGGCGGTCCCGGAAGAGCTCTCCGACCGGCGCAGGTTCCAGGAGCGGCAGCTGGCGCTCCGCCGGGCGGAGACGGAGTTCGAGAAGGCCGGAGAGGACCTCGCGGCTCAGCGGGCGGCGGCGCGCGCCGACCTCGACAACCGGAGGATCACCGTCGACAAGGCCCGTCGCGCGATCCTTCTCGCGGAGGCGGCGATCGAGGCGCTCGCGCTCTCCGCCCCGCGCGACGGCATCCTCGTCGTCGCCGAGAATCCCTGGGAGGACCGCAAGTTCGAGGTCGGCGACACCGCGTACCCCGGCGTCGCCGTCATGCAGATCCCGGACCTCTCCGCGATGCGCGTGGAGGCCAGGCTCTCGGACGTGGACGACGGCCGCATCGCCGTCGGGATGCCGGCGTCCTGCGTGCTCGACATGTATCCCGACCTCGTCTTCCCGGGGAAGGTCGTCGAGCTCACACCCGTGGCGCAGGAGCCGAGCCGCCGCTCGCTCCGGCGGGCGTTCCGGATGCTCCTGGACCTGGACCGGACGGATCCGGCGAGAATGCGTCCCGGGATGTCGGTGCGGGTCGAGGTCGAGACGGCGCGCCTGCGGGACGCGCTGCTCGCCCCCCGCGCCGGTCTCGACCTCGGGGCGTCGCCTCCCCGCGCCCTGCTCGAGCGGGGGGGGACCGTCGAGGTCCGGCTCGGTCCCTGCAGCGCGACGGAGTGCGTCGTCGAGGACGGGCTCGAGGAGGGCGCGCGCCTCCGGGGCCCGGCGTGAGGAGCCCGGCACGCCTCCTCTCGCGCCGCGCCGCCGCTGCCGCGGTCGTCGTCGTCGGCGCTGCCGCCGTGTGGGGCCTTGCGAGGACCGGAGCGAGGACGGACGGCGCGGACTGGACGGCCGTCCGCAAGGAGGCTCTCGTCCTCGGCGTCGAGGTCACCGGCACGCTCCGGGCGGTGGACTCGAGCCTGGTCGGCCCGCCGCAGATCCAGCAGCTCTGGAACTACAAGATTGCGCGGCTCGCTCCCGAAGGCTCCGAGGTGAGGAGGGGGGAGCCGGTTCTCGAGTTCGACACGAGCGAGCTCGAACGGGAGCTCGAGCAGAAGCTCGCGGAGGCGGCCTCGGCCACCAAGCAGATGGAGAAGAGGCAGGTGGACATCGAGCTGAGGCGCCGCCAGGAGCGCCTCCGCCGGGCCGAGGCAGAGGCCCGCGAGCGAAAGGCCGCGCTCAAGGTGGACCGCCCGGAGGAGCTCGCCTCCGCGCTCGAGCTCCGGCAGGCGCGGCTCGATCTCGAGCTCTCGCGGCGCGAGCTCGAGTACCTGGGGCAGCGCATGGAGGCGGCGGAGCGTGCGGACGCGGCGAGGCTCCGGTCGCTCGCCAGCCAGCGCGACCGGGCCGAGCAGCGCGTCCGGGAGATCCGGGAATCGATCCGGGAGATGGCCGTCGAGGCGCCCCGCGACGGGACGGTGATCTACGTCTCCGACTGGCGCGAGGAGAAGAAGAAGGTCGGGGACAACTGCTGGCGCGGGGAGAAGGTCCTGGAGATCCCGGACCTCCGCAGGATGGTCGCGAGCGGCGAGGTCGACGAGGCCGACGCGGGCAGGGTGGCGGAAGGGCAGAGAGTCTCGCTCCGGCTCGACGCCCATCCAGACGTCGAGTTCGCGGGAAGGGTCTCCTCCATCTGGAAGACCGTCCAGCGGAAGTCGCCCCAAAATCCGCTGCGCGTCGTCCGGCTCGACGTGGCGCTCGACCGGACCGATACGCTCCGAATGAGGCCGGGGATGCGGTTCCGCGGGACGGTGGAGACCGGGCGCGTCGAGGGGGCGATCGTCGCCCCTCTCGAGGCGGTGTTTCCGGCGGAGGCCGGCCCGGTCGCCTTCCGCCGCGGACTGCTGGGCTTCGAGACGGTTCCTCTTCGCCTCGGCCGGCGCAACGACCGGGAGGTCGAGGTGCTCGAGGGGCTGCGCGAGGGCGACGAGGTGGCGAGGCGCGACCCGAGGAAGATCCCGTGAGCCGCGCGAAGCTCCTCGCGGCGGCGGCGGCGCTCCTCGGCGCGGCGGCGGCGGCGCTCCCGCTCGTCCGCGGCATCGGCTCCGGCCGGGACGTTCCGGTCGTCGAGGTGGGCCGGGCGGACTTCGGACGCCGCGTGGAGGCCGAGGGGAACCTCGAGGCGGTCCGGGCGGCCCCCTTGAACGCCCCGATGGAGGCGACCGGTCCCCTGAAGATCGCCTGGCTCGCCCCGGACGGGAGCCGCGTGCGCGAGGGCGAGGTCGTGATCCGGTTCGATGCGACCGACATGGAGAAGAGCCTGGTGGACGGCGAGGCCGAGAGGCAGTCCGCCGTCAACAAGATCCAGGGGCGGCGCGCGGAGGGGGAGGGGACCTCCCGCAACCTGGCGCGCGACGCCGAGGTCGCCGGTCTCGAGCTCCGATACGCGCGGGAATTCCAGAGCAAGGACCCGCTCATCTTCTCCCGCGTCGACATCATCGAGTCGCAGATCGACGAGGGTCTCGCGGCCGAGCGCAAGGAGAACGCCGAGGCGGTCCGGAAGATCCGCGACGACCTGACCCGGGTGGACCTTGACCTGATCGCGATCGATCGCCGGAAGGCCGACCTCAAGATCGACGAGGCGAGGACCGGCCTCGCGGCGCTGGAGGTCCGGGCGCCGCACGACGGCATCTTCGTTCTCAAGCGCGACTGGCGCGGCACCGCGAAGGTGGGCGACACGGTCTGGCAGGGTCAGCCGATCGCGGAGATCCCCGATCTCGCGGCGATGAAGGCTCGGGTTCACGTCCTCGAGGCCGACGCCGGAGGGCTCGCCGTCGGCGTCCCGGCGCGGGTGGTCGTCGAGTCCCAGCCCGGTCGGGAGTTCGGGGCGACCGTCGAGAGCGTGGACGCCCTGGCCAAGCCGCGCGTCCGATGGGTGCCGGTCCAGTACTTCGGGGTGACGCTCGCGCTCGTGAGCACGGACCCGGCGATCATGAAGCCCGGGCAGCGAGTCCGCGCCGTGCTGACGCTCGACGAGAGGAAGGACGCGATCGCCGTGCCGCGCGAGGCCGTGTTCGAGAGGGAGGGGAAGAAGATCGTCTACCGGAAGTCCGGCTGGGGCTTCGAGCCGGTCGAGGTGGTGCTGGGGCCCGTCGCCATCGGGCGGGTCGTGATCGAGAAGGGACTGTCGCCGGGCGACGAGGTGGCGCTCCGGGATCCGGAGCGTCCGGCGGGAGCGGCCTCGCCGCCGTCCGGCGAGGCCGAGAGGGCGATGCCGGCCCCGGGAGGCCCGAGATGACCGCGGGCGAGGCGTTCCACACCGCGCGCGAGAACCTGGCGGCCCACAAGCTACGGTCGTCGCTCACCATGCTCGGCATGATCTTCGGCGTGGGGGCCGTGATCGCGATGCTCTCGATCGGCAGCGGCGCGGAGCGGCAGGCGATGGAGATGATCGATCGCCTGGGGCTCCGGAACGTCCTCGTGCGGTCGAAGGAGCTCAAGCAGGAGGAGATCGCCGAGGTCCGCAAGAAGTCGCCGGGCCTGTCGTCGCGGGACGCCCAGGGGATCCTCGAGGCCGTCCCCGGCGTCGAGATGGTGGCGCCTCGCGTCGAGGTCGAGCCGTACAAGATCCTCACCGCCTCCGGCAAGGCCGAGGCGAAGGTGTACGGGGTCTCGTTCCGGCAGGCCGAGCTGGCCCGTCTCCGGGTCGCCGAGGGGCGGTTCCTCGACGCGATCGACGAAAGGGAGCACGCGCAGGTCTGCGTCGTCGGTCCGGACGTGAGGCGCGACCTCTTCGGCTACGGCCCTGCGGTCGGGCGCGAGGTGAAGATCAACGACGTGTGGTTCGAGGTCGTCGGCGTGCTCGAGCAGAGCGGAGGGACCTCCTCGTTCCAGGGGGTCGCCGTCGGCTCGACCGCGCGCGAGATCTACCTGCCGGTCACGACCGCGATCCGGAAACTGGACCGCGATCCCCTCAAGTCCCCCCTCGACGAGATCGTGGTGCGGCTCGACGCGTCGGCTCCGCCGAGCCGCGCGTCGGACCTCGTCCGCGCGCTGCTCGACCGCCTGCACGGCGGAGAGGACGACTTCGAGCTCGTCGTGCCGGAGGCGCTCCTCGAGCAGAGCCGGCGGACGCAGCGCCTCTTCAACATGGTGATGGGGTGCATCGCGGGGATCTCGCTCCTCGTGGGTGGGATCGGGATCATGAACATCATGCTGGCGACCGTGCTCGAGAGGACGCGCGAGATCGGCGTGAGGAGGGCGGTCGGGGCGCGGCGCGCCGACATCCGGAACCAGTTCATCATCGAGTCGTTCTCGATCAGCCTTTTGGGCGGCCTCGCCGGCGTCGTCCTCGGCATCACGATCGCCGGCATCGTCGCGGCCTGGGCGGAATGGCCCACGGTCGTCACGATCTTCTCGGTTCTCCTCTCGACCGGAGTCTCCGTGGCGGTGGGGCTGGCGTCCGGGATCTACCCGGCGCTCCGGGCCGCGGACCTCGATCCGATCGAAGCGCTCCGCTACGAGTAGGCCTCCGGGACTCGTTCCCGGCCCGCGAGGGGGACGGTCCGGGGCGGCCGCCGCGGGCACGCCGCCGGGATCCGTTGACGAAGCGGTTCCGCCAGGCCGGATTGCTGTGCGTCTTCCGCACAGATCGCTTTCACGGGGGTCGCTTCGGCGGGAGAATGCGTATGCCATTCTCGACTCCCCGTGCGGAGACGCCGGTGCACGGGCTCGAACGGAGCGCCGCTCGCCCTCGCGCGGGACCGAACGAAGGCGGTCGCCGCGTTCGAACGGGCGATCCAAGGAGATGGGCGTGAGCGTCTCTCGCCTGTGGGTACCCGGCGCCTCCGGGATACGAGCGACCATCCTGTGCGCTTGCGTCCTCGCTGCGGCAGCGGCGACGGCTCCACGGGCGGAGACGGGAGGCATCCAAGTCGTCGTCTTCGACCCGGGCGGCAAGAAACCGGTTCCCGGGGTCGAGGTCACGCTGAGCAGCGCCGAGCGGCACGTGGCGACGACCACCGTGGCGACGAACGCCCAAGGCTTCGCGTACTTCCCGGTCCTTCGCGCCGGCTCGGGATACGCGGTGGAGATCGCGCACACCGGCTACGCGCGCCAGAAGATCACGGGGATCCGGGTCCGCTCCGGGCAGGTGACGAGGCTTCCCCTCCGTCTCGCTCCCTCGTTTTCCGAGAAGGTCGTGCTTTCCGGCCGCCGCGACACCGTGGATCTCGAGCACTCGGAGACGACGACGCGGTTCGGGGGGGACTTCATCGAGGATCTTCCGGTGATGGGCCGCTTCTACCAGGACGTCTTGCGGCTGGCGGCGGGGGTGCAGGACGCGGACCGCGACGGGAATCCGAACGTCCACGGTGCGAGGGCCACGGATTTTCGGACGGAGGTGGGCGGGATCAGCAACCAGGATCCGCTGACCGGCGAGTGGATGAGCTTCGTCAACCCCGATTCGATCGAGGAGATCGAGATCCTGACGGCCGGGGCGGGCGCGGAGTTCTCCCGCGCGCAGGGAGGCTTCGCGAACATCATCCAGAAGCAGGGATCGAACGATTTCGAGGGCCAGGCGAGTTTTCTCTGGCGGTCGGACCGGCTGGATCCGAAGAGCGCGACCGACTCGGCGGGCACGCCGAGGATCGGGTATCAGTGGTGGATGCCGTCCGTGCAGGTGTCCGGCCCGATCGTGAAGGACCGGCTGTGGTACCGGCTGTCCCACGAGTGGGTCCGCGTGGAGGAGCCGATCGGCGTGATCGGGACGGCGGCGGTGTCGACGCGGGACCAGACGATCGCCGCCGACCAGATCACCTGGCAGGTGTCGCCCAGGAACAAGCTCGCGTTCCAGTTCAGCCAAGATCCGATGGTGCTGGGGAATCTCGGCGTCAACATGTTGACGCCGCCGTCCGCGAGCGTGCGACTCGAGACCGGAGGCCCGACGTACACGCTTCACTGGACCGCGCCCGTGTCCCCCTCCGTGCTGGTGGACAGCCTCGTCTCGTGGCAGGAGGGCAGGCAGGCGATTCTCCCGATGCGATCGGGCGTCGAGAACGACTGCGTCGCCGACCTCGTCGACGCCCAGACCGGGGAGTACGTTTACCCGGCGCTCGCCGAGGCGCAGTGCATGGACTTGAGAACGGGCCGGACCTCGGGCTCCTACCCGATCCGCCAGCGGGACTTCCGCCAGCGGCTGACCGTGAGGAGCCAGGCGACGCTGTTCGTCCCCCGATTCCTCGGCGGCTCGCACCAGTTCCGCCTCGGCCTCGCCGCGGAGAACGAGCGCTACTTCCGCAGTCACGCGATGGCGCCGATGATCCAGTTCTTCTCCTGGCGGGCGCCGTGGAGGGACGAGAACGGCAGGACGAAGCCGATCGAGTGGGGCTGGTGGGACACCACGGTCGCGATCCCGTGGGAAGCGCGCGCGAGGGTCCAGGGCGGCAACGTCGGCCTCTGGGCCGAGGACATGGTGAAGCCCCTCCCGAACCTGACGGTCACGCTCGGCGCCCGCGTGGACCACGAGGAGATCCGGGCGATCGGATTCCAGCCGTTCGATCCCGCCGCGGAGGCCGCGGAGTTCGACCGCACGCTCCCCGACGACTCGGGGTACGCCCGCATGCTGACGGCCAGGGAGGTCTTCACCGCGTACGAGAACATCGAGGAGTACGCACGGCAGATGGCGGATGTGCTCGAATGGCGGGTGGACGACGTGCTCCTCCGAATGTCCACGATCGCGACGTCGAGCATCGAATGGCGGCACAAGCGAAGGGCGGAGGACATCGCCCTCGCGAACACCAACGTGGCGCCCCGGATCTCCGTGGCCTGGGACCCCGGGGGCGACGGCCGGACCAAGGTCTCGGCGACCGCAGGCCGTTACTACGGGACGATCTACCTCGGCGTCGCGGCGATGGAGAGCGGCCCCGCGATGACGACGACTACGCTGACGGCGTGGCGGTTTGCCAACGCCCCGCCGACGTGGACCAATGATCAAGTCCACTCGGGACTGAACCCGGCGGCGACCGTCGAGGTCGTGGACCGGGACCTGAGGACGCCGTACCAGGACGAGACGACCCTGGCCGTCGAGCGCGAGATCCTCCCCGAGACCTCGCTGCGGCTCACGTGGGTGCGCCGTCGCTTCCGGGACCAGCTCCAGACGACGGACATCAACCACTACGCGTACGATTACGGCACATGCCTCGTCCAGTACAGCTCCTGGCAGCCGTGGATCGATTTCTCGAAACCGGACGGGAAGATCGACGACTGCGACGGCTACCTGTTCGCGCGCAGGGGCTTCGGCGAGGACGAGGGCGAGATCTTCCACGGCCCCGACGGCTATGCGGACAGCTACGTGTACAACCCGGCCTGGGGGGCGGTGTACGTGATCGGGAACTTCAACACCGCCACGTACGACGGCTGGGTCCTGGAGCTGACGAGGCGCCAGTACCGCAACTGGCAGATGCACGCCTCCTACACGTTCTCGAAGGCGATCGGGGACGCGGAGGAGTGGCTTTCCCCCCTCGGCGACGACCGCTCGATCTTGGACGCGGAGAGGGGATATCTCTCCTACGACCAGCGGCACGTCGTCAAGGCGAGCGCGACGACGATCACGCCGTGGGGCTTCCGCTTCGGGGCGACCGCGACTTGGGCCACGGGGCTGCCGTACTCGATCCTCTCGGTCGGAAGCAGCTACGACAGCATATCGCCGCAGTTCATCGACCTCGCGACGAGCCCGCTGCGCCAGAGGACCCGCTACCCCACGGGGCGGCGGAACGACCGGAGGAACCGCCCGAGCCTGGAGCTGAACGTGAAGCTCGACCGGCAGTGGGCGCTCCCCGGCGGGAGAAGCCTCCAGGCCTCGTTCGAGATCTTCAACCTCATGAACGATCGCTATTACCAGATCTTCAATCACGACTTCGGGATGGGACGCCAGATCAACGGGAGGAACGAGGCGTTCCTCTCGATCGGAAGGCAGTACCAGGTCGGAATGAAGCTCTCGTTCTGATCTTCGTGCGGCCCGCCGACCCCCCGACGGGGCCCCGACCCCTCTCGCCGGCGCCCCGCAGGCCGGGACGGGCGCCGAGCGCGGTGCCATAATGCAGGCGGGGCCAGAGCCCCGGAGCCGAGGGGGCCGGGCCGGAGGATCGCGACGATGAAGGCGGAGGTCAAGGCGGGAGCGCATCCGTTCGACGTGGCCGCGAAGGCCGGCCGGCCGCCGTACCGCGTCAAGGACCTGGGCCTCGGGGAGCTCGGGCGGAAGGAGATCCGGCTCGCGGAGCAGGAGATGCCGGGGCTGATGGCGGTCCGCGCGCGCTACCGGGGGAAGAGGCCGTTCGCGGGCGCCCGCGTGACGGGAAGCCTGCACATGACCGTCCAGACGGCGGTCCTGATCGAGACGCTCGCGGATCTCGGCGCCGAGGTCCGGTGGGCCTCGTGCAACATCTTCTCGACGCAGGACCACGCCGCGGCCGCGGTCGTGATCGGCCGGGCGGAGACGGGGGGGACCCCGGACGCCCCCCGGGGGATCCCCGTGTTCGCGTGGAAGGGCGAGACCCTCGAGGAGTACTGGTGGTGCACCGGGGAGGCGCTCGTGTGGCCGGACGGCTCCGGGCCGACGTCGATCATCGACGACGGCGGCGACGCCACGCTCCTCGTGCACCAAGGACTCGAGTTCGAGCGGAAGGGAGCCGTTCCGGCCTTCGATCCCGGGGCCGAGCCGGAGGAGTGGGGCGTCGTGCTCGACATGCTCCGGAGGCTGCTCCGGGAAGACCCGCGGCACTGGTCGCGCGTCGCCGCGGAGATCCGGGGCGTGAGCGAGGAGACCACGACCGGCGTGAACCGCCTCTACCAGATGCAGCAGGCGGGGGCCCTCCTCTTCCCTGCGATCAACGTCAACGACTCGGTCACGAAGAGCAAGTTCGACAACATCTACGGCTGCCGCCACTCCGTCGTGGACGGCCTGAACCGCGCCACGGACGTGATGCTCGGGGGGAAGATCGCGGTCGTCTGCGGATACGGGGAGGTCGGGAAGGGGTGCGCGCAGGCCCTTCGCGGCCAGGGGTGCCGCGTGATCGTCACGGAGATCGACCCGATCTGCGCGCTCCAGGCGGCGATGGAGGGGTACGAGGTCCGCACCGTCGAGGACGAGGTCGCGACGGCAGACATCTTCGTCACGGCGACGGGCAACAGGGACGTGATCACGGCCGCGCACATGTCGCGGATGAAGGACAAGGCCATCGTCGGCAACATCGGGCACTTCGACAACGAGATCGACATGGCGGGGCTCCGGGCCTGGCCCGGCATCGAGCGGATCCCGATCAAGCCGCAGTACGACGAATGGCGGTTTCCGGACGGGCACAGCGTGATGATCCTGGCCGAGGGCCGGCTCCTGAACCTCGGGTGCGCGACCGGGCATCCGAGCTTCGTGATGTCGTCGTCGTTCACCAACCAGGTCATCGCGCAGCTGGAGTTCTACGAGCGGCCCGGGAAGTACGGGAAGAAGGTCTACATGCTGCCGAAGCATCTCGACGAGGAGGTCGCCCGGCTGCACATCGAGCAGATCGGAGTGCGGTTGACGCGGCTGACGCGGGAGCAGGCGGAGTATCTCGGCGTCCCCCAGGACGGCCCCTTCAAGCCCGACCACTACCGCTACTAGAGAACGCTTCGGCTCCCGGAGCGCTTCCCGCCTCCCGGAGGCGGAGTCTATAATCCGCCCTCGTCTTTCCAGGCGGAGGTCCGGATCTCCCGCTCCTCCGAGGGGTCGAGCGATGGGCACGTCCGCTTCCCGCCCGGGAGGGGGAGGCGCCTCCCTGGCGCGCAGGGGACTCTTTTGCGCGGCGGTGCTCGCGGCGGTCGTCGCCCCGGGCGCTCCGCGCGCGGCGACCGGCGGCATCCAGGTCCGCGTCTTCGATCCGGGAGGGAAGAAGCCGGTCGCCGGCGTCGAGGTGACGCTCGGCAGCGAGGAGCAGCTGATCGCGCGGACGGCCGTCGTCACCGATGCGCAAGGCGTCGCCTACTTCCCGGTGCTCCGCGTCGGGTCCAGCTACGTGGTCGCGATCGTCCATCCCGGTTACGCCCGCCAGGAGGTCACGGGCGTCCGGGTCCGCGCCGGCGAGGTGACCAGGATCCCCGTCCGCCTCGCGCCCTCGTTCTCCGAGAAGGTCGTCCTCTCCAGCCGCCGCGACACCGTGGATCTCGATCGCCCGGAGACGGCGACCCGGTTCGGCGGGGATTTCATCGAGGATCTTCCCGTCATGGGGCGCTTCTACCAGGACGTGCTCCGGCTCGCCGCGGGGGTCCAGGACGCCGACGGTGACGGGAACCCGAACGTCCACGGTGCGCGCGCCTCCGACTTCCGCGCCCAGGTGGGAGGGATCAGCAACCAGGATCCTCTCACCGGGGAGTGGCTCAGCTTCGTCAACCCCGACTCGATCGAGGAGATCGAGGTCCTGACGGCCGGTGCCGGCGTCGAGTACTCGCGCGCGCAGGGCGGGTTCGCGAGCATCGTGCAGAAGCAGGGCTCGAACGATCTCGAGGGCCGCGTCGGCTTCCTCTGGCGATCGAGCCGGCTGGACCCGGCCAGCGCGACCGACACCGCGGGGTTCCCCCGCATGGACTACGAGTGGTGGCAGCCGTCGGTCCAGATCTCCGGACCGATCGCCAAGGACCGGCTCTGGTACCGGCTCTCGCACGAGTGGATCCGAGTCGAGGAGCCGTTCAGCGCGCAGGGGGTCTCGGAGCTGTCGACGCGCGACCAGACGGTCGCCGCCGACCAGGTGACCTGGCAGGTATCCCCGCGCAACAAGCTCGCCTTCCAGTTCAGCTACGACCCGATGGCGCTCGGCAACCTCGGCGTCAACGCGCTGACGCCGTCCTCCGCGAGCGTGCGGAAGGAGACCGGGGGACCCACGTACACCCTGACCTGGACCGCTCCCGCGTCTTCCTCCGTGCTCGTGGACAGCCTCGTGTCGTGGCAGGAGGGGCACCAGCGGATCCTCCCGAACCGGGAAGGCGTGCCGAACGACTGCGCCTCCGGGCTCCTCGATTCCGTGACCGGCGAGTACGCCTACGGCTCGATCGCGCATGGCCAGTGCCAGGACCTGGGGAGCGGAAGGACGTCGGGCTCCTACCCGATCCGCCAGAGGGACGACCGCCAGCGTCTGACCGTGAAGAGCCAGGCGACGCTCTTCGTCCCGCACTTCCTCGGGGCGTCGCACCAGCTCCGCCTCGGGCTGGTGTCCGAGAACGAGCGTTACTTCCGCTCGCTCACGAGGTTGCCGGAATCCATGTTCAGCATCAGGAGGGTCCCGAGGACCGACGCGATGGGAAGGACGTACCCCGTGGAGATCGGCCGGTGGGACGTCACCATCGCGATGCCGGAGACGACGCGTGCGAGGGTCCAGGGGGCCAACGTCGGCCTCTACGTCGAGGACATGGCGAAGCCGCTTCCGAACCTGACGCTGACGCTCGGGGCGCGCCTCGACCACGAGGAGATCCGGTCGGTCGGGTTCCGGCCGTTCGATCCCGCGGCCGAGTCCGCCGCGTTCGACGAGCTGCTTCCCGATCCGGGAACCCCCTACCAGCGCATGATCACCGCCGGCGAGGTGTTCACCGCGTACGAAGGGATCGAGAACTTCGCCTGGGAGCTGGGGCAGGCGCTCGACCTGCGCCCCGAGGACTTCTTCAGCATCCTGTCGGCGGTCACGGTCCAGAGCGGCTCCTGGGCGCACAAGCGCCGGGCGGCCGACATCGACCTGACGAACACGAACTTCGCCCCCAGGATGTCCGTGGCCTGGGATCCTCGGGGAGACGGCAAGACCAAGATCTCCGCGACGGCGGGCCGCTACTACGGGGCGATCTTCTTGGGCGTGGCCGCCGTCGAGGTCGGTCCCGCCACGACCACGCTGACGCTCCTGGGCGAGCGGACCCCGGGGACCGATCTCTGGGGCAAGATCGGGTTCTCGGCCGGCCTGAACCCGGCCGTGAGCTTCCAGATGGTGGACCGCGGGCTGCGGACGCCCCACCAGGACGAGCTGACCCTCGCGCTGGAGCGCGAGATCCTGCCCGAGACGTCCCTGCGGCTGACGTACGTGCGGAGGCGGTTCCGGGACCAGATCCAGACGACGGACGTCAACCACTACTCGTTCGATTACGGCACGTGCGTCGTGCAGCGCTCGCCGGACGATCCGTGGATCGACTTCTCCCGGAAGGACGGGATCCTCGACGACTGCGACGGCACCGTGACGACCCTCCTGGCGGGGACGTTGCCGATCCACGAGCCGGACGGCTACGCGGACACCTACGTGTACAACCCCGCCTGGGGATCCATCTACCTCGTCGGGAACTACAACTCGGCGGAGTACGACGGATGGGTCGTGGACCTCACGAGGCGCCAGTACCGCAACTGGCAGATGCAGGCGTCGTACACCTTCTCGAAGGCGATCGGCGACGCGGAGGACTGGCTGTCCCCCCTGGGCGACGACCGGTCGGTCCTCGACGCCGAGCGGGGACATCTGTCCTACGATCAGCGCCACGTCGTCAAGGCCAACGCGACGACGATCACGCCTTGGGGGTTCCGGCTGGGCGCCACCGCGAGCTGGGGATCCGGCCTGCCGTACTCGATCCTCGCGGTCCAGACGGCGTACGACAGCGTGTCGCCGCAGTTCCCCATCCTCGCAGCGACGGGGGAGCGCCAGAGGATCCGCTACCCGACCGGCCAGCGGAACGATCGTAGGAACCGGGCGACCCTCCGGATCGCCCTGAAGGCGGATCGAGAGTGGTCGCTTCCAGGCGGGATGAGCCTCCAGACCTCCCTGGAGGTGTTCAACCTCCTCAACGACCGCTACTACCAGATCTACAACCGAGACCTCGAGATGGGCCGGCAGATCAACGGGCGGAACGAGGCCTACGTCCTCACCGGGAGGCAGTACCAGATCGGCATGAAGCTGACGTTCTGACCGGCTGCCCTCAGTCCGCCGTCGCCGTCTCGAACACCGCCCGGAGCACGCGGAAGGGGTAGGTGCGCCCGTCCCGCGTCGGGACGCGGGCCCGCCATGCCGCAGGGGGCTCGAACCGGAAGGAGAGCGTGCGGTGGCGGCTCCGGAGGAGCCGCAGCGACGGGATCGATTCCCCCCGCCCCTCGTCCCGGCCGAGGGCCACCGTCATCTCGTGCAGCCCCTCGGTCGGCAGCCGCGGGCCGGCGAGATGCCGGCAGTGCTTCCACCACAGCATCTCGTCGAGGTTGTCGAACTCGTAGAGCGGGAGCGCGTGGAACACCGCTTCGGTCCGCTGCGGGCGGCCGGGGACGTCGAGGAGCCCCACGGGCTGGACGTCCGCGGCGGGCCCCAGTCGCGCCTTCAGGGATCCCCGGGGGAACAGGCCGGCGCCCGCGGGACGGGACTCCCGGAGGGCGAGGCGCCGCACCAGGGAGTCCGCGGGGAGGATGACGTAGCCGCTCTCGCGGTCTCCGAGGAAGCAGCACGATTCCGGCGCCTCCAGGTAGCGCCGCGCCGTTCCCGCGATCAGGCACGCGTCGAGGGTCGAGCCGGCGATCTCCGCGTCGTGGTCCGAGGAGGCGGCGGCGAGAGCTGCCTCGACGGGGGTGAGATCGTAGCCGTCGAGTCTGCCGAGCGCCCTCACGACGAGATCGAGCGAGGCGGCGCGCTCCGCCCAGCCCACGCGGCCGCGAGCGTCCGACCTGCGATAGGCCGGGGCCGCGAACCCCCGGAACGCCTCCTCCCGGTCGGAGCGGCCGGCCTCGCGGGCCGCGGCCGATCCCTCCCAGAGGAGCGCCTTGAGGACCAGTCCGGCGTGGATCTCCGCGAGACCCGAGACCCTGCGGTCGCGGTCCGGGTAGAGGAAGCAGGGCCGCCCGGCGGCGGCGAGGGCGGCGAGGAGCGCGTCGCTCCCGATCCCGCTCCGGGGCTCGCGGGCCGTCCGGCCGCCGGTCGGCAGCCGGTAGCCGAGGCGCCGGCGGACGAGCCCCTCGACCGGCCGGGCCCGCGCCGGGCGCTCGTGCGCGACGACCGGCAGGTTCACGCCGAGCAGGAACGGCTCGGACTGCGTGGCCGCCGCGATCGCCACGGCGAGCTCGGGCAGGTTGGCGGCGTGCCGGATCGCGGCGACCGAGCCGCCCGGATCGAGCACGGCGAGGGTGGCGCCCGCGCCGGCCGATGGGTCGAGCGAGAGGTCCGCGCCGAGGATCCTCACGGCGTTCCGATCTCCTTCCCGATGAGGGCCGCGAGCCGGTCCGCGCAGGAGCGCACCAGGCGCCCGTCGGGTCCTTCCACCATCACGCGGGCCAGGGGCTCGGTCCCCGAGTAGCGGAGGAGGACGCGCCCCGTTCCCCGCATCGTCTCCTCGACCTCTCGAACCGCGGGGCCGATGACGGCGTGGGCGAGGAGATCCGGCTTCTCCCGCACGCGCACGTTCACGAGCACCTGCGGGCAGGGAACGATCCCGTCGAGGATCTCCCCGAGCGACCTGCGCTCGTCGAGGAGGCCGTCGACGAGGAGAAGGCCGGTGAGCACGCCGTCCCCCGTCGTCGCCCGGTCGCGGAGGATGATGTGGCCGGACTGCTCCCCCCCCAGCGCCGCGTCCTCGGCCACCATCCGGTCGAGGACGTACTTGTCCCCGACCGGCGCGCGCACGAGCCTCATCCCCTCGTCCCGCAACCGGTGCTCGAGCCAGAGGTTGCTCATCACGGTGGCGACCACCGTGCCCCCCCGCAGCCCGCCGGACCGCCCGAGCCGCCGGGCCAGCAGGTACAGGATGTGGTCGCCGTCCACGACGCGGCCCGTGCGGTCGACCGCGAGCGCCCGGTCGGCGTCGCCGTCGAACGCGATCCCGAGGTCGAAGCGCCCCGCCCGGACCTCGCTCGCGAGCGCGTCGAGATGGAGCGATCCGCAGCCGAGGTTGATGTTCCGTCCGTCCGGGGAGGCCCCGATCGCGTGCACCTCGGCGCCGTGGTGGCGGAACACCTCGGGGGCGACGTCCGATGCGGCCCCGTTCGCGCAGTCGAGGACGAGGCGGAGCCCGGAGAAGCGGCCCCTCGGATTCACCGCTCCCTCGAGGAACTCGACGTAGCGCCGCCTCGGTCCGGGGTCCTCGAGAGGGGGGCTAGACGACTGCCCGGGGTCCTCGATCCCATCGTCGAGGATCCTGGCCTCGATCTCCTCCTCGACCGCGTCGGGGAGCTTCGTGCCGTCGTGGCCGAAGGTCTTGAGGCCGTTGTCCTGGAACGGGTTGTGGCTCGCCGAGATCATCACGCCCGCGGCGAACGGGCCGTTGTGCGCGGCGTGTGCGAGCCCAGGCGTCGAGAGGATTCCCGCGTCCACCGCCTCGGCGCCCCTGGACGCGAGCCCGGCGGCCACCGCGTCGCGCAGCCAGGTCCCGGACTCCCTCGTGTCGCGGCCCAGGACGACGCGCGGGGCCCGGCCGGCGGCGCCCGAGAGCACGTCGGCGAGCGCGGCGCCGAAGCACCGCACGGTCGGCGCGTCGAGGGGAGGGGATCCGGCGACGGCGCGGATGCCGTCGGTTCCGAACAAGCGCTTCAAGCGGGGGCCCTCCGGGGGGAGATCCGCACCGAGACCCGCTGAGGGCTCACCGAGCGGACCGCGATGCGGGGCAGGTCCGACGCTCCGATGTCGGGGAACTCGATCCGCACCGGCACGGTCCCGGCTCCGGAGTTCGGGTCCGTCCCGCCGACGTCGGCGACTGCGCGAATTCCGTCGGCTCCGATCCGGGCGAGGAGCGCGGGAGGGGCGGCCACGACGACGCGGACGGACGACGGCCGGATCGTCGCCTCGCCGGAGGAGTCTCCCTCCAGCGCGACCGGCACCTCGTCGAACGATCGCCGCAGCGGGGAGACGTCCACCTGGACCTCGACCTCGAGGGGCCCCGTCTCGTGCAGGCGCACCCCGGGGTGCTCGAGCACCGCTCCGACCGGGACGGCGAAGGGGGCGGTGCGCCCTTCGAGCCGGATCGGGTCGGTGCGAAGCTTCTCGATCCCGCCGACGACGGATTCCGGCCCTTCGATCACGACGACGTCCGGCTCGACCCGCGCCCCGTAGAACGAGTAGCCCCTCGGCGGCGCGCCCTCGAAGGAGGGCGTGAGGGGGATCGTCTTGCGCATGCGACGGTCGATCTCCAGCTGGAGCCGGCTCGGCTCTACGTCCGCGACCTCCATGTCGGCGGGCAGGCCCTGGAGGCTCTCGGCCGACAGAGGCACGCTCCTCGGGCCCGGCGTCGCGTCCCGCAGGTCGGCGCGAAGGACCATGCTCCTCGGATCGAGCCGCCGGACGCGCGACTCCGGACCGCGCAGGCTCACCGTCGCCGTCGCGGGGGAGGGGACCTTCAGGACGTGGTCCGAGCGGAGCACGATGTCGAGCGGGACCTCGTAGACCTGCAGGACGCGGCCCTCCCCCGTCACCGCGACCCACACCGCGAAGGCCAGGCACAGGGCGAGGACCTTCAGGTGCCAGTTGCGCAGGAGGCGCTCAAGCATGGCGGCTCCCCGAAGAGGCCCCGCGGCGGGTCCGGGAGGAGCCGCCGGTCTTCTCCGCGCGGGGAGCCAGGGCCGAGCGAAGCCGCTCGGCGAGCCCCTGCGCGTCGAGATCCTCGACGATGCGCCCCCCCTCGGCCAGGGATACGATGCCCCGCTCCTCGGAGACGACGACCGCCAGGGCGTCGGACTCCTGCGTGATGCCGATCGCGGCCCTGTGCCGCGTGCCGAAGGCGCGCGAGAGGGTCGGGTCCATCGTAAGCGGAAGGTAGCAGGAGGCGGCCTTGATCCGGTTCTCGGAGAGGATCGCGGCGCCGTCGTGCAGCGGCGAGCCGTACGTGAAGATGTTGAGGAGGAGATCGTAGGAGACGACGGCGTCGAGCGCGATTCCGGTCTCGTAGAATACCCGGAGCCCGAGCTCCCTCTCGATCACGATCAGGGCCCCCAGCCGCTTGCTCGCCAGCGAGACCGCCGCCAGCGCGACCTCCTCGGCGATGTTCTCCTGCCGCGACCGCGGGAGGAGCCCCGAGAAGGGGTTCCTCCCGACGCGGGTCAGCGCCTGCCGGATCGGGTTCTGGAAGAGCACGATCACGGCGAACGGGATGTAGAGGAGCAGGGTGCCGAGGACGGCGTGTACCGCGGGAAGGTGGAGGAGCCCGGGACGGGTCAGGAAGTGGGCCACGACGACGGCCACCACGCCGGCCATCATCTGCACGACCCTGGTCCCGCGGATGAGGAGCAGGAGCTGGTAGATGATGACGGCGAGGACGAGGACGTCCAGCAGGCTCTGGCCGTTGATCTCGCGGTAGTGGATCGCGGTCGCGAGTCGCTCGAGCATGTTCGTCCCGGCGCCTCCTCCGACCCGCGCCCCGACGGGCGCCGTCAGACGGCCCGGATGGCGTCGATCATCCGGACGACGCGCACCGTCGCCCCCACGTCGTGCGCGCGGACGACGTGCGCGCCCTGCCACACCGCGAGCGCCGCCACGGCGAGGCTGCCTTCCAGCCGCTCCGAAACCGGAAGGTTCATCGCCGCCCCGATGAACGACTTCCGGGACGCTCCGATCAGGATCGGGCGGCCCAGGCTCCGGAGCGAGGGCAACTCGCGGAGGATCTGCAGGTTTCCGGCGGCGGACTTGCCGAAACCCAGGCCCGGATCCACGAGGATCTTATCATCGGAAATCCCGCCGTTGACCGCCTTCTCGGCGGCGCGGCGCAGGTAGCCGGTCACCGACGCCATGAGGTCCACGTACTCCGTGTCGAGCTGCATCGTCCGGGGGGTCCCGCGCATGTGCATCACGACGACGGGGGCCCGATGGTCGCGGAGGACCGGGATCATCCCGGGGTCCGAGAACGCCGAGACGTCGTTGATCATGTCGGCGCCGGCTTCGAGGGCCCGGCGCGCAACCCCGGCCTTGCAGGTGTCCACGGATACGCGGACGGACAGCTCGCGCTTGATCGCCTCGACCACGGGCAGCACGCGGCGGATCTCCTCGTCCTCGGGGACCGGCTGGGCCCCGGGGCGGGTGCTCTCTCCGCCCACGTCCACGATCTCCGCCCCCCCCTCCGTCATCCGGGCGGCGGCATCGAGGACGGCGGCGGGCGTGCCGTACTTCCCGCCGTCCGAGAACGAGTCCGGCGTGCAGTTGAGGATCCCCATGACGCGGGTCTCTCTCCCGAGGGCGAGACGTTCCCCGTCCGCCCATGGGATCGAGAAATCTCCCCGGAGGTACCCCGCCAGGGCGTTCCGGATCGCGAGCGCGAGCGGCCGCACGCCCAGGGCCTCGAGGATCGAGGCGAGCCGACGAAGGGTCTCGTCGTCCGAGACGATGATCCGTGCCGCCGAGCCCGTGCTGGACGGCGTTCCGTCCAGCACCGCCACGCCCAGGGCGTCGGCCTCGCGCTTCACGAGCGCGGCGAGGTCGGGCTCGACCCCCTCCATCCGGATCGCCCGCCGCACCTTCGAGAAGAGCCGGTCGGCCGCCAGCGCCTGGGGCTCGTCCACGTCGGCCATGCGCCGCACGGCGTGCCGCAGCTCCGACATCTCGATGACGCGCGCATTGGGCTCCATGGCAGGGTCCTCGCCGCGGAGCGCGCGGTCTTCCCCGCGCCCCGCGCGCCCGGGTCAGGCCGGCTGGCTGTCGGGCGTCGGGAGGACCGTCGAGGCGTCTCCGACCGCCGCGCGCGCGGGGTCGTCGGCCTGGACCTCGACCGCCGCGGGGGGAGTGTTGCCCTCGCGCCGGAGCGGCAGATCCTCTCCCTTCACGAGAGCCGCGATCTGCTCGGCGTCCAGGACCTCCCTCTCGAGGAGCGCCGCAGCGATGCGGACGAGGGCCTCTCGACTCTCCTCGAGGATCCTGCGGGCCTCGCCGTAGGCCTTGAGGACGATCTCCTTGACCTCGCGGTCGATCTCGATCGCCGTGGCCTCGCTGTAGTCGCGATGCTGCGCGATCTCCCGCCCCAGGAAGATCGCCTCTTCCTTCTTGCCGAACGTCAGCGGGCCGAGCTTGTCCGACATCCCCCATTCGCAGACCATCTTTCGCGCCAGGTCTGTCGCGCGCTCGATGTCGTTCCCGGCCCCGGTCGTCAGCTTGCCGAGGTGCAACTCCTCGCTGGCGCGTCCGCCCATCATCACGGTCAGCATCGCCTCGAGGTACTCGCGCGAGTACGTGTGCTTGTCGTCCACCGGGAGCTGCTGGGTCACGCCGAGAGCGCGCCCGCGCGGGATGATCGTGACCTTGTGCAGCGGGTCCGCGTCCGGGAGCTTGTAGGCGAGGAGCGCGTGCCCGGCCTCGTGGTAGGCGGTCGCCCGCTTCTCGGTCTCGCTGATGATCAGCGACTTCCGCTCGGTCCCCATGAGGACCTTGTCCTTCGCGATCTCGAAGTCCTCCTGGGTCACCCACTTCCGGCCGAGGCGGGCCGCGTACAGGGCCGCCTCGTTCACGAGGTTCGCCAGGTCCGCGCCGCTGAACCCCGGGGTCGAGCGGGCGATCACCGCGAGCTCGACGTCGGGCGCGAGCGGGATCTTCCGGATGTGGACCCGGAGGATCTCCTCCCGGCCGCGCACGTCCGGCCTGCCGACGACGACCTGCCGGTCGAAGCGGCCCGGGCGGAGCAGCGCCGGGTCGAGCACGTCGGGGCGGTTCGTGGCCGCGATCAGGATGACCCCCTCGTTCGTCTCGAACCCGTCCATCTCGACGAGGAGCTGGTTGAGGGTCTGCTCCCGCTCGTCGTGTCCGCCACCGAGGCCGGCCCCCCGATGCCGGCCGACGGCGTCGATCTCGTCGATGAAGATGATGCACGGGGCGTTCTTCTTGCCCTGCTCGAACAGGTCGCGGACGCGGGAGGCGCCGACGCCCACGAACATCTCGACGAAATCGGAGCCCGAGATCGAGAAGAAGGGGACGTTCGCCTCGCCCGCGATGGCGCGGGCGAGCAGGGTCTTGCCGGTGCCGGGAGGCCCCATCAGGAGCACGCCCTTCGGGATCTTCCCGCCGAGCTTCTGGAACTTCTGCGGCTCGCGGAGGAATTCGATGATCTCCTGCAGCTCCTCCTTCGCCTCCTCGACCCCGGCTACGTCCTTGAACGTGAGCTTCTTCCCCTGGGCCGAGGTCAGCTTCGCGCGGGACTTGCCGAACGAGAGCGCCTTGCTTCCGCCCGACTGCATCTGCCGCATGAAGACGATCCACACGACGACGAAGAGGAGCATGGGCACCCAGGTCAGCAAGACGCTGACGACGGAGCCGTCGCTCGGCTTGCGCGCCTCCACCTTCACGTCGTGCGCGCGGAGCATGTCGAGGAGCTTCTCGTCCTTCACGACGTACGTCTTGAACGTCGAGGCTTTCTGGCCCGCGGGGCCGGATCGGGCGGCGGCGAACTTGCCCTGGATGTCGTATCCGATGGCGTCGCCCGTGATCGTGACCTCCTTGATCTCGCCGGCCTCGACCTGCCTGTAGAACTCCGTCTGGTCCAGCGTGTCCCGACGGCTCCCGGCGGCGGTCAGCACCTGGTAGCTGATCACGACGGCCGCGATCACGACGAGCCAGATCACGATCGTCTTGAGATGCGAGTTCAAGAGCGGCCTCCCGGTTCCGGCAACGAGCCCCCCGGCTCCCGACGCTTTCGTCGAACGGAAATCCTGGAAGCATTATAACTACGGTCGCGGCCGGTCGCCATCGGGGGCCCCCTCACGAGGCGCGATCCATGCAGGTCAGGTACGGGAGGTTCCGGTACAGCCCCTCCCAGTCGAGGCCGTAGCCGACCAGCCACGCGTCGGGGACCTCGAATCCGACGTAATCCGGCCGGAAGAGGATCTCTCGCCGCGCCGGCTTGTCCAGGAGCACCGCGAAGCGGATCCTCGCCGGTCCGAGGCTCTCGAGGTGCGCGCGGAGGGCGGAGAGCGTTCTCCCGGAATCGAGGATGTCTTCCACGACGAGGAGGTCCGATCCGGCGACGGGGAAATCCTCGGGCAGGGCCAGGGAGCGCGGGTCGCCGCCCCGGGCGACCGACCGCACTGGGGCGAGCGCGGTCCGGACCGGCATCGGAAGGCCGCGCAGGAGGTCCGCCGCGAAGACGAACGCGCCGTCCATCACGACGAGCGCCGAGATCGTCGCGCCTGCCGGCGTGTCGGCGGCGATCGCGCGGGCCATCTCCGCGACGCGCTCGCGGATGAGGCCCTCCCCGAGCAGGATCTCCCCGCGGGGCCTCATCGCCGGCCTCCCCTCCGCTCCAGGAGGATCCGGTCGCCTCGCGCGACGGCGCGGACCCCGGACGGCAGATCGAGCCGGGAGCCGGGCCGCCCCGCGGCGAGATCGAGGAGCGCCTCGACGTGCCGGGCGCTCACCCGCCTCGGATCGGCTCCCGCCCGCTCGAGGGCGAGCCTCGCGACCCGCGCCGCGAGCGGACGCGGCGCCCTCGCCAGGCGGCGCGAAGGGAGGGCGAGACCCTCGCCGCGCGAGGCGAGGGTCCAGCGCGCGAGCCTACGCTCCGCCTCCCGGTCGAGGAGCCGGGCGTCCTCGAGGACCCGCGCGGCTGCCTCGACGACGTGCCGCGCGGCGCGGGGGTTCAGCTCCTTCGAGAGGAGCGGGAGCACGAGATGGCGCACCCGGTTCCGATCCGCGGCCAGGCTCCGGTTGGTCGGGTCCTCCCGGAAGGGGATCGCCCGGCGCCGGAGCCAGGCGCGGAGCGCCCCCCGCTCGATCGAGAGGAGGGGACGCGCGAACGGTCCCGGACCGTCCGGCAGCATCCCCCCGAGCGCTCTCGGGCCGGAGCCCCGGACGAGCCGGAGGAGGACGGTCTCCGCCTGGTCGTCGAGCGTGTGGCCCGTCGCGATCCGCGAGGCCCCCTCGGCGGCGGCCGCCTCGAGGAGGAACTCTCGCCGGACGCGCCTCGCTCCCTCCTCGGGGGACTCGTCCCGCCGCCTCCGCGGCGCGACCGGCCTCCGCTCGGAGACGCACCGGAGGCCGAGCGCCGCCGCCGCCCGCTCCACCGCCCGCCGGTCGGCGGCCGACCCTTGCCGCAGCCCGTGGTCGAGGTGAGCGACGACGAGATCGAGCCCGAGGCCCGGGGCCGCCCGGGCCATGAGGTGGAGGAGGGCGGTCGAGTCCGCGCCGCCCGAGACGGCGAGCAGGATCCGCGTCCCCGGGGGGAACAGGCTCCCCGCCGCGCGTCGGAACCGGATCTCGACGGGATCGGGCACGGTCACTCGAGAAAGCGGTCGTCGCGCGGATCGACGCGGACCGCATCGGCGAAGCGCTCGATCGCCCGGTCGAGGGAGTCGAGCAGCGAACCCGAGAACCCGCGTCCTCGGAGCGCCCGGTGGACCGCCCGGTGATACGCGGAGATCTGCCGCGGGGGGCGCTTGAACCTGTGCCAGACCGCCGCCGGGTCGGTCCCTTCGGCCCGCGCGGCGTCGAGGTCCCAGAGGATGCTCCGCAGGTTGTGGATCTTGTCCGCCGCGCAGGCCGGGAGCGCCAGCTCGGTCGCCCCCGCGAGGTGCTCGACGTAGGCCGTCTTGCGGTCCTCCCAGGAGAGGGTCTTGTCCTGCTCCGAGAGATCCACGACCGCCTGGGCGATGGCGCGCCCGAACGCCTCCTCGATCTCGTCGCGGTCGGCCGGGGTATCCTCGATCACGTCGTGCAGGAGCCCCACGACCGCGGCCTCGACTCCGTGGCCGTGGGCGAGCACGATCATGCCGACGGCGACCGGGTGGTTGAAGTAGGGCTCCGGCGTGCCCTTGCGGGGCTGGCCTCGATGGGCGCGCTCGGCGAACGCGATGGCTCGATGGAGGAGGTGCTCTGCGTCCATCCGCGGGTTCCCTGGGACGAGGGGCCGGACCGCGAGAGTATAGAACACGGAACGTCCCGCCGGGGGAGAGGACGATGGGGCGGCGAGAAGAAGGTTTGCGGGCTCGGGGGGGAGAGGCGGCGGCGAGGAGACCGGAGATGGCAGGCTCGACGGTGGATCTTCTGTACGCGGAGGCCGAAGCGTCCTTCGAGGACTGGGACGTCGTCCGCGACGTCGTGGACGAGCTGATCGACCTGATGCTCGACGAGCGCCAGAGCGGCCATCCCGGCGGGTCGCGGTCGAAGGCCCACCTGCTGCTCGCGGCGCTTCTCTCCGGTGCGATGCGGTGGGATCTCCTCAGGCCGTGGAGGCCGTTCCAGGACCGGTTCCTGCTCGCCGCCGGCCACGCCGTCCCCCTCGTCTACGCGGTCCTGGCTGCGCTGCACGAGATCGTCCTGGCGAGAAGGGCCCTCTCCGGGGACCTTCGCTTCGATCTCCCCGACGGCGGGCGCCACGCCCTCACCGGCCGGGACCTCGCGGGCTTCCGGCGACGCGGCGGGCTCCCCGGTCACGCGGAGATGGCGGGGAAGACGCTGTTCCTCAAGTTCAATACCGGCCCGTCGGGTCACGGCCTGCCCGCGGCGGCGGGCGAGGCGCTCGCCCTCAAGCTCGCCGGCTGCGGCGAGGTGAAGGTCTTCGCCCTGGAAGGGGAGGGCGGGCTCACCCCGGGCGCCGCTCACGAGACGAAGAACTCGGCGTGGGGCCTCGGGCTCGGGAATCTCGTGGTCCTCGTGGACTGGAACGATTTCGGGATCGACGAGCAGCGGATCTCCTCGGTCGTCCCCGGGACCCCCGCGACCTGGTTCGAGCCCTACGGATTCCGGGTCTTCGGGACCGACCGCGGAATGGAGTGGGAGGGCGTGACCCGCGCAGTGCTCGAGGCGGCGCGCGGCGAGAACCCCGAGAGCCTCCCGGGCGTCGCATGGGCGAGGACCCGCAAGGGACGGGGCTACGGGAAGGAGGACGCGGCGTCCCACGGCTCCCCGCACCCGAGGCACTCGCAGGAGTTCTGGGCCTTGCGCGCGGCGTTCATGGAGCGCCGCGGCATCGAGTACGAGGGGGCCGGGGGGCCTGCGCCCGGCGACCCCGAGGCCCGGCGCCGCCGGCTGGCCGCGAACGTCGACCGGGCGCTCGGCGTGCTGCGCCGGGACGAGGGGCTCGTGGCGCGCCTCTCCGACCGCCTCCTCAATCTCGCCTCCCGGGTCCCGGAGCGGCCGACCGGCTTCCGGCTCGGCGGCCGCTCGACGCGGGTCTTCGAGGACCCGCGCATCTTCGACGCCCGCGCCTATCCGGCGGAGCTATTCGCGAAGCCGGGGGAGCGGAGGTCGGGCAGGGAGGCCCTCGCGGCCTGGGGCGCGTGGGTGAACGCGCACGCGCGGCGGGAGCACGGCCGGCCGCTCTTCGTCGCCTGCGCGGCCGATCTCGCAGACTCCACGGGGGTCGGCGGCTTCGCGAAGGGGTTCGGCGGCCTCGAGGGCTGGGGGAGGTACGAGCGGACGGAGAACCCCCGGGGGGCGCTGCTGCCGCAGGAGATCACGGAGCTCGCGAACGCGGGGATCATGGCGGGCCTCGCGACCGTGAACCTCGCCGACGACCCGTTCCGGGACTTCGACGGGTTCTGGGGGGCGTGCGCGACCTACGGCGCGTTCGTCTATCTCAAGTACGGCCCGATGCGCCTTCTCAGCCAGCTCGAGCAGGATTGCCCGCTTCGCATCGGCAAGGTGCTCTGGATCGCGGGCCACTCGGGTCCGGAGACCGCCGACGATTCCCGCACGCACTTCGGCGTCTTCGCCCCCGGCGTCACGCAGCTCTTCCCCGCCGGCCGGGTCGTGGACCTCCACCCCTGGGAGCACAACGAGGTCCCGGTCGTGCTCGCCGCCGGGCTCCGCGGGCGAGCGCCGATCGTCGCGCTCCATCTCGCACGCCCCCCGATCGAGGTGCCGGACCGGGAAGGGCTCGGCATCCCCTCGCACTTCGAGGCGGCCCGCGGGGCGTACGTGCTCCGCGAGTTCCGAACCGGGGTTCCCCGCATGGGAACGGTGTTCGTCCAGGGGGCCTCGACGACGGGGAACCTCCTCGCCGCGCTTCCGGAGCTGGACTCGTCGGGCGCCAACGTCCGGGTCGTCGCCGCGATCAGCCCCCAGCTCTTCGCGAGGCAGGACGCCGCCTACCGCGACCGGGTGGCGGGGACCGCCGACCGATGGGACGCGATGTGCGTGACGAACCGCGCGCTCCGGCTCATGTCGGACTGGATCGCCCACGAGATCGTCGCGGAGTACTCGCTGTCGGCCGACCGCGACGGACGGTGGCGGACCGGCGGCACGGTCGAGGAGGTGGTCGCAGAGGCGGGGCTCTCGACGGAGGCGATCCTCGACGGCATCGAGAGATTCGTGCGCGAGCGCGCCAAGAGGCTCGCGAGGCTC
The DNA here is from genome assembly GCA_937864465.1 of uncultured Acidobacteriota bacterium. Taxonomy (GTDB): domain Bacteria; phylum Acidobacteriota; class Polarisedimenticolia; order Polarisedimenticolales; family JAIQFR01; genus CALMJU01. The sequence continues at coordinate 26,552 of CALMJU010000061.1, forward strand.
GGGGACGCCGTCGAGGAGGCGCGGAGAAGGGGGTCGGGCGCACCGTGACGATCTCCGCGGTCCCGCCTTCGGGCGCGTCGCCCGGGCCCGCCCGTGGGGGAAAGCCGGACGCGGTGTCGGCATATCCGGCACCGGGCCCGGCTGCCGGCGGGGCCGTCGGCTCCCCGGATCGCGGATTTCGGCCGGAAAGGGGTCCGGACCTCCCGCCTCCCTGACCGGCACGCTCCTTGCGTTGTCTCGGGGCGTCAACGCAACGAGCACTGGGAGGTGCCCCATGTGGTTTGGCGATGAAACTTTCTGGCTGAACGTGGTCAACGCGGCATTCGGCATCGTCACCGTCGCGGCGGTCGCCGTCGTCGTCACGTCCGTCGTCGTCGAGATCGCCCGCCGGATGCACGGGCCGCACAGCTAGTCGGGATCCCTCCCTCCGGGGGAGGCGGCGCCCGTTCCGCGCGGTATGCGGTACCGCTTGATCTTCTCGTAGAGGGTCGAGCGGTCGATCCCGAGGACGGCGGCCGTCTCCTTCACGTTGCCGTCGCGGCGCTTCAGCGTGGCCGCGATGACCCGCTTCTCGACCTCGGCGAGGGGAAGCTCCGTGGGCACGACCCAGGCGGCGCGCTCGTCCGCCTCGCGGAGCAGGAACGAGAAGTCGGAGCCGGTCAGGGGGCGCCCGCGGCAGGTCGCCAGCGCCCGCTCGACGGAATTCTCGAGCTCCCTCACGTTTCCCGGCCAGTCGTGGTTCACGAGGACCGCGAGGGCCGAGTCGTCGAGCGGGGACGGCTCGCGGCCCATCTCCGTCGCGATCCGCTCGATGAACTCCTGGGCGAGGAGCGGGATGTCCTCCCTCCGCTCCCGGAGCGGCGGGACCCGGATGTCGATCACGTTCAGGCGGTAGTACAGGTCCTCGCGAAACGTCCCCTCGCGGACCGCCTCGAGGAGGTCGGCGTTCGTGGCGGCGAGGACCCGCACGTCCACGCGGATCTCCTCCGTCCCCCCGATGCGGAAGAAGGTGCGCTCCTGGAGCACGCGGAGCAGGTCGAGCTGGAGCTTCGGCGAGATGTCCCCGATCTCGTCCAGGAGCAGGGTCCCGCCGTCGGCCAGCTCGAACTTCCCCTTCCTTCGGGCGTGGGCGCCGGTGAACGCCCCCTTCTCGTGTCCGAACAGCTCCGATTCGAGCAGGGTCTCCGTCAGCGCGGCACAGGAGACCGCGACGAAGGGGCCGCTCGCCCGGTCCCCCACCTCGTGGATCGCCCTCGCGATCCGCTCCTTGCCGGTCCCGCTCTCCCCGCGGATCAGCACGGTGCTGCGGAGGCTCGCGATGTCCCGGACGAGCGCGAAGATCTCCTGCATCCTCGGGCTCTTGCTGACCATGTCCTGGAAGCGGTGCCGCTCCGACAGCGTCCGGCGCAGGATGAGGTTCTCCCGCTCGAGCGATCGGAGGCGCGAGATCCGCTCGATCAGGAGCGAGATCTCCTGCGGGTTGCAGGGCTTGACGATGTACTCGTGGGCCCCCTCCTTCATCGCCGAGATCGCCGTCTCGACCGTCGCGAACGCCGTGATGATGATCAGCGTGGCCCCGGGGCGGATGCGCCGGATCTCGCGCAGCGTCTCGATGCCGTCCGGCCCGTTGGGCATCTTGAGATCGATGAAGGCGATCGCGTAGTCCCGCTCGCGGGCCTTCGCGATCCCCTCGGTCCCCGAGCCTGCGGTGTCCACGCGGTGGCCGTCCTCCTTGAGCCATGCCGCGAGCGACTCGCGCTGGACCCGCTCGTCGTCCACGACGAGGATGTCCCAGGAACTCGTCACGATGCTCCTCCCGCGCTCGAGGCTGCCTCCCGGGCGTGGCCGGGGGGCATCGGAAGCCTCACCCGGAAGGTCGTGCCGCGCCCGACGGCGGAGTCCACCTGGATCGTTCCCCCGTGGGCCTCGACGATGCCGTAGACGACGGCGAGGCCGAGTCCGACCCCTCCGCCGCTCTCCTTGGTGGTGAAGAAGGGATCGAAGATGCGCGGAAGATCCTCCTCCCGGATCCCGCTCCCGGTGTCCCCGACCTCGAGCAGCAGCGAGTCGCCGTCCCGTCTCACCTCGACCCGCAGCAGGCCGCCTCGCGGCGTGGCCTCGGCGCCGTTCAGCACGAGGTTCGTCACGACCTGCTCGATCTGGCTCGCGTCGCACAGGAGGCTCGGCAGCGAGTCGGCGATCTCCGTCTCGAGGCGGACGCCGGCCAGATCGAGCTTGTGCGACACCAGGGAGAGCGTCCGCCGCACGATCTCGCCGAGATCGGCGGGGCCGGGCTCGCCCCTGGCCTTTCGCGAGAACGAGAGCAGGTCCGACACGATCCGGCCGACGCGCGAGGTCTCGTGCGAGACCTGGGAGAGGTAGCCCCGGAACTCCTCGACCCGATCCTTCGGGATCCCGTCCTCCCGGAGGATCCTCTGCATGAGCATGGAGAGGTTGAGCACGCCGGAGACCGGATTGTTGATCTCGTGGGCCACGCTCGCCGCGAGGCGGCCGAGCGAGGCGAGGCGCTCCCGGTGCGCCAGCTCGCGCTGGGCGGCGCGGAGCTGCGCCGTGCGCTCCTCGACCATGCTCTCCAGGCTCTGCGTGAACTCGGCGTTCTTCCGGACCGCCTCCTTGAGGCGCTCGCGCATGGCGTTGAAGGACCGGGCGAGGGCCCCGACGTCTCCCGGCGCGTCCTCGGAGATCGGTTTCTCGAGGTCCATCTCGCTGACGGCCCGCGTTCCCTCGATCAGGCGCCCGATCGGGCGGCCGACGAACCGCCGCGTGAAGAAGACGGCGAAGAGCGCGATGAGGACCATCTCCACGAGGGTCGTGGCGAGCTCGCGGAGCTTGAGGCCGGCGAGCTCCCGGTCCACCGGGGCGAGGTCGAGCGTGACGTCGAGCACGCCGAGGACGCTGCGGGAGGCCGGGTGGGCGTGGCAGGAGGCCCCGCTGCACGCCGGCTCGTTGTAGATCGCCGTCACCATGCCCATCTTGCGGTCGCCGTCCGCCCCCCGGAAGATCCGGGAGCGCGACGGGACGTCCACGCGGACGAGCGGCCGCTCCCTCGCGTGGCACAGGAAGCAGGCCTCGGCGTTCTTGTCCACCTGGGCCAGGGGCTCGTGGGCGGTCGAGAACATGACCCGGCCTTCCTTGTTGAAGATCCGGATCCGGTCGATGCCCTGCTTCGACGCGATCGTCTGCATGATCTGGTAGGCGGATTCGCGGTGGTCGGCCAGCATGGAATGCCAGGTGGCGGCGGCGATCCCGCGCGAGAGCTGGTCGGCGCCGAGCACGAGTCCGGAAAGGAGCTGGCGCTCCTGGATCTGCACGTTGTAGAGGGCGAACACCGCCTCGACGAGGATGACGAGGGCCGTCAGGGCGACGATCAGCCTGAGCTCCAGGCTCTTCGGCACGGCGCTCCTCTCGGGCTCATCCGCGCGAGGGACCGAGCGTCCGGGCGGATTCGGATGTTCGGTTATACCACCACGGACCTCCATGGCCCAAGGGAAACGCTCCGATACCTGCGGCCTCGATCCGTTTCGGTGCTAGGATTCGCGACGCCTGGAATCGACGGGGCGAACGCGCAGGATGCCGCTCAGCGAATCCGACACTCGAGCCAAGCTGATTGATCCGGCGCTCCACGAGCGCGGCTGGACCGAGGATCTCCTCCGCCGCGAGGAGACCGCGGGCGCGATCGCGATCGTGGACGGACGACCCAGGAAGCAGGCCAGGGGGCGGATCGACTATGTGCTCCGCGTCAAGGTCCACCCCGATGCGCAGGCCGTCGCGGTCGCTCTCATCGAAGCGAAAGCGGAGAGCCTCCCCCCGGACCACGGCATCGAGCAGGCGAAGCGGTACGCCGCATGCAAGCGACTCCACGTGCCGTTCGCGTTCTCGAGCAACGGGCACCAGTTCGTAGAGCACGACCGGTTCACGGGCCTGACGAGCGGATCGCTCCCGATGTCGGCATTCCCCACGCCTGCCGAGCTCCGCTTGCGGTACGAGCGCGGCAACGGGTTCCGCCTCGAAGACCCTGCCGCCGGCCCGCTCCTCGTCCGCTATCCGGGCGGGGAGGCGACGCGGCGCTACTACCAGGACGCCGCGATCCGGGCGGTCTTGGAGAGGCTGGCGCGCGGCGGGAAACGCGCGTTGCTCTCTCTCGCGACCGGATCGGGAAAGACCTTCATCGCGGTGCACCTCCTGAAGCGGATCGCCGATGCCGGCCAACTGAGGCGGGCCCTCTTCGTTTGCGATCGCGACGAGCTGAGGAACCAGGGGCTCGGCGCCTTCCAGGCCGTGTTCGGGTCGGAGGCCGCGGCCGTCAGCGGATCGAACCCCCAGAAGAACGCCCGCGTCCTGATCGCGACCTACCAGACGCTGGACATCGCTTCGGACGAAGCGGGCGCGAACTTCCTCGTGAAGCACTATCCGGAAGACTACTTCAGCCACATCGTGATCGACGAGTGCCACCGTTCGGCATGGGGAGAGTGGTCGATCGTCCTGGAGAGAAATCCGAACGCCGTCCAGATCGGACTGACCGCGACGCCTCGGCAGATCGAGGTTCGGGAGTCATCCGCCGAAGCGGTCGCAGACGAGCGGCTGCGCGCCGACAACATCCGTCATTTCGGCGAGCCCGTTTACGAGTACGGCATGGCCCAGGGGATCGACGACGGCTACCTCGCCGCGTGCGAGATCGTCCGCAGAGACATCTTCCTCGACGAAAAGACGGAGCCGGAGCGGAGCACGGGAGTGACGCGGGAGGACCTGCCGGGCAAGACGATCAAGGATCCCGACACGGGAGAATTTCTGACCGACGAAGAGGCGAGAGAACGGTACGATGCTCCGGTTTTCGAGGGCCGGCTTCTTCTCCCGGATCGCGTCTCCGCGATGTGCCGGGACCTGTTCGACCACCTCGTGGCCACCGGGGGTCCCGAGCAGAAGACCATCGTGTTCTGCGCGAGCGATCGGCACGCCGGCAAGGTGGCGGCGGAGCTGGGGAACCTCTACGCCGGTTGGTGCGAGTCGAACGCGCGCCCGCGGCTCGAGCCCTACGCGTTCAAGTGCACCGCCTCCGAGGGAGGCTCGGACTTCTTGCCCGATTTCCGGGGGGCCTCGCGCCACCACTTCGTCGCGACGACGGTGGATCTGCTCACGACGGGCGTGGACGTTCCCTGCGTCCGCAACGTCGTGTTCTTCAAGTACGTGGCATCGCCGATCGCCTTCCACCAGATGGTCGGAAGGGGAACGAGACTCCATGCCCCGACGAACAAGCTGATGTTCCGCGTGTACGACTACACGAACGCGACCCGGCTGTTCGGCGAGGAGTTCAGGACGCGCTTCACGCCCCCGCGGGAGAGGAAGCCCGAATTCGTGCCGCCGGAGCCTTCGGAGAGGACGCTCCAGGTCGAGGGGTTCGACGTCCGCGTGACCGACGCGGGCCGGTACATCGCGACCGACGTAAACGGGAGGACGGTGCCGGTGACCGTGGAGGAGTACAAGGAGCGCTTGGCGGCGAGGCTCGTCGAGGAGGTGCCGACGCTCGATCGGTTCCGCGGCGTCTGGGTCGTCCCGCTCGAGAGGCAAGCCCTCGTCGGCCGCCTTCCCGACGGGGGGCGCGCGCCCGCGCTTGTGCGGACGCTCGCGGAGATGGACGCCTACGATCTCTACGACGTCCTCGCGGAGCTCGGCTACGGGATGGCGCCGCGGACGCGCTCCGAACGCGCGGCCGCGTTCGGCTACAAGAACCGCGAATGGCTCGAGAAGATGCCCGAGCCGGCCTCGGCGACGCTTCGCGCCGTCGCGGGGCAGTTCACGGCCGGGGGAACCGAGGGCCTCGAGAACCCGGAGATCTTCCGCACGCCCGATGTCGCGCGCGCCGGCGGGCTCGACGCGCTCCGCGCGGTCGGGCAGCCGGCCGACGTGCTGAAAGAAACCAAGGAAAGGATGTTTGCGGCGTGAGGGGTGGGAGTTTGGCCGAAAGAGAAAAGGCCCCT
>CALMJU010000062.1 GCA_937864465.1 uncultured Acidobacteriota bacterium
TCCACCTCGCCGATCGGCTTCCGGCCGCCGGCCGCGAGGATCCTGTCCCCCGGCTCGAGGCCCGCCCCGGCGGCGGCCCCTCCGGGGAGGACCTGGAGGACCGTGGTCGGACCGACCCCCTCCTGGAGCAGGGCCCATCCCGGGTCGCCGCGGTACGTGCCGCCTTCGCGTGAGACCCCCGTCCCGAGCCGGATCGCCAGGACCTTCCCGGCGCGCTCGATCTCGACCTCGACCGTGCTCTCGGGCGCGAGGTCGATCTCGTCGAGGAACGTCGACGGGTCCCGCGCGTCCCGCCCCTCGATCGACACGATCCGGTCCCCCTTCGCGATCCCCGCCGCTTCCGCCTGGGACCCCGGAGCGACCGCGACGACGGTCGGAGGGCTCGGAAAATCCTCGGTCCCCTGCAGCCAGAAGAACCCCCAGACGATCGCGACGGCGAGGACGAGGTTGCAGACCGCCCCCGCCGCGTAGACGAGGAGGCGCTGCCATCGCGGCCTCGGGAGGAACTCGTCCGGGCCCCCCGTCCGGTTCTCGTCGGCCTCGTCCCCCGCGAGGCGGACGTACCCCCCGAGGGGAAACGCCGAGACGCGGTAGTCGGTGCCCCCCCGGCGCAAGCCGAAGAGGCGCGGGCCGAAGCCGAACGAGAAGATCGGCGCGCCGATGCCCAGCGATTTCGCTACGGCGAAGTGCCCGAGCTCGTGCACGAACACGAGGATCCCGAGGACCACGACGAAGGAGGCGAGGGTTTCCAGAAGGGCGATCACGCTCTTGCTCCGAGGCGGAGGGCCTTGGCCGCGCCGTCGCGCGCGCGGGCGTCGGCGGAGAGGACGTCTTCGATCGTCGCCGCGGGACCGTCTCCGAACCGGTCGAGGGCGTCGCGGACGAGCGCGGGGATCTCGAGGAAGCGCGCCTTCCCGGCGAGGAAGGCCCCCACCGCGACCTCGTTGGCGGCGTTCAGCGCGGCCGGCGCCGCGCCTCCCTTCTCGAGGGCGCGGTAGGCCAGGTCGAGGCAGGGGAACCGCTCCGGGTCGGGGGCCTCGAACGCGATCGGGCCGGCGGCGACGGGATCGAACGGCGGCAGCGGCGACTCCCACCGCTCCGGCCAGGTCAGGGCGTACTGGATCGGATGGCGCATGTCGGCGATGCCGAGCTGCGCCTTGAACGACCCGTCCACCATCTCCACCATCGAGTGCACGACGCTCCCCGGATGGATCACGACGCGGATCCGCTCCGGCGGGAGGGAGAAGAGCCAGCGGGCCTCGATCACCTCGAGCCCCTTGTTCATGAGCGTCGCGGAGTCGATCGTGATCTTCGGGCCCATCCGCCAGGTCGGGTGGCGGAGCGCCTCCTCGGGGGTGACGCGCGAGAGCGCCTCGAGGGAGAGCGACCGGAACGGGCCGCCGGAGGCCGTGAGCCAGAGCCGCCGCACCTCCTCGGCCCTCTCGCCGCGGAGGCACTGGTGGAGGGCGTTGTGCTCGCTGTCCACCGGGAGGATCCTCGCGCCCGTCTCCCCGGCCCGGGCCGTCAGCAGCGCCCCGCCGACGACGAGCGACTCCTTGTTGGCGAGCGCTACGTCGCGGCCCGCGTCGACCGCGGCCCACGTCGAGCAGAGGCCCGCGGCCCCGACCACCGCGCAGACGACGAGATCCACGCCCTCGTGGAGCGCCGCCGCGACCAGCGCGTCCGGCCCCCCCTCGACCGCGCACGCTCCGCGGAGGCGCCGCCGGAGCTCGGCCGCCCCCGCGGGGTCCGCGACGGCGACCCTCTCCGGGCGGAAGCGGCGCGCCTGCTCCTCGAGCAGGTCCACGTTCGTCCCGCCCGCGATCGCGGCGACGCGGAACCGACCGGGGAAGGCCTCCACCACGCGCAGCGTGCTCGTCCCGATCGAGCCGGTCGAGCCGAGGACGGCGATCCTCCTCACGCCCCGGCCCCGAGGAACGCCCGGTAGTAGTAGTAGAGAACCGGCCCCGCCAGCAGCAGGCTGTCCGCCCTGTCGAGGAGCCCCCCGTGCCCCGGGAGGAGGTCGGAGGAGTCCTTCACTCCCGCCGCCCGCTTGATCGTGCTCTCCGCCAGATCCCCCCCGATCCCCGCGACCGCGATCAGGACTCCGAGCGCGAGGGCGTGCGGGAGCGAAAGCCTCTGGTAGAACCAGAAGTGCGCGACGATCGCGCCGCCGACGCTGGCGGCCACCCCTCCGATCGCCCCCTCCCACGTCTTCCTCGGCGAGAGCGTGGGCGCCAGGCGCCGCCGCCCGAACGCCGTGCCGACGTAGTACGCCGCGGTGTCCGAGCAGATCACGCAGACGAGGAGCAGCACGAGAGGGTCGGTGCCGTCGTCGCCGGGAAGGGCGCGCAGGCCGACGAGGAACCCGAGGCCGAGGCCGACCAGGAGCAGAGGGAGGAGCGTGCTCGTGGCCGACCGCAGCATCCCCTCCGGCTCGCCGCGCCGCGACATGGCGGCGACGAACGCCAGGACCGTCCCCGCCGCGAGCGGCAGGGCCGCGTCGAAGGAGGGAGGTGCGCCGAGGAACGACCAGGCGACGGCGACCGAGGCCGCGATCCCGAGCGCCGCGAACGGCCTGTCGCCCCTCGCCTCGAGCATCCGGTAGCACTCCCATGCGGCGACGGCGATCCCGACCGCCACCAGGACGAAGAACACGGCCGGGGGCGTCCTTTTGATGACGATCCACAGGACCGCCATCAGCACGACCGCGGTGAGGATGCGCTTCATCGCCCGCGCTCAGCCGCGCGCCGCCGCCGCGCCGCCGGCGATCTCTTCTCCGTCCTCGATCCCGCCGTACCGCCTCTCGCGCCCCTGGTAGTCGAGCAGCGCCTCGAGGAAGTGCCGGAAGCGGAAGTCCGGCCAGAGAGTGGGCGTCACGTGGATCTCCGCGTAGGCGATCTGCCAGAGGAGGAAGTTCGACACGCGCATCTCGCCGCTCGTCCGGATCAGGAGGTCGGGATCGGGCTGCCCCGCCGTGTAGAGGCGCGCCGCGATCGCGGCCTCGTCCACCGCCTCCTCGGCCAGCCCGTCGCGCACGATCGCCCGGCACGCGTCCGCGATCTCCGCCCGGCCCCCGTACGAGATCGCGATGTTGAAGCGGAGGCCGTCGTGGCCTGCGGTCGCCGCCACCGCCCCCTCGAGCTCCCCCCGGATGGCGGGGCGCAGGGCGGCCAGGCGCCCCAGGACCGAGAACCGGATCCGGTTCTCGTGGAGCGTCGCGAGCTCCTTGCGCAGGTACTCCTGCAGGAGGTCCATGAGGGTGTCGACCTCGCTCCGCGGGCGCTTCCAGTTCTCCTGCGAGAAGGCGTACAGCGTGAGCACCTCGAGGCCGAGCCGGGCCGCGCTCTCGACCGTCTCGCGCACCGACCGGATCCCCGCGCGATGGCCGGCGACCCTCGGAAGGCGCCGGCTCCGCGCCCAGCGGCCGTTGCCGTCCATGATGATCGCCACGTGGCGCGGCATCCGCGACGGGTCCAGCCTCGCGAGAAGCCGGCCCTCCTCGCTCTCCGGAGCCGCGAGCGCGGAGAAGTCCTTCATCCGTTCCCACCCCCGGCGCTCCCGCCGCTCGGCGCGCGCCGGACCGAGGCATGGTAATCCCCGCCCGAGGGGGGATCAACCCGAGCGCGGCCCCTCAGCGGGCCCGATCCCCGTATCCTTCCGGATGCTCGCGATGCCAGCGCCACGCCGTCGCGACGATGTCCTCGAGGCGCGGGATCGAGGGGCGGTAGCCGAGACGCTTCGCCGCGCGGGCGGACGACGCGACGAGGATCGCCGGATCGCCCGGTCTCCTCGGGGCGCGCGTCGTCGGGGGCTGGGACCCCGTCACGCGCGCCACCGTGTCCACGACCTCCCGCACGGAGAACCCCTCGCCGTTGCCGAGGTTGAACGCGCCCGCGTCGATCCGCCCCGACTCGAGCGCCGCGAGCGCCAGGACGTGCGCCTCGGCCAGGTCCACGACGTGCACGTAGTCGCGGATGCAGGTTCCGTCCGCCGTCGGGTAGTCCTCCCCGAAGATCGGCACCGGGGCGCCGCCGCGGAGGAGGGCGCCGAGCAGCCGCGGGATCAGATGGGTCTCCCGAGCGTGGTCCTCCCCGATCCCGCCGCTCGGATGCGCCCCCGCCGCGTTGAAGTAGCGCAGGGAGGCGTAGCGGGTCCCGTACGCCCGGCGGTACCAGCCGAGCGCCCTCTCGAAGGCGATCTTCGTCTCCCCGTACGGGTTCGTCGGCGCGGCCGGCTGCTCCTCCGTGATCGGCAGGTCGGCCGGGTCTCCGTAGACCGCGGCGGAGCTGGAGAAGACGATCCCGGCCACGCCGGCCCTCCGGGCGCCGTCGAGGAGCGCGAGCCCCTTCGCGACGTTGTTGTCGTAGTACTTCGCGGGGTCCTCGATCGACTCCCCGACGAGCGAGGAAGCGGCCATGTGGACGATCCAGGAGACGCGCTCGCCCGCGAGGACCTCGCCGAGAAGCCTCTCGTCCCCGCAGTCCCCCTCGACGAGCGTCGCTCCGTCCGCGACGGCCGCGCGATGGCCTTCGGAGAGATCGTCGAGGACGATCACGTCGCGCCCCTCCTCGAGGAGCCTGCGGACGATGTGGCTTCCGATGTACCCCGCCCCGCCCGTCACGAGCACCGCGCCCATGGCACCTCCGGATCCCGTTCGACGGGGACCCTCACCGGTCGCCGGGGATCGTACACCACGACCCGTCTCGGCCGAGGGCGTCGCGCGGGCCGTACTCCACGCGCTCCAGCCGGAGGCCGTGGGCGGGGGCGGTCGGACCGGCGAGCCTTCGGTCCCGCGCGGCGAGGACCTCGTCGATGCGCGAGGGGGGGAATCGGCCCCGCGCGATCTCGAGCAGCGTGCCGACGAGGTTGCGGACCATGTGGTTGAGGAAGCCGTCGGCCCGGAACACGAAGGCGAGCCGCTCCTTCCCCTCGGCGGCGCACCGGGCGTCGGTCAGATCGCGTACCGCGCTCTCGTGGGTCCCCGCCGCCCCCGCGAAGCCGGACCAGTCCTTCCGGCCGGGGAGGGAGAGGAGCGCGCTCTCGACGGCGTCCAGGTCCATCGGGTGCGGGTGGTGCAGGGCGTAGCGGGCGAGGAACGGATCGCCGTGCGGCGACCGGTCGAGGAGGTAACGGTAGGTCTTCGACGTCGCGTCCCGCCTCGCGTCGAACTCGTCCGCCGCCGTTGCGAGCACCACCGCGCGCACGTCCAGGGGAAGGATCGCGCCCAGCGCCCGGAAGAGCGCCCCGTCGTCGAGAGGCGTCTCCACGTCGGCGTCCGCGACCTGGCCCCTCGCGTGGACCCCCGCGTCGGTGCGGCCCGCCCCGCGAACCCGGGCCGGCCGGCCCCCTTGAATCCTCGACAGCGCCTCCGCGACGACGCCCTGCACCGTGCGGAGGCCGGGCTGCTCCTGCCAGCCGAAGAAGTCCGTGCCGTCGTACGCGAGATCGAGACGGATCCGCCGGGGCGAGGCGCTCACGGCGACGGGACCCGGAACGCGACCCGCCCCGCCCGGGTATCGATCCGAACCCGGCCTCCGAGGGGGAGCGTCCGGCTCCGCGCGCGGTGCCCTGCGACGATCCCCGAGACGACCGGCACGCCGAGCGCGAGGAACGTCTCCCCGATCGCGTCGCGGAGCGGGCGGTCGGGCGGGAAGCGGCGGCCCGAGGGCGCCCCGCCCAGGCTCCCCAGGAGGACGCCCGAGACCCGCGCGAGGACGCCGGCCGCGCGGAGCTGCGTCAGCATGCGGTCCACGCGATAGACGCTCTCCCCGATGTCCTCGAGAAAGAGGATCCTCCCCGAGAGATCCGGGAACCACGGCGTCCCGAGGAGATGCGCGAGCACGGTCAGGTTCCCGCCGGCGAGCGGGCCCTCCGCCCGCCCGCTCCGGAGAACCGCGCGCGCGCCGACGCGTATCTCCACGCTCCCGCCCGCCAGGAGCGCGCGCAGCGAGGCGGCGTCGAACCGCGACGGGTCGCCGAGCTCCGACACCACCGGGCCGTGGAGGCACGTCCAGCGCGTCCTCGCGGCGGCGGCGAAGAGGGCGGTGAGATCGCTGTAGCCGACGAGCACCTTGCGCTCATTCGCCACGTCGGCCCACGGGATCCGGTCGAGGATGCGGGCCGTGCCGAAGCCGCCGCGGGCGAACCAGATCCCGCGAATCGCCGGGTCGCGCAGCATCGCCTCGAGATCGGCCGCCCGGTCCTCGTCGCGTCCCGCGAAGTAGCCGTGCCGGTCGTGGAGGTGCGGCCCCTCGATCGGGCGGTACCCCATCCTCCGCAGGACCGCGATCCCGGAGGCCACGGCGCGCTTCCGCACCGCGAAGCCGGGAGCCACGACCCCGACCGCATCCCCCTCGCGCAGCGAAGGGGCCCGCCTGTCCGCGTCCCTCATCGGCACCGCCCGCCCGCCGGCATGAGCGAAGACGACCGCCATCCCGCCGGCCCCGGCCACCCGGGGCAGGCGGGAGCGGAGGTCGTCGAAGGCGTCCGTAAGCCGAATTCTGTGCCTCGACGAGCGAGGCGACGGTCATTCCTCTAGGAGCGGGGTCTCCCCCGCCCTCCAGCAACCTACCCGGGAGCCTCGGCCGGGCCAGCCTCGATCGCTCCCCTATTTGGTCTTGCTCCGCGCGGGGTTTGCCGAGCCGCCGGCGTCGCCGCCGGCGCTGGTGCGCTCTTACCGCACCGTTTCACCCTTGCCGGCCGGGCCGTAGCATCCGCCGCGCGGTGGCCCGCGGCGAGACACGGCCGGCGGTCTGCTCTCTGTTGCACTTTCCATCCCGTCACCGGGTCTGGGCGTTACCCAGCGCGCTGCCCTCCGGAGTTCGGACTTTCCTCCCCGGCGGCGCCCCTGCGGCGCGCGCCGCGGCGACCGTCTGTCCGCCTTCGACGACGGGATCAGTATACCGAGGATCGGCGCACCCCGACCAGGAACGGCCTCAGGGCCGCGATCGGGATCGCCCCCTCCCGGAGAACGAGGGGCTGCGGGGCGGTGAGGTCGAGGATCGTCGAGGGAGCGCCTCCCGTGCTCGGCCCCCCGTCGAGGATCATCTCCACCCCCTCGGGGAACATCTCGCTCACCTCGTAGGCCGTGCGGCAGGCCGGGAACCCGGTCAGGTTCGCGCTCACGCCGGAGATCGGACGCCCGAGGGCTCCGGCGAGGAGCCGGGGGAGGGCCAGACCCGGCACGCGGACGGCGACCGCGCCCCGCTTCCCCGCGATCGCCTCGGGGAGCCCGGGGCGGGCGGGGACGACGAGCGTCAGCGGTCCCGGCCAGAACGTCTCCACCATCGTCTCGAAGGCGGCCGGGAGGTCGCCGGCCACCTGTCCGATCTGCGACGGGTCGGCGAGGAGCAGCAGGATCGGCGAGACCGCCGGCTTCCGCTTGAGGACGTTCACCCGGCACAGCGCGTCCTCGCGGAAGGCGTCCACCGCGAGCCCGTAGAACGTCTCCGTCGGGAGGGAGACGACCGCCCCGGCCTCGAGCACCGCGACGGCCGCCCCCAGGCGATCCTCGCGGGGGTCCTCGGGGTTGAGCGTGACGATGTGGCTCGGCATGCTGCTCCGGACGTCTTCCGCGACGTGCGGGTCCGAGTCTAACATGATCGCCCGCGATCGCGATCGGAGGGGAGCGAATGCTGGGAAGGAGCCACCCGTCGGTCCGCAGGGCGCGCGCGCTCCGGAGGGACGGGGCGCTCCGCGAGGCCGAGGGCGTGCTCCTCGCCGAGGGGATCCACCTCGCCGAGGAGGCGCTCGCCGCGTCGGCCCCCATCGAGATCGTCTGGGTGTCGCCTCGGCTTTCCGCGATCGCGGGAGGCGCGTCCCTGCGGGCGAGGCTCGCGGGAGCAGCCGCCGAGATCCACGAGGCCCCGGACCGGCTTCTCGACTCCCTGCAGGACGCGAGATCGCCGCAGCCGGTCCTCCTCCTCGTCCGCCGGCCCCTCGACTCTCTCGAGAGCGCGCTGCGCGGGCGCGGGGCCGTGCCGCTCCTCGTGATCGCGGCCGGCGTCCAGGATCCGGGCAACCTCGGCGCCCTCGTCCGCACGGCGGACGCCGCGGGGGCGACCGGCTTCGTCGCCGCGCGGGGCGGCGCCGATCCCCTGCATCCGAGGGCGGTGCGCGCGACGATGGGATCGGTCTTCCGCCTTCCGCTGGCCCGCGCCGCCGCCGCCGATCTCCCGGGCGTCCTCCGCTCGGCGGGAGTCCGGGCGGTGGGGGCGGTTCCCCGGGCGGCCTCCGACTACCGACGCCTCGACTGGACCGCCCCGACGGCCCTCCTCGTCGGGGGCGAGGGGGCGGGGCTTCCGGCGGACCTGCTCGAGGCGATGGACGACGTCGTGTCGATCCCGACGCATCCGGGGGTGGAGAGCCTCTCGGTCGGCGCCGCCGCCGCCGTGCTCCTCTTCGAGGCGAAGCGGCAGAGGGACCTCAGCTGCGGCGGATGATCCGGAACCGGGGGCGCGCGGCGCCCTGCGCCTCCTCGGCCCGCGTCCTGTCCCCCTCGCGGCGGTCCCACCGCTCGGCGGGCCGCTCCTCCGGAGCCGGCGGCCGCGCCTCCTCGGCAGGGGCCGGCCGCGGCGCGCCCCGCTCGACACCGGCCTCCACGAGCGGCAGCGTGAACAGGAACGCGGCGCCCCGCCCGACCTGGCTCTCCGCGCGGATCGTGCAGCCGTGCAGCCGCAGGATGTTCCGGACGATCGAGAGGCCGAGCCCGCTCCCGTCGCGCCCCTGGCCCACCCCGCCGACCTGGTAGTAGCGGTCGAAGATCCGCTCGAGATCCTCCTCCGGGATCCCGATCCCGGTGTCCTGGACGCGGACCGCGACGAGCCCCGCCTGCCCCCTCCGCGACTCGATCCGGACCTCGCCCCCCTCCCGGTTGAACTTGACGGCGTTCGAGAGGAGGTTGAGGAACACCTGCAGCACCCGCTCGCGATCGGCGTGGACCGGGATCTCCGGCTCCTCGAGGGCGACGGCCACCCGGATCTTCTTCGCCTCCAGCCGCGCGCGCACGGTCTCGACGCTCTCCTCGACGACGGCGCGCAGGGGGAACACCGTCAGGCGGAGGTCGGCGGAATCCTGCTCCATGCGGGCGAACGCCATGAGGTTGTCGATCATCGAGATCAGCCGGTCGATGTTCCGGAGCGACAGGGAGAGCCCCTTCCGCTGCTCGGCGTTGATCGAGCCGAGCCTCTCCTTGAGGATCATCTCCGTGTAGCCCCGGATCGACACGATCGGCGTCTGCAGCTCGTGCGTCACGTTCGCCAGGAGGTTGGACTTCATCTGATCGAGCGCCTTGAGCTCCGAGTTCAGCCGCTCCGTCTCCGCCGCGCGGGCCTCGACCTCCTTCCTCTCGGTCTCGATCTCCCGGGCGGCCCGCTCCGCGGTCTCCCTCGCCGCCGCCAGCTCCGCCGCGCGCTCCCTCAGCTCCCGCTCCCGCGCCGTCTGCCGCGACGCGTCCCGGCAGGCGAGAACGCGTCCGAGGACCGCTCCCGAGCGCTCGATGAGCGGCGAGAGGAGCAGGTCGAGCGTCCGCCCCCCCTCCTCGCCCAGGACCACGGACTCCCGGTAGGCCCCCCTCCCCGGCATCTCGAGAAGACCCGCCACCCGCTCCGCGCCGCCTCCGCGCGCTCGGAGCAGCTCGATCACGCGGCCGGCCGCAGCGCCGAGCACGCTCGCCTCCGCGAACCCGAACAGGTCGAGGAACGCCTGGTTCGTCAGGCGTACGACCGCGCCCGACGGCCCCTCCGCGAGCACGAGCATCGCGTCCGCCGAAGCCTCGACGATCGCGTCGAGCCGCGCCTCCGTGCGGCGCAGCTCCTCCTCGATCCCACGCCGCGCCGTCTCGTCGGAGACCGTCCCTAGGACCGCCCGGCGGCCCTCGCGGGAGACCGCGGTCAGCCGCAGGAGCGTGCGCACGGTCGGCGCACCGCCGGCGTCGAGGAGCGTGACGCGGAGATCCCGCCGGGTCCCCGGCGCCGCCCCCTCGAGATCGGCCAGGTGCTCGTGGACCGCGAGCACGTCCCGCGTGGCCACCCGGTCCCGGAACGGCGTCCCGACGAGATCCCCGGGGACCCGCCCGGCGAGCGCGCCGAGCGCCGCGTTCGCATACTCGATCTTCCCTCCGCGCGCGACGAACACGCCGTCGGCGAGCCCCTCGACGAGCTCCCGGTGCCGCTCCTCGGATTCGCGGAGCGCCTCCTCGGCGCGCACCCGGGCGTCTGCGTCCCTCGCGAGGAGGAGGAATCCCGACGCCTCGCCGCCGCGCCCCCGGAGCAGGCGGACCGACACGTCCGCATGGAGCGTCCCCCCGTCCCGCTTCCGGAGGACCGACCGCGTCTCGAGGCCGCGCTCCCTCAGGCTCCGCCGCGCGAGCTTCGGAAGGATCTCCCGCCATGCGGTCTCGTCGAACAGCATCTCGAGCGGCCGCGCCTGGATCTCCTCCTCTCCCCAGCCCAGGAGGGCGGCGGCCGCCGTGTTGGCGCTCCGGATATCGCCGTCCGCGTCGGTGGTCAGGACGGCGACGTCCCGGACCGCCTCGACGACGGCCCGGAGCCCCTCGCCCGCCCCCTCGGCCTCGCTCAGGCGGACGCCGACTTCCTGGCCCAGGCGGTTGACCGCCTCGGCCAGGTGCGCGAAGGGGGACCCGGGATCGACGTCGGCGGGCCGGGCGCCGCGCCCGGAGCGCAGGGCCTCGACCGCCGCGGAGATCTCGCGGACGTCCCGGCGCTGCTGCCGCCGGGAGAGGAGCAGCAAGACGAAGAGCAGGAGCGCGACGCCGAGGAGCCCCGCCCCCAGCGCGAGCGCCGCGAGGCCGCTCCCGGGGAAGGCGCCCCCTGCAAGCGGCTCCGTCACCGGGTCACCGCCTCGGCGCGCGGCGCCGCGGGGCCAGCGAACAGGAAGCCCTGGCCGTAGCGGACGCCGGCGGCCCTCGCCGCGTCCGCCTCCCCTTCCGACTCCACTCCCTCCGCGATCACGTCGGCGCCGATGCGGCCGCCGATGTTCACGAGGGAGCCGAGCAGCTCCTGCTTGATCAGGTTCCGGTGGACGCCCCGCACGAGGCTCACATCCACCTTCAGGAAGTCCGGCCGCACTCCCTCGAGCGTCGCGAGGCTCGCGTAGCCGGTTCCGACGTCGTCGAGCGCGACCCCGAAGCCGCGGCTCCGCAGCGATTCGAACGAGGCCGCCAGGTGCACGACGTCCGCGTCCGCGCCCCGCTCCGACACCTCGATGACGAGATCCTGCGGGGCCAGCCCGGCGCTCTCGAGCCCCGCTCCGAGCGAGCTCTCGAACCAGGCCGGGTCCGCGATCGAGCCGGCGAGGACGTTCAGGAAGATCCTCCCCCGCCCGGCCATCCCCCCCGATCCCCGGAGGGCCGCGTGCCGGCAGAGCCGGTCGAGGTCCGCGGCCACGCCGAGCCGGCTCGACAACGAGAACATCGCCGACGGCATCTCGAAGAGGGTGTCCTTCGGGCCGCGAGCCAGCGCCTCGTGGCCGAGGACCTCGCCCGTCCGCAGGTCCACGACCGGCTGGAAGACCGCCGACACCGCGGCGTCGCGGATGATCTTCCGGAGCTCGGCGCCGCGGGTCCTGTCCCACCGCCGCCCCCGGCGCACGTTGAGGGTGCGCGCCTCCTCCACCGCGGCGTGCACGCGGCGCTCGAAGCGGTAGAAGGGGTTCTCCGAGAGCAGCGCGTGGCCCACGCGGAACACGAGCCGCGGGGCGAGGCCCGCGAAGCCCTCGTCCTCGAAGCTCTCCTCCAGAAGGGCCTGGAGCGAGCGCCCCATCTCCGCAAGGTCGCGGGTCTCGACCTCTCCTCCCGACCGGGACTCGGGCACGAAGACGACGAACCGCTCGCCCGCCACCCCGTTCAGCGCGAGGAGCGCGCTCGGCGGCAGGTCCGATCCGGCCGCCCGCCGCAGGACGTCGGCGACGCGCGCGAGGATCCGATCGAACACCTGCCAGCCGTACAGCGACTCGACGACGTCGAGGTTCGCGACGTCGAGGTGGAGCACGCCGACGTGGCGGCGCCGGTCGAGAAGGGTCCTGAGCCCGTCGAAGAGGAGCGGGTACGCGGGCAGGTCGGTGATCCGGTCGTGAACCGCGCTCCGGAGCTTCAGGATCTCGTTCCGGTGGCGGTCCTCGAGGACGCCCGGCGTCTCCAGCGGGTTCATCGGCTCCGGCCCCCCTTCGCCCCGGCGCCCGGGGGGTCGCCGCCGTCCTCGCGGTCGAGGACGCGCTGCACGCGCAGCAGGAGCTCGTTCACCTCGAACGGCTTCGTGAGGTAATCCACGGCCCCCTCCTGCATCCCGTGGATCTTGTCGCGGACCTCCCCCTTCACGGAGAACATGATCACGGGAAGGCGCCGGATGTCGTCGTCGGCCTTGAGCAGGCGGAGCGTCTCCCAGCCGTCCATCTCCGGCATGTTGATGTCCAGCAGCACGAGGTCGAAGCGCTCGCGCCGCGCGATGCGGAGCGCGTCGAACCCCGACCGGGCGCTCGAGACGTCGTAGGAGGCGGTCTCGAGCACCGTCGCCGCCAGGTCGAGGATCGCGGGATCGTCGTCCACCACGAGGATGCGGCCGCGCGGGATCACGGCGTCTCCCCGGCGTGCTCGCGCAGGTAGCGCGTGATCTCCAGCCGGTTCCTCGCGCTGATCTCGCGGAAGCGGATCCCCGCCCCCGCGGGCTGGTGCGGGCCCTGGTCCTCCTCGACGACCCGGACGACCTCTCCGACCGCGCGGATCGCCGGCGTCCCCGCCGTCGGGAGCGAGAACGCGAGGCCGACCCGCTCGCCGACCCGGAGCTTCTCGCGCGTCTTGAGGAAGAGACCGTCGGCGGCGAGGTCCCTCGCGTAGCCGGTGTGCTCGCGGCCCCCGCGCGAGCACTCGACGCGAAGCGACACGACGGCCCGGTCCGATTCCCGCTCCGCGAGGTGGACGAACCTGCGGACCGTCTCGAGGAGCCGGTTCCGCGTGACCGGCTTCGGGACGAAGCCGTCCGCGCCCGCCTCCGCGCAGCGCCCCTCGTCGAGCGGGGAGAGGACGAAGACGACCGGCGTCTTGGCGAGCGCCGGATCGGCCTTGATGCTCTTGCAGCACTGGACGCCGTCCATCCCCGGGAGGTCGGCGTCGAGGAGGATGAGGTCGGGGAGAAGGCTCCTCGCCTTCTCGAGCGCCTCCTCCCCGCTCGTCGCCGTGGCGAGGTCGCACCCCGAGCGCTTCAGGAACGACCGCTCGAGCTCCAGGACGAGCCGGGCGTCGTCCACGAGCAGGATCCTCGTCATCCGCGCTCCGCCGGGTACACGACCCTTTTTCCGCGAGCGGCTCCCCGTCCGCCCGCTCCGAGCCACTGGAGGGAAAGGTACCACGCGCTCTTCGCGAGGGGCAACGGGAAAGAAGCGCGAAGAATACCCGGAAAATCGCGCCTTTCCGCGTTCTCGGCGATCGCCTTCGAGGAGCCTCTAGCCGGCCGGCTCCGCGCCGGGCTCGCCCACCGTTTCTCGGGCGGAAGCCGGCGCTCCGAATCGGAAGTCCCCCTCCACCCGAGCCCCATCCTCGGTGGCGATCTCGGCGACCACGCCGCCTCCGGTCCACGACCCTTCCCGGGAGACGAACGCCTCCTCGGCCTCGACCTTCCCGGAGAGCGCGCCTCGCACCTCGAGCCGCGCCGCCCGCCCGCGCGCCTCGACGACCGAGCCGGGGGCCAGCGCGAGGGTCCCCGCCCAGTCGATCTCGCCGCGCAGCGTGCCGAGGACCTCGAAGCGCCCGGAGCCCGACAGCTTGCCCTTGGCCTCCGCGCCGGTCCCGAGTCTCGAGACCGGCAGCCTGGCGGTTCGCTCACTCATCGGAGACCTCTGGAGCGGGAAACGGGATTCGAACCCGCGACCCTCAGCTTGGGAAGCTGATGCTCTACCAACTGAGCTATTCCCGCTCGAGGACGGCCGGGGATCATACCACGAGGGCCCCTCCCCGGGACGGCCCGGGTTGACGTCCAGCCGTATTCGCGATATGGCTTTCCATATGAAGACCACGCTCCACATCGACGACTCCGTCATGGCGCAGCTCAAGCGCGAATCCATCCGGCAGGGGCGGACGATGTCCGATCTCGTGGAGACGGCGCTGCGGCTGCTCTTCCGGCCCCGCAAGGACGCGCCCCCGCTCCGCGACCTCCCGACCTTCCAGAGCGGCGGGACCCTGGTGGACGTGGCGGACCGCGACGATCTGTACCGCGCGACGGAAGGCCGCTGATGTTCGTCGTGGACACGAACATCCTCGTCTACGCGGCCGACGCCGATTCCCCGTACCACGAGCGCTGCCTCGAGCGGATCGACGCCTGGCGGTCCGGGGCCGACGCCTGGTTCCTGACCTGGGAGATCGTGTACGAGTTCCTGCGCATCACGACCCACCCCAAGGTGATGCGAAAGCCCTGGACCGCGGCCGCAGCCTGGCGGTTCGTCTCGATCCTGCTGGATTCGCCCGGGCTGTCGCTGCTCGTCCCCACCGAACGGCATCCGGACGTCGTCGGACAGGTCCTCGCGGAGATCCCCGACCTGGGAGGCAATCTCGTCCACGACGCACACGTCGCGGTCCTGATGCGGGAGCACGGGATCCGGCGGGTCTACACGCGCGACGTGGACTTCCACCGGTTCCCGTTCCTCGAGCCGGTCGATCCCGTGGGCGTCGCGCTGCACGAGGCCGCGCCGAGAACGCGGGCCAGGCGCCCGGCGCGCCGCTCCCGCTCCTGACCGTCTCACCCCTTCCGCGTCAGGCGGGACCCGCCTCCGCGATCCACCCTCCCCCGAGCACCAGGTCGCCGTCGTAGGCGACCGCGGCCTGCCCCGGCGCGATCGCGCGCTGCGGCTCGTCGAACGCGACGGTCGCGGTCCCGTCCCCCCGGTCCTCGATCGAGGCGGAAGCGCCCGCGTGGCTCGAGCGGATCTTGACGATCGCGCGCAGGGGGCCGACCGGACGGTCGAAAGGAATCCACCGGACCCGCTCGAGCGAGCACGAGCGGGAGTCCAGGTCGCGCTCCTCGCCGACGACGACCCGCCGGCTCGCGGCCTCCACGCGCACGACGTAGAGCGGCCTTCCCGCCGCGAGACCGAGGCCGCGCCTCTGCCCGACCGTGAATCCGGCGATCCCGTCGTGGCGGCCGAGCACTTCTCCCCGGACCGAGACGATCTCTCCGGGCTCCCCTCCCCCCGCGCCCCTCTCGCGCGACAGGAACTTCCGGTAGTCCTCCCCCCGCCTCAGGAAGCAGAGGTCCATGGAGTCCGGGCGTCCGGCGACGTCGAGCCCGAGGTCGGCCGCCGTCGCCCGCACCTCTTCCTTGGTCATCTCTCCCAGCGGAAGCTCCGCGCCTCTCCTCTGCTCCTCGCTCAGGTCGAAGAGGAAGTACGACTGGTCCCGGGCCCGATCGGCCGCGCGCCGCAGGAGCGCTCGCCCGCTCCGCGCTTCCTCGTCCAGGATCGCGTAGTGTCCGGTCGCGAGCGTCTCCGCCCCGAGGACGCGCGCGCGGTCCAGGAGGACGCCGAACTTGAGGAGCGAGTTGCAGCGAACGCACGGGGACGGCGTCCTGCCGCGCGCGTACTCCTCGGCGAAGCCGTCGAGCACCAGCCGGCGAAACTCCTCGCCGAGATCGAGGACGCGGTGCGGGATGCCGAGCCGCCCGGCGACGCGGCGCGCGGCGAGCGCCGCGTCCTCGGCCTCCTCGCCCGCGCCTCCGAGGCGCATCGTCAGGCCGATGACCTCCCGGCCGCTCCGCGCGAGGAGCGCTGCGGCAACCGAGCTGTCCACGCCGCCGCTCATCGCGACGGCGACGGGCGCCCGCTCCATCGGTCCTCCGCCCCGAAGACCCGCTCCCGTGCGCGGCACCGTGCCGGGCGGGCCCGAGGTGTGTTAGAGTAGCCGCTTCGCCGAGGGTCGCCAAGTGTCCAAGAACGTTGAACTTAAGAACACGCTGAACCTCCCGCGGACCGACTTCCCGATGAAGGCCGACCTTCCGCGCCGCGAGCCCGAGATCCTCGCGTGGTGGGGGCGCTCGAATGCGTACCACGGGATCCGCGGCGCGAGGAAGGGGTGCCCCCCCTTCGTCCTGCACGACGGCCCGCCGTACGCGAACGGGAACATCCACCTCGGGCAGGCCCTCAACAAGATCCTCAAGGACTTCGTCGTCAAGTCGCGCTCGATGATGGGCAAGGACGCGGCGTACGTCCCCGGGTGGGACTGCCACGGCCTCCCGATCGAGCACCGCGTGGACAAGGAGCTGGGCGAAGCGAAGGCAGGGATGGCCCCCCTCGAGGTGCGCGAGAGGTGCCGGAAGTACGCAGAGCACTTCATCGCCGTGCAGCGCGAGGAGTTCCGGCGCCTGGGCGTGCTGTGGGACCACCGGCTCGACGAGGAGGAGGAGAGGAAGGGGGCGCCCAGCCGCCGCGCGATCTACCGGACGATCGACCGGACGTACGAGGCCGAGATCGTGCGCCAGCTCGGCCGGTTCTTCGAGAAGGGGGGGGCGTACTTCGGCGAGAAGCCGGTCCACTGGTGCACCTCGTGCCGGACGGCCCTCGCCGAGGCCGAGGTCGAGTACCGGGACCGGAAGGATCTCTCGGTGTACGTGAGATTCCCGGTGCGCGGGCTCGAGCAGCGGGTCCCGGCCCTCGCGGGGAGGCGCGTGTCGGTCGTCGCGTGGACGACGACGCCGTGGACGCTCCCCGCGAACCTCGCGGTCTGCCTCCACCCGGAGCTCCAGTACGTCGCCGTCGAGGAGGGAGGCGAGACGTACATCGTGGCCGAGGGGCTCCTTCCCGCGGTCGCCTCGGCGCTCGGCTGGTCGGGCACGACGATCGCCGCCGCCTTCCGCGGGCGAGAGCTGGTCGGAGAAGGGAAGGAGTGGATCGGCGCGCGCGCGCCGCTCGATCGGCCGTACCCGGCGCCGTCCGGACCTGCGTCGGGGCCCGGCGTCCTGATCCTCGGGACCCACGTCACCCTCGACGCCGGCACGGGGTGCGTGCACACCGCGCCCGGGCACGGAGCGGAGGACTTCCACGTCGGGCGCCTCTACGGCATCCCCCCGTTCAACCCGGTGGGCGACGACGGGAGGTTCCTCGCGGAGCGCGTCGGCGCCCCGTGGCTCGCGGGAGCGTTCGTGCTGGACGCCAACGAGCCGATCGTCCGGGACCTCGAGGCGAGGGGGCTGCTGCTCCGCCGCGAGGAGGTCGCGCACACCTACCCGCACTGCTGGCGGTGCAAGAACCCCGTGATCTTCCGCTCGACGCCGCAGTGGTTCCTCTCGATGGAGGCCTCCGGCCTGCGAGAGAAGGCGGTCGCCGAGATCCGGCGCTCCTCGTGGCTCCCCGCGTTCGGCGAGGAGCGGATCGCGCAGATGGTCGCGACGCGCCCCGACTGGTGCATCTCGCGCCAGAGGACGTGGGGCGTCCCGATCCCCCTCGTCGTGTGCGGCGCCTGCTTCCCCGGCGCCCCCGACGCCTTCGTGCGGGACCGCGCGTTCTTCGAGCACCTCCGGAAGCTCTTCCTGGCCGAGGGCTCGGACGCCTGGTTCGGGGCGCCGGCCGCCGGCGGGACGGTCCGGCCGTACGCCGGGCGGGAGGAGCGCCTCGCCCGCCTCGTGCCCGCCGGCGTCACCTGCCCCCGGTGCGGGAAGCGCGACCGGCTCGAGTTCCAGGAGCACATCGTGGACGTCTGGTTCGAGTCGGGCGTCTCCCACTCCGCGGTGCTCGGCCGCGACGCGTCGCTCCCGTGGCCCGCGGATCTCTACCTCGAGGGGCACGACCAGTACCGGGGCTGGTTCCACTCGTCCCTCCTCGTCGCCGTGAACGACCGGGAGTCCGCCCCCTACCGCGGCGTCCTCACCCACGGCTTCACCCTCGACGGCGAGGGGAAGAAGATGTCGAAGTCGCTCGGCAACGCGATCTCCCCGATCGACGTCGCCGAGAAGCGCGGCGCGGAGATCCTGCGGCTCTGGGTCAGCCAGGTCGACTTCCTCGAGGACATGCGCCTCTCCGACGAGATCCTCGACCGCAACGCGGAGGCGTACCGCAAGATCCGGAACACGTTCCGGTACCTGCTCGGGAACCTCGACGGGTTCGACGCGGCGAGGGACTCCGTCCCCTATCCGGAGATGGAGGAGATCGACCGCTGGGCGCTCCACCAGCTCGAGGCGCTGAGGCGCCGGATCCTCTCCGCCTACGAGGGGCACCAGTACCACGTCGTGTACCACGCGCTCCACAACTTCTGCGGAGTGACGCTGTCGTCGTTCTACCTCGACGTCCTCAAGGACCGCCTCTACACCGCCTCGCGGCGGTCGCCCGCCCGCCGCTCCGCGCAGACCGTCCTGTACCGGCTGGCCGCGGATCTCGCCCGGCTGATGGCGCCGGTCCTCTGCTTCACGGCCGACGAGGTCTGGCAGGAGATCGAGGCGCTCCACGGCCGTCCCAAGTGGGGCGAGGCGACGGTGCACGCCGCCCTGTTCCCCGAGCCGCTCGCCGTCCCCGACGACCCGGCGCTCCTCGAGCGCTGGGACGGGCTGCTGCGCATCCGGGAGGTGGTCTCGAAGGCGCTCGAGGGGGCGCGCGCGGCGAAGCGGATCGGGGGCTCGCTCGAGGCGAAGGTCCGGATCGAGGCCCCGGAGGAGACGGTGGCGTTCCTGCGGACGTTCGGGGACGAGGTCCGGTTCCTCTTCCTCACCAGCGGCGTCGAGTTCGGGCCGGCCGGCGAGGACGCGCTCCGCTCGGAGGCGATCGAGGGGATGCGCGTGGAGGTGCTCCGCGCCGACGGGGAGAAGTGCGGCCGCTGCTGGAGCTACACGACCGACGTCGGCCGGGACGCCGCGCTCGCCGAGGTCTGCTCCCGGTGCGCCGCGGTCGTCCGCGAGATCGCGGGGCTCCGGGAGCCCGCATGACGCTCGCAGGATCCTTCGCGTCCCGCCGGGGATACTTCGCGATCTCGCTCGCCGTCCTCGCCCTCGACCAGGCGACCAAGCTCGCGGCGGATGCATGGCTCCGCGGACGGGGGCCGCGGATCGTCGTCCCCGGCTTCTTCAATCTGTGGTACTCGAGGAACCGCGGCGGCCTGTTCGGGATGCTGGCGACCCTCGACGATCCTTTCCGGTTCCTGCTGCTGACGATCCTCCCGCTCGCGGCCGTCCTCGCGATCGCGGTCTTCCTGGCCCGCACGCGGGAGAGCTCCAGGACCTCCCTCTGGGGGCTCGCGCTGATCCTGGGCGGCGCAGCGGGGAATCTCCTCGACCGGGCGTTCCGCGGGGAGGTCGTGGACTTCCTCGACGCGTACGTCTCCCATGCCCCCCTCGCCGCGTGGCTCTCCGATCGCTTCGGCACGGCGCACTGGCCGACCTTCAACGTCGCCGACTCCGCGATCGTCGCCGGGGCGGGGCTCCTGATCCTCGACCTCCTGAGGCCGGAGCCCCGGCCGCCGGAGGAGCGGGCGGAGCGGGACGCCGCGCGGCGGGAGTAGACTCCCCCCATGCACCCGATCCTCCTGGACTTCGGAGCCCACGATCTCCCGCTGCTGGGCGTGCGCCACCTGTTCCTGCCGACCTACGGGGCGCTGTTCGCGCTCGGGGTCGTCCTCGCCTGGTGGTGGTTCCTGCGGCGCGCCCGCGCGCTCGGCGTCGAGCCGGAGATCGCGTTCAACCTGACGTTCTACTCCGTGCTCGCCGGGATCGTCGGCGCGAAGCTCTCCCTCGTCGTCGTCGACTGGCGCTACTACGCCGAGAACCCCCGCGCGCTCCTGCTCCTCTTCCGCGTGGCGGGCGTGCTCATGGGAGGCGTCGCGGCCGGCGCCCTGGCGTTCGTCCTTTACTGCCGGCGGAACCGGCTCCCCGTCCTCGCCCTCGCCGACGCGATCGTGGCCCCCATCGCCCTCGCGCAGGGGATCGGGAGGCTCGGCTGCTTCGCGGCCGGCTGCTGCTGGGGCATGCCGGCGGAGCCGGGAAGCTCCTGCTCGGTGACGTTCACCGACCCGGCGGCGGCCGCGCAAACGGGGGTGCCGCTGCACGTGCCGCTCTTCCCCGCCCAGCTCGTCCAGGCGGCCGCCGACTTCTCGCTCGCCGCCGTGCTCACCGTCCTCCATCGCCGCAGGCCCCGCCCCTCGGGCCTCGCGCTCTGGATGTACGTCCTGCTGTACTCGATCTCCCGGGGCACGATCGAGTTCTGGCGCGGCGACGCGCACCGCGGCCTCTGGTTCGGCGGAGCGATCTCGACCTCGCAGATCCTCTCCATCGCCGGAATCGCGCTGGCGCTCTCGATGCTCGGCCTGCGCCGCTTCCGGCGCCGGCCGGAAGCGGAGCCGTGACCGGCGGGGCTGTCCGCCTCGTCGTCCCGCCCGAGGGGGCGGCCTCCCGGCTCGACGTCTTCCTCGCCGCGCGCATCGCGGGATCGACCCGCTCCGCGGTCCGGAAGCTCATCCTCGACGGGCGCGTCCTGGTGGACGGGCGCCCCGCCTCCAAGCCCGGGCTCGCGCTGCGCGCGGGATCCCGCGTGGACGTCGAGATCCCGCCGCCGCCCCCCACGAATCTCGAGCCCGAGGCGATCCCGGTCGAGGTCCTCCACGAGGACGACGACCTCCTCGTCGTCGTCAAGCCCGCCGGCCTCGTCGTGCACCCCGGCCACGGGCGCCGGAGCGGGACGCTCGTCCACGCGCTCCTCGGCCGGGGGACCCCCCTCGCCACGGCGGGAGGGCCGGACCGCCCGGGCATCGTGCACCGCCTCGACCGCGAGACCTCCGGACTCCTCCTCGTCGCGAAGACGGACGCCGCCCATCGCGCGCTCGCCGCGGCCTTCGCGCGGCGGGAGATCCGGAAGACCTACCTCGCCCTGGTCTGGGGCCGCCCGGCCCCGCCTTCCGGGACGATCGAGCGCGCGATCGGCCGGAGCCGCGGCGACAGGACGAAGATGAGCGTGCGGGCGCCGCGGGGAAGGCCGGCGGTGACCGTGTACAGGACCGTCTCCGCGCTGCCCGGCTTCTCCCTCCTCGAGATCGACCTCGTCACGGGCCGGACCCACCAGATCCGAGTCCACCTGACCGAGGCCGGGCATCCGGTCGTAGGCGACCGGCGGTACGGCGGGCGCCCCTGGCGCGGCATCCCCGACCGGAAGAAGCGCGCCGCGATCGACGCGTTCCCGCGCCTCGCCCTGCACGCCTGGCGGATCGCGCTCGCACACCCGGTGACGGGCCGCCCCGTCCGCTTCGAGGCGCCGGTCCCCGACGAATTCAAGAGCCTCCTCGTCGCGCTCGGGGGACGCCCGTGAGCCGCGGCCGCCGCCCCGGCGTCGCCGTGCTCGGCGCGGGGCGCCTGGCCCGCGCCCTCGTCCCCCTCCTCGTGCGCGCGGGCTACCGCGTGGCCGCGGTCGCCTCGCGCTCCGGCCGCTCCGCCAAGGCCCTCGCACGCCGGGCCAAGGGGGCTCGCGCCGGCTCGGACCTCGCGGCCGCGGCCGCCTCGGCGGAGATCGTCCTCCTCGCGGTGCCGGATCGGGAGATCGCGCCGCTCGCGCGCAACCTCGCCCGCGACGTTGCGGACTGGAGCGGCCGGACGGCGCTGCACCACGCCGGAGCGCTCGGAACCGCCCCGCTCGCCCCCCTCGCGCGGCGCGGCGCCCGCGTCGGGGTCCTCCATCCCCTTCTCGCGCCCGGGGCCGGCCCCGCCGCCTTCCCGGGGGGGGCGAGGGCGAGGATCGAGGGGGACGCGCCGGCGCGGCGAACGGCCGAGCGGATGGCGAGGGACCTCGGCCTCGTCCCCTTCCGCCTGCCGTCCAGGCCGGGAGGCCCGGATCGCGCGGCCTACCACGCGGCCGCGTCGCTCGCGTCGAACGACGTCGTCGCGCTCCTCGCCGCCGCGGTGGACCTCCTGCGGGACGCCGGACTCTCCGAGCGGTCCGCGCTCGCCGCCCTCATCCCGCTCGCGCGCGGCGCGGTCGACCGGATCGGGGAAGAGGGGCCGGCGCGCGCGCTCACGGGGCCGGTCGCGCGCGGGGACGCGCGCACGCTCCGGGCGCAGCTCCGCAGGCTCGCGCGCCTCGACCGGGACGCGCTCCGCGCCCACCTCGCGCTGTCCGCGCGCCTCCTCCGCCTCGCCGCGTCGGCGGGCCGTCTCGACCGGGCCGGGAGGGAGGAGATCCGCAGGGCGATCGAGGAGGCGCGTCGTGGCCCGGCCCGGGGGGGCGCGGTATAGTGTCGTGACCGGAGGGCACGCACCATGAGGCGAGGAGCTTCGGCGCCCGCGAGGAGATGGATGCTGGCGGCGGCGCTTTCGATCGCGGCGCTCGCCGGGGCCGCGCTCGCGCAGACCGGCCCGGCGCGCACCCAGGCCGTCTACCTCCCGGAGGACACGGGGGCGGGAGATTGGCCCGGGACCTACCTGTACATCTCCCGCGACGTCAAGGTCGCGATGTGGATCCGCCTCCGCGACGGGATCCCCGAGATCAAGGTCCGTTACCTCTCGATGCAGGCCCCCGAGACGTTCGAGACCGACTGGAAGGGAGACGCCTCCTACACGTTCTCCGGGCTGCCCGGAACCTTCGCGCTCCGCCTCCAGAAGCGGGGGGAGCGGACGATCGAGGGGACGTGGCGGCGCGAGGTGGCGGACCCGAGGATGGGCCTGCTCGAGGAGGGGACGTTCTCGCTCTACCGCACGGGGAACGGCCGCGCGATCGTGATGAAGTTCGACAAGCTCGATCTCGAGATTCGCGACCGGGGCATCCCCCGCCGCGTCTCGCTCGCCCCTGTCGGGTGGACGTTCTGGAAGTACTCGAAGAGGAGCGACGCGCTCTGGGACGAGCTGCCCATCTGAGCGCGGACGTGAGCGTCCCGCGCCTCCTCCTCCCGCTCGCGTTCATCGCCGGGCTCGCCGCGGTCCCCGCGCGCGCCCTTCCGGCCCCGTCGCCGTTCCCCGTGCGCGCGGTCAAGCTCACGGGGAGCCTCTCGGATCCGAGGGTCCTCGCGCACCTGGATTTCGCGGTTTCCTTCGGCTTCAACGCGGTCTGGATCTACTCGCACGAGGCCGGGAGGTGGGCCGACGCCGGGGACGGAAGGCGGCCGGAGCTCGACCCGGCGTTCGTGGAGGTCGCGCGCCGCTGCCGCGAGCGGGGGGTGCGAATCCTCGTGTCGGTGAATCCTCCGGCCGACACGGGCGGGCGGTTCCTCTTCTCGGAGCCCGAAGGGGAGCGGCGGATCCGCTCGTTCTTCCGCCTGCTGCGGAGGAAGGCCGGCGTCTCGGACGTCGTGCTCTCCTTCGACGACCAGCCGACCCGGCTCCGCCAGCTCCGCGACGTCCTCCGGTACGGGAAGAGCACGGCGCCCGCGCACCTCGATCTCGCGCGCCGGATCGCGCGCCGTCTCCCGCGCGGGAGCCGGCTGTGGCTGTGCGCCTCGACGTACTCCGACGTCCACCTGGGCGACGGCAAGGGGCTCTACGCTGCGCCGTTCCTCGCGGGGCTCCCCGCGCTCCCCCCGCGCGTCGGCATCGTCTGGACCGGCTCCGCCCCGATCTCCCCCGCCGTCGGCGCCGCGGCCCTGCGCCGCGCGCGATCCCTCCTCGGAGGGCGCGACATCCTCCTCTACGACAACTTCTCCCCGATCGAGGGGGGGGAGAACGCCCTCGCGGCCTACCTGGGGCCGCTTCGCGACCGGGAGCCCGGTCTCGCCGCCGAGGCGGCGATCTACATGGCCTCCCCCCTCTCGGGCCCCGGCGTCTCGCGGCTGCCCCTCCTGACGGCGGCCGACTACCTCGCGGACCCCGGAGCGTACGACGCCGACCGGAGCCTGCGGAGCGCGATCGAGCGGCTCGCAGGGCCGGACCCCCGGGCCCGCGAGGCGCTCTCGACCCAGGCCCTCGAGTGGCGCGGCTGGGAGGGAGGGCGCCCCTTCCGGCCGTGGGACCCGGCGTCGCCCGAGGACGCGGCCTCGGCCCTCGACGACCCGGCGCTCGTCGCGGCCTGGGACTGGACCGTCCGCCGCTATCCCGAGAGGATGGCCGCCCTCCGGGGCCTCGAGGACCGGGAGTTCCGCGACGCCCTCCTCGAGATCATGGAGCGCCGGCTCGCCGTCGCCCGGACGGCGCCCCTCGCCGTCGAGTACCTCGCCCGGCGCCGCGCGGGGCGCGCCGACCTCGAGCCGATCCTCGACGCCGTCCGCGAGGAGCGGCGGAGGGCGGCCGGGCGGGGCACGTCGCTCCGGGCGCTCGACGCGTTCCTCGCCGCCGCAGGGGTCCCCGCGCCGCCGTTGTAGAATCCCCGCTTCCCGCGGCGCCGGGCGGCGCCGCATCGGGCCGGGCCCGAGCCCCCCGGGAGGAGCCATGGTCGAAGCCGTTGCGAGGACGCTGCGCGATTCGAAGGCGGCGCGCTGGACGTCCCTCCTGATCGTGTCGTTCACGATGCTCTGCGGCTACTACGTCGCGGACATCATGTCGCCGCTCAAGCCGATGATCGAGCAGGAGCTGCGCTGGACGAGCACGCAGTACGGGTTCTTCACCGGCGCCTACGCCTGGTTCAACGTCTTCCTGGCGATGCTGATCTTCGGCGGGATCATCCTCGACCGGATGGGGTCCCGCTTCACCGGGGTCCTGGCGGGGATCCTCATGGTCGTCGGGTGCGGCGCCAAGTACTGGGCCCTCCGCACGCACGCGCTCGACGGGGGCACGATCCTGGGCGTCCACGCCCAGGTGATGGTCGCCTCCCTCGGGTACGCGGTCTTCGGCGTGGGGATCGAGATCTGCGGCATCACGGCCACCAAGATCATCGCGAGGTGGTTCCGGGGGTACGAGATGGCCCTCGCCATGGGGCTCCAGATCTCGACCGCGCGGATCGGGACGGCGATCGCCCTCGGCCTCGGCGCGCCGATCGCCGCGATGTTTCACTCGGTGGCCGCGCCGGTCCTCATCGGCCTCGTCCTCCTGGGGATCGGTCTCATCGCGTACCTCCTCTACTGCGGCATGGACCGCAGGCTCGACGCCTCCGAGGCCGGGACCGGCGCGGGGCCCGCGGCCGAGGAGGAGGCCTTCCGCCTGTCCGACATCGGGGCGATCCTGCGCATCCGGGCGTTCTGGTACGTCGCGGTCCTGTGCGCCCTGTTCTACTCGGCGGTCTTCCCCTTCCTGAAGTACGCGCCCGACCTCATGGTGCAGAAGTTCCACGTCCGCGACAGCCTGGCGGGCCTCATCCCGAGCATCCTCCCCTTCGCCACCATCCCGCTGACGATCGTGTTCGGGAACTTCTACGACCGCAGGGGAAAGGGAGCGTCCATCATGCTCCTGGGGGCCGGCCTCCTCGTGGCCGTCCACGTCGCGTTCACCGTGCCGCTGTGGAGCAGCTGGATCGTCGCCCTCGTGGCGACGATCGTGCTCGGATTCGCGTTCTCGCTCGTGCCGTCGGCGATGTGGCCCTCCGTGCCCCGGATGATCCCGCACCGGCAGCTCGGGACCGCCTACGCCCTGATCTTCTGGTTGCAGAACCTCGTCGCCCTCTGGGGGATCCCCTACCTGATCGGCTGGATCCTCGACCGCTTCTGCATCACGGGCGAGCGGGTGGTGGACGGCGTCCGCACCGTCGCCTACGACTACACGATCCCGATGGCCGTCTTCACCGTCCTCGGGATCGTCTCCGTGGTCTTCGCGCTGCTCCTCAAGGCGGAGGACCGCAAGGCGGGATACGGGCTGGAGCTCCCCTGCCGGACGAAGTGACGGGGGCCGGATCGAACGGACCGGCCGTCGCGTAGAATCGGGCGCCGATGATCCTGCTGGTCCTCTACTTCCTGTCCGGCGCCGCGGCGCTCGTCTTCGAGTCGGTCTTCCTGCGCCAGGCGACCTGGCTCGTCGGGAGCGCGGTCACCGCGACCTCGCTCGTGCTCGCGGCGTTCATGGCGGGGCTCGCCGCCGGATCGGCGGGGGGAGGGCCGCTCGCCGACCGGTCGGCCCGGCCGCTCCGCCTGTACGGCCTCCTCGAGATCGGCACGGGGCTCTCCGGCGCCGCGCTCGCGTGGCTCCTGGGATCCGGGCGCGAAGCCCTCCTTTCCCCCCTCCTCCGCGCCTCCGGTGCGGCCCGGCCCTTCTCGGAAGCCGTCCTCGCCTTCGCCCTCCTCGCCGTCCCGGCGGCTCTCATGGGCGCGAGCCTCCCCGCCGTCGCCCGGTTCGCGATCGAGTCGCCGGAGCGCGTGCTCGGCTCGCTCGGGAGGCTCTACGGCGCGAACACGCTCGGCGCCGCCGCCGGGGCGCTCGCCGCCGGGTTCGCGCTCTTCGAGGCGGTCGGGATCTCGGGCAGCGCCTTCCTCGCCGCGGGGATCGATCTCGCCGTCGGCGCGGCGGCGATCGCCCTCGACCGCCCGGCCCCCTCGGGATCGGGCGCGGCCGCGCCCCGCTTCGCCCCCTCGTCCCCCGCCTCCGCGGCCCGTCCCGTCGGCGGCCGCGCGCGGGCCGCCTGCCTCGCCGCCGCGGGGATCGGAGGTGCGGCCGTCCTCGGCTACGAGGTCGTCTGGACGCGGCTCCTCACGCTCCCGATGCGGTCGTACGCCTACTCGTTCAGCCTGATGCTCTCGCTGTTCCTCCTCGGCCTCGTCCTGGGGGCTGCGGCCGCCGCCGCGATCGGGCCGCGCCTGCGCGACCTCCCGCAGGCGCTCGCCGCCGTCCAGGTCGCCATGGGGCTCTACGTCGCGGCGAGCACCCTGTGGCTCCCCGCCCTCCTCGCGCCGACGGAGGCGGGAGGGTTCGCGCCCTTCGTCGCCCTCTCCTCCCTCAAGGCCGCGGCCGTCGTCCTGCCGCCGACGATCCTGTCCGGGATGGCGCTCCCCCTCGCCGCCGCCGCGGTCGCGCGCGGGCGGGGGCGCATCGGCCGCGGGATCGGCTCGGTCTTCGCCGTGAACACGGCGGGGGCGATCGCGGGCGCGCTCGGCGCGGGGCTCCTCCTGCTCCCGGCCCTCGGCGCCCCCGCGTCGCTCGCGGTCCTCGCGGCGCTCCATGCGGCTTCGGGGGCGCTCGTCGCCGCGCTCGCCGTCCCCTCGCTCCCGCGCCGGCTCCTCGCCGCGGCGCTCGCCGCCGCCTGCCTCCTCCCCGCGATCGTCTCCCACGCCGGCTACGTCCGGCGGTTCGTGGCCGCGGGGCGCGGGCGCGAGAGCGTTCGCGAGGTCCTCGCCTTCCACGAGGGGGCGACCGACACGATCGCCGTCGTCCGGAAGGACTACGGGTTCTTCGACCCCGAGGCGAAGAGCCTCCTCACGAACGGAGTCGCGATGTCCGCGACGGTCCTCCCGGTCCGCCGGTACATGGCGCTCGAGGGCCACCTCCCGGTCCTCCTCGCTCCGGGGCTCGCTCGCGTCGCCGTCGTCTGCGTCGGGACCGGGATCACGCTCGGAGCGGTCGCGTCCCACCCGGACGTCCGCGCGATCGACGCGGTCGAGCTCTCCGAGGGGGTCGTCCGCGCCCTCCCGCAGTTCGCCGCCGAGAGCGGCGAGCCGTGGAAGGACCCGAGGGTCCGGCTCGTCCGCGAGGACGGCCGCCACTTCCTCGAGGCCTCGCGCGACCGGTACGACGCGATCACGCTCGAGCCGCCGCCGCCGATCGTAGCCGGCGCCGTCCACCTCTACTCGCTCGACTTCTACCGCGTCTGCCGGAGGCGGCTCGCCCCCGGCGGGGTCGTCGCGCAGTGGCTCCCGCTCCACGCGCAGAGCCTCGAGTCGGCCCGCATGGTCGCGCGCACGTTCCTCGACGCCTTTCCCCACGCGGAGCTCTGGCTCCCCTCGATCCGGGACGCCGTGCTCCTCGGCTCGGACCGCCCGCTCCGGCTCGACCCCGGCCGCCTCCGCGCTGCGTTCTCCGATCCGCGGACCGCGGCGAGCCTCCGGGGCGCGATGGTCGAGACCCCCGAGGCGCTCCTCGCGACCCGCCTCCTCGACCGCGAGGCGATCGAGCGGTGGGCCGCGGGCGCCCCGCCGATCACCGACGACCGCCCCCGCATGGAGTTCTTCCGGGCCCACGGCGGGACGATGCGGGATCCGGAGATCGGCACGCTCCTCGCGGCCGCGGCGGGCGTCCCCCCCGGGCCCGCGGGGCTCGAGGCCGACCCGAGCCTCGCCGCGCGGGCCGCCGCCGAGCGGGAGGCGTTCCGCCTCTACCTCGAGTCCGAAGTGCGGGACGACCCCCGCGCCGGGATCGAGGCGGCGCGCCGGTCGCGCGGAACCGAGTTCTTCCTGTACCGTTTCGGCTGCGCCGCGCGGCAGCGGGAGTTCGCGCGGCGCGGCCTCGCCTCGCACCCCGAGTGGGGCGAGGCGCTGCGGCGCTGCGAGGCCTGGTTCGGCCCGGAGACGGGCCGGGGCGCGCCTCCGGGAGGACGAGCAGAATGGCCGTGACGATCCGCGCGACGTACGAGGGGGACCTGCGCTGCACCGCGATCCACGAGCCCTCGGGAGACCGGATCGCGACCGACGCGCCCGTGGACAACGAGGGGAAGGGGGAGCGCTTCTCCCCGACCGACCTCGCCGCGACCGCGCTCGCGACCTGCGTGCTGACCGTGATGGGGGTCGCGGCGCGCAAGCGCGGCTGGGCGATCGAGGGGGCGAGGGCCCGGGTCGTGAAGGAGATGGGCGCCGTGCCGCGCCGCCACATCGCCCGGCTCGAGCTCACCATCGAGCTTCCCGCGAGCCTCGCCCCCCGCGCCCGCACGGTCCTCGAGCGCGCGGCCCGGGAGTGCCCGGTGGCCTCCTCCCTCGGGCCCTCGACATCGGTCCTCGTCCGGTTCGACTACGTGTGAGCGGGAGGCCCCGCGGCGTGGTGTCCCCAACGGGATTCGAACCCGTGTCGCCACCTTGAAAGGGTGGTGTCCTAGGCCGGACTAGACGATGGGGACGATTCCGAATTCGACGCGCCAGTCTAGCGGAACCGCGCCGCCCGGGCAACGGGAGCGGCGAGGGGCGCGCTCAGCGGAACTCGACCCGGACCTCGGCGACCGCGTCCTCCGCCAGGCCGTCCCGCGTCCCCGCGACGAATTTCCACTTCCGCACCGCCGCGACGGCGGCGCCCTCCAGCTCGAGGCCGGGACGATCGCTCTCGAGGGCGACGGCATCCGCGACCGACCCGTCCGCCCGCACCGAGACGCGCACGAGGACCCACGCGTGGAGGCCCATCCCGCGGAACTTCGCCGGAAGCCTCGGAGCCCGGCAGGCCTCGGGGATCGGGACCGGGAGAACCCTCGCGCTCGATGCGGCCGCGGGCGCCGGGATTCCCGCCGGCGGCGCATCCCCGGGGCCCTTCGCCCGCGCCTCGACGCACAGGTCTCCCGGCGTCGGCGCCCACCAGTCCCCGCCGTCCCGGTACGCCTCGACGACGACGCGGCACTCCGCGCTCGCCCACAGCGCCCGCCCCGAGAGGAGTCCCCGGTCCACCTCCTCCTTCCCGACGACCGGGTCCCCGTACATCGCGACGAGAGACCCCGCGACCTCCGCAGGCTCGCCCGCCGCCGGCCCGATCCTCGCCATCGCCGAGACCACCTTCGCGCCGGGGATCTCCTCGGTGTCGCGGTCGTACCGCACGAGGACCGAGACGCCGGGGCCCGTCACATAGGTCTCCGCGGTCGCGAGCCCGAAGGGCCCCGGCACCTGCTCGACCGTCGCCGGCTCCCGCTCCATCGCCCTGTGCGCTTCCCTCGGGTTCATCCCCGGGACGACGTTGTGCACGGCGTACCGGTCGCACGAGGACTCCTCCGCGGCGAGAGCGGAAATCCCGACCGCCGCCGCGAGGAGCGCGGCGGACAAGACCGGGAGGCGCCGAAGCCGGACCATCGGGTGCCGCATCGGGGGGGATTGTAGCGCAGAGGGGAGGGGGCGCGAATCCACGGGCGCGCAGCGCCGCCCGCCGCATGCCGTCATTCCGCACCATCATCCCCTCCTCCGCGCCAGCCAAGCAGCCACCCGCTGGACATGCACCACAAGGAACCCACGCCACGTTCCTGGCGTGGGCCTGAGACGGAGTCCCAGCAGTTGCTCGGCAGCCGGCAAGGGGTCGAATGCGGTCAGGATGCGCCTGACGCGGTCACCTTCGAACTCAAGAAAGTCCACACCGTCGAACTCCGCGCGACGCCCGGTCGGCGCATACCCGGGAGGCTCCAGCGATGCGAGGTGCGAGGCCCGAATCCGCCACTTGACCGCACAGCAACTGCCGTCCGCTGCGTGGCAGATCGGAGGAAGAACCTCGTACTGGAAATCGGGAAAGGCCCGGAGGACCGCCTCGGCGAAGGCCCTCACCGCGGTTCGCCCGCGCGCAGGAGG
This sequence comes from uncultured Acidobacteriota bacterium, assembly GCA_937864465.1. Classification (GTDB taxonomy): domain Bacteria; phylum Acidobacteriota; class Polarisedimenticolia; order Polarisedimenticolales; family JAIQFR01; genus CALMJU01. Next base: position 30,278 of record CALMJU010000062.1, read on the forward strand.
GTCTGGCATGGCCGGGTCGTACCACTCGACGTCATCGGCCAGACAGTCGACGACGGCCTCGAGATCGCGCGCATTCCACGAGGCGACCAGTCGCCGCACGACGCGCTCGGCTTCGGCGCTATCCAATCCGAATTCCTCGTCAGCCCCTTCGACGATCCCCTGTCCGCCGAACGCGCGGCCTCCGCGGCTCCGCCCTTGGCGGCCGTCCGCCGCGATGTCAGGCAGCCGAGGCGGCGCGCCCCGACGGACGATGTCTGAAGACGTAAATCGCCCAGCCCACGGTGTCTCGCCCCCAGCGAAGATACACGGTCTTGCCCTTGGCCACTCGCTCCACGAGCTCGGGCAGATCCGGATCCTCGGGGTTGCAGCGGGCGTACTCGGCCGTCGCATGCCATTGCAGACCTTCGTACTTGTCCCAGTCATCCCTGCTGCTCACGAACGTGTGAACCAGCTCGAGCCCCCGCAGCTCTCCGGCCTCCGCGTTGCCCCAATGCGTCCCGAAATCGCTTCTGCCGACCCCCGATGCCGCGAGGTACTCCGCCGACGGCTGCTGAAGCCAGTAGGGCTCCCCGACAATCACCCAGCCGCCGGGCGAGACCATGCCCGAGAGCGCGTCCAGAGTCTCCGCGTGACCACCGAACACCCAGCCGGCGCCGATGCAGGAGGCCAGAGTCAAAGTGCGCGGCTCTTCGGGCCTGAAGTCGGAGCCGTCCATCTGACGGAAGACGACCTCTGCCCCCGGCGCTCGCATCTGCAGCCGCCTCTGCGCGTCGGCGATGCAGAACGGTGAAATGTCGATCCCGATTCCACGGATGCCGTACGCTTCGGCCAAGCGAATCAGGAACTCGCCTTTCCCACAGGCGATGTCGACCACGCGCGCTCCCGCCGGAAGCCGCAGAAGACCGACGAGTCGCGCCAGCTTGTCGTCGCTCGTGGGATTGCACACCACGTGCTCACTGTGCGTGATGTTGTAGAACTTCCACATATCCATGGCTGCTTTCCCTTGCCGCGACGCGCACGTCGGCGGCGCGAAGCGCCGTCGGCCGCATGCTGTTGTTCGGCGACAGACCCTGGAGCCAATCATGAACAGCAGTCATCGAACCACTCTCGCTTGAGCCGAATGAACGAGTTCGCCGCGCTAGCAAGCTGCGCCCCACCTGACCGATGTAGCAACGCGTCGCGACCCGGTTCCTCGGGCCAAGTAGCTTTCGCGAGATCTTGCCGTAGTCCAGCCGATATCAACAGGATCGACCGTCGGCATTACTGGCCCCGCTTCTGCTCGAACCCTGGATTCCACGGAGTCAACGAGAATGAACTGACAATCCCTCGGTGGCCTTGACAGCGGAAG
>CALMJU010000063.1 GCA_937864465.1 uncultured Acidobacteriota bacterium
TCGCGAACTGCGAGAGGAAGTACTCGTAGACGCGGCCGAGCACGTCCTTGGCGCGAGCCTCCTCGTCGCCGACCTTGATGTTGCTGATCAGGTCGATGAGCTGGCCGAGCCGCGTCTTGTCGAGCGCGGGGCGGGCATAGTCCTTGGGCAGCACGCCTTTCAGCGCCGGGTTGTCGCGCTCGATGCCGGCCATCGCGTCGTCGACGAGACGGCCGATAGTGGCCTGCTTGGCCTGGGCCTTCAGGTGCGCCCAGCGCGCCTCTGGCGGCACCCAGAAGACGCTCTGGGCGCGGTACTCGTCGGGATCCTCGGGGTCGGCGCCACTCGCCTTCTGAGCCAAGAGCTTCGCGTGCTGGTCCTCGAAGGCGTCGGAGATGTACTTGAGGAAGATGAGCCCCAGGACGACGTGCTTGTACTCGGCCGCGTCCATGCTGCCGCGCAGGGCGTCGGCCATCTGCCAGAGCTGGGCCTCGTAGCCGACGGTGGCCCCGTCGTTCCCCGTTCCCGCGTTTCGCTTGCCCCGTGCCATCGGCGTTCCTCGATTCCTCATTCCGCCCGGTGGTAGCGCCGCTTCGGATCCTTTGGCCCAGTCCCGACCTCGCGCACGAGCCCGGTCGCGACGAGGCGCGCGAGCCGCGTGCGCGTGGCGCGCGGCGTGAGGCCGATCACCTTCGCGACCTCGCTGGTGAGCAAACCCTCGGACTGCACCAGAGCGTCCACGATGGCCCGGTCGATCTCGTCGAGGGCCGATGGCCCGATGCGCGCGGTGAAGAGCGTGACCCTGAAGCGCGTGCCGATCTCCTCGAAAACAGGAGGGGCGAGGCCCGCTTCGCGGCAGGCGCGCGTCATTCGCTGCACGCCGCTGCCCCACTGCTCGATCAGCCCGAGCGCGTGGAACACCCGCCCGATGACGCGATTGCGAAGCTTCGACACCCCGCGCGGAAGGTCCTCGATGGTGAGCCCGAAGGGCAAGAGGCCGGGGCTCTCGACCTCCAGGCGGTCGTCGAAGATCGCGATGCGAAGCGGGGCGCCGCGCTGCGCGTAGTCGGCGTGCGCGACCGCGTTGATGACGGCTTCGCGGACGGCCACGGGCGGCAGGCTCCAGCGCTCGCGGCGGCGCACCGCGCCGATCTCGGCGCCGTGAAGCCCGTGCTTCTGCACGAAGGCGATCGCTTCCTCGATCGCCCGCACGGGATGCGAGCGGATCTCGGCGCGGTCGAGGATGCGGCTCCGGTCGGTGCCCCGGAAGCGCCCGGCCTGGATCCAGGCGTCGGGAAAGTGCCGCTCGCGCTCCCGGCCGAAGAGGAGCACCCCGCCCACGGTGGGCACCTTGCGTCCCTGGTGCCGCGTCACGAGGCGGAGCGTCTCGAGATCGCTGCGACCGAGCTTTCGGACGAATGCGAACGACTCGGAAGCGGCTCGGAAGTCCAGCGCTTCCGAGTCGAGGTCCGGCATGGGCTGTTCGTCGAAGGCTTCGCCGCGCGCGAAGCGGCGAAGTTCCTCGACGAGATCCCGATCGGCACGCCGGTTGGTGGAGCCCACACGGACGTAGACACCGCTCTCGAGCCCCTCGCGCTTGAGGAAGTGGGGGCGGCCCGGGCTCGGGTGCACCTGCACGGCCAGGACCTGGGTGCGCCGCCAGGGCAGGATCTCGATCTCGGGCACGAGGCGAGGGACGACGTGATCGGCGATCAGGTTGGCCATCCGCTCCTCCAGATCGAGCGGGTCGGTGACGCCGCGGACGTGGCCGCTCTTGTCCTCGACGCCGACGAGAAGCGTTCCCCCCGCGGTATTCGCGAAGGCCACGACCGTCCGGAGCGCGCCGTCCGGCGCGGACAGCTCGCGCTTGAACTCGAGGGTCTTGCTCTCCGGGCGCTTCAGCAGCTCGACGAGGTCCATCGTGCTCAGAAGCCTACTCGGAAGGGCCCGGCCGTGTCCATGCTTCCGAGCAACGCGCCCGCCGCAAGCCCCCGATCGGGCCCTCGATCGCGGTCTCGGGAACGAAGCGCACGCTGATGCGGGGCGCATGGGGCGTCTCCCGCCGATTGGACCGCAGATTCCTTGCGCCCTGCCCACCGGCCCTGCGTTCCGGCCGATGCTTCACCCTTCATACTCCCTTCCCAACTCGTTTTCAAGTAGCGACTCAACCTGATCCTGGCCCGCCCCCGAGTCCCCGATTACTTCAGCGCAAACTCCACCCTCGGACCCTCTCCTCCCTCCGCCGCCTTCCCGGCTTCGACGAGGAACACGCGCTCGGGTTCGACTTCGCCGGTTGCGAGGATCGCGTCGCGGACCGATTTCGCGCGGGCGGAGGCGAGGAGGCGGAGGTCGTCGGGGGTGACGGGGATCGTGTCGCGAAGGCGGAGCGCCATCTCCTCCGTCGAGAGCGGCTCCGGAACGGGAGGCGGGGGAGCGGGCGGCTCGCCCTTCTTCGCGGGGGGCGGGGGAGGAGGCGGAGGAGGCGGAGGAGGCGGAGGAGGCGGAGGAGGCGGAGGGAACTTCTCCTCGTAGGCCGCCTTCAGGTAGTTGGGGTATTCGTCCGCGGTGACGGTGACGGCGTCGGGGGAGGTCAGGGTCGGGTCGGTCGAGCGGAGGGCGGCCCACTTCGCGTCGCGGACCATCCGGTCGAGGCGGGAGCGCTTCAGGGCGGCCGTGTCGGCGGCCTCGTCCCAGATTCCGGCGATGTCGAGGGAGAGGCCGGGGCGCTCGTGGAGGGCGTGGACGATCGGGTCGAGGCGCTTCGCGTCCTCGGGTCTCACGCTCGTCTCGCCCGGGGCGAAGTCGAAGCGGGAGAGCTCCTCTTCCTTTCCGCCGAACGCATTGGCGAGGAGGGTGAAAGGAGAGGTGACGATCTTGGTCAGCACCGTGCGGACGGCGCGCCAGATGACGCGCCCCATCTTGAACTCGGGGTCGCCGAGGTCGCCTTCCACCGGGACGTCGAGGACGATGCGGCCGTCGCGGTCCTTGAGGAGGGCGATCGCGAGCTTGACCGGGATCTTGATCGCGTCCTCGCTCTCGGTCTTCTCGCCGAGCTCGAGCTGGTCGATCGTGACGAGGTTGCGCGAGTCGAGCTTCTTGTTCTCGATCCTGTAGCCGAGGTCGAGGGCGAGCTTCCCCTTGCGGATGCCGTAACCGAGATACTTCCCGGAATACGGGCCGAGCGTGGTCAGCTCGATCCCGTCGGCGCGGATCGCGAGGTCGGTGGCCTCGTTCTCGATCAGCGGGTTGATCGTCCCCGTGACGCCGAAGGGGGCGTAGCCGTCCACCTTCCCCGCGAGGTTGACGTCCGCGCGGGTCAGCTCGTCGGAGGAGAGGCCGGAGATCGAGCCGTCGAGGCCGCCGATCGAGAGGGCGACG
>CALMJU010000064.1 GCA_937864465.1 uncultured Acidobacteriota bacterium
CGAATCGCGTCAGGTCGGCGAACGCCTCGTAGCGCGCGCGGATCTCCCCCGGACCCAGGCGCAGGAGCCGGTCCAGCGAGAAGTCCTCCACGTCGAACGACGCCATCACGGAGCCGCAAACCGCCCCGCGGCGCAGCTCCTCGTCGCCGGCGCTCCCGGCTCGGTCGAGATGCCCCAGGAAACCGCCCGCGAAGGAGTCCCCCGCTCCGGTGGGGTCGACGACCGATCGGAGGGGGAACGCGGGAAGGACGAGGGGACGGCCGCGGCCGAGCACCATCACCCCGTGCTCTCCCTTCTTCAGCACGACCGTCTCCGGTCCCATCTCGCGCACCGCCTCCGCGGCGGCCACCAGGTTCCGCTCGCCCGTCAGCGTGCGGATCTCGGAATCGTTGACGAAGAAGATCGCCGTCCTCGCGAGCACGCGCCGCAGGGAATCCGGCTTCTCCACGATCCAGTGATCGCGCGTGTCCGCCGCCACGAGCGGCGCCCCCTCGACCTGATCGAGGACCTCCCTCTGGAGATCGGGGTCGATGTTCGCGAGGAAGACGATCGGGGACCCGCGCCATCTCGCCGGGAGGCGGGGCGAGAAGCGGGAGAACACGTTGAGCTGCAGGTCGCGCGTTCTCGCCTCGTTCGGGTCCTCGCCGTACTCCCCGACCCACCGGAAGGTCCTCCCGGCGGCGGTCTCGAGCCCTTCGAGATCCACGCCCCTCTCGACGAAGGGGCGGCGGTGGGCCTCCCCGAAATCCTCGCCCACGACGCCGACCAGCCGGACCTCGGCGAAGAACGAGGCCGCAATCGAGAAGTGGGTCGCCGATCCCCCCAGGACCTCGCGGCGCGTGCCCGCCGGCGTCGTGATCGTGTCGAGCGCCACGGAGCCCACGACCAGGATCGACATCTCGAAGCCTCCGGCGCGGCCGAGGACGCGCTCAGCCCAGATAGCGGCCCACGATCGGGCGAAGCCTCTCTATCGCTTCGGGGGCGATCGCTTCTCGACGCGTGAGAATGGCGTGGGCGAGCGCGTCCCCGCAAGCGCAGCCCCGGCGCTCGGCCGGAAGGGCCCTCACGGCTTCCCGCAGCGCCGAGGCGGCGAGATTCGCGTTCGCGTGCAGGCTCTCGATCACCGAGGCGATCGAGACGTCCTCCTCCTCCTCGTGCCAGCAATCGAAGTCGGTGACGAGGGCGAGGGTCGCGTAACAGATCTCCGCCTCGCGGGCCAGCTTCGCCTCTTGAAGGTTCGTCATCCCGATGACGTCCACCCCCCAGGACCGGTACAGGAGCGATTCCGCCCGCGTCGAGAAGGCCGGGCCCTCGATGCAGAGGTACGTGCCCCCCTCGTGCACGACCGCTCCCCGGCGCCGCGCCCCCTCGACGAGGACGCGCCGGACCTCCGGACAGAAGGGATCCGCGAAGGAGACGTGCGCGGCGATCCCCTCTCCGAAGAACGTCGACGCCCGGCACTTCGTGCGATCGACGAGCTGGTCCGGAACGACGACCTCCCGGGGCCTCACGTCCTCCCGCATCGAGCCGACCGCCGAGGCGGAGAGCAGCCGGCTTGCCCCGAGACGGCGGAAGGCCCACACGTTGGCCCGGAAGTTGATCTCCGACGGGAGGAGCCGGTGGCCCCGCCCGTGGCGCGCCAGGAACGCAACCCGGCGGCCCTCGATCTCCCCGACGAGGAAGGCGTCCGACGGCTCGCCGAACGGGGTCTCGACGCGCACCTCCTCGGCCCCGTCCATCCCCGCGAGCTCGTACAGGCCGCTCCCGCCGAGGATCCCGATCTCGACCGGCGGGAGCTCGCTCACTCGCGGGCCCCGAGGGGGGCGGCCCCGGCGCAACGCTCGACGGCGCTCGCCAGCTCCTCCGGGCGCCGCGCTCGCTGCTCCTCTCCGCCGCACCGCACGACCGCCTCGGCCCTCCCCGCCGCCTTCTCCCCCGTCGCGATCACCGTCCACGTCCAGGGGAGCCGGAGGGCCTCTCGCCGCAAGGCCGCGGCGGCGCCGTCGCCGCGCGGCGCCTCGATCCGCACTACGACCGGCGGGCGGATCGTCTCCTCGACGCCCAGAGCCCCCGCCGTGCCGTGGGCCGCGTACGCGCCCAGGTTCCCCGAGAAGCTCCCCAGCACGCTCGCGGCGCGCTCGCGGAAGTCCGCGCCGAGCCCGTGCGCCCAAAGCCTCAACATGGTGCGGCCGAGGAGGACGTTCTCCCGCATCGGGCGGCGGGGATTGGATAGGATGCCGACGTCCGCCGGGTCGGCCACGTGGTCGCGGAAGCTCGCGGTCCCCGCCTCCAGGAGGTTGCGAGAGCAGAACTCCAGCAGATCTCGCGCGACCGCCAGGTATCTAGGATCCCCCGTCGTCTCGTAGGCGTCGACGAAGCCGAATGCCGTCTCCGCCTGCGTCTCGAGGTAGCGCCTGCCGTCAGGATCCGGCTCGAGGATGTGCTCCGCCCCCCGCCCCGGGAGGATCGCTGCGCCGAGCACGTAGTCGAGCGCGTCCCTCCCCGCCTTCTCGATGCCCGCGTCGCCGACCGCGATCCCCGCGCGCAGGAGCGCCGCCCCCGCCAGGGCGTTCGGCCCCGCGAGGACGAGGCGGTCGAGCGAGCTCCCCGACCGCCCTCGCTCCGGCCCCGCGATCTCGCCGAGATAGAAACCGCCCTCCGGCCGGGCCAGCGTTCCCGTCAGGAATCCCGCGGTCCCCCGGATCGCCGCGCGGAGATCCTCGGAATTCCGGAGCCGGACCGCGAAGGACAGCTCCCGGAGGAGATGGGCGTTGACCTCGAGCATCTTCTCCGGCTGCACGTCGCCCCACCCGGGCGCCAGAGCCATCCGGCGAAACCCCCCGCCCTCCCGGTCGTAAAGCGGTCCCTTGACCAGGGTCTCGATCGTTGCGAGGGCCACCGGCAGCAGGTTCCGCTCGCCGCGCAGCGCCCGGAGCGACGCGTACTCCACGAGCCCCGGAATGGGGAACTTCGGCGCGACGCCGAAGCCTCCCGAGACCCCATCGTGGTTCGCGAGGAGCCATCCCGCCGCCGCATCCGATGCGGCGGCGTCCGGGATCCCCGGGCTCGCGCCCTCTTCCGCTTCCTGCTTCGCCCAGGCGGCGGCCTGCTCGCGCAGGCTCGCCCCTTGCCTCCGGTAATACGTCCTCGCCTCCTCGAGCAGGAACTTCATCGTCGGGACGTCGACGTACCCCGCCGTGATCGGAGCATTCACCCCCTTCGGGTTCGCGCGGCTGAGCATCGGCAGGCCGTCGGGCAGGAGCCAGGACAACGCAGGCCACGTCCCGGTCTGGTAACGGATCCGGATATCGGGCCTGCGATCGATGTCGAGGAGGACCATCAGGTAGCCGTCGTTGACGGTCGACGCGACCTCGGGATGGAGCAGCACCTCGCGGTAGAACCGGAGGGAGTCGCGGTTCCAGGGAGCCAGCATCACGAGGAGAACCGGACGGTCGAAGAGTTGCGCCTTTCGGAAGGCTGGAACGCCCCAGGGGAACCAGACGGGCCGCTCGGTCAGGCCCCGGGGCGGCCACCCCCGGAACGCCTCCTGGGCGGGGAGGAGGAGATCCACTCCCGCCAGGAAGGAAGGGAGCTTGGCCGGCGACGCGTCCTCGCCCGGGGCTTCCGCCGTCGCCTCGACGACCGGCCGCTCTTCGGAAGGCTGCGGCTCCGCGCCCCCGACGATCGCCGCCGCGAGAAACGCTGCGATCGCGCTCCCGAGGGCGCGCCTCACTCGTCCGATCCCGTGCCCCGCCACCTTCGACTCGCCGTTCCCGTTTCGTGCGAAAGAAGCCATTATCCGGGCCTCCCCGCGAGGTGTCAAGAAACGTGGCCCCCGCACCCGATATCCCGCTTGCCGCCCGGCCGCGCGGGAGTACCTTTGACCGCGGGGGCCGACGCTTCGTCCGCCCCGACGCTCGTGAGGGGGCCTCGCGCCGTGCGTCGCTTCCGCAGCCTCGCGGGGTTCGCGCTCGCGGTCGCGCCCGCCGCGGCCGCCACCGGTCTCCTCGCTCCGGCTCCCCGCCCCGACGCTCCCGCCCTCCTCCTCGCCGTCGCCCTCGGCTCCCTGGCTGCCGCCTGCGCCGCGATCGCCTCGACCTCGAGCCGAGGGGGCCCGCTCCGCCTGGGGCTCGTGTTCGTGCTGGCCTCGATGGAGATCCTTTCCCCGCACGCCACGCTCTGGGTGGCGGTGGCCGCTCTCGCAGCGGGAAGAGGGGGAGGGCTCGCCGGCCCGCCCCGGAGAGACGCGATCGCCTTCGCCTCCTCCACGGTCGGAGTCGCCGCCGCCGCGCTGCTCACCCTCTTCCTGAGGCGCCTGGCCGTGCCGGGATCGGCCGTCGAGCTGCTGAGGCTCGCCGCCGCCTTCGCCGTCGTCCAGCTCCCGGCGCTCGGCCTCGACGCCTTTCTGCGCCGGCGCCTCGAGCCGGGGCCCGGCGGCGCCGCGCGGCCGACGGCCGCTCGCCTCGCTCTCGAGGCGGCCGCCGTTCCGATCGCCTGGCTCCTCGCCTTCCTCACGGAGAGCGGACGCTTCGCGCTCGCCGCCGCCTTCGCCGGGTGCGTGCTCCTCGGGCAGATCGCCCTCCGGAGGCTCGATCGCGCGCTCGCGGACCTCCGCGCCACGAACGACGCCCTGGCTGCGCGCCTGGCCGAACTGGCCTCCCTCCATGCGATCGGCCGCGAGATGCTCTCGTCGCTCAACCCGGTGAAGGTCCTCGCGGTCGTGGAGCGCGAGTGCCGGAAGATCCTGGACGTCGAGGACCTCCGCGTGTCCCTCGTCGACCCGGACACCGGGAGCCTGCGCGTGGAGCACCGCTGGCTCTCCGGGCAGGTACCGGCTCCGGGACGCGACGTCCCCGACGACGACCTCGCGGTGTCGGTCTTCCTCGACCGCCGCCCGCTGCGCTCGGGTCTCCCCGGCGGCGAGAAGCCCGCGCCCGAGGGGTCGTTCCTGGCGGTCCCGCTCGTCGTCGAGGACCGAGTCACGGGGGTCGTCTCCGTCCGGACCTCCCGGCGGGGGGCCTACGACGAGAACCACGAGCGGGTCCTCACGACGATCGCCCAGCAGGCTGCGGTCGCCATCGAGAACGCGCGCCGGCACGAACTGGCGACGGTGGACTCCCTGACGCGGCTCCTCGACCGAGACTATTTCCAGCACTGTCTCGAGGCCGAGTACAACCGCGCGCGGCGCTACGGCGGCTCGTTCGCGGTGCTCATGATGGATCTCGACGACTTCAAGTCGATCAACGATCGCCACGGACACCTCGCGGGAGACCGGTACCTCCGCGAGCTGGGCGCCGCGATCCGTGGGCGAATGCGCTCCGCCGATCTCGCGTGCCGGTACGGGGGCGACGAGTTCTGCATCCTCCTGCCCGAGACGGACGCCGCGGGCGCCCGCGCGATCGCCGGACGGATCCGGAGGGCCGTCGCCCGGCTCGTCGTCGAGCTCGACGGGGCGGCGCTGCGCACCACCGCCAGCATCGGAATCGCCGTCTTCCCGCAGCACGATGCCGGGGCGCTGCGCGCGCTCGTCGGCCGCGCCGACCAGGCGCTCTACCGCGCCAAGCGCGAGGGGCGCGATCACGTCTCCGTCTTCGAGGGGTAGGGGTCAGGTCGGATCGCCGTCCAGGACGTCCCGGACCGCGAGACCGGTCCGCGCCAGGAAGCGGTCCGCGAGCGAGGGAAGGTCGCCGCTCGTGCGATCCAGCAGGACCTTCTCGACACGGTGCATCGGGAAGAAGAGGAGCGATGGGCCCACGATGCTCCCTTCGCCCCGCGACACCTGCGCGACCCAGTCGTCGAACGAGGCCAGCTCGATTCCCTGGATCGTCAGACCGGCATGGTCGAGGGCCCGGAGGACCCCCCAGAGCTTCTCCTGCGGGTCGCGCAGATACAGGACCACCGGACGCCCCGGTCCGATCGGCGCCTCCTCGCTCACCGGATCACCACCCGCTCCAGCACCCGCTCCGAGGCCGTGTACGGGTCGATCCGACGGCCGGCGATCTCCTCGACGATCGCATTGATCCCCTCGCTGCGCACCGCCGTCTCCAGGACGCGGCCGAGGAGCCGCTCGGAAAGCACCGCGAGGAACCTTGCCTCGGCCCGGTCGCGGCGGCGCCGCTCCCGCTGCCCGGCCCCCGCTCCCGTCACGAACGAGGAGATGGCCTCGCGCAGCTCCGGAACCCCCTCGTCGCGCAACGCGACGGTCCGGAACACCCCCGGACGCGGGCGCCCGTCCTCCGGCGCGAGCGTCAGCATCGCCTGGAGGTCGGCTGCCAGGCGGTCGGCTTCCGGCCGGTCCGACTTGTTGATGACGAACAAGTCCGCGATCTCCAGGATGCCCGCCTTGATCGCCTGGATGTCGTCCCCCATCCCGGGAACGAGAATGACCGCCACGACGTCCGCCGCCCGGGCCACCTCGATCTCGTCCTGCCCTACCCCGACGGTCTCGACGAGGATCGGATCGAACCCCGCCGCGTCCAGAAGGTCGATGGCGTCGCTCGCCGCCCGCGACAGCCCGCCCAGGTGGCCGCGGGTGGCCATGGAGCGGATGAAGACCCCGGGATCCGTCGCGTGCTCCTGCATGCGCACCCGATCCCCCAGAATCGCCCCCCCCGAGAACGCGCTGCTGGGATCTACCGCGACGACCCCCACCCGCCTCCGTTCCGAGCGGTAGCGGGCGACCAGGCGGTCGACCAGCGTCGACTTCCCCGCTCCCGGGGCTCCCGTCAGGCCGACGACGAGCGCCCTGCCCGTTCGGGGGAACGCCTCCCGGAGGATGGCCGCGGCCTCAGGGGCGCCGTCCTCGACGAGGCTGATCGCGCGGGCGAGCGCGCGCACCTCTCCCTCCAAGAGGCGAGAGACCAGAGTGCGGACGCTGTCGGATCCGGCCATGAGGATCGCGTTTCCCGGGCGCTCCCCGCGGGGCCCGCGTCAGAGGGCGGACAGGATCTCGCGGGCGATGACGAGCCGCTGGATCTCGCTCGTCCCCTCGCCGATCGTGCACAGCTTGACGTCGCGGTAGAACTTCTCCGCAGGAAAGTCCTTTACGTACCCGTATCCCCCGAAGATCTGGAGCGCGCGGTCGGCGACGTACACCCCGATCTCGGAGGCGTAGAGCTTCGCCATCGCCGACTCCTTCGTCGACTTCATCCCCCGGTCCTTCATCCAGGCGGCCCGGTGCACGAGGAGCGACGCCGCGTCGATCCTCGTCGCCATCTCCGCGAGCATGAACTGGATCGCCTGGAACTCGCCGATCGGGCGGCCGAACTGGCAGCGCTCCTTCGCGTAGCGTGCGGCGGCCTCGTACGCTCCCCGCGCCATCCCGAGCGCGAGGGCGGCGATCGAGATCCGGCCCCCGTCGAGGATCACCATCGCGTCGACGAACCCGTGACCGCGCTCGCCGACGAGCGCGTCGTCCGGGACGCGGCACTCCTCCATGATCACCTCCGCCGTATCGGACGCGCGGAGGCCCATCTTGTTCTCCTTCTTCCCGGGGTGAAAACCCGGCGTTCCCTTCTCGACCGCGAAAGCGGAGATGCCGTGCTTCTTCTTCTCGGGATCGCTCACCGCGAACACGATCGTCAGGTCCCCGACGGAGCCGTGGGTCGTGAACGTCTTCGAGCCGTTCAGGAGCCAACCCTCCGGCACCTTCCGCGCCGTGCTCTTCGTGCCCGCCGCGTCGGAGCCGGCGGTCGGCTCCGTCAGGCTCCAGGCCCCGATCCACTCCCCCGTCGCCAGCTTCGTCACGTAGTCCCGGCGCTGCCTCTCCGAGCCGAACTGGAACACGTGGTTCGTGCAGAGGGAGTTGTGCGCCGCCACCGCGATCCCGATCGACCCGTCCACGCGGGACAGCTCCTCCACCACGATCGCGTACTCGGTGTAGCCGAGGCCCGCCCCCCCGTACTCCTCGGGGAAGATCACGCCCATGAGGCCGAGCTCGCCGGCCTTGGCGAGGATCTCGCGAGGGAATCGCTGGGCCTCGTCGAACTCCATGACCTTCGGCCCGATCTCCCCCTCGGCGAACTCCCGGACGGTCCGGCGCAGCATCTCCTGATCTTCGTTGAACGAGAATTCCACGGCGATCCTCCCTCTCGACGGGCCGGGCGGCCGATTATAGACAACCCGGCGGCGCCGCGTCGATCCGAGCCCCCGCCTCCGGCGCGGGGCGGAGCCGCCTAGCCGAGGCCCCGCGCGACCTCCCGGACGGCCCGGATCGCGCGATCGAGGGCGGCGTCGCCGATGTCCAGGTGCGTGACGAAGCGGATCCTGCCGGGTCCCATGCCGCCCGCCAGCACGCCGAGCTCGCGGAGCCCCGAGACGACCCTTTCCGCGGCCCCCTGCGGCCCCACCCCCGCGATCACGATGTTGGTCCGCACGGCCCCCGGGTCGATCCGGAACCCCGGCGTCTCCGCGAGGGCCTCCGCCAGCCGCCGCGCGCGCGCGTGGTCCTCATGGAGGCGCTCGACGTTGCGAGCGAGCGCGATCAGGCCGGCCGCCGCCAGGATCCCCGCCTGGCGCATCCCCCCGCCCATGCGCTTTCGGACGACGCGCGCCTCGCGAACGAGATCCGCGCTCCCGCAGAGCAGCGACCCCGCGGGAGCCCCGAGCCCCTTCGACAGGCAGAACATCACGGAATCGAATCCCCGAGCAGCCTCGGAAGCCTGCGCCCCGTCGGCGGCCGCCGCGTTGAAGATCCGCGCGCCGTCGAGATGCACCATCAGGTCCCGCGACCGCGCGGCCGCGATCAGGGCGTCCTTGGCCGCGACCCCCAGCACGACGCCCCCCGCGTGGTTGTGCGTGTTTTCCAGGACGAGGAGCCGCGCCCGGGCCATGTAGTAGGGACCCGGAGCCGCCGCCGCCGTCACGTCGGACGGGTCGAGGATGCCTCCGCGCCCGCGCAGGATCCGCGGCACGGCCCCCGACCACGCGGCCATCGCGCCCAGCTCGTAGAGGTAGACGTGAGACTCCGCCTCAAGGAGCACGTCGCAGCCCGGCCGGGTATGGAGGTGGATGGCGACCTGATTCCCCATCGTGCCGGTCGGGACGAACAGCGCCGCCTCGGTCCCGATCCTCGCCGCTGCGGCCTCCTCGAGGCGCCGGACGGTGGGGTCCTCCCCGTAGACGTCGTCTCCCACCTCGGCCTCCGCCATCGCCCGGCGCATCTCGGGCGTCGGTCGCGTGACGGTGTCGCTCCGGAGATCCACGAACGCATCGCGCATGGCACCCTCTCAGATCAGCTCGGCGAACAGCTCGTTCGAGCGGAGACGCCCGCCGGGAGTCAGCCTCACCCGCTCGCCCTCCCTCTCCACGACCCCCGCCTCCTCCGCGCGCTCCCACGCTTCCCGGCGGCCCTCCCGAAGGCTCACCCGGTACCGCCGCTCGATCGCCGCGAGATCGACCCCCTCCCGGAGCCTCAGCCCCAGGATCGCGGCCTCGGCTGCGCGCCGCGCGCCGTCGAACGGCTCCGCCCAGACGACGGGATCGAGCCCCGCGCTCACGCGCGCGAGGTATCGGTCGAGGTCGATCTCGTTCGCGCGCCTCGCCCCCAGAAGATACGAGTGCGCCCCGAGGCCGAAGCCGGCGTACGGCTCGTCCCTCCAGTACTTCAGGTTGTGGCGGCTCTCGTGTCCCGGACGCGCGAAGTTGGAGATCTCGTAAAGGCCCAGGCCGGCCCCCTCGAGGACGTCCGCCGCCGCCTCGTAGGCGGAGACCAGAGCCTCGTCGTCCTGCGGTCCCCCGCGCCCCCTCCGGACCTCGCGCGCCAAGGGCGTGTCCTTGTCGGTCTCGAGGAGATAGACCGAAACGTGGTCCGGCCCCTCCTCCACGACCCGCCGCACGGCCTCTCCGAACCGCGCGAGATCCTCCCCGGGGAGCCCGCAGATCAGGTCGGCAGCGACGCTCTCGAAACCGCCCCGCCGCGCCCGGCGAAGCGCCCGGACCGCTCCGCGCCCATCGTGGGGACGTCCCGCCCGGCGGAGGACGGTGTCGTCGAGCGACTGCACCCCCACGCACACCCGGGTCACGCCGGCCTCCTCCATGCCCGCGAGCCGCTCGGCGGTCAGGCTCTCTGGGTTCCCCTCGACCGTCACCTCCGCCCCCCGCGCCACGGCGAAGCGATTCCGCACGGCGGAGAGAAGACGCCCCATCTCCCGGGGCGCGAGGCGCGACGGCGTTCCGCCCCCCACGAAGATCGTGTCGGCCTCTCCCGGCGCCTCCCCCTGGAAGACGTCGATCTCCGCCTCGATCGCCTCGAGATACGAGGAGATCTCGCCGTCGCGTCCGGCGACCGCCGCGAAGTCGCAGTAGCCGCAGCGCGACGCGCAGAACGGAACGTGAACGTAGACTCCTACGGAGGGCTCCGGGCACGCCGCAACCGTCCCGCTCACACCCGCCCCACGGCCGAGGCCGGGACCCATCCGTTCAGGCCGTTCGGAAGGCTGACCTGCAGCCAGCCGGAGCGCTCCTCCCGGATGGACAGCCCCAGCCCCTCGTGCGCCGTGAACAGCACCGCGTTGTGCTCCCCGGGTCCCGCCCGGACCTCGATGGAGCTCTCGAGCACGACGGCCACAGGCGCCTCGATCCGCGACCGGGTCGAGAGCCACGACGCGCCCACCGCCCCTCCCGCCGCCAGCAGCGCCGCAAGGACCCAGGCCGCCGCAGGAGTCCAGCCCTCGGGCCTCCAGGCGCGAGCCACGATCCAGGCGCAGGCCGCCCAGAGCAGCACGAGCAGAGCGACCGCCTGGCGGTCGGGACCGAGCCGATCCTGCGCGGCGCGAACCCACCGGACGGGAGCCGCGATCTCGGGCTCCTCCACGCGGTCGAAGCAGCGAGACCGGACGAGCTCGAGGTTCGTCCGCACATCGGGGTCCCCCGGTGCAAGCCGGGCCGCCCGCTCGAAGTGGAGAACCGACTCCCCGAGCCGTCCGGTCCGGAAGGCGGCGCACCCCAGGTTGTACTCCACCCGCGCGTCCCGAACCCCGTAGCGCAGGACGCTCCGGTACGCCTCCGCCGCCTCGTCGAACCGTCCCGCCTCGTAGGCGGAGTTCCCCCGAGAGAAGATCTCCTCCGGGCTCTCCGCGAGCGACGGCGAGGCCGCCGCCAGCGCGATCGGCAGGATCCCGGCGAGGAGTCTCATCGCGAGCGCTCCAGCGCCGTCACGATCTCTCGAGCCTCGCGAAGGACGTCGGCCATTCGCTCCTCCGCGCGCGACTCGGGGACGAACCGCGCGAAGTCGCACGTCTCCAGGCACGCCCGGAACCTCCCCCGGAGCGGAGCCTCCACGCCCCGCGAGGCGAGGAGCTCATCCGCGACGTCGTAGGTCAGCCCGGCCGGAGACCGATTGAAGCGGTCCGCGACGTACTCGACGAGGGCGCGCCCCACCTCCTCGTGGAACGAGGCGCCGTCGGACCGCGCAGCGCGCCGCTCGGCGGCGCGCAGCCGCCTTCGCGCCAGCGCCGCGGCCCGACGGGACCTCGCCAGGCCGAGATCCTTCCGCAGCCGCGCACGGTGGCGGCCGAGCAGGATCCCCACGGGCAGGGCGAGGAGCGGCACGGCGACGAACGCCAGGAACACCGGGCGGCGATGGATCCCCGGCCCCCTCTCCGACAGCTCCCCGCGCAGCGGCTTGATGAAGGCGATGTCCTTGCGCTCCGCCCGGATCGCCCCTCTCGCGACCCCGCGTTCTTCCCCCGACGGTTCCCCGCGCCGCACCACGAGGCTTCCCGGCTCCTCGCGCACCTCTCGGAACGCGCCCTGCGACGGATCGAAGTACGAGAACCGGACGGGGGGCATCCGGACCTCGCCGGGATGAAGGGGGACGAGCACCCATTCCCAGGTCTTCGTCGAGCGGATTCTCCCGCGCTCGGCCGATACCGACCCCGTCGTCTTCGGCTCGAACACCTTCACGTCCTGCGGCGCGTCGAGGCTCGGGGCCCGGGCGGTCTCGAGGAGCCCGTCCCCCTCGACCGAGACCCGGAGCCCGATCGCGTCGTCGACTCGGGCCTCCCTGCGATCGAGGGTGGCACGCACGCGGAACGAGCCCACCGCTCCGCTGAAGTCTTCCGGCTTCCCCTGCTCCGGGAGCGGTTTCACGCGGATGCGGATCGGGTCCGTCGTGCGTACGGCGATCGAGCCGCGCCCCTGCAGGAAGAAGTCCTCGAACAGGTCGCCGGTCGAGCGCCGGACCTGGATCTGTCCGGTGAACGACGCCACCTCGAGGTCCCCCGCCGACGTCGGAACGAGCACGCGCCGCATCACCGGATACGAGACGTACGGGCGGCCGCCGATCTCGGCGCGCGTCCGCTCCGCGTTCGGATCGACCGCGACGTCCTCGACCCAGAACCCCTCGAGCGACGGCGGGTCGAGCCACGAGAACCGCTCCACGTCTCCTCCCGCGGCCAAGAGGACGACCTCGAGGAAGATCGGCTGGCCGATCCACGCCTCCGTCGGCCGGCACTCCGCCCGCAGGAGCACGTCGGCCGGCTCGGCCTGCCGGTCGCGCGCTCCCGCCCTCGGGTGTCGCTGCGGCCCCGCCGCCGCGCCGGGCCGCCCCCGCACCGCTTGGATCCGGATCGCCTCCGTCCTCATCGTCCTCGAGCCGACCCGGACCTCGAGGGAAGGGATCTCCGCCGGCCCCGGGCCCTCGGCAAGGAGCGTGTAGCGGAGGATCACCGAGGCGGAGCGCTGCAGCGACGTTCCCCGCAGCTCGAACGAGCTGCTCTGGCTCTTGAACGGCCCCGACAGTACGCGGAGGTTCGTCAGCCCTGTCAGGCGATCGATCGAGACGTCCGGGACCTCCGCCCCCTCGACCGCGACGGCGAGGGCGAACGGCTCCGCGTCGTTCACGGTGGGCCCCGGCTCGACCCACGCCCGCACCCGGAGATCGTCCGCCGCCCGGAGCTCTCCCCAGGCGCCGCCGACGGCGAGCGCCGCGAGAACCGCTCCGATCCGGAGGTCTCGGCGTGTCACCAGTCCCTCTCGCTCTCCGCGGCCTCGGCCTGCGCGCGCTCGGCGGCCCGCTTTCGGAGCGTCGCCTTCTCCTGCTCGTTCACGGAGTCGAGGAGGCGCTTCGCCTCCTCGGGGCTCATGCGCGGGGCCCCGCCGTCCCGACGCTCGCGCTCCCGCTCCCCGCGATCCTCCGCCTGCGCGCCCGCCGGCTCCCGGCGCTTCCCTCCTCCCTGCTGCTGCTCCTGCGCCCGCTTCTCCTTCTCCTTCCGCTGCTCCTCTCCCTCCCCCCCGGAGCCCTTCTCGGGCGGGTTCTTCTTCCGCTCGAGCGCGCTGAGCGCGAGCTCGAGGTTGCGCTTTGCATCCATGTCGTCGGGGCGCCACCCGAGCGCCTGCCGGTACGCCTGCGCGGCCTCCTCGAAGCGCCCTTCCCGGTAGCGGGCGTTCCCGAGGTTGTACGCCGCGGAAGGTGCGAGGGACGGGGCGGCCGACAAGAGCGCGCGTCCGTACTCCTCGCCGGCGCCCGACCAGTTCTCCTGCCGGTACAGCACGTTGCCGAGATTGTAGTGGAGCTCCGGGGAGTCGGGCGCGGCCGCCTGCGCCTCCGTGTAGGCTCGCAGGGACTCGTCGTACGCCTTCTCCTCGTAGCGCCGGTTCCCCTGCTCGTTCTTCCGGTGCGCCGTTCCCCCGAGAGGAGACACGATCGCCGCCAGGGCAACGGCCGCCGTCCACGCCCGGATCACTCGACCGTCCTCCTTTCCGGGCCGCGGGCCCCGCTCCGCCTCCGGTCCGGAACCACCGTGAGTGCGACCAGCGCCGCGAGCGCTAGGGCCAGCGGAATCTGGAACCGCTCCTCGTAGCGCGCGCGGAGAACCGTCCCGAACTCCCTCGCGTCCATCGCCGCGACGGCCTGCGCGATCTCCTCGATCTCCGACTCCGCGCCGGTGGCGTCGAAGTAGCGGCCCCCGCTCTCGACGGCGAGCTCCCCGACGAACTCCTCCTCGAGCCTCGTCGTCACGACCCGCCCCTCGCGGTCCTCCTTGTAGCCGGCGGTCGACGGATCGCCGGGCGCCGAGGGGATCGGCGCCCCTCTTCGCGTCCCGTACCCGACCGCGAAGACGGACACCCGCGCCTTCCCGAGCAGGTCGAGGGCCTCCTTCTCTCCTCCCTCGTGGTCCTCTCCGTCCGAGAAGATGACGAGCACGCGGCTCCGCTCCTCCCCCCCGGCCGCCGGGCCGAAGGCGCGAATCGCGACGCGAACCGCCTCCGCGAGGGACGTTCCCCGCGCCGGCACCGAATCGATCTCCGCCGCGTCGAGGAAGAGGCGCACCGCCTCCGCGTCGAGCGTCAGGGGGCAATCGATCACCGCCTTGCCCGCGAACGTCACGAGAGCGATCCGGTTCCCCGCGAGGCTCTTCACCAGGGAGGCCGCCCCGTGCTTCGCCCGCGACAGGCGATCGGGCGAGGCGTCCTGCGCCGCCATGCTCCGCGACGTGTCCAGGGCCAGGACGACGTCGACCCCCTTGCGTGTCACGGGCTCCAGCCGGGTTCCCCACTGCGGCCGCGCGAGGGCGACGATCCCGGCCGTCGCCGCGACGAGCGCGAGCAGCGCGCGCACGACCCGGAGGTGGGGGTTGACCTCCTCCAGGAACGCCCCGGCGCGCGCGTCTCCTCCCGCGAAGCGCGCGAGGGCGCGTCGCCGCCCCCTCGCGAAGAGCCAGGCCGCCGCCACGAGCGCGGGCAGGGCCGCCAGGAGCCAGAGCCGGGCAGGGAACGCGAAGGACATCAGGGGATCCTCCGGAGCCTCGTGCCGGCGAGCAATGCCTCGCAGCCCAGGAGAATCGCCGCCGGGAGGAACGCCCAGGGGAACAGCTCCGTGTACAGGACCCGGACGCGGCTCTCGATCCGCACCTTCTCGAGCCCATCGATCGTGTCGAACACGCGCCGGAGCCCCTCCGGATCCGTGGCCCGGAAGTAGCGCCCGTCCGTGACGGACGCGATCCGCCGGAGCAGGTCCTCGTCGAGATCCTCCCGGACCATCACGTATCGCTTGCCGAGGAGCCCGTCCTCGATCGGATACGGCGCCTCCCCCTCGGTGCCGACTCCCACCGTGTAGACGCGGACGCCCACGGCGCGGGCCGCCTCGGCCGCGTCCTCTGGGGCGACATGGCCCCGATTGTTCCGACCATCGGTCACGAGCACCGCCACCTTGCTCTTCGCCGGAGAGGTGCGCAGCCGGTTGACCGCCGTCGCGAGCCCGAGCCCGATCGCGGTCCCGTCGTCCTCCGGGGCGGTGAAGTCCACGGCCTCGAGGAGCTGCCGCAGCATCTCGTGATCCACCGTCGGAGGGCACCGCGTCGCCGCGATCGCCGAAAACGTGACCAGGCCGATCCGATCGGTCGGCCTCCCCTCGACGAAGTCGCCGACGGTGCTCCGCGCGACCTCGAGGCGGTTTCTGGGCTGGAAGTCCTCGCATCGCATCGAGCCGGAGACGTCGAGGGCGACCACGATGTCCACGCCCTCCGTGAACACCGTCTCCTGGCGCGATCCCGACTGGGGCCTCGCGAGGGCCACGACGACGAGCGAGAGCGCGATCCCCCTCGCCCAGGGCCGCGCCGCCTCCAGCCGGGTCCAGGCGGTCGAGCCGATCCCCTCGAGGTCGGCCGCCCGGGGAAGCGCCAGTCTCGCGTCCCAGCGGGATCTCCGGCGCGCGAGCGTCCAACCCGCGGCCGCGGCGAGCGGCAGCAGGGCGAGGACCCAGGGAGCGGCGAACCGGAGCGTCACGCGGCCCCCTCCTCTCCCGGCTGCGCCGCCTCCTCGATCGGCCGCGTCGCGTCCACGATCCGGTACGCCTCCTCGACGGCAACGCGCCGGGACCCGAGGGGCGGGACCTCTCGCGCGAACTTCACGCGGTCGGCCAGCCCGAGCAGGGAACGCGCGGCCCGCGTCGCCTCCCGCGGCGCTCCCGCCTCCTCGAGCGCCGGGGCGACCTCCTCCGTCGTGCTCTCCATCAGATCCGTCCGGAAGCGACCGCCCAGGTACAGCTTGAGGATGCGGGTCAGCTCCGAGAAGAACTCCGCCGCGTCCCCCGAGCTCTCGCCCCAGCGCTCGAGAAGGGCGGACAGCTCGGCGTAGGCCCACTCGTGCGGCGGCATCCTGCGGAACGGGTCCTCAGGCGCGGGCACCGCCGCGAGCCGCGAGGAGCAGCGCCGCCACAGCCGCCAGGCGGCGAGAGCGAGCGCCACGATTCCCACGAGCGCCAGGAGGGCCGCGAACAGCGGCCGGTAGTCGGGAGGGATCACGGCCGGGGGCTTGAGATCCGCGATCTCCGCCTCGCCCGTCTCCTTCCCGAGCACGCTCTCGATGCGGATCTTCACGGGGGAGGCCGCGACCGTCGCCGGGCCCCCGGGCCCCCGCAGGCCGACCTCGATCGCGGGGACCTCGAGGTCCCCGGTCTCGAACGCCGCCAGCTTCGCCTTCCAGGTCCAGACCTTCCTCCCGCCCTCCTCGGCGGGCCCTTCCCACGAGGGCTCCGTCACGGAGAACGGCCCGAGCTCCGTCGGCACGCCCGGGGGCTCGGCCGCGAACCCTTCCGGGGCCTCCACGCGCAGCCGCGCTTCGATCTTGGCCCCTACCGTCGCGACCGCGGGGGTGACGACGAGCTTCGCCTCGGGGGGCTCGGCGGCGCGCCCCGCCCACGCCGCGATCGCGACGCACGCGATCGCGGCCAGATCCCGGCCACGGCGTCCGCTCGGCACGCCCTACCCTCCTCCGCGGGCGGCGCGTCTCGCGCGCTCGGCGAAGAAGCGGACGAGCGCCCTCTCGTAGGGCTCGCCCGTCGAGAGGTCCAGGCGTTCCACGCCCGCGCGCCGGAGGCTCTCGAGAACCCTCGCCCTCCCCTCTTCCGCCCTCGCCGCGTAGGCGCGCCGAACCCCGGCGCTCCCGCCGTCGAGGAGCCGCATTGCCCCCGACTCGGGATCCCGCGCGGCCACGAGCGCTCCCCCGGGGAGGGCGCTCTCCCGGGGGTCCGAGACAAGCAGGGCGACGACGTCGTGCTTCCTCGCCAGGACGCGGAGCGGCCGCTCGTATCCTTGCGCCTGGAAGTCCGAGACGAGGAAGACGACGGCCCGCTTCGTCACCACGCGCCGGAGCACCTCGATCGCCCCGGCGAGGTCCGTCCCGCGCCCCAGCGTCTCGAGCGCCACGAGGTCGCGGAGGACGCGGAGCGCGTGCTCGCGCCCCCGCCGCGGCGGCACGAACCTCTCGATCCGGTCCGTGAACAGCAGGAGCCCCACGCGGTCGCTGTTCCGGATCGCGGAGAACGCGATGAGCGCGGAGACCTCGGCCGCCAGCTCCGCCTTCTCGCCCCTGCCGGTCCCGAAACGCTGCGAGCCGCTTGCGTCGACCGCCAGCACGACCGTCAGCTCCCGCTCCTCGGTGAACTTCTTGACGAACGCCCGCCCCATCCTCGCGGACACGTTCCAGTCGATGCTCCGCACGTCGTCGCCCGGCTCGTACTCGCGCACCTCGGCGAACTCCACCCCCCGCCCCCGGAAGACGGAGTGGTACGCGCCGGCCAGGCTCTCGTCCACCACGCGGCGCGTGCGGATCTCGAGCCGGCGGACCCGGCGGAGGATCTCCTTCGCGGTCACGGCACCTCGACCGCGTCGAAGACGCGCTGCACGAGCTCGTCCGCCGTGACCGACTCGGCCTCGGCCTCGAACGAGAGGATCAACCGGTGCCTCAGCACGTCGTGGCCGACGGCCTTGACGTCCTCGGGCGTCACGAACCCCCTCCCTCTCAGGAAGGCGTGGCCGCGCGCCGCCGCCACCAGGTAGAGCGTGGCGCGCGGCGAGGCCCCGTACTGCAGGAGCGGCTCGATGTCCAGGCGGAACTCCTTGGGCCGCCTCGTGGCCTGGACCAGCCGGACGGCGTAATCCCGGACCCTCTCGTCCACGTAGATCGAGAGCATCGCCTCGCGCGCGCTCCCGATCGCGGCCAAATCGACGACCGGATGCGCGGAGGGCTCCTCGGCGACGCTCATCCGATCGAGGATCTGGCGCTCTTCCTCGGCGCTCGGGTAGTCGACCTTCAGCTTCAGCATGAAACGATCCACCTGCGCCTCGGGAAGAGGGTAGGTGCCCTCCTGCTCGATCGGGTTCTGTGTGGCGAGCACGAGGAAGGGGACCGGCAGCGGGAACGTCGCGTCGCCCAGCGTGACCTGCCGCTCCTGCATCGCCTCGAGGAGCGCCGACTGCACCTTCGCCGGGGCCCGGTTGACCTCGTCCGCGAGCACGAAGTTCGCGAAGATCGGCCCCTTCCTCGGGGCGAAGGTTCCCTCCTTCTGGTGGTACACGAGTGTCCCCGTCAGGTCCGCCGGCAGCAGGTCGGGAGTGAACTGGATTCGCTGGAACGACCCTCGCACCGCGGAGGCCATGCATCGGACCGCCAGCGTCTTCGCGAGGCCGGGCACCCCCTCGATCAGGATGTGGCCCCGCGCCAGCAGGCCGATCACCATTCGCTCGAGGAGGTAGCGCTGGCCGACGATCACCTTCCGCACTTCGGCGAGCAGTTGCTCGACCGCCGCCGACTCGCGCTGGACCCGCTCCTGGATCGCCTGAATCTCTTCGTGCATCCCGCTCCTCCGCACCACCCGCCGGCTCGACGGTTTAGTCCTTGCGAACAAAGCACTTAAGACGATCCCGCATTCTAGGCACAAGGCGAGGCCCTGTCAAACCGCCGTGAAATCCGCGCGCGGAAACCTATATTTCCCGGGGCGCCGGAGGCCGCCGCCGACGCGGCGGCGGGACGGTGCCCACGGGGTTCCGGATGTCGGGGGGAGCGAGCATGAAAACGAAGCTCGGGGCGAGCTTTCTGTTCGTCACGCTCGCCTGCACCGCGGCCGCGGTCCTCGTCCCCCTCGTCCAGCCCGACCCGTTCTGGGGCCCCCTCCTCGTCGTCAGCATCGATCTCGCCATCGGTCTCGGCGCGGCGTGGTTCGTCTCGCACCTCCTGACCCGCCGGCTCCGCCTCCTGGCGTCGGCCGCGTCGGTGATCAGCCACGGCGACCTGACCCGCCGCATCGAGATCGCCGGGTCCGACGAGACGGCCCATCTCGCCCGATCGTTCTCGGCGATGATCGAGAGCCTCCTGAGCATCGTCCTCGACGTCCGATCCACCGCGGAGCACGTCCACGACTCCGCCCTCGCGCTCTCCCGCGCCTCCGAGGAGATGAACGCAGCCACCGAGGAGATCGCGACGGCGGCCGAGGGCATCGCGCGAGGCGCCGAGCAGCAGGCCTCCCAGGTCGCGGAGAGCGTCTCCACCACCCGCGCCCTCGCCCTCGCCCTCGAGCGCATCGCGGCCAGCGCGAGCGACGTCGACCTCACCGCCAGCGCGGCGGTCGCGCGGGCCACCGACGGCGAGGCCGACTCCCGTCGGGCCTCCGAGGAGATCACCGCGCTCTCCCGCAACGTCGCAGGGGCCGCGGCGGCGGTCGAGGGGTTCCGGAGCCAGGCGGACGAGATCGGCAAGATCGTCGCCTTCATCACGTCGCTCTCCCACGAAACGCACCTTTTGGCCCTCAACGCGGAGATCGAGGCCGCGCGGGCGGGCGAGGAAGGCCGCGGCTTCGCGGTCGTCGCGGAGGAGGTGCGCCGCCTCGCCGAGAGCGTCTTCGAGTTCGCCGGCCAGATCTCCCGGATCAGCGACGACATCACCCGCGGCACGGGGCGGGTCGCGGTCGAGATCCGGGAGAGCGAGGAGGCCGCCGGCGAGGCCGCCACCGCGGTCGAGAGGGCGCGCGCCTCCTTCGAGAGCATCCGGACCGCCACGCAGGACACCGCGCGCGCCGCCGCGGAGATCTCCGCCCTCACGGGCGGGCAGCGCGCCGCGGCCGCGAGCGTCGTCTCCCTCCTCGAGGGGGTCTCGACCATCGCCCTCCGCAACGTCGAGGGGACCGAGGAGGCGTCGGCGGCGACCGCGCAGCAGAACGCCTCGATGCAGGAGATGGCCCTCTCCGCGACGCGCCTCGCCCGGGCCTCCGACCAGCTCCGCGATGTGATCTCGATCTTCAGGGTCGGTTGAACCGATGCCCGCCGGGACGGCCCCGACGAAGCCCGCCCGCGCTGCGGAAGAGGACCGCGTACTCGTCTTCGGCTGCGGCGGGCGGCGCCTCGCGCTCGGCCTGCGCCACGTCGCGGGACTCGTCGAGGCCGGGCGCCCCGTTCCGGTTCCGCTCGCGCCCGACTTCGTCGTCGGCCTTCTCGACCGGCGCGGCAGCGTCCTCGCGGTCCTGGACCTCTCCCGCCTCCTCGGGCACGAGGGCGGCCCCGTGGCCCCCTTCGTCGTGCGGCTGGCGGCCCCCTGGGACCACGTGGCCCTGCGGGTGGCGGAGCCCGTCCGCCTCGTCCCGCCCGCGGATCGGGAAGGCGCGGAGATCCTCGATCCGAACGCCCTGCTCGCGCTCGCGCAGTCCGCCCTCCCGGCGGGGAGGATCTGACGCTTGGACGTCACGCGCTACCTCCGCCTCTTCGTTTGCGAGTCGAGGGAGCATCTCGAACGCGCCCGCTCGACGACACGGGCGCTCTGCGCCCCCGATTCCGCGCCCGAGGCGACGCGCGAGATGCTCCGGCACGCGCACTCGATCAAGGGAATGGCGGCCTCCATGGGCTACGGGACGATCGCGAGCCTGGCGCACGCGGCGGAGGACCTCCTCGACTCGCTCCAGCGATCCCGCCGGACGGCGGCGAGGCGCGACGGCGATCTCCTCTCCGAGACGCTCGACGCGCTCGAAACGATGGTGGGCGCCGCCGAGTGCGGCGCGGAGATCCCCGCGGCCTCCGCCCTCGAGTCGGCGCTGCGCGGGCGCGCCGAGGAGGCCGGGGCGCCCGCCCCCGGCGAGACCTCCGGGGGACGATCGGCCGCCGACCTCCCGCCGGCCCCGGCGCCGCAGCGCGTCCGCGTCCGCGCGACGCTCGAGGCGGATCTCCGGGCTCTTCCCGCCCTTCGCGCCGCGGAGATCCTCGGCAGGCTCACCGCCTTCGGGCGCGTCGTATCGTCGGACCCTCCGCCCGCCGCGCTGCGCCTCGGCCGCTTCCACGGCGCCCTCGAGGCCGAGGTCGAGACCAGGATCCCCCCGGACGAGATCGCGCGCTCGCTCGCCGCGACCCCGGGTCTCGCGTCGATCGTCGCCGACCGCGCTCCCGTCCTCGCGCCTCCTCGCGAGCCCCTGCCCGCGGGCCCCCTCGTGCGCGTCCCGGCGGAACGCCTCGATGCCCTCCTCCGCGCCGCCTCCGACCTCATGGTCGCGCAGGGCCGAGTGCTCCCCGATCTCGCGAGGTCGCCCGAGCCCGGCACCCGGCAGTCCGCGCTGCGCTGCCAGTCGATGCTCCGCGCCCTCCACGCCGAGATCGTCGAGATGCGGCTCGTCCCCTTCGAGGCGGTCGAGGATCGCTTCGCCGGCCGCGTGCAGGATCTTGCCTCGCAGCTCGGGAAGCGGGTGCGGCTCGAGATCGCCGGCCGCGAGGTCCGGCTCGACCGCTCCGTGCTCGACGCTCTCGTCGATCCCCTTCTCCACATGATCCGGAACGCCCTCGATCACGGCATCGAGTCCCCCGCCGAGCGCGCCGCGGCGGGGAAAGAGGCCGAGGGGCGGCTCTCGATCGAGCTCGAGCGGCACGGCGAGGAGCTGCGCGTGTCGGTGCGCGACGACGGGCGGGGAATGGATGCGGAGCGCCTTCGGATCGCCGCCGTCGAGAGGGGGCTCCTCTCCGCCTCCGACGCCGCCGCCCTCGACGAGGCCTCCTGCCTGGGGCTGAGCACGCTGCCGGGCCTCACGACGGCGGTCTACCCGTCGGCCCTCTCCGGCCGCGGGGTCGGCATGGACGTGGTCCGGAGCGACATCGAGCGCCTCGGCGGAAGGCTGACGATCTCCTCGGAGAGCGGCCGCGGGACGACGATCGCCGTCCGGATCCCGCTCACCCTCGCCGTCGTTCCGACGCTCCTGGTCCGCTGCCGTGCCGAGACGTTCGCACTGCCGATCTCGACCGTATCGAGGCTCGTGCGCTTCGACGGCGAGCCGGGGAGCCGCGCTCCCCTGCCGTCCACCGTCGTCCGCCTCGCCGAGAGGCTTCGCCTACCGGGAAGCGACCGCGAGGGCGGAGCCCCGGAGATGGCCCTGTGCTGCTCGGCGGGAGATCGCGCCGTGGGAATCGTCGTCGACGAGGTCCTCGGCCGCAGGGACGCCCTCGTGCAGCCGCTCCGGCCCCCGCTCTCCGCCCTTCGCGAGTACTCGGGCGCCGCCCTCCTCGACGACGGGTCGGTCGCCCTTCTCCTCGATCCCGCCGCCCTCTGAAGGAACCGCGGCTCAGCCCAGGTGCTTCTCGAGCAGCCTTCGGATCTGCTCCTTGGGCGCCGCGCCCACCATCTGGTCGACGACGCGTCCGTCCTTGAACACCATGAGCATGGGAATGCTGCGGACCCCGAAACGGTTCGCGAGGTCCCCGCTCTCGTCCACGTCGACCTTCGCCACCGCCGCCCGTCCCGCCATCTCCGCCGCGATCTGCTCGAGCGCGGGGGCGATCGCCTTGCACGGCCCGCACCAGCCGGCCCAGAAGTCCACGAGAACCGGCCCAGCGAGCTTCGAGATCTCGGCGTCGAAGTTGTCGTCGTTGAGGTGTAGGATCGGGCCGTTCGGCATCGCTCCTCCCGGGTCGTATCGTCCCTGCGGAATGAGGAAAGGCCGGCACTATAGCATGCGGTCCGAGGCCCCTCCCCCCTCCGGGTTCCACCGTCCCGCCCGCCGCCGGTTCGGTCAGAACTTCCTCGTCGCCCCGGCCGCCGCGGAGAGGATCGTCGCCGCGCTCGACCCCGAGCCGGGAGAGCCCGTGCTCGAGATCGGACCAGGCCGCGGCGCGATCACCGAGCCCCTCGTCGCGCGCGCCGGCCGGATCGCCGCCGTCGAAGTCGACCGCGATCTCGCGCGCGAGCTCCGGTCCCGCTTCGACCCCGAGCGCCTCGTCCTGCTGGAGGGAGACGCGCTGCGGCTCGACCTCGCGGATGCCCTCCGCGCCCTCGGACGAGATCCCGACGGGCGTCTCGCCGTCGCCGGGAACCTCCCGTTCAACATCTCGAAGCCCTTCGCCGCGAAGATGGTGCGCGAGCGCGCGAGGATCGGCCGCGCGGTCCTGACCTTCCAGCGGGAGGTAGCGGACCGGATCCTGGCCGGCCCCGGCTCGAAGGCGTACGGGCCGATCTCCGTCCTCGCGGGATTCGCGTTCCGGATCGAGAGCCTCTTCGACCTTCCTCCCGGCGCCTTCCGCCCGCGCCCCCGCGTCGTCTCCACCGTGACGCGCTGGATCCCCCGCCGCGACGGCGGCCTCGACCCTCTCCTCGAGGATCGCCTGCGCGCCTGCCTCGCGGCCTGCTTCGGGCGCAGGCGCCGCACGCTCCTCGCGAACCTCCGCGAGGCGGTCCCCGGCGGGGCCCCGCGAGCCGTCGCGCTTCTGGAGGCCGCCGGCCTCCCCCCCGACGCCCGCGCGGAGGCGGTGCCCCCCTCCGGGTTCCTCGCGCTCGCCTCCGAATGGCCCGAGGGAGGCGCTCGCGCCGGAACGCTCTAACCTTAGCTTCTGCTATAATTTCGTTTCGCTGGCCGGGCGTGCCGCCCGCACGCCCCGGGGGTGGTTTTGCCGAGCGATTCGCACATCGAGATCGTCCCGCTCGGAGGCCTCGGCGAGTTCGGGATGAACCTCATGCTCTACCGGCAGGGCGACGACTGCATTGTCGTCGACTGCGGGATGATGTTCCCCGGAGCCGACCACCTCGGGGTGGACGTCGTCATCCCGAGCCTCGCCCATCTCGACGACTGCGGAACGATCCACGGGGTCATCCTGACGCACGGGCACGAGGACCACACGGGCGCCTTGCCCTACCTCCTGGCGAAGCGCGACCTCCCCGTCCACGGCACGCCGTTCACACTGGGCCTCGTGCAGGGGCGTCTCGAGGAGCACGGCCTCGGACGCCCCGGCGCGCTCCGGACGTTCCCCGCCCCGGGCTCCCCGCTCCGCCTCGGCCCGTTCGAGATCGAGGGGATCCCCGTGGCGCACTCGATCCCGCAGGCGCTCCTCCTCGTGATCCGGACGTCCCTAGGAACGATCGTGCACACCGCCGACTTCAAGCTCGATCCCGATCCGACCGACGGCGCAGGGATCGATCTCTCGGCGCTGGAGCGCCTTGGAGAGGAAGGAGTGCTCGCGCTCCTCTCCGACAGCACGAACGCCGGCGAGCCCGGATTCACGGCCGGGGAGCGGAGCGTCGTCCCGGCCCTCGACTCCCTGGTCGCGGACGCCCGGAGGCGCGTGTTCGTCACGTGCTTCGCCAGCAACGTCCACCGCGTCCAGACGGTCTCGGACGTCGCGGCCCGCCACGGCCGGCGCGTCGCCCTCGTCGGATCCTCGATGATCGGCCACTCGGAGGTCGCGGCCCGCCTGGGTCTCCTCCGGTTCCCCGCCGGCCACAGGATCGAGCCCGAGGCCGCGATGGACCTTCCGCCCGAGAAGGCGCTCTTCCTCGTGACCGGCTCCCAGGGCGAGCCGATGTCCGCCCTCGCCCGCATCGCCGTCGACGAGCACCGCGAGGCGCGGGTCGAGGAGGGCGACGTCGTCCTGCACTCCGCCCGGACGATCCCCGGCAACGAGAAGAGCGTGGGGCGCATGATCAACCACCTCTTCCGGCGGGGGGCCGAGGTGATCACGCGCACGGAGGCCCCGATCCACGTCTCGGGACATCCCGCCCGCGAGGAGCTCAAGCTGCTCCTCCGCACGCTGCGGCCCCGGTTCCTTCTGCCGATCCACGGCGAGTACCGCCAGCTCCTCACCCACGCCCGTCTCGGCTCCGAGGCCGGCCTCGAGGCCGGCGCGGTCGTCGTGGCCGCGTCCGGCGACGTCGTCGCTCTCGGCGGCTCCTCGTGCGAGATCGTGGATCGCGTGCCGGTCGGCCAGGTGTTCATCGACGAGACCCTCGAGGAGGTCGATCTCGACGTCCTCCGCGACCGCAGGAGGATCGCGGGCGACGGCATCGTCGTGACGGTCGTGGCCGTGGACCGGGAGAGCGGCGCGGTCAACGGGACCCCGGAGATCGTCAGCCGCGGATTCGTCCCCGGAGACGACGACGCCGGCGTGCTCGACGACGCCCGCGCGGTCGTCGCGTCCGCGCTCTCCGACGCGACCCCGGAGGAGCGGGCCGACGAGGGCCTCCTCAAGGCCAGGATCCAGACGGAGCTGCGGCGGTTCCTGCGCCGGCGCACCCAGCGCAGGCCGCTGATCGTCCCCGTCGTCGTGGAGCTGTGATGGGCGCATCTCCCAGGTCCTCCCGCGGCCGCCACTGGCTCCACGAGCTGGCGGGCATGCTCCTGCTCGTCCTCGCCGTCCTCGCGACGCTCTCTCTTCTCTCCTACGACGCGCGCGACCCGAGCTGGTTCCACCATCTCGGCGGCCCCGACGCGCCCCGCAACTGGATCGGCCGGGTCGGCGCGAATCTCGCCGAGGGCCTGCTCCAGCTCTTCGGTCTCGCGGCGCTCCTCCTCCCGGTCGTTCTCGCCTTCGTCGGGTGGCACCGCCTGCGGGGAGAAGGGTTCGCCTCCTCGTACGGGAAGCTCCTGGGCCACGGCGTCTCCCTGGTCGCGCTCGCCGCACTCCTCGATCTCCTTTACGGACACGTCGAGTACGGCGGGTTCGTCCGTCCCGCCGGAGGCGAGGTCGTCGGGCGCGGGGCGGCGTCGGCGCTCCGCGCCCTCTTCGGCTCGCTCGGCGCGGCGTTCGTCGCGGCCCTCGGGCTCGCCTCCGGGATCGTCCTCGCCACGAGGTTCTCCTTCGTTCGCGCGGGCGCGTACCTCGCGGCGCGCGTCGCGGCCCTGGCCTCCGCGGCCGCATCCCGGTTCCGCGCCTTCGTCGAGGCTCGGAGGCGGGCGGCGGAGAAGCGCGCGGTGATCCGCAAGCATGCCAGGCGCCACGCGGCGCGCGAGGGCGAGGCCGCGCAGGAGCCGCCCCCGCCCCCCGAGGTCCGGACGCGCCCCCCCATCCCGCTCCCGCAGGATCCCGAGGTCCTCGCGGCGAAGCCGCCGAAGCCCCTCGTCCCCGTTTCCGCCCCGCTGCCCAGGCCCCCCTCCCCCCCGAAGCAGCAGCCTCTCCCCCTCGAGAGGACGCAGCCGGGAATCGCCCTCCCGCCTCTGGAGCTCCTCAACGAGCCGGCGGTGCAGCGCGGCGAGGACAGGGACGAGCTGCTGGCGCGCGCCAACCAGATCACGGAGAAGCTGCGCGAGTTCTCGCTCGAGGGGCACGTCGTCGCCATACACCCCGGGCCGGTCGTCACGACCTTCGAGTACAAGCCGGAGGCCGGCGTCAAGTACTCCCGCGTCACCGGCCTCGTCGACGACCTCTGCCTGGCCCTGAAGGCAGAGTCGGTGCGGATCGACCGGCTGCCCGGCCGCTCGACCATCGGCATCGAGGTCCCCAACCGTCTCCAGGAGACGATCTACCCCCGCGAGCTGCTGGCCTCGGAGCGGTTCCGCTCGTCGAAATCCAAGCTTACCCTCGCCCTCGGGAAGGACATCAGCGGCGAGGTCCTGACCGCAGAGCTAGACCGGATGCCCCACCTCCTCATCGCGGGAGCGACCGGCGCGGGCAAGTCGGTCGGCCTGAACGGGATGATCACGAGCATCCTCTACAAGGCGACGCCGCGGGACGTCCGGTTGCTCATGATCGACACCAAGATGATCGAGCTGGGCATCTACGCCGACATCCCGCACCTCCTGGTCCCCGTCGTCACCGATCCGAAGGCGGCGTCGACGGCCCTCCAGTGGGCGGTCCGAGAGATGGAGCAGCGCTACCGCAAGCTGGCGTCGGTCGGCGTCCGCAACATCGAGCAGTTCAACGCCCTCCTCGAGGCGGAGCCGGGGCGCGCCATGACCGACGAGCGCACCGGCGAGGAGATCCCGCTCTCCCACCTGCCGTACGTCGTCATCGTCATCGACGAGATGGCCGACCTCATGATCGTGTCGTCCGCGGACGTCGAGGAATCGGTGATGCGCCTCGCGCAGATGGCGCGCGCGGTCGGCATCCACATGATCCTGGCGACCCAGCGTCCCTCGGTCGACGTCCTGACCGGAACCATCAAGGCGAACTTCCCGGCCCGCATCGCGTTCCGCGTCTCGCAGCGCGTGGACTCTCGGACGATCATCGACCAGGGAGGAGCCGAGCAGCTCCTCGGGCGCGGCGACATGCTGTTCCTCCCCTCAGGCTCCTCGCGTCTCGTCCGGGTCCACGGAGGGTTCATCACGGAGCCCGAGCTCCACCGGATCACCGCGTTCCTCAAGAAGCAGGCCAAGCCGGTCTACGACGACTCGGTGCTCAAGGAGGCCGAGGAGGAGCGGACGGGGCTCGACGCCGGCGAGCGGGACTCGATGTTCGCCGACGCCGTCCGGTGCGTCCTGCAGGAAGGGCAGTGTTCGATCACGCTGATCCAGCGCCGGCTCCGCCTCGGGTACGCCCGCGCCGCGCGGATCGTCGACATGATGGAGCAGGAGGGGATCATCGGGCCCGCGGACGGGAGCCGCCCGCGGGAGGTGCTCGTCGGTCCCGAGGTCCTCGCGACCCTCGAGGCGCCCCGGCCGTGAGGCGGGGCCGTGGGACGAGGGGGGGAGACCCTCGTCGGGCCGCGCGCCGCGCTTCGCTCGCCCCCGCGGCGGCCGTCCTGCTCGCCGCGCTCCTCCCCTACGCGCCCCTCCTCGGCGCCGGCTACGTCCAGGACGATCACCTCGCCGTCGAGGACAACGCGATCGTCGCGCGCGGGAGCCTGACCGAGATCTTCTCGACGTCGTACTGGGAGGGGGCGAAGGGGAACGACCGGAGCCTCTACCGGCCGATCCCGATCGGGAGCTTCGCGCTCGAGAGGAGGCTCGCGGGCGCGCCCTCGCCGCGGCTTTCCCACGCCGTCAACATCGCGCTTCACGCCTGCGTTTCCCTCGCGGTTTTGGCCCTCGCGAGAAGGCTCGGACTCGGCCGCCGGGGAGCCGTCGTCGCCGCGCTCCTCTTCGCCGTCCACCCGATTCATTCCGAGGCGGTGGCCAACGTCGTCGGCCGGTCGGAGCTCCTCGCCGCCCTGTTCGCGATCCTCGCTCTCCTCGCCATGGGACGGAGCGCCCCCTGGTCCTCCGGCCGCGACGCTCCTTCCGAGCGCGTCCCCGCGCCCCGGGCCCGTCCGGCGGCGTGGACGGCCGCCGCCCTCGCGTTCCTGGCGCTGGGGTCCAAGGAGACGGCCGTCGCCCTGCTCCCCCTCCTCGTCCTCCAGGAGATCCTCTTCCGGCCGGGAGCCGAGGGACCGCGCCGCGCCGCTTGGATCGACCGCCTGGCCGCGTTCGCCCCGGTGGCGCTGGCGGCCGGCGCGTTCGCCGCTCTCCGCATCGCCGCCCTCGAGGCCGTGTTCCTCTTCCAGCGGGTCCCGGCGGCCGACAATCCCGTCGTCGGCCTCGATGCGCCGCGGCGTATCTTCACGGCCCTCGCGATCGCCGCGCGCTACGCCTGGCGGACGATCTTCGGGTTCCCGCTCGCCGCCGACCACTCCGGCGCCGTCCTCCCGGTCGAGACGAGCCTCCTCGCTCCCCTGCCGCTCGCCGGCCTCGCGTTCCTCGCCGTCCTCCTGGTCCTCGCCCTGGCCCCGCTGCGCCTCCCCGTCGCCCGCGGCGCGACCGCATGGACCGCGCGCCGGGCCTCCTTCGCGGCCTCCCTCTTCCTCCTCCCCTACCTCGTCGTCGGCAACCTCCTCTTCGCGATCGGGGCCGGCCTCGCGGAGCGTCTCGTGTACCTTCCTTCGGCCGGCATCTACCTCCTCGCCGGCCTCGCCGTCGAGGAGGCGCTCGGCCGCGTCTCGGGCCGCCGCGCCCTCCTCGGTCTCGCCGCCGCGGGGATCGGGCTCGCCGCGCTTCTCGCCGCGATGACCTGGAGGCGCTCGATCGAGTGGCGGTCGGATCGCTCGATCTTCGAGGCTGCGCTCCGCACGAACCCCGGGAGTCCGAGGGCGAACTACATCCTCGGGACGCTCGACCACCGGGAGGGACGCCCCGCCCTCGCGCTGTCCCGGATCGACAGGGTCCTCGACCTCTGGCCGACCTACCTCGCGGCCTGGGGCGAGAAAGCCGTGCTGGCCGGGGAGACGGGCGACCTGCGGGGAGCCGAGGCCGCCGCCCTCGAGGCGATCCGGCTCGACCCTTTCTACGCCCTCGCCCACTTCAACCTGGGAGTCGCCCTGCACCGGATGGGACGGCTTCCCGAGGCGGAGCGGTCCCTGCGCAAGGCGGTGCTCCTCGACCCGCGCCACGCCACCTCGTGGGCCGAGCTCGGGCACGTTCGCCGCGAGCGAGGGGACGCTCAGGGGGCGTCGGAGGCCTACCGCCGTGCCGCCGCGCTCGGCCGGTCGGACCTCAGGATCCGGGCATCGGATCCGGGGACGGCCGAGACCACACCCCGGGGATCTCCGCCCCGCACGACGGGCAGCGTCCCTCCGCCCCGATGACGCTCCGACGCACGACGTAGCCCGCCCTCTCGACCACGGGTGTTCCGCACGCGTGGCAGCGGGTGCTCTCGAGGCCGCCGACGCGCCCCGGGACGTTCCCGGCGTACACGTACCGCAGGCCCGCCCGCCGCCCGATCTCCGCCGCGCGCATCAGGTCGGCCGCGGACGTCGCCGCTCCTCCGGAGACCCGGTAGTCCGGGTGGTACGCCGTCACGTGCCACGGCAGAGAGGGGCTGACCGAGGCGAGGAACCCGGCGAGGCCCGCGAGCTCCTCCTCTCCGTCGTTGAAGCCCGGGACGATCAGCGTCACCGCCTCGACCCAGAACCCGAGCCGGTGCGCCTCGCGGATCGTCTCGAGCACGGTCTCGAGACGCCCCCCGAGCTTCCGATACGAATCTTCCCGGAAGCTCTTCAGATCGACCTTGAACAGCGACGCATGCGGGCGCAGGAGCGCGAGCGCCTCGGGAGTGCCGTGGCCGTTCGAGACGAACCCGCAGAGGATCCCCGCCCGCCGCGCCAGGGAAAAGATCTCGACCGCCCACTCGATCGTGATCAGCGGCTCGTTGTACGTGCTCACGATCACCGGCGCACCGCGCCGCCGAGCAACCGCCACGATCTCTTCCGGCTCCACGTCGCGGGGCGCGGCGAGCGCGCCGTCGTCCCGGAGCGTCTGCGACGTCGTCCAGTTCTGGCAGTACGGGCAGTGGAAGTTGCAGCCCAGCATGCCGAACGAGAGCGCCTCCGCCCCCGGCAGCACGTGGAAGAACGGCTTCTTCTCGATCGGGTCCACCGCCAGCCCCGCCACGTAGCCGCGCGGCGCCCGCAGCCTCCCCCCCTCGTTGTAACGGACCTTGCAGATCCCCTCCCGCCCTTCGGGGATCCGGCAGCGGTGCCCGCAGGCCAGGCATCGCACGGCGCCGCCGCCGAGCCGCTCGTGCAGCCGCCCCTCCGCGGTTCGCTCGCGGAGCGCGCGAGCGAGCCCCGCATGCTCGGGATCCTGAGCAAGGGCCATGGGCGAGCCTCCCGCGGCGACGCGGGAAGTCTACTCCGGACGGCCGCCGTAGAGCCGGACGTCGTCGCGCGCCAGCACCCGCACCGCGGGACCTCCCCCCTCGCCGACCGCTCCCTCCGCCGAGGCCCCTCCTTCGAGGACGAGCACCCCCCGGAGATCCGATTCGACCGTTCCCTCGAACGACTCCGCCTCGACGCGGCAGCTTCCCGCCACGCCGAACCCCACGTCCACGCCGCCGCCCGCGTTCCGGATCCTGCTGTCGGCCTGTG
The DNA here is from genome assembly GCA_937864465.1 of uncultured Acidobacteriota bacterium. Taxonomy (GTDB): domain Bacteria; phylum Acidobacteriota; class Polarisedimenticolia; order Polarisedimenticolales; family JAIQFR01; genus CALMJU01. The sequence continues at coordinate 30,790 of CALMJU010000064.1, forward strand.
CGGAGTTCGAGACCCAGGCGACACGGACCGAAGGGCCGTCGGCCTCGACCTGCACCGGGCCGATCACACCCTCGAGCGCTACGCTCCCGCCGACGGCCGAGACCGAGACGCCTCCCGTCAGCCGGCGTCCCGCGACGTTTCCTCCCTCGCTCCGGATCGCGACCGGCGCCGACACCCCCTCGACATCGACGTCCGCGTCGGTCGTGCGGATCTCCACCGTCGAGAACGCCTCGCGGATCGAAGTCGCGACCGCGGGCCCCTCGACGACGATCGCCCCCGAGACTCCCGCGAGATCCACCCTGGCCGGCCCGCTCCCTCGGATGCTGGCCCCCGCGCGCAGCCCGGAGCCGGCGAGGCTCCCCCCGACCATCTCGACACGGAGCGAGGCGTCGAGGTCCTCGACCCGGAGATCTCCGTCCCCCTCGAGGACGATCTCCCCCTCCGAGCGGGCCAGGAGGACGGACGCGCCGTGGAGCAGCAGCCGCCCGCCCCGGCGCAGCCCTTCGATCGAGGCCCTCCCTCCGCGCTGCCGGAGGTCGGCGCGCCCCTCCACCCCGCGAATCGTCAGGACCGCCTCCTCGACGTCCACGTTCAGGGAACCCTCGACGCCGGAGACCGTCACGTGCGACGCGCCGAGCAGCCGGACGTCGGCGTCCCCGGCAACGCCGTCCACCCGCACCGTCGCATCCGCCCCCGTCACCTGCACGCCGGCGCCGAGCGCGCTCGCCGCGAGCGACCCTTTCTCCAGATCGACCGCGAGCGGCCCTGCCAGATCCTCGGCCTCGACCGCGAGTCCGCGGCCCTCCGCCTGGAATTCTCCCGAGATCCCCCGCACGAGCACGCGGGTGTCCGCCGCCGCGACGCGCACTGCCAGCCGCTCGGGCACGAGGACCTCGAGCCTCCTCGGCGCGCTCCGCCCGCCGACCGGAGGCCGGACGACCAGATCCGCCCCCTCCTCCGTGACGGCGACCGGGAGCGGCCTCGCCTTCCGCCCTCCGTAGGTGCTGCGGACGCGCACCACGCCCGGAGCGCCCGCGGACACCTCGACGATCCCGGAGATCCCTTCGATCCGGAGTCGCGCCCTCCCTCCGGACGCAACCACCGCCTCGGCCCCCTCGGCGACGGGCCGAGCGGACCCGTCCCAGGACGGGCGCGCGGCGCAGGGCGCCAAGGCGCCGGCCACCGCGAGCAGCGCGACGGCCGTCCCCCTCACGGCTCGCTCGTCCTGCCGTGGAGGCGATCGAGGGCGCGGCGCGCTGCCTCCTGCTCCGCGGTCTTGCGGCTCGTTCCGGTTCCGCTCCCGATCACCTCCCCCGCGAGGAGCACCTCCGCCTCGAACTCCCTCGCGTGCGCCGGTCCCGTCACGGCCGTCAGGCGGTACTGCGGCGTCGCGTGCACCGCGGCCTGGACCTCCTCCTGCAGGCGCGTCTTGTAGTCCTCCGGCGCCGCCTCGCTCCCGCGCGCGCGCTCCAGGGCGGTCCGGAGATGCCTCCGCACGAACGACCTCGCCGAGCGGATCCCCCCGTCGAGATACACCGCCGCAAGTACCCCCTCGAACACGTCGGCGAGGAGCCCCGGCCGGGCCCGCCCGCCGGACCCGTCCTCTCCGCGGCCCAGGCGCAGGTCGTCGCCGAGCCGGAGGCCCCGCGAGATCTCCGCCAGCGAATCCATCCGCACGACCGACTGCCGGCGGCGCGTCAGGACCCCCTCGTCCGCCGCCGGGTCGTCGGCGAAGAGGCGCTCCGAGACGAGGAAGCCGAGGAGCGCATCGCCGAGGAACTCGAGCCGCTCGTAGTCCTCCTCCCCTCCCTGCCCCTCGTGGACGCACGAGCGATGCGTCAGCGCGCGCCGCAGCAGGGCCGGGTCGTCGAACCGGTACCCGAGCCTCTCCTCGAGGCCGGCCCCCGGGGCGGCCGCCCGGCCCTCCTTTCGCGCCGTCGCTCTCGGCCGGCCACGACGCCTCATCGGGGGGGATCCTCGACCCGGTCCCCGACCTTCTCGTAGACCCTCGTCGGCCGCGCCTCCCTCGCGAACTCCTGGCCGTTGCGCTCGAGGGTCCAGGCCCGAAGGCTCCGTCCCCCAGGCTCGACGACCAGCTCGTCGACCGAGCGCAGGCTCGCGCGCGCCTCGCCGATCTCCCGCATCTCCGTCGTGAGCACCAGTCTCCCCGACTCCGGGTCCCGGCGGACGCCGAGCTTCCACTCGCGCGCCCGGGCCCCGTCGAAGATCTCGTCGCACCGCCCGTCCCAGCCGCAGCGGACCTCGCCCTTCCCGTCCGAGGTCCGCAGGCCGAGCCGGACGCGGTACCCGTCGCCCGTCTCGACGATCGAGAGCGTCGAGCGCACGCGCTCATTCCCCAGAGACCAGGTCCCCGCGTACCCCGTGTCGCCGGCGCGCTCCGCGCACGCGCACGCCGCGAGGAGCGCTGCGGCGGCCGCGCCGCGAGAAGCGAGGCGTCGATCGGTCCGCGTCGCCCTCACCGTACCGGCCCCTGCGGCGGCCTCCCGCGGCCCCCCGCCCCCCGCAGCACGACGTCCCCCTCGGCCTCGATGCGAATCGAGGCGGCCCCGCCGCTGCCGAACCGCCCTCTCGCCTCGCGCCCGCCGTCCACGAGGCCGAGCCCCGGGAGCGCCGACCGCACCTTCCCCGATCGCGATCTCGCCTCGATCGCGCAGCCGCCCGGCCCCGCGAGCCCGATCTCGACCGGGCCCGAGGCGTTGCGGACCGAGCTGTCCTCGACCTGCGGGACCGCGGCCCAGGCCACCTGGACGCGCGGACCGTCGGCGTCCACGTCCACGGGGCCCCGCAGGCCGCTGAGCCGGACGTCTCCCCCCCGCGCGCGAAGCCCGAGACGGTCCTGGGACGCGGAAACCGCGATGGCTCCCCCCTCGGCGTCGACGAACGAATTCCCCTCGAGCCCGTCCACCGAGATCGAGGAGTCGGCGAGCGTCGCCTCCACCCCGCCGCGGAGCTCGTGCAACATCGCCTTGAGTCCATGGCCGTCGAGGCGAACCGGCCCCGCGACCGTCGTGACGGAGATCCGCGTGTCCCTCGCCCCGCGGATCTCGAGGGATCCCTCGTGCGCCGATGCGTGCACGAACCCGGCGGACGCGTCGATCCGCACCGCTCCCCCGGTCTCGCGCAGATCCAGGTTCGCGTCGGTGACGATGTCGATCTCCCCCTTCGACTTCACGAGCTTGAGAGGCGCCCCCTCCATCTCGATCGTCGCGGTCCCCTCGAGGCCCGTCACCTCCGCGGCGCCTCCCCTCGCCCGGAGCACGAGCGCCCCTCCGACTCCGGACGCCACGAGCGTCGAGCCGGTCAGCATCGCTTCGAGCCCTCCGCGCGTGTCCCGGCTCCGCAGGCCCCCCCCGTCGAGGCCGACGCGCACCGGCCCCTCGGCGGCGGCGACGTCCACCGCGAGATCGGTCCCGTACACCTCGACGTCCCCCGCGACGTTCGAGAGCGAGGCCTTGCCCCCCCGCATCGTGACGGAGACCCCCTCGGTCATCTCCCGCACGTCGACTTCGAGGGAGGCCCCGCGGATCGCCACGGGAGACCGGAGGCCCGAGGCGGAGAAGCGTCCCTCGTCGCTCTCGACGTCCACGGCCAGGCCGGGCGGCACCGCGACCTCCAGCCGGCAACCGGCCCGGACCTCCTCGCCCGCCGGACCGATCCGAAGCCCCGACGTCGAAGGCGCGGCCAGGATCTCCGGACCCGCCTGCGCTCCCTCGAGCGTCCTCGCGGCCCAGCGCAACTCCCCGGGCGGGCCGGGCCGGAGCTCGATCTCGCCCCGAACTCCCCGGATCTCGAGGCGCCCCACCCCCTCCACGCGCTCGATGCGAGCCTCGGGAGCGCCGGAAGAACCCTCGCTCCCCGCCTGCGACGGCTCCATCGCGGAGCCGGCCTGCGCCCGCGCCAGGCCTCCTGCCAGGGCGCAAAGCACGAGCGTCGTTCCGAGGCGTCCCGCGCGAAGGACCATGCGCACCTCCGGCCGGGGAACCATACGTCGCCCGGAGCGCCGCCGCAACCTGCGAGCGTTCCTGCTAGGATAGCCGCCCGGCCGCGGGGGGACGCCATGTTCCAGGGGAAGAAGGTCGTCGTCGTCATGCCGGCGTACAACGCCGCGAAAACGCTCGTGCGCACCCACCACGACGTGATCGAGCAGGAGATCGTCGACCTGGTCCTCATCGTCGACGACGCGAGCCACGACCGGACGGCCGAGATCGCCCGCACCCTGGATCGCGCGAGGGTCCACGTTCATGAGCGAAACCGGGGCTACGGCGCCAACCAGAGGACATGTTACCGGCTGGCTCTCGAGGCGGGCGCGGACATCGTGATCATGGTCCACCCCGACTACCAGTACACGCCGAGGCTGATCCCCGCGATGGCCGGCCTCGTCGCCACCGGGATCTACCCGTGCGTCCTCGGCTCGCGCATCCTCGGGGGCGGCGCCAGGCGCGGCGGGATGCCGCTGTGGCGCTACGTCGCCAACCGCGTCCTGACGCTCTACTCGAACCTGGCGTTCGGCGCGAAGCTCTCCGAGTACCACACCGGCTACCGGGCCTTCTCCCGCGCTCTTCTGGAGCGGCTCCCCCTCGAGGAGAACTCCGACGACTTCGTGTTCGACAACGAGATCCTCGCCGAGATCCTCTGGATGGGGGAGCGGATCGGCGAGGTCAGCTGCCCGACGAGCTATTTCGAGGAGGCGTCCTCGATCAACTTCGGACGGAGCGTCCGGTACGGCCTGGGGTGCCTCGCCACCGGAATCGCCTTCCGGCTCGCCCGGCTCGGGCTCCTCCGCTCCCGCCGTTTCGCTCGGAGCCCGCGCGGAGGGGCGGGGAACCCCTAGCGGTCCCCGGCGTCCCCGGCGTCGCCGCCCTCTCCGAGCAAGCGCACGTCCCCTTCGGCTTCGATCCGGACCGTCGCCTTGCCGCCCTCCCCGATGGTCCCCCGGGCGCTCGCGCCGTCCGGGGACGCGAGGATCGACGCCCACTCCGACTCGACCCGCCCCATCCGCGCGACCGCCTCCACGGCTGCGCCCCCCGTCGCGCCGAAGGTCACCGTCGCCCCGCCTCCCGCGTTCCGGATCGAGCTGTCCTTGTCCGGCGGGAGGCCGGCCCAGCCGACCTCGAGAACGGGGCCGTTCGCCTCCACGCGGACCGCACCTGAGATCTCGCGCAGGCGGACCTCGTCCCCGCGGCTCGTCACGTCGAGATCCCCCTGCGCCTTCGAGATGTCGATCGTCCCTCTCTCGCTCTCCAGGACGACGGGGCCGCGCGTGCCCGCGATCGAGAGGTCCGCGCCCGTCGCGAGCACGCTCAGCGCGGTGGCGATGTCCTTGAGCCGAACGGTTCCCCCGTCCGTCTCGATCCCGACGGGCCCCGTGACGTCGGAGATCTCGATCGCCCCTCCCCCGGTGCTCCGGATCTCCAGGAGCCCCTCGTTCCGCGCGCCGCGCACCGGCCCGCCGAGCGCGCCGAAGTGCAGGCTCGCCGAGCACTCGCGGAACTCGATCGCGGCGTCGGAGTGAACCTCGATGTCCCCCCGGTCATTGGTCAGCAGGAGTGGAGTCCCCTCCAGCTGGGCGGTCGCCCCCTCGGCGAGCCCTGCGAGCACGGCCCGCCCCCCGCGGGCGCGAAGCGTGACGGCGCCGTGAGCGCCGTCCACCGACAGCTCCGCCCCGAACGCCGCCGCGTCGAGATCGCCCCGGATCTCCCGGATCGAGACCGTGCCGCCCGTCGCGTTCACCAGGACCTTCCCCTCGATCGCCGCCAGCTCCGCCCTCGCCTCCTTCGCCTCGACCAGGACGTCGCCCGAGACGTTGAGCAGCGAGAGGCTCCCCCCCTCGACCGATACCGACGCGCCCCCTTGAAGTCCTCGCCCGTCGAACGCGATCCGCTCTCCCTCGACCTCGAGCCCTCCGCGAAGCCCCGAGGCCCACACCTTCCCGTCCGACGTCGCGACGACGACGAGGATCCCCGGAGGAACGGCGACCTCGAGCCGCCCCTCGGCCGGAGCGCCCTCCCCGGCAGGACCGAGAAGGATCCTCCCCTCCTTCCGGACGAGGCCGACCCGTGGAGCCTCGGCCCCCGGAGCGCCCGGCGACGCGAGGTACCGGATCTCCCCGGGCTTGCCCAGTCGAACGTCGATCTCTCCCCGGAGGCCGCGGACCTCGAGGCGCGTCTCCGCGCCTGCGGCCGCGACGACGGTCTCGGGCACCCGGCCGCTTGCCCCCGCCGCAAGGCCCCGTGCGCCTGCGCCCCACGAGACCGCGAGCGCGAGGCCCGTCACGCCGATCCATCGGGCGCCCCTCATCGATCCCTCTCTTCCGGGGGCGGAAGATACGGCGTCCCGCCGGGGGCCGCCACGCCTCCGGCGCCGGCGAGCTCGGCGCAGATGCCGCCGGGGGCCGCGGCCTCCGGCGAGATCCCGGCCGCCGTCTCGCACTCCGCCGCCGCCTCGGCGACGCGACCCTGCCCCGCCAGCGCGATCGCGAGCGCCACCCTCCCTGCGGCGCTTCCGCGATCGATCTCGACCGCACGCCGCAGCGGCGCCTCCGCGGCTCCGTACTCGCGGAACCTCAGTGCCGTCTCGCCCAGCGCGAGGTGCGCCCCCGCGTCTCCGGTGATGTCGAACAGGGCGATGCTCCCTCCTGCCAGCACGGCCATCTGCCGGTCGCGCAGCCATCGGTGGGCGTCGTGGTTGACGGAGTAGACGTCCATCAGGTTCGTGACGCTGATCGCGATCCACTCGCGCCCCGACGGGTCGGGGCCGTCGTCCTCGCGAAGCTCCGCCATTCCGAACGACGGGATCCAGCGATAGCGGAGGCCGTACGCCGAAGGGTCCGCCGTCCCGAAGTAGCCGAGGTAGAGCGTGCGCAGCGGGAACCGCGAGACCTCGCGGGCGAGCGCGGGGAGATCCTGCCCCCAGTCCACGTTCGAGTCGGAGAGGATCCGCCACAGGCGCGACGGCCCTCCCGCCGCCTCGTTCGCGTACGCCATCTCGTCGGGATGGACCCGGATCGTCCCCGCCGCGAGCCACGCGAGCAGCAGCCCCGCCGCCGCCCTTCCGGCCCATCCGCGACGCCACACCCGCGCGGCCGCGATCCCCCCGCCGACGGCGAGGAACGGGACCACCGGCAGGAGGTGGCGGACGCCGAGGTTGAGCGACGAGACGACCGCGGGCCCGGCGACGAGCGCGGGGGCGATGAGGAGGAGCGCCGCGAGCGTGCGCTCCCTCCGGAGCGCGGCGACGAGCGCGGCGAGCCCGGTCGCTCCGGCGACCAGGAGCGGGATCGGCGTCTTGACCGCCCAGGCGGCCGGGAAGAACCACCACCGGCCCTGCGACGCGTACAGGCCGAACGCGTAGGCCGGATGCCCGACCTCCGCGTGGTGCCGCAACCGGGCGAGCCCCTCGAGGTAGAGGCCGGGGCCCGCCGAGCCGTACGTCGCGACGACGACGGCGAGCGCGACGACCGCGGCCCCCCCCGCTCGGAGCCGGAGCGCCGCGGCGTCCGCCGCCGGAGCGGACGCTCCCGCCGCCGCGCCACCGCGCCGGAGGAGCAGCAGCGGCGTCGCGGCCAGCAGAGCGAGGAGCGGCAGCGTCGAGAACTTCGAGGCCAGCGCCAGCCCGAGGAGCGCGCCCGACGCCCCGACGGCCCATCCCCCGCGCCGGAGGGCCCACGGAAACGAGACGGCGGCCCCGAAGTACAGGGCCGCCGCCCCCAGGTCGGTCGTCGCGAGGCCGGCGTGCGCGATCGCGAGCGGGTCGAAGGCGTACAGCGCGAGCGCGAAGAGTCCCGCAAGGGGGCCTCCGAGGCGCCTCGCCACGACGAAGATCGCCGCCCCGAGCAGGACCGAGAGCGCGGCGACGGCGGCCCGTGCGCGCAGCAGCAGCGCGGCGTGGGGCCGCCCCTCCCCGTAGATCATCGCGATCCCGAAACGCCACTGGTCCCCCTCGGCCCACCCCGGCGTCTCCCGGACCGAGAGCCCCGACCCGAGCCAGGTCGCTCCGGTCAAAAGCCTCAGGAACGGCGGGTGTTCCGCGTTCATCCGGTAGTCTCCCGCGGTCAGGTGGGCGTACCCGACCGACGGGTAGACGACCTCGTCGTGCACCGCGCTGTGTCGCGACGCTCCGTGGAGGACGAGCGCGAGGTGGACGAGGAGCAGGACCGCCAAAACGGCCCGGACCGCGGACTCGGAGATCTCCGGGCCGTCCGGCTTCGCTGGCATGATGCGGGCCATTGTAGCCGCTCCCGGCGCGATTAGAATGGCGCCATGCGAATCGAGTCTCCCGACACGTGGGCGCCGGCGCAGGCGCGATGGCTCGCGGCTTCCGTCGCGGTCGTCCTCTACCTCGCCAGCATCGGCTTCGGCTTCACGCTCGACGACCCCGCGGTCGCCCTCGAGAACCCGGCGGTGCGGTGCGGCGAGGTCGGGCGACTCTTCTCGACCCCCTACCATTACGGCCCGCGCCAGCGGGTCGAGACCGGGCTGTACCGCCCGCTGACCACGGCGAGCTTCGCCGCGAACCACGCGCTGCACGGCGCCAGCCCCTGGGGCTTCCACGCGGGAAACGTCCTCCTCCACGGCTGCGCCTCGGTCCTCGTCCTGGAGGTCGCCCTGGCGGCCGGTCTCGCGGTGCCGGGAGCGCTCCTCGCCGCCCTCCTGTTCGCCGCGCATCCGGTCCACGCCGAGGCGGTCGCCAGCATCTCTGGCCGGGCCGACCTCCTGGCGACGACGTTTTTCCTGCTCGCGCTCCTCGCCTGGATCCGCCTGCGCCGTCCGAGCGGAGAGCCCTCGGCCGCGGGCGCTCTCCTGGCGGCCGCGCTGTCGCTCCTCGCCATGCTCTCGAAGGAGCACGCGGTCGTCTTCCCCGCGGTCGCGGCGGCCTGGGAAGTCCTGCGCCCGAGGGGCGCGACACCGGCGGGGACGGGCCGCCGGGCCGCCCGTCGCACGCTCCTCTCGATCGCGCCCCTCCTCCTCCCGCTGGCGGCGTACGTCGGCCTCCGGCTCGCGGCGCTCGGAAGGCTCCTTCCGGGTCCGGGCGCCGTGACGCCGATCGAGAACCCGCTCTCGGCCCTCGGCTTCCTCGATAGGCTCCCCTCGGCAGTCGCGGTCGCCGGCCGCTACGCCGTCCTGCTCGTCTTCCCGCGGACCCTCTCCCCCGACTACTCCTTCGCCGAGATCGAGCCGGTCGCCTCGGCCCTCGACCCGCATCTCCTCGCCGGGATCGCCGCCCTCGGCCTCGCCGCGGCTGCGATCCTCCTCGCGAGGCGCCGGGCGCCCCTTCTCGCCTTCGCGGCGGTCTTCGCGCTCGCGGTCTTCTTCCCCGTCTCGAACCTCGCGGTGCCGATCGGCACCGTCATGGCGGAGCGGCTCCTCTACCTGCCGAGCGCGGGCCTCTGTCTCGCCGCCGGCATGCTGTGGGGTCCGATCGCGCGCCGCCTCGGCCCGCGGGGCGCCGTCGCGGCCCTCGGGGCCGTCCTCCTCGTCGCCTCCGTCCGAACGGTCGCGGCGAGCGCCGTCTGGAGGGACGATTTCGCCCTCGCCTCCCACGCGGCCCAGGCTTCGCCGCGAAGCGTCAAGTCGCTCGGCAACCTCGCGGTCGAGCTGGCGGTCCGCGGAAGGAGCCAGGAGGCCCTCGGGCTCCTCGGCCGCGCGCTCGCCCTCGCTCCCGACTTCTGGCCGAACCGGATCAACCTGTCGGGGGTCCTCCTCTCGACCGGGGACCTCGAAGGTGCCGAGGCGCAGGTCGCCCGCGTCCTCGAAGCCGATCCCGCGAACCCCTCCGCCCTGCTCCAGAGGAGCGTCGTCCTCGAGAAGCGGGGAAACCTCGAGGGAGCCGAGGCCTCGGCCCGCGCGGCGCTCGCGGCGGCGCCGTGGCTCGGCGAGGCGCACCTCCGTCTCGCGGCGCTACTTTCCTCGAGCGGCAAGAGCGAGGAGGCGGAAGCGGAGCGCCTGGCCGCCGAGGTGCCCGCCTGCGAAGAGTGAGCGTCTCTCAGCGCGGAGGGATCGATCCCACGGGCCGGGCGGGGGTCCCCGACGACAGCGCAGCCTCGAGCTCCGCCCTCGCCTCCGCAAAGCCCGGATCGAGCTCCAGCGCCTTCCGGTACCGCGCGATCCCCTCTTCCCTCGCCCCCCGCGCCAGCAGCACGGCGCCGAGATTCCGCTCGACGCGGGGGTCCTCCGTCAGCCTCGCGGCCTCGCGCAGCCTCTCCTCCGCCTCCGCGAGGCGGCCCAGCCGGTAGAGCGCCCATCCGAGATCGTTGCGCACGTCGGCCCGCCCCGGCGCTCTCTCGGCCGCGGCCTCGAGCTCCACGACCGCCTCGCCCCCCTTCCCCGCCCGGAAGAGCGCCCGCCCGAGGTGGTACCGGGTCTCGACATCCTTGGGGTCGAGGCGGATCGCCTCGCGGTACTCCGCGATCCCCCCCTCGAGGTTCCCGGAGAGGACCAGGGCCGAGCCCAGGTTGACGTGCGAGACCGAGTACCGCGGGGCGATCTCGGCCGCCCGCTCGAAGTGCGGGATGGCCTCGGCGACCGCGCTGCGCGCGACGAGCGCGTGCCCGAGGTTCGCGTGGGCGACGTAGTTGTCCTCGGTGACGCGCAGCGCGGCTCGGAAGAGGGTCTCGCTGTCCCTCCAGGCGGCGAGCTGGTGGCGCGTCGCGACGAAGGCGGCGGCGAGGACGACGACGCCGCCGACGGCGGCCGCCCTCCTCCCCCACGCCCGGCGACGCGCGACCTCCTCGATCCCGAAGACCGCGACGGCGAAGATCCCGATCAGCGGGACGTAAGCGTACCGGTCGGCCATCGCCTGGGAGCCGACCTGGACGAGCCCGAGCGCGGGGACGAGCCACACCAGGTACCACCCGCAGCCGCCGGGAACGTACGGCGCCTTCCGCCTCGCGGCGAGGGCCCCGGCGCAGGCCGCCGCGAGGGCGACCGCCGCGAGGGCAACGCGGAGCGTGGAGAGCGACCCCAGCGGGTGCGGGTAGAAGATCGCAAGATTCGAGGGCCAGACCGTCTTCCCTAGATAGGCGAGCGTGGCGCAGAGCGCGTTCGCGGCGCGCATCGCGGGGGGGAACGTCTCGGCCGACTGGACCGCGCCGGTGTGCCCCTGGGAGACGAGGGCCATCGCCGCGCACCCCGCCGCCAGGACGGCGAGCGGCACCTTCTCGAGCACGAGCGCCCGCCACCGCTCCCCCCCCTCTCCCACCCTTCCGAGCGGCCAGAGGTCGAGCGCGAGAAGGCCGGCGGGGAATGCGACCGCCGACGGCTTGGAGAGGAGCGCCGCCGCGAAGAGCGCCATGACCGCGGCGTACGATCCCGCTCTCCTCCGTCGCGCCCACGAGGCGTAGGGGATCAGCGCCAGCAAGCAGAGCAACAGGCTCAGAACGGTCTTCCTCTGCGCCACCCACGCGACGGCCTCGACCTGCAGGGGGTGGAGGCCGAAGAGCGCCGCAACGAAGAACGACCGGCGCGGCGCGGCGGTCGCTCGGGAGAGGAGGAGGAACACGAGCATCGCATTCGCGACGTGGATCAGGAGGCTCGTTGCGTGGTGCCCTCCCGGTCGGAGCCCCCAGAGCGTCGCGTCCGCCTGATGGGAGACCATCGTCAGCGGGTGCCAGTTGCTGACGACGACCGCGCGCAGCGCCCAGGCCAGGTTCCCGGCGGTCAGCCCCCCGACGACGTTCGCGTTCGCCCAGACGTACGAGTCGTCGTCGTAGTTCGTGAACGAGTACGAGACGACCGGGAGGTAGGCCAGCGCGACGACGACGCCGAGGACGACCGCGAGCGCGGCCTCCAGGCGGCGAGGCGCGGGCGCGGGCCCCGCGCTCCCCCCCGTCATGCGCCCCCCGGCCCGTCGAGGAACACGTCGCCCTCGGCCTCGACGTACACCGTCGGCCGCCGCGCGCCCCCGACCGTCCCCTGGGCGCTCCCGCTTCCTTCGGTCGCGACGATCGTCGGGATCGCGCTCTCGATCCGGCCCCTGCGCGACTCGGCCTCGACGCGGCAGCCTCCGGCTCCGAAGCGCACCGTGACGTCCCCGCCGGCGTTCTCGATCCTGCTGTCCTTCTCCCCAGGCGCCGCCGTCCAGGCGACCTCGACCGTGGGCCCGTCGGCCGCGACCTCGACCGGCCCCGCCACGCCGCCGAGGCGGACGGACCCTCCCCGGCTCCGGACGACCACCCCGGAGGTCGCCCCCTCGACGCCGACCTCCCCGCCGTCGTTCGCGATCGTCACGGGCGCTCCCGCCTTCTCGACCGAAACGCTCGAGTCCATGAGGTCCGCCGAGATCTCTCCCCCGACGTTCTTCATCTCGACGGTCAAGCCGGTCCCGGTCACCGAGACGGGGCCCGCCACTCCCTCCAGCCGGATCGGGATGCCGGCCGTCGCCTCGATCGTCACCGCCCCCTTGACTCCCTGCCCGACCACCGAGCCTCCGCCGACAGTGGCACGCAAGTCCCCGTCGATCCCCTCGAAGCGGATCGCCGTGTCGGTCGCGACCTCGAAGCTCCCGCGCGACGACGCCAACTGCAGGAGCGTTCCCGAGACGTCGACCGTCGCCCCCCCGTTGCACCGCTTCAGCTCCGCGGTGCCCCCTCTCGCGCGCAGCGTCACGACGCTCGACACGCCGTCCGCCGCGAGGGCGACGTCCTCCAGGTCCGCCTCGACGCTCCCCGTGATCCCGGACAGTCTCGCGCGCCCTCGCGCGATCCCGAGGAACACGTCCGCGGAGAGAAGACTCCCCTCGAACGTGAGGTCGCGCCCGCGCGCCGCGACCTCCCCCCCGGATCCGGAGAGGCTCACCTTCCCCCCGTCGATCTCGAAGACGGCACCGCCGGAAAGGTAGCTCCCGGAGAAATCCAGCCCCTCCCCTCGCGCCTCGATCCCGCCCGACAGGCCGGACGCGACGACGCTCGCGCCCCGAGTCGCGATCGTGAGGAACAGCCCCTCGGGCGCCTCGATCGTGAGCCTCCGATCCTCCGTCGGCGCGCCCGCGGCGGGTTGCAGGCGGAGCGTGCTCCCGTCGAGAAGCACGGCGACCGGCGCGTCCCGTCCCGGCTCCCCCGCCGCGACCGCGCGGAAGCGGATCTCCCCCGTCGGCCGTCCGGTCACCGAGATCTCTCCCGTGATCCCCGAGACGTCGAGCCGCCTCTCGACGGTCACCGGGACGATCCCCGCGCTCTCGACCGCCAGGAGCTTCGCCTCTTGCGCGTGCGCCGACCCTGCGACGAGGAAGATCCACGCCGCCAGGCAGGCGGGCGCGGCCGGGCATCTCACCTTCGGCTCCCCGCCGGGGCGGCGACTGCGACCGCGTCCGCGACCTTGTCGAAGGTGCGCGTCGGCCTGCCGCCCCCCGCGTCGAGGACCACGCCGTCACGCTCGATCGTCGTCGAGCGCAGAACCTTCCCGCCGTCCTCGACTGTCAGCTCATCCACGTAGCGGAGATCGAGCTTCTCCGGGACGAGGCGCGACTCCACAACCGAAACCTTCAGCGTTCCGGTCCCCCGATCGAGCGCCGTCGCGAAACGGTGGCTCGCGACGGACACACCGTTGAGAGTCTCCACACACGCTCCGTCCCAGCCGCAGCGGACGGCGAACTTCCCGTCGTAGGACGACTTCGACCATCGGAATCGGTAGCCGTCCCCGTGCCGAACGATGGAAATCGTCGAGCGCACGCGGTCGTTGCCGCGCGCCCAGGTTCCCGTGTAGCCTGTGTCGGAAACCTTCGGCCGCACGGTGCAGCCGGATGCCGCGACGAGCAGCGCCGCGGCGAGCGCCTTCCCCCACCTCACCGTTCCGTCCCTCCCGCCGCGCCCGCTCCGATCGCGAGCAGAAGCTCCGGGTCGAGCCGCACACCTTCCCTCGCCGCCCCGGATGCGGCCTCCCGCGCCCCCGGAAGGTCCCCTTTCGCCGCCAGCGCGACGACGAGGTTCGTCCACGCCACCCGATCGCCGGGGGACGCCCGCAGCGCCGGACGAAGCACCTCCTCGGCCCCGGCAAAGTCCCCCGCGACGACGAGGATCGCCGCGAGGTTCCCCGCGGCCGCGTGCCCGGGATCCCGCGCCAGCACGCCTCGGTACGCCTCCGCCGCCTCGCCCGGCCTCCCGCGCGCCTCGAGGACGACGCCCAGATCGTAGCGCGCCATGACGCAGTCGGCATCGAGGGCGAGCGCGCGGCGCGCCGCCTCCTCGGCGCCCGCGAGATCTCCGGTCTCCTTGAGAGAGACCGCGCGGTTGGCGAGCGCCCCCGCCATGTCGCTCCGGGCGATGGATCCCGAGGGGATCGCGAGCGACAGGGCCGCGGCCGCCAGTCCCGCCGCGAGCGCCGCCCATCTTCGCCCGCGAGTCGCTCCGTCTTCCCGCACCGGCAGCGCCAGGAACGCCCCCCCCGCCCCGGCGGGGACCGCGAGGAGCGCGGCGAGCGGGAGGCGGTACCGCGCCGACACGTAGAACACGAGAAGCGTCGCCCACGAGATCGCGATCGCGCTCCAGAGCCGGTACCCGCCCGTCCGCAAGCCTCCGAGGCCGACCGCACCGGCGACCGCGAGGCCGAGCAGGACCGCGAACGGCAACGGGGCGGCGAGCCGCCACGGGTTCTCGTCGAGCGCGGGGGCCTCGTCGAGGCCGTGCTCGCGGCTGTCCAGGGACAGCATCGCCTTCCGGGCGATCAGGGCCAGAGAGCCCGCGGGGTCCGCCGCCCTCGTCGCGAGCGCCTGCTCTCCCCACCATGCATCGGCCTCCACCGGATCGAGGGGCCGCCCCGCGATCCGGCTCGCGATCGCCGCCGCCTCCTCGCGCTGCGTCTCGATCCTCCCCGAGAACCCCTCGGGGCGGGTGAAGTTCCCCGCGGCTCCCGGGCCGTTGCCGTGGTAGAGGGTGATCCCCCCGTTCGACGAGACGAGCGCGAACCGACCGGCCGC
>CALMJU010000065.1 GCA_937864465.1 uncultured Acidobacteriota bacterium
GGCCGCCAGTGCCGCGCCCGCGAGGAAGAGGAGCACCAACGTCGCACCCGTCGCGCGTCGCATCATGGCGACCCCCGCGCGCCCGAGCGTCAGCCGCGGCCGGGGCGCGCCTTCAGCAGAACCTTACCCTCGTAAACGACCAGGCGCAACTCGACCTGCTCGCAGCCCGAGGTCTGGCGCAGGCGCTCGGCCTGGGAGGCCACTCCCCGCAGGAAGGATTCGAAGCTGATCTTCCCCAGCTCGCCGCCGCACTTCCGCCGCGCCGCGAGATAGCGGGCGTGCAGGAGCTTGAGGACCTCCTGCTCGTGCAGCGGATCGTGGAACCGGCACTGCGCGAGCACCCGCTCGTCCGGCCCCGTCGGCCGGACGGCGGCCGCCGCCGGGGACCGCTCCCCTTCCTCGAGCGTTCGCAGCGACTTCGCCCAGAGCTCCGAGAGGACGTTGAATCGGCCGACGAGCGAGTTGAAGTGAAAGCGGTGCGCGTACTTCCGGATCGGGGCGTTGGAGTACCGCCGGATCATCCGCTCGACCTCCGCGCGCAGGTCGACCGGCTGCTTCGGCGTGGCACCGGCGAAGAACATGTCGTACTGGATCTTCAGCTGCCGGATTCCAGCCTCGAGCCGTTCGATATCGGCCTCGATTCCGACGGTGGGATCGGGCAAGGCGCAATTCTCCGTATAATCGCCGAGCGATGGTGCTCTGAGGTTCGACCTCGGCCGGTAGAAGAGTATAGGTTTGGGGTGGTCAGGATGCAAACGCGGGGATCGCGGAAAACGTCGAAAGACCGGGAAAACGCGGCGCTCGCGCGCTCCCTTCCGGCGGTCGGCCGGCTGCTCGGGTCGAGGGCGTTCCGAAGGCTCGCGGCGGAGCACGGTCCCGCCCTCGTCGCCGATCTGCTGCGGGACGAGATCGGGGCGCTGAGGAGGGGAGCGCTCGCCGGGACGCTCTCCGGCCGTGAGGTCCGCGAGGCGGCGCGGGAGGGCGCCCTCGCCGCGCGGGTGGGGGAGGCCGCGCGGCGCCTGCTCGCTCCGTCGCCCCGGGCGGTCATCAATGCGACGGGGGTCGTCGCGCACACGAACCTCGGCCGGTCCGTCCTGTCGGCCGCAGCGGCGGCGCGAGTCGCGGAGGCAGCGACCGGCTACCTCGATCTCGAGTACGACCTCGCGCGCGGAGCCCGCGGCTCCCGCCACGCGCACCTGGAACCCCTCCTCGAGAGGCTCTTCCCGGGACAGGCGTCGCTCGCGGTGCACAACAACGCCGGGGCGATCCTGCTCGCGCTGCGGGCGCTGGCGAGGGGGCGGGAGGCGGTCGTCTCTCGCGGGGAGCTGGTCGAGATCGGAGGGTCGTTCCGCGTGCCCGACATCCTGGCCGTCTCCGGCGCCCGGCTGCGGGAGGTGGGGACGACGAACCGCACGCGGGTGTCCGACTACGAGGCGGCGATCGGCCCGCGGACCGGGCTGATCCTCAAGGTGCACCAGAGCAACTTCCGGATCGTCGGATTCGCCGGGGAGGCCTCCGTACCCGAGCTCGGGGCCGTCGCGCGGAAGGCCGGCGTGCCGCTCGTCGTCGACTGGGGGAGCGGGGACCTCGTCGACCTCGCGCCGCTCGGCATCGCGGACGAGATCCCGGTCCGGAGGCTCCTCGACCAGGGGGCCGACCTGGTCACGTTCAGCGGGGACAAGCTCCTCGGAGGCCCGCAGGCCGGGGTCGTCGTCGGGCGCGCCGATCTCGTGGAGCGGCTGCGCCGAGACCCGATGGCGCGCGTGTGCCGGCTCGACCGTCTCCTGATCTGCGCCCTCCGGGAGACGCTCGCGTCCTACGTGCGGGGCCGCCACTTCGAGGAGGTGCCGACGCTCCGGATGCTCGCGCTCGGAGCGGACGAGATCGGGCGGCGCGCAGAGCGGCTGAGGCGGAGGATCGCGAGGGCCGCGCCCCCCGGGGTCGCCGCGCGTCTCCGGATCGAGGACGGGGTATCGAGGACCGGCGGGGGGTCCTCGCCGCTCGGCGAGCGGCCGACCCGCCTCCTCGTCGTCGAGAGCGCGGCGGGGGACGCGGGGACGATGGAGCGGGCGCTCCGGCTCGGCGACCCCCCGGTGCTGGCGCGGATCCGCGAGGGCCGCCTCCTCCTCGACCTCCGGACGGTCCTCAAGGGGCAGGACGAGACGCTGGCGGAACGCCTCGCTGCGGCGCTCGCGTCGGATCAGACTCCGAAGCGGAAGTTGATGACGTCGCCGTCGCGCACGACGTAGTCCTTCCCCTCGAGGCGCAGGGTGCCGTGGTCCCGGCAGGCGGCCCAGCTCCCCGCCGCCACCAGATCGTCGTAGGCGACGAGCTCGGCGCGGATGAAGCCGCGCTCCATGTCGCTGTGGACGGCGCCGGCGGCCGGGCGCGCGCGGGTGCCGCGGTGGATCGTCCAGGCCCGGCACTCGTCGTCGCCGACCGTGAAGAACGAGATGCATCCGAGCAGGCGATACGACGCCCGGATCATCCGCTCGAGCGCGGGCTCCGCGATGCCGAGCTCGGCGCGGAAGGCGGAGGCCTCGTCCGCCTCGAGCTGGGCGATCTCCCCCTCGATCCTCGCGGAGAGGCAGACCACCTCCGTCGAGGGCCGGGCCGTGGCCGCCTCGAGCCCGAAGGCCGGTGCCCCTCCGGCGAGCAGGGAAGCGTCGGCCTCGTCCGCGTTGACGACGACGAGCAGGGGCTTGAGGGAGAGGAACGTGAAGCCGCGCAGGCGCCTCGTTTCCTCCTCGGAGAACTCGAGGTTGCGGAGCGGGACGTCGCGCTCGAGGGCCTGGAGGCACTTCCGCAGCAGATCGAGCTCCTTCCGGTCGTCGTCTCGATGGGCCTTCCGGACCGACAGGTCGAGCTTCTCGATGCGGCGCTCGGCGATCGTGTGGTCGGCGAGCACCAGCTCGGTCTCCATCGTCGCGACGTCGCGCGCGGGGTCGACCGGCCCCTCGACGTGGGGGACGGCCTCGTCGCGGAACCCCCGGACGACGTGCGCGAGCGCATCCGCGACGCGGAGCTGGTCGAGGGGGAACGCCTCGGCGGCCTCCCCCTTCGCGACGCCGTGGATGTCGACGTACTCGACCGTCGCCGGGGTCGTCTTCCGCGGCCGGTACATCGCGGAGAGGCGATCCAGTCGGGGGTCCGGGACCCGGGCGATCCCGATCCGGGCCTCCTCGCGGCCGCCCGCGTGGGGCGGGGCCGCTCCGGTGAGCAGGGAGAAGAGCGTGCTCTTCCCCGTCCTGGGAAACCCGAACAGCCCGATCCTCACGGCAATTCTCCGAAAGCGGGGACAGCGACCGGAAACCGAATGTACCAGAAATCGCGGAATGGAGGACGGCAACCGGCTCGAATCGGTTGCCGTCCCCGTTCCGCCGATTTCCCGATGCCCGCGTTGACGCCCTCCGGTCGCTCTGTTAAATTCCGAAGGCCGAGCGTGAGGTCTCGTCCACGGGGCGTAGCGCAGCCCGGTAGCGCACCTGCTTTGGGAGCAGGCGGTCGGAGGTTCGAATCCTCTCGCCCCGACCAAGCTCCGCGGCGGCAGGCTCGGTGGGGGAAAGCAATGGGCGCGTGTAGCTCAGCCCGGATAGAGCACTAGCCTCCGGAGCTAGGTGTCGCAGGTTCAAATCCTGCCACGCGCACCAGTCCTTTCGGCGGTTCTCGAGAGGGTCGGCGCCTGTAGCTCAGGGGATAGAGCAGCGGCCTTCTAAGCCGCGGGTCGGGGGTTCGACTCCCTCCAGGCGCGCCACGAGGGTCGCGGGTTCTTCCGCATGGTGAGTGTAGCTCAGTCGGTAGAGCTCCAGACTGTGGATCTGGCTGTCGTGGGTTCGAATCCCACCACTCACCCCAGATCGGAGCCCGGCGCCCCGGAGGAGGATTCCGCGCCCGTAGCTCAGCCCGGACAGAGCATCGGACTTCGGATCCGACGGTCGGGGGTTCGAATCCCTCCGGGCGCGCCAGCCTCCCGCCGGACTTGCGGCGTGTGATAGAGTCATCGGTCGCCACGTGCATGGCGTCTTGGGCCGCTAGCTCAATTGGTAGAGCAGCAGACTCTTAATCTGCGGGTTCCAGGTTCGATTCCTGGGCGGCTCACCATTTCCCGTCGATCGCCGCGCTTCGCGACCGGGGCGCCTCCGGCGCTCGGCGGTCGCCCGCGCGGCGCCCGAGGTCGCGAGCAGGGGACGCGATGAAGATCGAGGTGACGGACCTGAGCCCCGTGAAGAAGAGCCTCTTCGTCGAGGTCGGCGCCGACGAGGTGGCGAGGGAGAGCGAGACGGTCGTGAGGCGCCTCGCGTCGCGTGTCCGGGTGCCGGGCTTCCGCCCCGGCAAGGTTCCGCTCGACGTCGTCCGGGCGCGGTTCGCTCGCGAGATCCGCGAGGACGTGCGCGAGCAACTGGTCTCGAGGCTGTACCGCGAGGCCACGGCGGAGCGCGGGCTCAAGCCGCTCGGCGACCCCGCGCTCGAGCAGCTCTCCGAGCCGGTCGACGGCGCGTTCTCGTTCCGGACGTCGTTCGAGGTTCTTCCGGAGCTCGCGCCGCAGGGGTATCGCGCCGTCGAGGTCCGCGAGCCCTCCTCGAAGGTCGAGGAGGAGGAGATCGCGCGGACGATCGAGGAGCTCCGGCAGTCCCAGGCCAAGCTCGTCTCGGAGGAGGGGCGGTCCGCCGCGGCCGGCGACCTGGTGATCGCGGACGTCGAGGGGCGGCCCGAGGAGGGAGAGCCGTTCCGGCGGGAGAGGACCCCGATCGAGGTCGGGGCGGCCGACAACCTGCCGCAGTTCAACGAGAAGCTCCTCGGCGCGTCGGCGGGCGCCGTCGCG
The DNA here is from genome assembly GCA_937864465.1 of uncultured Acidobacteriota bacterium. Classification (GTDB taxonomy): domain Bacteria; phylum Acidobacteriota; class Polarisedimenticolia; order Polarisedimenticolales; family JAIQFR01; genus CALMJU01. The sequence goes on from CALMJU010000065.1 coordinate 4,823, forward strand.
GAGTTCCCGGTCCCGTACCCGAAGGATCACGACAACACGTTGCTCGCGGGGAAGACGGTCCTCTTCCGAGTGACGGTTCACGAGGTCAAGCGCCGGGAGGTCCCGGCTCTCGACGACGATCTCGCGCGCGACCTGGGGGACTTCGAGAGCCTCGAGGCCTTGCGGAGCCGGGTGCGGGCCGATCTCGAGGAGAGGAAGCGCGCGGAGTCGCGGATGGCGCTCCGGCAGGCGCTCCTCGACAAGATCCTGATCGAGAATCCGGTCGTGCTCCCCGAGATCCTCGTCGACGAGGAGATCCAGCAGCGGCTGGAGGACTTCGTCCGCGCCGTCCTGATGCAGGGGGTCGACCCCGAGAAGCTGAAGGTGGACTGGAAGGCGATCCGCGAGCGCCAGGAGGCGCCGGCGCGGAAGGCGGTCCACGCGCGGCTCGTCCTGGACGCCGTCGCCCGCGCCGAGTCGATCTCGGTCGAGGACGAGGAGGTGCGCGCCAGGATCCGCGCCGAGGCGGAGCGGCGCGGAGAGCCGTTCGAGGCGCTGCGAGGGGCGCTCGAGAAGCGTGGCGGGCTCGAAGCCCTTCGCGATCAGCTAGTTAGAGAGAAAACGCTTGACTTCCTGACCTCGGTTGCTAATATTCAACATGAGGGTTGAAGCATGCCTCTCGTCCCGATGGTGGTGGAGCAGACGAGCCGCGGGGAGCGCGCCTACGACATCTATTCCCGGCTCCTCAAGGACAACATCATCTTCCTGGGCATGCCGATCGACGATACGGTCTCGAACCTCGTGATCGCCCAGCTCCTGTTCCTCGAGGCCGAGGACCCGGAAAGGGACATCTCGCTCTACATCAACTCCCCCGGGGGATGGATCTCGGCGGGCCTCGCCATCTACGACACGATGCGGTTCATCAAGCCGGACGTCAGCACGATCTGCATCGGCCAGGCGTCGAGCATGGCCGCCGTCCTGCTGGCGGCGGGCACGCGAGGGAAGCGGTTCGCCCTCCCGAACTCGAGGGTGATGATCCACCAGCCGTCGGGCGGGTTCCAGGGGCAGGCGTCCGACATCGACATCCAGGCGCGCGAGATCCTGAGGATGCGCGAGCGGCTGAACGAGATTTTGGCGGAGCACACGGGACAGCCCCTGGAGAAGATCGAGCGCGACTCCGATCGCGACTTCATCATGTCGGCGGACGAGGCGCTCCAGTACGGCATTCTGGATCAGGTCATCCACCGGCGGGTCGACGCCTCGGCCGAGCCTCCCGCCGCGGGGGGCCGATGACGCGGAAGAAGACCGAAGGCGAAGGGCTGAAGTGCTCCTTCTGCAACAAGGGGCAGAGGGACGTCCGCAAGCTGATCGCCGGACCGACCGTCTACATCTGCGACGAGTGCGTCGACATCTGCCTCGACATCATCGCCGAGGAGCGGGAGGGCGAGGAGCGGGAAGGCCATGCGCGGCTCCCCAAGCCGGTGGAGATCAAGGCCTTCCTCGACGAGTACGTGGTCGGGCAGGACCTGGCGAAGAAGCGCCTCGCGGTTGCGGTCTACAACCATTACAAGCGGAACGAGATGTCCCGGCGCCGCAACGACGTGGACATCCAGAAGTCGAACATCCTCCTGATCGGCCCCACCGGCTCGGGGAAGACGCTCCTGGCGCAGACCCTCGCGCGTCTCCTGTCGGTCCCGTTCGCGCTCGTGGACGCGACGACCCTGACCGAGGCCGGCTACGTCGGCGAGGACGTCGAGAACATCGTTCTCAAGCTCCTCCAGAACGCCGGGAACGACGTCGAGAAGTGCCAGAGGGGGATCATCTACATCGACGAGGTGGACAAGATCGCCCGCAAGGGGGAGAACCCGTCGATCACCCGGGACGTCTCCGGCGAGGGCGTCCAGCAGGCCCTCCTCAAGATCCTCGAGGGAACGGTCGCGAACGTTCCGCCGCAGGGGGGGCGCAAGCACCCGCACCAGGAGTTCGTCCCGGTCGACACGACGAACATCCTCTTCATCTGCGGCGGGGCCTTCGTCGGGCTCGAGTCGATCGTCGAGCAGCGCACCGGCCGGAAGACGATGGGGTTCCAGGCCGACGTGAGGGCCCGACGGGAGAAGAACCTCCAGGCGATCCTCAGCGAGGTCCAGCCGGTCGACCTGATCAAGTTCGGCATGATTCCCGAGTTCGTCGGGAGGATGCCCGTCGTGGCGATCCTCGACGAGCTGGACGAGCGGGCGCTGATCCGGATCCTGACGGAGCCCAAGAACGCGCTCGTCAAGCAATACCAGCGGATCTTCGAGTACGAGGGCGTGGGCCTGCGTTTCACCGACGACGCCCTCGAGTCGGTTGCGCGTCTGGCGATCGAGCGTAAGATCGGGGCGCGGGGGCTCCGGATGATCGTCGAGGAGCTGATGCTCGAGATGATGTTCGCGCTCCCGTCCCAGACGGGCGTCAAGGAAGTCGTGGTCACGAAGGACGCGGTTCTCAAGAAGGCGAGCCCGCTCGTCGTGATGGAGAAGGCCGGCTAGGCCTTCGTCGGCGGGACCGTCCGCGTCACGTCAATCCGGACAGGAGGAGCCCATGGAAGAACGCGCCTCGCGTTCCTCCGACAGCGTGATCGCTCTCCCGATGGTTCCACTCCGGGACATCGTGGTGTTCCCTCACACGATGGTGCCCTTCGTGGTGGGACGGAAGGCGTCGCTGCTGGCGGTCGAGAGCGCGCTCGCGGCGGACAAGCAGCTGTTCGTCTCGACGCAGCGGAGCGCCAAGGTGGACCAGCCGTCCCCGGACGAGATCAGCTCCGTGGGGACGGTGGCGACGATCGTCCAGCACCTCAAGCTTCCGAACGGCAACGTGAAGCTGCTGGTGGAGGGCGTGTCGCGCGGGAGGGTCCTCGAGGTGGAGGAGGCCCCCGAGGGATTCCTCCGGGCGTTCCTCAAGCCGATCGATCGGCAGATCGAGGTCACCCCCGAGGTGCAGGAGGTGATGGGCCGCGTCTCCTCGCTCTTCGAGCGGTTCATCAAGCACTCGCCGGGCCTTCCGTACGAGACGCTGCTCTCGACCGTGCGCATCGGAGACCCGGGGCGGCTCGCCGACACGGTCGCCGCGCACCTCCCCGCGGCGGTGGAGGAGAAGCAGGGGCTGCTCGAGACGGTGGCTCCCGTGGAGAGGCTCGAGCAGGTCGCCCGTCTCCTCGAGGTGGAGATCGAGAAGCTCCGCGTGGACAAGAAGATCAACACGCGCGTCAAGAAGCAGATGGAGAGGGCGCAGAAGGAGTACTACCTCAACGAGAAGATCAAGGCGATCCAGCAGGAGCTGGGCCGGAAGGACGACCGCGTCAATGAGATCGAGGAGTTCCGGCAAAAGCTCGAGGATGCCGGGATGCCGCCCGAGGCCAAGGAGAAGGCTCTCCAGGAGCTCAAGCGCCTCGAGGTGATGCCGCCCGTGTCCGCCGAAGCGACGGTCTCGCGCAACTATCTCGAGTGGCTCCTCGCCGTGCCGTGGGCCAAGAAGTCCCGGGAGCTCACCGACATCCGGCGGGCGGAACGGATTCTCGAGGAGGACCATCACGGGCTCGAGAAGATCAAGGAGAGGATCCTCGAGTTCCTGGCGGTGCGCCGCCTGGTCAAGGCGAAGAAGACGAAGGGCTCGATCCTGTGCTTCGTGGGGCCGCCCGGAGTCGGGAAGACCTCGCTCGCGAAGTCGGTGGCGAGGGCGACCGGCAAGAGATTCGTCCGCCTGTCGCTCGGGGGCGTGCGGGACGAGGCCGAGATCCGCGGCCATCGGAGGACGTACATCGGCGCGTTCCCCGGCCAGATCATCCAGATGATGCGCAAGGCGGGGACGAGGAACCCGGTGTTCCTCCTCGACGAGGTGGACAAGATGGCCGCGGACTTTCGCGGGGATCCGTCGGCCGCCCTCCTCGAGGTCCTCGACCCGGAGCAGAACCACACGTTCCTCGACCACTATCTCGACACCGAGTTCGATCTGTCGGACGTGATGTTCATTGCCACCGCGAACGTCGTCCACACGATCCCGCCCGCGCTCCGGGACCGCATGGAGACGATCCGGATCGCGGGGTACACGATCGACGAGAAGATGGCGATCGCCCAGAAGTACCTGGTTCCCAAGCAGGTGAAGGCCCACGGGCTGGGGCGGGCGAGGGTCTCCTTCGAGGACGCCGCCGTGGCCGAGATCATCGAGCGGTACACGCGCGAGGCCGGGGTCCGGAGCCTCGAGCGGGAGATCGCGTCGATCTGCCGGAAGATCGCCCGGAAGGTGGTGGCCGGGGAGTGGCGGCCCGGAGAGGCGCTGTCGCCCGCCAAGGTGGTGGAGCTCCTGGGCGTCCCGCGGTACCACCCGCAGCGGGAGGACCGCAAGGCTCCCGAGGTCGGGGTCGCCACGGGGCTCGCCTGGACCGAGGTCGGCGGCGAGATCCTGACGACCGAGGCCACCCTGATGCGGGGGCGCGGGCATCTGACGCTGACCGGCCAGCTCGGCGAGGTCATGCAGGAGTCGGCGCAGGCCGCGCTCTCCTACATCCGGAGCCGCGCGGAGACGTTCGGCATCGACCCGCAGTTCCACCGCAAGTACGACATTCACGTGCACGTGCCCGAGGGGGCGATCCCCAAGGACGGCCCGTCGGCGGGGATCACGATGGCGGTCGCGCTCGCCTCGTTGCTGACCGGCGTTCCGGTCCGCCAGGACGTCGCCATGACGGGGGAGATCACTCTCCGGGGCAAGGTGCTCCCGATCGGGGGGCTCAAGGAGAAGGTGCTGGCCGCCTACCGGTTCGGCACGACGACCGTGATCCTCCCGCGCGAGAACGAGAAGGACCTGACGGAGATTCCGCAGGACATCTCGAAGCGCCTCGTGTTCCGCATGGTCGAGAACATGGACGAGGTCCTCGAGATCGCCCTGGCCGGGCCGCTGCCGGCCGCGGTGATCCGCGGCGAGGAGGCCGATGCGGCGGCATCGGAGCGTCCCGACGAGGGGCCGCTCACCCATTGAGCCGCCGAGCTTAGCCCGGGGATCCGGCTTGAGAATCACCTCGTGCCGTTTCGAGCGAGCGGCCTTCGGGCCGGACGACGAGCCCGGAGCTCCCGGGCCCGACGTCGTGTTCGTCGGCCGCTCCAACGTGGGGAAGTCGTCGCTGATCAACCGGCTGCTCGGCGCGCGGGGGCTCGCGAGGACGTCGTCGACGCCGGGGCGGACGCGGAGCGTCAACTTCTACCGCGTCAACGAGGCGGTGTGGTTCGTGGATCTCCCCGGCTACGGGTACGCGAGGGTGCCGGGGGAGATCCGGCGGGCGTGGGGGCCGATGGTGGAAGGCGTGGTGCGGCGCAGGCGCGAGCGGATCGCGATGGCGATCCTCGTCGTGGACGCCCGGCAGAGGGCGACGGCGCTGGATCGCGCGGCGCGGGACTGGCTGCTCGGAGAGCGGGTCCCGCTCGGGGCGGTCGCCACGAAGTCGGACAAGCTCTCGGGCAACGGGCGAGCCGAGGCCGAGCGCGCCCTCGAGGAGACGCTGGGGAGGACGGCCTGGGGACCGCCGGTCCTGGTGTCGGCGCGGACGGGCCTGGGGATTCGCGAGGTGTGGTCTCGCCTGGACCGGGCGATCGAGGACGCTTCCGCCGGGGGCGGGGGCGAGGGTGAGGCATGGACATCCACGAGCTGAAGACGATGGAAGTGGGGAAGCTGGTGAAGCTGGCGACCAGCCTGCAGGTCCCCGGCGCCGGGGGGCTCCGGCGCCAGGAGCTGATGTTCCGGATCCTGCAGGCGCAGTCGTCGCGCGATGCTTCCCTGGTAGCGCAGGGGGTGCTCGAGAAGCTCCAGGACGGCTACGGATTCCTGCGGGCGCAGGAGGCGAGCTATCTCCCCGGCCCCGACGACGTGTACGTCTCCCCCTCGCAGATCCGGCGCTTCGGCCTCGCGACCGGCGACTCGATCCGGGGGGAGGTGAGGCCGCCGAAGCCGGGCGAGCGGTACTTCGCCCTCGCGAAGGTCGACTCCGTCAACGGCCGGCCCCCCGAGTCCCTCCGAGGCCGCAAGGCATTCGAAGACCTGACGCCGCTCTACCCGCAGGACCGTCTGACGTGCGAGCTGGCCGGGCCCGACGTCTCGGGGAGGATCCTCGACCTCATGGTGCCGCTCGGCAAGGGACAGCGGGGGCTGATCGTCTCCCCGCCGCGGGCCGGCAAGACGATGATCCTCCAGGCGATCGCGCACGCCATGGAGCGGAACCATCCCGAGGTCACGCTGCTCATCCTGCTGATCGACGAGAGGCCGGAGGAGGTCACGGACATGCGGAGGTCGGTACGGGGCGAGGTGATCTCCTCGACCTTCGACGAGCCCGCCTCTCGGCACGTCCAGGTGGCCGACATGGTGCTCGAGAAGGCGAAGCGGCTGGTCGAGTGCGGCCGCGACGTCGTGCTGCTCCTCGACTCGGTCACGCGGCTCGCGCGCGCCCACAACGCGGTCCAGCCCGCGTCGGGCCGGGTCCTCTCGGGAGGGCTCGACGCGAACGCGCTGCAGAAGCCGAAGCGTTTCTTCGGGGCGGCCCGGAACGTCGAGGAGGGGGGCTCGCTGACGATCATGGCGACCGCGCTCGTGGACACCGGCTCGCGGATGGACGACGTCATCTTCGAGGAGTTCAAGGGGACCGGCAACATGGAGATCAACCTCGACCGGAAGCTCGCCGACCGGCGCGTGTTCCCGGCGGTGGACCTCATGCGCTCGGGCACCCGGAAGGAGGAGCTCCTCCTCTCCAAGAAAGAGCTGGAGCGCACCTGGGTCCTGCGGAAGGTCCTCAACCAGATGTCCCCCGTGGAGGCGATGGAGCTGCTCCGGGACAAGCTCCTCAAGACGGCGACGAACGCGGAGTTCCTCGACAGCATGGCGTGAGCCGGTTGCGCTGCGCCCCGATCTCCTGTACCATGAAGCACTTTCGCGGTGAGGTTCGCGTCATGAAGAAAGGCATCCATCCCGAATTCCACGAGATCCGGGTCGTCTGCGCCTGCGGGAACTCGTTCCCGACCCGCTCGACCAAGAAGGATCTCCGCGTCGAGATCTGCTCCGCGTGCCATCCCTTCTTCACCGGCAAGCAGAAGCTGGTGGACTCGGCCGGTCGCGTCGAGCGGTTCGAGAAGCGGTACAAGAAGCCGGAGGGCGAGGCCGCCCGCTGACGCCGCGACGGCGGCCCCGGGCCCCTCGCGCACGATATGGCCGGTCACCTCGATCCCAGGCTCGAGACCAAGCTCGCCGCGCTCGAGCGGAAGTCCCAGGACCTGGCCGCGGAGCTCGCGGCTCCCGAGACGCTCGCCGATGCCTCCCGGTACCGCTCCGCCTCCAAAGCCTTCGCCGAGCTGAAGCCGGTCGCGGACAAGTTCGAGGAGTACCGCAAGGCCGAGTCGGATCTCGAGGGGGCGAGGGGCCTCCTGGAGGAGGCGGCCGACGCCGACCTGCGGGAGATGGCCTCCGAGGAGGTCAAGACCCTGGAGGCGCGTCTTTCCGCGCTCGAGGAGGAGTTGAAGATCCTCCTCGTCCCGACCGACCCGGCCGATGCGAAGAACGTCGTCCTCGAGATCCGCGCCGGGACGGGCGGCGACGAGGCGACGCTCTTCGCGGCCGAGATCTTCCGGATGTACTCCAGGTTCGCCGAGACGATGGGCTGGAAGGTCCGCACGACCGACCTGTCCGAGAGCGCGGTCGGCGGCGTCAAGGAGGCCATCGCCCTGATCGAGGGGGACCGCGTCTACAGCCGCTTGAAGTTCGAGAGCGGCGTGCACCGCGTCCAGCGCGTGCCTGCGACGGAGTCCCAGGGGCGCATCCATACCTCCGCCGTCACGGTCGCCGTGCTCCCGGAGGCGGACGAGGTCGAGGTCAAGATCGACGAGAAGGACCTCCGCGTGGACACCTTCTGCTCGTCGGGCCCCGGCGGGCAGAGCGTCAACACGACCTACTCCGCGGTGCGCATCACCCACCTGCCGACCAACACGGTCGTCCAGTGCCAGGACGAGAAGTCGTGGCACAAGAACAAGGCCCGGGCGATGCAGGTCCTCCGCTCGCGCCTGTACGATCTCGAGCGCCGCAAGCGGCACGAGGAGATCGCGTCGAAGCGGCGGGGGATGATCGGCTCGGGCGATCGGAGCGAGAAGATCCGCACGTACAATTTCCCGCAGAACCGCGTCACGGACCACAGGATCTCCCTGACGCTCCACACGCTGGACGACGTCATGAACGGCGAGCTGGGCCCGATCCTCGACGCCCTCGCGGCGCAGGACCAGTCGGAACGGCTCCGGGAAGAGGTCCAGGCCTGACCGGCGGCGGCGCCGCGCCGGCACGACCTCGGCGAGGATCATGGTACCGGACGCGCCGACGCTCGGCTCGATGCTCGACGACGCGATCGCGCGCCTGGAGCACGCGGGCGTCCCCGGCGCTCGGCGGGAAGCGGAGGCGCTCCTCGCGCACGTCCTGGGGAGGGACCGCGGCGTCGTCGTCGCGAGGCGTCGTGACCCCATGCCCCCGGAGGCCGCGGAGGCGTTCGAAGCGCTCCTCCTCCGGCGGGAGCGCCGCGAGCCGTTCCAGTACCTGACCGGCGAGCAGGAGTTCTTCGGCCTCTCCTTCCTCGTGGATTCGCGCGTCCTCGTCCCGCGCCCCGAAACGGAAGGAGTCGTCGAGGCGGCGCTCGCGCTCCCGCCCCCGAAGGGCGGCCGGGTCGCGGACCTCGGCACGGGGAGCGGCTGCATCGCGATCGCGGTCGCGGTCGCGAGGCCCGACCTCGAGGTCCTGGCGGTGGACGCCTCGATCGACGCCCTCGACGTCGCGCGGGAGAACGCGGCGAGGCTCGGCGCCGCGGAGCGGATCGATCTCCTCCTCGCCGACTTCGCGTCCCTCCCGGCCTCGCGCGACGGATCGTTCGACGCCGTGCTCTCGAACCCGCCGTACGTCGCCGAGGAGGAGTGGGAGGGGCTCTCGCCCGAGGTGCGCGACCACGAGCCGAGGATCGCGCTCGTCCCGGGCGCCACCGGCCTCGAGGCCTACGGCGCCGTCGCCCGCGCGGCGGCGCGCCTCTTGCGCCCCGGCGGCGCGCTCGTCGTCGAGCTGGGATTCAAGCGCGAGGCGGGAGCTTGCGCGGCGGTCGAGGGGGCCGGCTTCCGCGACCTGCGCGTCCTGCCGGACCTGCGGGGGATCCCGAGGGTGCTGGTGGCGACCCGGCCGTAGGAGGGCCGGTTTCCCCGATCCTACTCGAGGGGAACCGGTTCCAGCGTCGAAAGGGCGCGCTTCATCTCGTCGCAGAACTGCTCGCCGTTGCTCACGGACATCCAGACCGAGGCAGGAGCCAAGGAGTAGACCGCGGTGTCCGCGCGGCAGACGACCGCCACGACGGGACGAGACCCGAGGAACCGGGTCAGATCCTCGATGAGTACGCCGCGCTGGAACCCGGCGGATCCGGTTCGAGGCTCAGCTTGAAGGTCCGACGCCTCCACGAAGCTCGCGCCCCGGAGCGTCCGGGCGAGATGCTCCGGGAAGTGGGTCCTCGCCGCCTCGGCGAGCTCCTCCGTGAAGCGCCTGAGGTCCACGTCGATCCCTCCCTCGGTGCGCTTCACCTTCGACGGGTGCACGGCGACGAGCCACTCCTCGAGGAGGGCCCACCGAAGCGGCTCCCCGCCGGCCTCCTCCTCGAGCCGGAAGCGCAGGGCCACCGGCATGGAACGGGCCAGCCAGAGATCCAACTCCGGGTCGCTCGGCATGTACGTGGTCGAGGAACCCTGGCCGATCTCGTACGAACTTCCTCCGGCTGCCACCTCGCTCGGCGTGTCCGGCGATCGGAAGAGGGAGAGGAGCAACCGGCGCCGCGGCCGCGACTCGTATGCCAGGCGCGTCGGGATCGAGGACGAGCTCTCCTGCAAGCGGATCCTGTCCGTCAGGGAGCGGCAGGTCGGAGCCGCCTCGGACGGGTGGATCCTGGACCGGCGACGGGAAAAGGCCTTGCCCTCCCATCCCCCCGACAGGATCTGCGTGTCGAAGGTGGAGTCGGGAAACTCGAAGCAGATCAAGATCGGCATCTCGCCGAAAAAGGATGGGTCCAAGGATGTGAAGAACGCGGACGGATCCAGGCCCTCCCTCGGTGCGCGCACCTCGAAGCCGCTCAGGGGCATCGTCGCCAGCGATTCGGCGACCTGCCGGATGTGCGCCATGGCCGCGTCTCTCGCGAGCGACGTCGCTAGCCACATTCCTCCGTGGGAAATGTTGCGAGGCGGCGACCCAGGCACGCCCTTGGCGTCGAACGATGTCCGCTCCGCGCGGAACTCGAGGCCGATGCCCGTCGGGAAGGTCGCGGACCTCGCATCGGCGGGATACTCGCCGGGCGAAGCGAGGTGGAAGAACACCGGCGGCACGTCCAGGTCGATCTCCTTCGCCTCGTGAAGGACGATCTCCCCCCGCTCGATCCACTCGAGGGGGGCGCCTTCCCAGAGGACGACGTCCGAGGCGCCGTCGGGCTCCGTCTGGCAGAGCGCCTTCGTGGGGAGCACGGTCAGCAGTAGGCACGTCGCGAGACGTGCTGCAAGGCGCCTGGCGCGAGACGACGGCATCGCTTGCTGCCTCCTTCCCTCGGGAGCAAGGATGCCATCGCCCGGGCCCGGTGGGAAGGCGCCGCGGCGGGTGGACGTCAGTACAGGATCCGCGCCCGGATCGCCTTCCGCGTGTTCTCGACTCCGATCCACGAGGGGTCATACCAGGGCTCGGGGGCGCCGGGGATCCAGGCCCCCTCCGTGTCGCGCTCGGCGCAGCCGAACTCCTCCGCCTCGTGCATCCACTCGGCCCAGAGGCGTCCCACCTCCACGTGGAGAACCGCGTCGAGCGGATCGGTCCGGACCGTGGAGCCGACCGTCTCGTGGACGAAATCCCCTGCCACCTGCCGGGTGGCGGCGACCACGTCCTGCGTCATCCCGGGCAGGCTCGAGGTCCGCTCGTACGCGACGACGAGCTGTCCGTCGAGGACGGCGACCGAGGGGCGGCGCCCCGTCTCGGCCCCGGCGGTCACGATCACGGGGGCGCTCCATCCCGAGGAGCCCGCCTCGCGGGTCGTGAGGTAGACCTCCTCGCTCTCTCCGGAGGTCCACCAGACGACGTGGACCGTGCCGTCCGCCTCGACGAAGAGACGCGGATCTCGCTCGTCCTCGATGCCGGACGTCAGGAATGCGATCGGCGTCCACTGGCCGCCGTCCCACTCCGAGAAGGCGATGTCGAAGTCGCCGCCGGCGTTGTAGGCCCAGACGACCAGAGGCCGGAAGCCGGAAGGCTCGCCGCTCACGCCGACCCGGCTCATCGCCAGGTCCGGCCGGCCGTCGCCGCGGGTGTCGCCGTCGGCATTGAGGATCCGCCCCGGCTCGAGCGGCCGGTATGGTTGCCAGAATCCGATGGGGTCCGGATCCTCCGTGATGATTCCGAAGAGGATCGCGACCGCTCCGCTGGCCGTCGGGTCGGCGGACACCTCGGCCCGGGCGGCCGGGCAGGCGAGAGAAAGGACCCCGACGAGAACGAGGAGCACGCCGAGCGACGTCTTAGTCACGATCGTCCTCCTCCCGGCGGATCTCCGCATCGAGGACCGCCTCCCGGAACTCCCGGATCGCGTCGATTCCCCGGTGTTCCTGGACCCGGACGTAGAGCCTACGGAGATACGCGATCCGGTGCCGGTCGTCGTCGCCCGGGTCCTTCCGCTTCGCGATACGGTGCCGGAGCCATTCTCCCCTGAAAATCGTCAGGACGCGATCCGAGGGTTTCGCGATCCGAAGGGCCGCCTCGGCGTAGCGGTCGGCCTCCGTCATCTCGTCGTCGGCCAAGGCCACGTTCCCGAGCTCGATCAGCCACGAGGCCTCCGCCACCGGATCGTCGTACTTCCTCGCGAGGTCCACGGCCGTCCGGAAGCGGTCTTTGGCCTCGGCTCTCTTCCCGAGCGCGAGGAAGCAGGAGCCGAGGTTCCCCTCGGCCTTCACCCGGTCGTGGGAGGAGCGCGCCCGGATCGCCAGCCTTCGGGCTTCCAGGAAGGCCCGGCGGGCCTCGGGAAAGCGTTCCGCCCGGGCCAGGACGTTCCCCTTCTGGGCCCAGGCTTGGCCCTCCACCTTCGGGTCCCCGTCCTTCGAGAGGACGACCGCCCGGTCCGCCTCGAGCTCGGCCAGATCGAGATGGCTCTGATGGGAGTGAAGCGCGGCGAGCACCATGAACGCCTCGGCCTGGAGGCGGGGCGTCCCCCTCGCCAGGCCGACCGCTCTCTTTGCGGAGACCTCGGCGGCGTGAAGAGCGCTCAAGTGCCGGAGGCAGACCGCGCGCTCGATCTCGACCTTGACCTCGAGCCGGCGCGCGATCTCTGGGTCCGCGGGCGGGTCGAGCGCGAGCCTCTGGTGCATCGCGTCGTACACCGCCAGGGCTCCTCGAAAGTCGCCGGCCCAGAAGAGGCTCTCCGCCCTCCGTCCCAGCTCCTCGGAGTCGAGCCCCGTCAGGTCCACGGGGACCGGCGAGGCGAGGTGGACCCGCTCGAGGATCGCCGAGGGATTGACGTGGAGGACGTCGGAGAGGGAGACGAGCGCCTCGATCGTGGGCATCCTCCCGCTCTCGATCGCGCTGATCGTGGTCCGCGAGAGCGGCGGGCTCGTCGTGAGCGCCGACACCTGGTGCTGGCTCAGCCGTTGCGCCTGGCGCGCTGCGCGGAAGGCGGCTCCGATGGCGTTGCCCACGTCGCGCCGATCCGCGGCGTACTTCGACGGGCTCGCGAGCGGGTCGTCTTGGACCGGATCCGGGCGCGACCTCGACCGTTTCCGGTCCGTCCTCCGATCGGGGCCGGTCCTCGAAACGTCGGTCATGCCTTCCCCCCCGAGGTTCGTCGCCGTATGACGGGGCCGTGGCGGGACATTCCGAACACCCCTTGTTGGAAAAAATACTGCGGGGGGGGGGGCGAGAGTCAAGTGCTATTTCGTGATCGGAGATGCGGGGGCGGTGGGACGGTGGCGTGCAGTGGCGTGCGTATTTCAATACTTACAGATTCCGCGCTCCCGGCCGATTGCGAGTGCAGGTTCGCTGCGTGCGGCAAGTCGGCGCCCCCCTGGACACGCAATGTGTCCAGCATCCTGGCGACGATCCACGGCGAGCACGTCGCCTTCTCGAAACGGTTCCGCTACCGGGCGAACGCACCGGCTGGCGCCGGACATGTTTCTTCACGATCCCCGCCGCCGGGTCTTGGCAGCGAGAGGCCCTCCGCGTTCGCCACCGTGAGGGCCGCTGTGCCCAGTCGGGTACCGTGTCGGGGCGGGTAGTCGCCCGCACCCCTCAAGATCGTAATCGCTGGTGCGCGCTTTCGCTGAAACTTGCCCAAGAACGGCGGAAGCGGCGAGTTCAAGCAACGACAAGGAGCGGTCATGAAAAGATTTGGAATCTTGGCGACGTTTCTGATCGGCGCATTCTCGTTCGCAGCCTTCGCAGCGGATGAATCGAGTAGCGTCCAGTGGCTTGAGAGCGCCCGCGGCGCGGGTGATGCGTGGGTCGTCGTGCGCGGTGTCACGGCCGAGGGCGCGACCGTGTACATCGCCTCAGTCAGCGACATCCGGCCCGACGGGTTTGCCGCCACTACGGTCTATGTGCGCGGTGGGACGTCGCTGGTCGTACAGAGAAAAGCGAACGACGACGGCACGTTCGCGGTCAGCTACTCCTCACAAGGAACGATCTGCTCTTTCCGAGGCGGGCCGTCGGCGACCCTCGTCAGCTGGGAGCTATCAGATGGTTCCCTCAGCGGGCGCCTTAGCGGCCACAACGCCATGGGTACGATGGCGGACTTCCGCGGGTCCTTGCTGAACGGGATCAGCGGTGGTTCCAAGGACGCTCTCGCGGAAGCGACCGGCGTGGATTCGCTGGTCGCCGCCATCCGGTCCTACTTAGCCGACGCAGAGATTGCGCCCGTTGCATTGCCCCGAACCGGGGATTCCATCGTGAGCGCCGGCCTAAAGCCCGAAGGCGCGGACGCGTCGATTGCTAGCGGCGGCGTCTTCATCGACTCTGTCGACGCTTGCGCCGATGAGTGCGCGGAGGGGTGCCCCCTGCAGTGCGCGTGGGAGTGTGCCCTCAGCTCATTCACTTGCCGTGTTTGCATGACGGCTTGCGCAATCGGGTGCCGGATCGGTTGCATGCCGGATTAGGATGGGCAGGTGAGTCTCCAGGATTCAAGTGGATCGAGCCCGAGCCCGGGTTTCCGGGCTCGGGCTCGATTGCCGGAACGACGGATCGAGGTGGCCCTGTGCAGCGCTCCGTCGCACAAGCTGTAAGCGGCAGTGTGGGTCGTCTATACTAACGCGCGGAACATTCTTCGAGGGCCCGAAGCGGAACCGAAACAACGGGTTTCAAGATCGCCATCTGATGACCCTTCTTTGTTCACTGGAGATGCGGGACGTGGTTCGACGCAAGAGAGTGCTGCGGACGATCGCGCCGCTTATCGTCTTCGGCGGCATGCTGTGCGCGAATCATGTCAAGTACCGACACTGGAACGAGCGGATGCAGATGCCTGGCCGTGTGCCGGTGTCGGGCAGGGAAATCGCGCCGAATTTCACTCTCCCGAAGCCGACTGGTGAGATGCTGGCGCTGACCGCGTTTCGTGGTAGACCGATCGTCGTCGAGTTCTGGGCAACTTGGTGTGGACCGTGTCAAACCCAGTTCCACGCGCTCTCCGATCTCGATCCTGGGTTGCGGGCGAAGATCGCGCTCGTGGCGATCAACGTGGAGGAGGAATCGACGATCGTTCGGTCCTTTCTCGATCGGCATGCGATCCCTGCGGAGGTGCTGCTCGATTCCAGCGGCCTCGTAGCTGCCGAGTACCGGGTCGACGTTTTGCCGACCACTGTTTTTGTCGGGGGGGACGGGCGCGTCCTGCTCCGGCACGTCGGTCGTATTCAAGACTGGAACGACTTCGTGATGGATGGGCTTCGGAGATCGTCTGGCGAGGCCGAGCCGTGACACCTGCTATCGAGTGCCTCGATCTTGCGAAGACATACGGCCGCCGTCGACCCGTAGCGGCGCTGCGCGGTGTGGATCTTACTCTGCGGCAGGGCGAGATCCTGGGTTTAATCGGACCCAATGGCGCTGGGAAAACGACGCTTCTCCGGGTGCTGGCGGGACTCCTCGCGCCTACAGCGGGTGCGGCAAGGTTGGTCGGCTTCGAGCCGGGAAGCGTCGAGGCCCGAGAGCGCGTGGCGTACCTTCCGGACGAACCGGTCTTTCCTGGCGAATGGATGAGTCCCGTAGGCGCGATGCGGTGCGCTGCCGCCCTGGCATCTCGCAAGCACCTATGGAACACGAGTCGCTTCACGAAGCTGCTCGACCAGGTGGGTATCGAGGAGCGGGCCCGTTCGGTCCGGACGTTCTCCCGGGGGATGCGTCGAAAGGTCGGATTGGCGCTCGCCCTGATGAACGACCCCATGGTCTTAATGCTCGATGAGCCGACGAGCGACCTGGACCCCGAGGCCCGGCTCCGATTTCGAGAGATCCTGCAGGTCCTCAAGAATTCCGGCACTGGCGTGCTGCTGTCCAGTCATGTCCTCTCAGAGCTCGAGACCGTTTGTGACCGCGCGGCGTTCCTGCGAAGCGGGAACATCGTCGCGGTACACGAGTTGCGGGGCGATCCATGCGCGACGCCCGTGCGGATCGTATTTCGCCTCGAACCGGCTCATGCCGTGCAGACTCGCCTCCCCGAGCCGGATGCCACGGAGGATGGATGGACGACGATTACGGTGCAGGCATGCGAACGAAGCGAGATACTACAGAGGCTACTGGCGGATGGGGCGACGATCGTTCGCGTGGAGCCGGTCGGGGAGGATCTGGAAGGCCTTTTTCGCCGGTACATGAGCCAGGCTTCCTCACCCAGGTCGAGCGACGAAAGATGAGAAGGAATCTCGTTCTCGTGCGGTTGCAAATCGAAGAGGCTGTCCGCAGTAAGTGGCTTCCCGTGCTCTGCGCGTTCGTCCTAATCGTGCTTCTCGTTGTGGTCGTTTCGGTTCGTGGAAGCGACAAGTTGTCGTCGTTTCTCTCGGAACTGGCACTTGAGCTTGGTGTCTTCGTGGGGTTCGTCATGGCATGGACGCATGCAGGGAGTTGGTACGAGCGTGGTCTTCGGTCAGGCTCGCTGGTATTCGCAACGTTGCAGCCGCTACCCCGGAGGAACACTC
This sequence comes from uncultured Acidobacteriota bacterium, assembly GCA_937864465.1. Lineage (GTDB taxonomy): Bacteria > Acidobacteriota > Polarisedimenticolia > Polarisedimenticolales > JAIQFR01 > CALMJU01. The sequence goes on from CALMJU010000065.1 coordinate 21,010, forward strand.
TCCTGAGTGGTTGGACCGGCAATCTTGCCGTCACGGCGAGCCCACTCGCATGCGCTGCGCTCAGTCTGTCGTTGATCGGCCCGTTCGCGGATGTCACGTTGACGGAATTGTGGATGGACGCGGCAGGAGTCATTGCAGCGCTGGCCTTCTGGGTCGCAGCGTTCGTGGTGGGACCGCTCTTTCTTTCGAGGGGCACTACCGGTGGGATCTTGTTGGTCTCGTACTTCCTAGCCAATCTAGCGCCCATGATTGCGCGCAGCCTCGGTGGGGAGGCGGGTCGGCTTGTGCTGTACGTTGTACCGCCACTGAGCCCGGTTCTTCTTCTCAGCAATCGCACAGGCGATGTCGCCGGGCCGATCGCGGAGATCGTCTTCCAGGGGTTGGGCACCGTGCTCCTTCTTATCGTGGGTGTCCGCCGTTTTGAATCCATGGACCTTCTGGAGAGAACGTGAATGATCTCCGGCCACGGAGAGACGGAACGCGATCCAGAATCCGGGTCTTGTGGAATGGGGTCCCGTCACCCGAATGACTCCCGAAGGGTACCAGGGGCCGCGGCCGGTCGAGGCCGCGGCGCGGCCGTTGCGCCCGCTGTTCGCGTCCGCGGTCGCCTGCGCGGCGATCGGGGTCGCGGCGGTGCTCGGGGTGGGGGCCTACTACAAGCCTCCCTACGCTCCCTCGATCGAGAAGGTCGAGCGGAGCGTGGTGTCGTCGCCGCACGACGCGCGGGTCCTGCGCACGGCGGCGTATCGGATCCTGATGAAGTCGAACGAGGAGCGGCTCCCGGACTCCGAGCGGCAGCGGCTCGTCGCCCGCGCGTCCGAGCTTCGCCTTGAGGCGCTCCGGATCGAGCCCGACAACCCGGGCGCGCTGTACGACGTCGCGTCCCTTCACAACTCCGACGGCGATGAGGCGGCGGAGAGGGGCGACTGGGTAACCGCGCGCGCCCGCTGGAGCGAGGGGTTCGAACTGGCCCGGAAGGCGTACGCGACGCGCCAGGACATTCCGGCGATCCCGGCGCGCCTGGCGCAGCTCAGCGAGAAGCTCGAGGAGTTCGAGCGTGCGGCGGACTACTGGGACCGGTACGCCGAGGTGGTGGAGAGGGAGGAAATCTTCCCGGCGTCGCGGAGGACGCACATCGAGATGGCGGAGAGCCGGAGCCGTGCGCTGCGGAAGAAGATCGCCGGCTCGCCGGACGCCGCGGTCGGAGGATCCGTCGAAGCGCTGTGAGCGTGGCGCGCTCTCCTCTTTACCCTGGGTCCTCGCCGCCCGAAGTGCTAGCATGCGCCCCTATGAGCCTGCTCGACGACATTCTCCGGAAGGCCAAGGCGGACCCGAAGCGGATCGTGCTCCCCGAGAGCACGGAGCCGAGAACGCTGCGCGCCGCCTCGCGGCTCCACCGCGAGGGGATCGCGCGGCCGATCCTCGTAGGGCCGCACGCGGCGACGATCGACGCGGCGCGCGCGGCGGGCGCCGGGATCGACGGCGTGCCGATCGCCGACCCCGCGGCGCACGCGGAGCGCGGGCGGTACGTCTCGATGGTGGAGGATCTCCTCCGGGCGAAAGGGACGACGCGGGGCGAGGTCGAAGCGATGCTCGCCGATCCGCTCTTCTACGCGGCCGCGATGGTGCGAGCCGGGGACGCCGACGGGTCGGTGGCGGGGGCGGAGCACACGACGGCGGACACGCTGCGGGCGGCTCTGCGGATCATCCGGCCGGCGCCGGGCGCCAAGATCGTCTCGTCGTTCTTCCTGATGGTGCTTCCCGAGCCGACGCCGGGGGGGGACGACGTCCTCGCCTTCGCCGACTGCGCGCTCGTGCCGTATCCCGACGCGCCGCAGCTCGCCGACATCGCGCTGCAGACCGCGAGGAACTTCCGGAAGCTCGCGGGACGCGAGCCGAGGGTGGCGTTCCTCTCGTTCTCGACGAAGGGGAGCGCGGCGCACGAGGCGGTGTCGAAGGTGGTCGAGGCGAGGGACCTCCTGCTGGCGGGGGCGCCCGAGTTCGAGGTCGACGGCGAGATGCAGCTCGACGCCGCGATCGTTCCGAAGGTGGGCGCGTCGAAGGCGCCCGGGAGCAAGGTCGCGGGCCGCGCCAACGTGCTGGTCTTCCCGAACCTCGACGCGGGGAACATCGGCTACAAGCTCGTGCAGCGCCTCGGCGGGGCCGAGGCGATCGGTCCCGTGCTCCAGGGTCTCAACCGTCCCGCGAACGACCTGTCCCGCGGCTGCTCGGAGGAGGACGTCGTCCTCACGGCCGCGGTGACCGGGATCCAGTCCGCGGGCTGAGCGAGGGGCGGCGATGCCCGGCGGGTGGCCGGGGGGGGGACGGGGCTTCAAGCCGACCGCGCCGCGGGGCGGGGGGCGGCCGCCGCACGCGCGGCGGAGGCCGCCGCCGGACTCGACCGGCGCGGAGGCCGCGTATCTCGCCAAGAACAAGGACGCGCGGACCCGGATGGTCGTTCGTCTGCTCGACGGCGAGGAAGTGCGGGGAGTGATCGAGTACTACGATCGCGACATGATCAAGATCAACCGCACGGACGGTCCGAACGTCTTCATCCGGAAGCAGCACATCCGCTACATGTTCGAGGACCCGGGAGCCTGACTCAGCGGACGCGGGTTCCGGGGGGTACGTCCTCCTCGAACGTGGCGACGATCGGGCGGCCGCCTAGATCGGCGGCCAGCAGCATCCCCTGGCTCTCGACGCCGCGGAGTTTCGCGGGCTTGAGGTTCGCGACGACGACGATCCGCTTCCCGACGAGGGCCTCGGGGGCGTACGCCTTGGCGATTCCGGCGACGATCTGCCGCTCCTCGGTCCCGAGGTCCACCCGGAGCTTCAGGAGCTTCTCCGCCCCCTCGACGCGCTCGCACGAGACGACGCGCGCGACGCGCAGGTCCACCTTCATGAACTCGTCGATCGTCAGGAGGGCGACGCCCTCCGGGGGAGCGGGCTTGGGCTCGGGCGCTGCGGGCTGAATCGGCTTGCTGTCGTCCACGGCTCTCGACTCCTTGAAGTAGGCTGCCTTGTCGATGCGGGGGAAGAGGGGAGCGCGCTTGGCGACGCGGCCTCCCGTCGTCAGGAGCCCCCAGCGGAAGGCCGAGAGATCCCGGGGCAGGGGGGAGCCCAGCCGCGAGGCGATTTCCTCGGCGGCGCGGGGCATCGCGGGAGAGGCCATGGCGGCGGCCTGGAGGAGGGCCTCCGACGCTCCCCACAGCACCGCCCGGTGCGTTTCCGCGCGGGACGGGTCGGACGCCAGCGCCCAGGGAGCGTGGCGAACGAGGAAGCGGTTGGTTTCCCCGACCAGGCGCCAAGCGGCGGCGAGCGCGCCGCTGAAGTCGTAGGCGTCGAACGCCGCACGCCACGCGGCGTGCGCGTCCGCGGCGGCGGGCTCGAGCTCCCGCGCCTCGGGCGCATCGGGCTGCGCCGGGATCGCGCCGGAGAGGCCGCCTTCGATCAGCGTCACGACCCGGCTCAAGAGGTTCCCGAGGTCGTTGGCGAGGTCCCCGTTGTACCGGTCGAGGAACTGCTCGTCCGAATAGGTGCCGTCGAGGCCGAAGGTCATCTCACGCAGCAGGAAGTAGCGGAGCGCGTCGGGCCCGAAGTCGCGCAGGAGCGGCCCGGGCCGGACGACGTTCCCCAGGCTCTTCGACATCTTGGCCTCGTCCTTGAGCCACCAGCCGTGGCCGTAAACGCACTCCGGCAGGGGGAGCCCGGCCGAAAGAAGGAAGGCCGGCCAGTACACGGCGTGGAAGCGGAGGATGTCCTTCCCCACGAGATGCACCTGGGCGGGCCAGTACCGGAACGGCGCCCCCTCCGGGTCCTCGCCGTAGCCGAGCGCGCTGACGTAATTCGTGAGGGCGTCCACCCAGACGTAGACGACGTGCCCCGGCGCGTCGGGATACGGGATTCCCCAGTCGAGGCTCGTCCGGCTGATGCTGAGGTCGCGGAGCCCCGACTCGACGAACGCCCGGACCTCGTTGAAGCGCGAGGCGGGGCGCACGAAGGCCGGGTTCCTGCGGTAGTGCTCCAGGAGCGGCTCCTGGTATCGGGAGAGACGGAAGAAGTAGGACTCCTCCGCGACGCGCTCGACGGGATGGCCCTGATCGGGGCATCTCCCGTCCCGGATCTGCGATTCCGGGTAGAACGCCTCGCAGCCGCTGCAGTACATCCCCTCGTAGGCGCCGAGGTAGACGTCGCCCGCGCTCTTCATCCGGCGGATGAGCTTCTCGACCGCCAGCCGGTGGCGGGGATCCGTCGTGCGGATGAAGTCGTCGTGCGAGATCGAGAGAGCGCGCCACAGCTCGTGATAGCGGTGGACGACCCGATCGGCCAGCTCGATCGGGCGGATCCCCTGGGCCCTCGCGGCGCGCTCGATCTTCTGGCCGTGCTCGTCCGTCCCGGTCAGAAATCGCACGTCGTACCCGACGGCGCGGCGGTAGCGGGCCACGGCGTCCGCGACGACCGTGGTGTACGTGTGCCCGATGTGCGGCTCGTCGTTGACGTAGTAGATCGGGGTCGTCAGGTAGAAGCGGGGACGGTCGCTCATCTTGCCGGTCTCCGGCGGCTCTTCCGGCACGCGGGGCCTCGCACCCCGCCTTCGGCCTCGAGCGCCGCCCGCTGGACGCGCTTCAGGGGAACGGAGTGGCGCCGCGCCGCCGCCGCGCAGTCCTCGTACTCGGGCCAGGCCTGCACGGCCTCGCCCCCCAGCCATCCGGTCTTGATGCGGACCGGTCCGAACGGCGTGGAAACCTTCCGGACGGTCCGCTCCAGCTCGATGCGGCTCTCCCGGCGGAACCTGAGGCCGAGCGTGGTCGTCTCGCGGAGCACGACCTCCGCGAGCGCGTCGAGCCGCTCGGGGCGCGCGAGAGCGGTCAGCAGGTGCCCGGGGCGCCCTTTCTTCATCTGCACGGGGGTCGTGAAGACCTCGAGCGCGCCCGCCTCGAACAGGCGCTCGGCGGCCCACGCGACCACCTGGGGAGGGGCGTCGTCGAGCGTCGCCTGAAGGACGAGGACCTCCCCGCCCGGGACGGTCTCGTCGCTCCCGGGTGCCCGGGAGTCCTCGTCCGCGAGGACCATCCGGAGCACGTTCGGGCGATCGGGGAACTCCCGGTCGCCGGCCCCGTGGCCGGTCGCGACGATGCGGCCTGGGGGCAGCGATCCCCAGGCGTCCGCGACCGTCGTCAGGATGGCGGCGCCGGTCGGCGTCAGCCGCTCCCCCTCCGCATCCCCCCCCGTCACGGGCGCGCCGCGGAGGAGCGCAGTCGTGGCGGGGCCGGGGACCGGGTAGGAGCCGTGCCTGCACTCGACCCGCCCGTGCCCGGTGGTGATCCGCGAGACGACGATCCTCGAAGGAGCCAGGTGCACGAGCCCGACGGCGGCTCCGACGACGTCGACGATGGCATCCAGGGCGCCCGCTTCGTGCAGGTGGACCTCGTCCGCCGCGACGCCGTGGGCCTCGGCCTCGGCCTCGATCAGGCGGCGGAAGACTCGGAGGGCGAGGTCCCGGACGCGCGGATCGAGCCGGCCGGCCCCCACGATCCGCCGGATCGCCCGCCAGCCGCGCTCGGGGCCCTTCTCACGGACGCGGACGTCGATCTTCCGGGCGGCGAGCCCGGACCGGACGACGCGGCGCGCGCCGATCTTCCACCCCTCGACGGGCAGGCTCTCGACGGCGCGCCGGATCGCGCGGACCGGCACCCCGAGGTCCACGAGGGCTCCGAGGATCATGTCCCCGCTGGCCCCCGCCGTGGCGTCGACCCAGAGAACTCGCCGCGCCTTCACGCCGTCCTCCCGGTCGGGATCCCCGCGGCCTCGACGAGCCGCGGGAGGACGACCCCCGCCGGCCCCTCGATCCTCTCGTCCGCGAGATCGGAGAGCGGGGTCGGCTCGGGGTTGACCTCGACGACGAACGCTCCGGCGTCGCTCGCGATCCTCGGCAGCCCGGCGGCGGGGTAGACCAGCGAGGACGTGCCCGCGACGACGACGACGCGCGCCGCGCGGGCGGCGGAGGTCGCCTCGGCCAGCGCGTCCTCCGGCAGCGGCTCGCCGAACCACACGACGCCGGGCCGAAGCAGGGCGCCGCACGCGCAGCGCGGAGGCAGGGGGCCGAGATCCGCGCGCGTGTCGTCCGTCTCCTCGCCGTCCCGCATGCAGCGCAGCCGCCAGAGCGAGCCGTGAAGCCGTACGACCCGGCGGCTTCCGGCCCGCTCGTGGAGCCCGTCCACGTTCTGCGTCACGAGCGCTGCATCCTCGCGGGCCCTCTGGAAGGAGGCGATCGCGAGGTGCGCCGGGTTCGGCGCCGCCGCAGCCGCCTGCTCGCGCCGCCAGGCGTAGAATCGCCAGACGGTCAGAGGATCCGAGGCGAAGGCCTCCGGGGTCGCGAGCTCCATGGGGTTCCTGCCTTCCCAGTGCCCGCCCGGGCCGCGGAACGTCGCGAGGCCGCTCTCCGCGGACACGCCGGCCCCGGTGAGGAAGAGCAGGGGGCCCTGGCCCTGCAGCAGTTCCCGGAGCGTCTCGGACGGAGCGGGAGCGTTCACGGGTCGCCCTCGGATCGAAGCCGGAATCGTACCACCCGAGTTCGACCGCCAACAACGCCGCGGCCGGGTCTTCCCCTCTTCGGGGCGGGGGGGGAGGTTTCTTGGTACTCTAGGCGGCCTGCGCCCCGGGGCGGGGCGTGCGGAGGCCCGGCCGATGAGCGCGATCCATTTTGCCGACGACGCCGACTTCGAGGCGGAGGTCCTTCGGACCGATGCCGCGGTGCTGGTGGACTTCTCCGCCACGTGGTGCGGCCCGTGCAGGAAGCTCGAGCCGATCGTGGACGAGCTGGCGGCGGACTACGAGGGACGCCTCAAGGTCGTAAAGGTCGACGTGGACCGCGCCCGCGCGACGGCGGCGCGCTTCGGGGTCCTCTCGGTCCCCACGGTGCTCGTGTTCCGCGCAGGCGAGGTGAAGGGCCAGCAGATCGGGGTCGCCTCGAAGCGCGCCCTCGTGGAGCTGGTGGAGAAGGCCCTCGCATGATCGAGCGGCTCAACGAGTGGGGCTACGCGCTCGGGCAGGTCCTCCAGGGCCAGCTGGACTCCGGCTCCCTCGCCGCGGTCTTCATCGTGTTCGTCGCGGGGCTCGTGACGAGCCTGACGCCGTGCGTCTACCCGATGTACCCGGTGATGGTCCCCTACATCTGGGGGGCGGCCGGGGGGAACCGGCGCCGGGCCGTCGCGCTCTCCTCGGTGTACGTCCTGGGCCTCGCCGCGGTGTACACGACGCTGGGCGTCACGGCCGCGGCGCTCGGGAAGAACTTCAGCAAGCTGACGGACACGCCGTGGCTTCCCCTGGTGTTCGGCCTCCTCATCGTCGCGTTCGGGCTCGAGATGCTGGACGTCTTCACGATCCGCCTGCCGGCGGGGCTCGCGAGGATCCAGGCTGCCGGCACGCTCCGGGGAGGCTATCTCGGCGCGCTCCTCCTCGGCGTCGCGGCGGGCTTCGTGGCGGCGCCCTGCACGGCCCCCGTTCTCGGCGTGCTCCTCACCTACGTGGCGGTGCGTCACGAGATCCTCTGGGGGGCGGTCCTGACCTTCGTGTTCGCGTTCGGCATGGGGTTCCTGCTGCTGGTTCTCGGCGCGTTCACCGGGCTCGTCGGGAGCATGCCGAAGCCCGGTCGCTGGATGGTCGCGATCAAGACGGCGATGGGGGTGCTGATGATCGTCGTCGGGGCTGGGTTCGTCTGGATCGCGGTCAGCAGGTTCCTGCACCGGGGGATCCCGTCGTGAGCGCCGTTCCGGGTCTCCCGGCTCGTCTCGCCGCGGCGGCGCTCCTGATCCTCTCGCCCCTCGCGCTCGCCGCGGAGGGGCCGCTCCCGGTGCGTCTCGTGGAGGCGGCCCGTGGCGAGGAGGTCCGGCTCGAGGCCGGGGCCGCGGCGCTCCACGTCTTCTTCTTCGCCGTCTGGTGCGAGCCCTGTCTTCGGCAGCTCCCGCAGCTCGCGGAGACGGAGGATCGGTGGCGGGACGCGGGCTACCGCCTCGTGCTCGTCGGCGTCCCGGAGCGCCAGAGCGCCGAGCGGCTCGCCCGCTTCGCTGCCGAGTCCGCCCCGCCGGGCGAGGTCCTGTTCGACGCGAGCGGGGAGGCGAGCCGGGCGTTCTCCGTCGAGCGGATCCCGGAGCACGTTCTCCTCGACTCCGGCGGGCGCGTCGTGGCGCGCGGTCCGGTCCCCGAGGCCGTCGGCGACGACGCGATCCGCCGCGCGCTGCCGTCGGGCCCGGCCCGGGAGGAGAGGGCCCCGTGAGAGAGGCGCGCCTTCGCGTCGGCCTCCTGTTCGGAGGGGCCTCGGTCGAGCACGAGGTCTCCGTCAGCTCGGCGCGCGGCGTGGCCGAGGGCCTGGACGCGGAGCGATACGAGATCGTGCCGCTCGCCGTGGCAGGGGACGGGCGCTGGCTGTCTCCCGAGCGATCGAGGCGCGCTCTTGAGGGGCGGGCCGCGCGGACCGACGACCCCGCCGAAGTGGACGACGGGGCGCGCGTCGTCGCGGATCCGGGGGGAAAGGGGCTCCTGCGCCTCGACGCGGACGGGCGTGCGCGGCCGGTTCCGATCGACGTCCTGTTCCCGGTCCTCCACGGCTGGGGGGGCGAGGACGGGCGCGTGCAGGGCCTGTTGGATCTCGCGGGGATCCCGTGCGTCGGCGCGGGCGTCCTAGGGTCGGCCCTCGGGATGGACAAGATCTCCGCGAAGTCCGTCTTCGAGTCGCGGGGCCTGCCGGTGGGCGCGTGGACGTGGATCGACCGCGCCCGGTTCGAGCGGGACCCCTCCGGCTCCTCGGCCCGGATCGCGGACGAGATCGGCCTGCCGCTGTTCGTGAAGCCGTCGAACGGAGGATCCTCCGTCGGGGTTTCCCGGGTGGGGGACGCCGACGGGGTACGTCCGGCGCTTCTGGCCGCGCTCGCCCTCGACCGGAGGGCGGTCGTGGAGGCCGCGATCGACGCGCGGGAGATCGAGTGCGCCGTCCTGGGCAACGACGATCCGGAAGCTTCCGTGCCCGGGGAGATCCTGCCGTCCCGGGAGTTCTACGACTACGCCGCGAAGTACGAGGACGGCACGTCGAGGCTCCTGATCCCCGCTCCGCTCGACGCTCCGACGGCCTCGACGGTGCGGCGGATCGCGGTCGAGGCGTTTCGCGCCCTCGATCTGGCCGGGATGGCCCGCGTGGACTTCTTCCTCGAGCGGGGCTCCGGCCGCGTCCTCCTGAACGAGGTCAACACGCTCCCCGGCTTCACGGGGATCAGCATGTACCCTAAACTCTGGGCTGCGACGGGGGTTCCCTACCCCGGCCTCCTCGACCGGCTCTTGCGCCTCGCGCTCGAGCGCGCCCGGGTCTCCGGCGCGCGGACGAGCCGGCTCGGGGGGTGAGCGGAGGCGAAGGGCGCATGGCGGACGGCGCGGTCCTCGTCCTCAACAGCCTGTACCAGGCGGTGCAGGTGACGGGCGTGCGTCGCGCGTTCCTCCTCTTCTGCGGTGGCCGCGCGCGCGCCGTGGGCCCGGACTTCGCCACCTACGACTTCGAGAACTGGTGCGACATCCCGCCGGGCGCCGGCGACGACGTCGTCAGGACGCCGCGACGGGCCATCCGGGTGCCGAGGGTGATCCAGCTCCTCCACTACGATCGGCTCCCTCGCCGGGAGGTTCGGTTCACGCGGCGCAACATCTTCTTCCGCGACCGCAGCCGCTGCCAGTACTGCGGGCGCGGGTATACGCAGCGCGAGCTCAACCTCGATCACGTCGTTCCGCTCTCGCGGGGAGGTTCCTCGGCCTGGGACAACGTCGTCTGCGCCTGCCTCGCCTGCAACGGCCGCAAGGGGAACCGGACGCCGCAGGAGGCCGGGATGGCGCTGATCCGTCCCCCGCGGAAGCCGGCGGGCCACCCGGTCCTGCGGGCCGGGTGGATCGGGCCGCTCCACGAGGAGTGGAAGACCTATCTCGACGTCGCCTACTGGAACGTCGAGCTGGAGGAGGACGTGCTCCCGGTTCCGAGGGAAGCCGGCTCCTGATCCCGGCCGGGAAGGGGAATTCCGAGAGCCTTGACCCTGCGGTAGAGCTTTTGCCGGCTCCAGCCGATCCGCACCGCCGTGCGCGTCATGTTCCCGCCGGTCTCGTGGAGCGCGGCCTCGATCCAATCCCGCTCGAGCCACTCGGAGCCGGTGACGCAGGCCACGTGCGGCGGGGGCTCGAGCGCGATCCGGACGTCCACCGCGGTGATCGTCCTCCCTTCGGAACGGAGAAGGGCGCGGGCGAGCACCGCCTCGAGCTCCCGCACGTTGCCGGGCCATCGGTGCCGGCGGAGGAGCGCCAGCGCGGATTCGTCGAGAGGGGAGGGGCCGATCCCCGTCTCGGCGCGCAGCCGCGAGAGGAAGTGGTCGGCGAGGGCGGGAAGATCTTCGAGGCGCTCGCGCAGGGGCGGCACGCGGATCTCCACGACCGCGAGGCGGTAGTAGAGGTCGGGCCGGAACCGGCGACGCGCGATCAGCTCGCCGAGGTCGCGGTGCGTCGCCGCGACGATCCGGACGTCGGCTGTGTGCTCGCGCGCGCCTCCGACCGGGCGGACTCTCCCGTCCTGGAGGACGCGCAGGAGCTTCGCCTGCATCACGAGGGGCATGTCGCCGATCTCGTCGAGGAAGAGCGTGCCGCCGTCGGCGAGGCGGTAGAGCCCGATCCGGTCCCGGTCCGCTCCGGTGTATGCGCCGCGCTCGGCTCCGAACAGCTCGGTCTCGAGGAGCGGCTCCGGCAGTGCGGCGCAGTTGACCGCCAGGAACGGCGCCGCGCGGCGCTCGCCGCCGCGGTGGATCGCGCGGGCGATCCCCTCCTTCCCCGAGCCGGACTCGCCCAGGATGAGAACCGGCAGCCGGCAGCGCGCGACCCTCCGGGCCTCGCGGAGCGCTTCCAGGAACCCTGCGGAGCGGCCGACGAGGCGTACGCCGGCCGGGTTTGACGCGAGAGAATCCGAAAGGATATCCTCGATCGCCGACGCCATGAGGCTTCTCCCCTCGAGCACCCGGATCGTTCCGGCGGGCCGACCGGCCGCCGGACGGGAGCGTCCGGCCCGGCTGCCGCTCGTCCGGGGCGCGGCCGCGGGGGGAGAATGGGGTGTGGGCCCCGAGGACCGCAAGGACGGGAGCGGCTCGCTCCGGTTGGGGATCCGCAACGAGCGAGCCGTCGCGGGGCGCGATCGGACGCTCGATCGCGCGGAGTCGGCGCCATAGCCCGGGGCGGAGGCAGGACGGGCTGGATCGAGGGGGGCCTGTGGGCGCTCACGGCGGCTTCGCTGTCGCCTCTCGTCGCGTACGCCGGGCGGCCTGTCGTGCCGTTCGCGGCGCTCTACACGGTGGCCGCCGGGATCGCCCTAGGCCTGGGTCTCGCCGGACGCCGCCTGCACCGCGCGATGCTGTCCGAAGCCATCGACCATCGGAGCTCGGCGTCGCAGGCGCTTCTCGCCGCGGCCATGGTGCTGTGCGTGCTCGTCCTCGTTCTTCTGGCGGCGGTGGTCGCGCTTCTGATGCTGTTCCGGGGCTCTGGTCCGAAGCTCCCCATCTGAGGAGGGCGGGGGAGACGAGATGAGCTACTACCGCCACAGCCCCTACCGCGCCGGCGGAGGCCTGGGGCTCGGGGTTCCCGTCCTGACGCCGGTCACCCGGGCGCTGATGATCGTCTGCGGGGGGGTCTGGGCGGTCCAGTTCCTCCTGGGGCCCGTTCTCCGCGTGGTGGACCTGTCCTGGTGGCTCGGAATCGTTCCCCCGCTCGTCGCCCGGGGATACTTCTGGCAGCCGGTCACCTACATGTTCCTCCACTCGCCGGTCCAGATCACCCACCTCCTCTTCAACCTGCTGATCCTTTGGATGGTCGGGGGCGATCTCGAGAGGCACTGGGGGGGGCGCCGGTTCCTCGCGTACTACCTCGTCACCGGTGTCGGGGCGGGCGCCTTCGTGACCGTCGCCGGGCTGCTCGCGGGCACCGCCGCGCCGACGATCGGCGCCTCGGGAGCGATCTACGGGCTCCTCCTCGCGTACGGGATCATCTTCTCCGAGCGCATCATTCTCTTCATGTTCGTGATCCCGATGCGGGCGCGGACCCTCTCGTGGATCCTGTTCGCGATCGCGTTCTTCTCGGCCTGGGGGCAGAGCGCGAGCGGCGTCTCCCACGTCGCGCACCTGGGAGGGATGGTCGTCGGTTGGCTCTACCTCAAGCGATTCTGGAGGATCGCCGACGTCTTCCGGGAGATCCGCTGGAAGTGGCGGAGGAGGCGCTTCCGCGTGGAGCCGCGAGACGACGGAAACCCCTGGGTGCATTGACGCGAGGCGAAACGACGCGGAGCGTCACGCCAAGGAAGAATAGGCCGAAAATCTTTTCAAAGCGGGCGGAGTTTACGGAAGCCGCTATTGACACAGGCGCACCCCCGCCCTACACTCCTAGCATCGGGACATTGCAATTGGCAGTTGGCGCCGTCCGGTTGTTCCGGAGAGGGCCGAAGCGAATGCGTCCGAGACCCGAACTTGTCGATGCGGTTCCGGTCCGCGCTGAATGTACGGCGGTCCCCGTTCTCAGTCAAGGTGAGCGAGGAAAGGGAACCCGGTTTCCCTTCCGTTCCGGCGTGGCCGGTGGTCCGCGCGGCGCCGGGGATTAGCGAATGGAGCCGACGCAGAACGAGCGCAGTTCCGTCCTGTCCCGGTACTTCGCGGAGATCCGCGAGTACCCCCTCCTCACCAAGGAGGAAGAGATCTCCCTTGCGCGGCACGTTCGCCAAGGGCGGCGAGGCGCGCTCAACGAGCTCATCGAGTCCAACCTCAGCTTCGTCGTCAAGGTGGCCAGCGAGTACCGAAACCTCGGCCTCCCGTTCGAGGACCTCCTCAACGAGGGGAACATCGGTCTGATCGAGGCGGCGAGGAGGTACGACGCGAGCAAGGGGACGAAGTTCATCACGTACGCCATCTGGTGGATCCGGAAGTCCATCCTCAAGGCCCTGAGCGAGCACTCCAACCTCGTTCGCGTACCGAGCTACCAGATGAAGAAGGTCCGGGAGATCCGCGACGCGGAGAAGTCCCTGCGGCGGGATCTCGGCCGGACGCCGAAGCGCGAGGAGATCTCCGAGAAGCTCTCGAAGACGGTCTCGAAGATCGACCAGGTCCTGCAGTTCCATCTGCGCGAGATCAGCCTCGACGAGAGAATCGGCAAGGACCGGGACCGCTCGATCTCGGACTGCCTCGAGGACGTCGCTTGCTCGAGTCCCGAGGACGATCTGATCCGGCGAGAGGCCAGCGTCCTCGTCGGCGACGCGATGTCGCATCTCACCGAGCAAGAGCGAGCGGTGATCCTGTCCCGCTTCGGGATGGCGGGCGGTCCCCCTCTCACCCTCAAGGAGATCGGCCAGCACATGGGGATCAGCCGGGAGCGCGTGCGGCAGATCGAGTGCCAGGCGAAGTCGCGCCTCCGGAAGATCTTCGCCAAGAGGCGGCTCGTCGCCGCGCCGTCGAAGCGGCCGCACCCGGCGGGCCCCGGCGCGAAGACGGCTCCGCGCGGCTGATCCTCCCGCGAAGTCTCCCCCGGTCCGACGGGAGTTGATGCCGCTCCCGCTCCTCCCCTACACTCAGCGGCGTTCCGGATTCGGCGGCACGCCCGGGGTGCCGGGGAGAGGGGGCTCATGCTGGAGCGGCGCGTGCGTTCGCGGAAGGCCGGGCCGGCGGCGAGCGAGAATCCCTCGCGCCCGCGGGACGAATGGTCGCGCCTGTTCCGGCAGCGGAGCACGGAGGCGGCGCTGCGGGAGATCGCCGCCCGTTTCCCCGACCCCGAAGGGCTGGAGGTGGTTCTGGAGCGGCCGGGTCGCGCGCCGCGCGCGCACGGTCTCCCGGAAGGCCGGAACGGCGAGGGGGCGGGCGCTCCGGCCCGCCGCGCCGCCCGCGTGCCCGGCCAGCCCGGCTGGGTGCTGACCGTGGGCCGCCGGTCCGGGCCGCCGCCCGCCGCCCGGGACGTCGAGAACGCGGCCGTCGCCCTCGCGGCCTGGAGGGCGGCGAGGGACGAGCTCGACCGGTCGGAGGTGCACCAGAGGGAGAGGACGCGCGAGATCGACGCCCTGCAGTCGCTCGGGCGCGGCGCCGCGGAGGCGGGCTCGTGGCAGGCGCTGTTCGCCCACGCGGCGCGCGTGCTCCACGAGGCCGCGGGGGCCGACGCCGTCGTGTTCGCGCACGCGCTGGGAGGGAGCCCGGTGGCCCGGGCCTACCTCGCGCGCCCCGTGGCGGAGGAGGACCTGGCGACGGTCGCCTTCCGCGCCGCGGCCGCGGCGGACCTCGCGCCCGGCTCGGCACCGAGCCTGGAAACCGAGCGCCTTCCCGGCTTCGAGGAGGGGCCCGGGCGGTGTCGCGCCTCGGGGGCGGAGGACGCGCTCGTCGCGACGCTCACGCGGCGCGGGCGGCCCCTGGCGGCGATCGCCATGGTCCCTCCCGGTCCCGTCGAAGAGGGCGCGCTCCGGCTGGCGTACGGCGCGGCGAACCAGGTGTCGGTGCATCTCGATCGGATCCTCACGGCTCTCGAGGCGGAGGAGGGACGGTTCCGGACGATCCTGGACTCGATGCCGCAGGCGGTGCTCCTGACGGACCCGGACCTGCGCGTCGTCCATTCGAACCGCTCGGCGCTGCGCCTTCTCGAGCGGCTGCACGTGGGAGCGTCGGGGGGGCGCGTCGTGCGGATCGGGAGCCTCGACCTCGAGCCGATCGCCGCCGCCGTCCTGGCGGGCCGGGAGACGGGGGGGGAGCGGGATGCCGTCCTTCCCGGAGGGATCGTTCTCAGCGTCACCGTGTCCCCGCTCGCGGAGAGGGCCGGCACGCCGCGCGGGCTCGTCGTCGTGCTCGCGGACGTCACCGAGGGGCGGCGCGTGCAGGCGCAGCTGGTCCAGGCGGAGAAGATGTCCACGCTCGGCGAGATGATCTCGGGGATCGCCCACGAGCTGAACAACCCCCTCTCGTCCGTGGTCGGTTACGCGCAGCTGATCCGCGCGACGGCGAACGAGCCGAAGCGCTCGTCGCGGCTCGAGGTCATCGAACGCGAGGCCCGCCGGTGCCAGAGGATCGTCCAGGATCTGCTCTGCTTCGCGCGCCGCTACGAGCCCGAGCGAAAGGGTCTCTCGCTGAACGAGGTCGCCGAGTCGGTCCTCTCCTTCATGGGGTACCAGTTCCGCGTCGGAGACGTCCGGATCGTGCGGGATTTCGATCCCGACCTGCCGGCGATCGTCGGCGACGCGCACCAGCTGCAGCAGGCCCTTCTCAACCTGGTTGCGAACGCCTACCAGTCGGTTCGGGAGTCGGGGAAGGCGGGATCGGTCACGGTGCGAACCTGCCGCGCGGGGTCCGAGCGGGTCTCCGTCGAGGTGGCGGATGACGGTCCCGGAATCCCCGAGTCGGTGCTTCCCAGAATCTTCGACCCGTTCTTCACGACCAAGGCGCCGGGACAGGGGACGGGGCTCGGCCTGCCGCTCGTCCAGAGCGCGGTCGTCGCCCATGGAGGGGCGCTCTCCGTGGAGAGCCGGGAAGGGCTTGGCGCGTCCTTTCGCATCGAGCTCCCGCTCTCGGCGCCCGCCGCGCGAGAGGAGACCGCCGCCCCGGCGTGCCCGGCGCCCGCGGGCTCGGCTGGGCGGATTCTGGTCGTCGACGACGAGGAGAGCGTCGCGAGCCTGATCTGCGACGCCCTGGCCGAAGAGGGCCACCGGACCAGAGCCGCGCGCAACGGGCGCGAGGCGCTTCGGATCCTCGCGGGCGAGGAGTTCGATCTCGTGATCGCGGACCTGCGGATGCCGGAGATGGGCGGGGCCGCGTTCTGCGAGGAGGCCGTCCTCGTCCGGCCGGACATCCGGGACGGCCTCGTGCTCACGACCGGCGACTCGGTCGGCCGGGAGGCCGAACGGCTCGCCTCCGAGCGCGGGATCGAGCTCCTCATGAAGCCGTTCGACCTGGAGGACCTCCGGGGGATGGTTCGGAGGCGGCTCGAGGCCCGGCGGCGGCCGTGAGATGCGGCATCTCGTCGTCGGCACGGCCGGCCACATCGACCACGGCAAGAGCTCGCTCGTCCGGGCGCTGACCGGGATCGACCCGGATCGCCTCGCGGAGGAGAAGGAGCGCGGGATCACCATCGACCTCGGGTTCGCGGACCTCGACCTCGGGGGGGGCTTCGTCGCCTCGTTCGTGGACGTTCCAGGACACGAGCGCTTCGTGCGGCACATGGTCGCGGGCGCGGCCGGCGTGGACGCCGTCCTCCTGGTCGTGGCGGCGGACGACGGCGTGCGGCCGCAGACGCGCGAGCACCTGGCGATCTGCTCCCTGCTCGGCGTGCGGGACGGCGTGGTCGCCCTGACGAAGACGGACCTCGTGGAGGCCGATCTCGCCGAGGTCGCCGCCCTCGAGATCCGGGATCTCCTCCGTGGGAGCTTCCTCGCCTCCGCCCCGCTCGTGCGAGTGTCCGCGAGGAGCGGCGACGGGATCGAGGCCCTTCGGGGCGCGCTCAAGGATCTCTTCGCCCGGGTGCCCGAGCGGGAGACGACCGGCCTCCCGAGGCTCCCCGTGGACCGCTCGTTCGTGATGAAAGGCTTCGGCACGGTCGTCACGGGGACCCTGGTTGCCGGAAGGCTGCGGGAAGGCGACGACGTGGAGGTCCTTCCCGGCGGGAAGCGCGGCCGGATCCGGGGGCTGCAGGTCCACCGCGCGCGCGTTCCGGAGGCGAAGGCCGGACAGCGCACCGCGGTGAACGTCCAGGGGCTGGATCGCGACGACGTGCCCCGCGGCTCGACCGTCACCGTTCCGAGGGCGCTCCTCTCGACGCGCCGCATCTGGGGGCGTCTCCGCTGGCTGCCCGAGGCGGGCGAGGCCGTGCGCCGCGGCGGGGAGGTCCGGTTCCACCAGGGGACCTGCGAGCGTGCGGCGAAGGTCCGCGTGCTCGGGGAGCTGCCGGACGGGACGTGCGACGTCGAGCTCCTCCTCGACGGGGAGACCGTGCTGCTCCCGGGCGATCGGTTCATCCTGCGGAGGCCGGCGCCGGTGGACACCGTCGGAGGCGGGGAGGTTCTGGACATCCGTCCCCCCTCCCGGCGCGCGAGGCGTCCCGCGCGCGCCTCGGCTCTGGGCTCGGATCCGGACGAGGGAATCCTCGCCCGCCTGGCGCGCGCGGGGCCGGCGGGCCGGTCGCGGTCCGAGCTCGCCGCGGAGATGGGGCTGACGGCCTCCGATCTCGACGCGCGCGTCGATCGGCTCTCGGCCGCGGGGCTCCTCGTGGCCCGCTCCGGCCTTCTTGTCGATTCCGAGGCATGGAGATCGGTCGGCGAACGGGTGCAGAGATTGCTGGCGGCGTTCCATGAGGCGGAGCCGCTTCGCCCAGGGATGTCGAGGGAGGAGCTCCGCTCGCAGTCGGCTCGGGCGATGCCGCAGGACGTGTGGCGGTCCCTGCTCCAGGACCTCGCCGGAGGCGGGATCCTACGGCTCGCGGGGGAGAGGGTGGCGCTCGCCTCGCACAGGGTGGTACTGTCGGATGCGGATCTCGTCGTCGCGCGGCGGATCGAGGGGAGGTTCCGGGAGGCCGGGCTCGATCCTCCCGAGGCGGAGGACGTTCTCCGGGGCGAGGGAGGGGAGAAGGCGGGGCGCATCCTCGACCTCCTGCAGGCGGACGGGCGCCTTGTCCGGATCCGCGACGGCCGGTGGTTCCACGCGGACGCGATCGAGGATCTGGTCCGCAAGCTTCGGGGGTTCGCGAGGACGTCGAGGACGATCGACGTCGCCGCCTTCAAGGATCTCGCGGGGGTGACGAGGAAGAACGCGATCCCGCTGCTCGAGCACCTGGATGCGGAGCGCGTGACGCGGCGCGTCGGCAACGCGAGGGAGATTCTGGACGCGTGATCGCGGCCTCCGGGCGGGGCCGAGGGGGTCGAAGATGGGTTCGATGGGTTGGCCCGAAATCCTCCTGATCGCTCTGGTGGTCATCCTGCTGTTCGGGGCGCGGAAGCTGCCCGAGATCGGGCGGGGGCTCGGTGAGGGAATCCGGAGCTTCCGCAACGCGATGAAGGGCGACCAGTCGGGCCAGGGCAAGAACGGCGGAGGCAGCGCCGGGGGCGACGGCCAGTAGTGCCCCGGCCGGCGGGGCGCGCAGCGCGAGACCTGCTCGCGCGCCGGAAGGATGCGGCGAACCGCCTTCGCCGCGAGGTCCTCGGCGCCGACGGATCGCTCGGGCATCCGTATTTCCGGGCGCTCGAGCGGAGGCTCGCGCAGGAGAGGCCCCGGCGGGTCCCCCTCGATCGAATCTTCCGGAAGTGCCTGGCGGCGAGACTGGTCTACGTCGGCGACTTCCATGCCGTCCCGGCCTGCCAGGAGTTCGCGGCCGATCTCCTCGCGCGGCTCCGGGCGGCGGGGCCCGTCGCGCTGGGCGTGGAGTTCGTGTACGCGCGCCAGCAGGGTGTTCTGGACCGACGCCAATCGGGCGGCATGGACGACGCGTCGTTTCTTCGCCGCATCCACTACCGGGAGGAGTGGGGTTATCCGTGGCGCGGTTACGGGGAGATGCTCGACCGCGCCAGGGAACTTGCCGTTCCCGTCGTCGCCCTCGATTCTCCGCCGAGAGCCGGCTTCGAGGGGCTCGCGCGGAGGGACGAGCACGTGGCCCGCAGGATCGCGGCGCGCCTCTGCTCCTCGCCGGGCGAGCGGCTCCTCGTCTTGATCGGGGAGTCGCACCTCGCGCCGGGCCACCTCCCGGCCAGTGTGGGCCGCAGGCTGTCGAGGCTCGGGAGCGGGGTCGAGGCCGTGACGGTCTTCCAGTCTCCCGATGCTCCCTACTGGCGCCTGCTGGCCGCGCGCGACGAGCCCCCCGAGGCCGCCGCGCTCGGCTCGGGCGCGTTCGCCGTCTTCCACACGCCGCCGATCGCGAAGTACGAGGCCTACCGGCAGGTGCTCGAGCGCTGGCGCGAGGACGTTCCCCCGGACGAGGAAGTGGATCTGACGCCGGCCGTCCACCACCTCGTGGGAGTGCTGCTCGGATGGCTCGGGATCGACCCGGAGCGGCATCGAATCCGCCATCGCGGCGGCTGGGCGGAGGATCTCGCGGACGCCTTCCCCGAGGTCTACAGCGGTCCCGAGGCCAAGGCGCTTCTCGGCCCGATCCTCGCCGAGCACGGGTCATCCGCGGCCGAGTCGCGCGAGGCGCGATCGGCGCTCGAGGCGAGAGGGGCGCTCTACGAGCCGCGCTCGAACACCGTCTTCCTCCTGCGCTATCTCCCCGGGCGCGCGGCGGGCGAAGGGGCCCGGTTCCTTCGCGCCGCGCTGTCCGGGCGCCTCTTCTCCGCCGCAGAGGAGCCGGCGGCCGGACCGGTGGAGCGCGCCTACGCCGCCGCTTACGAGGAAGGGCTCGCCTATCTGGGCTCCCTTCTCGTGGACCCCGCAGGCGACTACCTCCTTCCGGACGACCGCCGCGCGCTGGCGGCCGCAGGGGGACGGAGCGCGCCGCGCGGAGGAACCGCTTGGGCCCTGCGCGACCGCTGGCTCGCGGCCCACCTCCGGTTCGAGGCCGGCGGGTCCTGGACCGTTCCCGAGGAGATTGCGGGGTATCTGCGAGGGGCGCGCGGCGTGCGGCGCGCTCTCGCCCGCGACCTCGGCCATCGCCTCGGGTGGGCGCTTTTCGAGCGCGTCCGGCGCGGCGACCTGGGTGAACGGGAGCTGCGCTCGCTGTTCTCGCGTCCCCTGGCGCCCGCGCGATCCTCGCGCGCGGTCGTCGGCTTGCTGCGAGGAGACCGGGGGCCGTCGGAAGAAAAACCGGGGCCGCGCCCGGCAGCGCGGCCCCGAGTGGCTGGGAGGGGGAGGTGGGTTAAGGAGTCGTCCCGTCCCAGAAAATGAGGTTGGTGCGCATCGTCGTCACCGTTGCCTCTTCCGTTCAGTCGCCGATGCCGAGGATCGAGTCGCCCCAGATCGCAATGTCGCCCCAGATCGCGATATCGCCCCAGAGTGCGGTGTCGCCCCAGATCGCGATATCGCCCCAGAGCGCGGTATCGCCCCAGAGTGCGGTGTCGCCCCAGAGCGCCGTGTCGCCCCAGATCGCGATGTCGCCCCAGATCGCGATATCGCCCCAGAGTGCGGTGTCGCCCCAGAGTGCGGTGTCGCCCCACAGGGCCTGATCGCCGGAGAGGGCCTGGTCACCCCAGATCGCAATCGTGAGCGGGGACGGCTGGATCAGGATGTACATGCCGGCGCTGTCTCTGCGCAGGACGATCGGGCTGGCGGCCGTGCGACGGGTCGGTCGGAACGAATCCCCGAGGGCAAGCGCGCGAACGAGGTTCATGCGCCCGGCCCCCACGGCGAACACGTCGTCGCCCTCCACCTTTTCCGCGGAGAGCATGAGGACGAGCTTCACCTGGTCGGGAGTCATCTCGGGCTTGCGCTCCAGCAGGATCGCCGCCGCGCCGGACGCGACGCCGGCCGCCATGCTGCTGCCGGAGAGCTCGATGCGGTCTCCGTCGATCACCCGGTCCGGGAAGAGATCCGCCACCGCGGAATCGGGCGAGAGACAGGAGACGATCCGGTTCCCGGGGGCGGAGAGGTCCGGCTTCAGCACGTGATCGCCGAACGAGGGTCCCCGGCTGCTGTAGGTCGTCGCGATGTCGTCGCCGCGGTCGGCCGTGTTCAGGTCGTTGATCGCACCGATCGTCAGGACGTAGGGATCGTTCCCGGGAGAGTTGATCGTCATGTAGCCGTCCCGTCCCCGGTTGCCGGCGGAGGTGACGACGAGGAGCCCGGCGGCCCACGCGCGCTCCACCTCTCTCGTCAGCGGGTCGGAGCGCCAGCTCTCGTAGACGGGGTGCCCGAGGGAGAGGTTGAGGATCCGGATGCCGTACTGCTCCCGGTTCTCGATCGCCCATTCGACCGCCTCGATGACGTCGCTCGTGTAGCCTCCCCCGTTGCCGTCGAGCACCCGGAGGGAGACGAACGTCGCTTCGGGGGCCACACCGCGGACGGACCCTTCGGCGCCGGAGCCGCCTATGATTCCCGCGACGTGTGTCCCGTGCCCGAAGTCGTCGGGCCCGGCGGCCGACTCCGTGAAATCCACGGCGGCGAGAATCCGCTCGGCCGGGAGCGCCGGTCCCGGTGCGATCCCGGAATCCACCACGGCGACCGTGATGCCGCGGCCGGTGTGGCCGAGATTGGTCTCGACCAGGTCCGCTCCGATCGTCGGCACGGCCACGTCCATGGTTCCCACGACCCGCCGGTCCGGCGAGACCGAGAGCACGCGGTCGTCGGAGACGATCTCGAGCAGGCGCTCCGCGGTCATGGTGCCGGCGAACGCGTGGATCCCCTCGAAGTCGCGTCGAACGACCCCGTTCGGACCCGCGAGCCCGACGATCTCTTCGTCGGTGGTGCCGGGCCGGTACGTGACGATGACCCGGAAGTCGCCGATCGCTCCGTCCAGGTCGAGATCCGGGGCCACCTTCCCGTAGCCCGCGCTCCACGCCGGCGCCGAAACCGCAGCCGCCACCAGCAGGATCCAAAGAACCCGCGTCGCTCGCCTCATGGCTCTGTCCTCCCCCGAGGTTGCTCGCTCGCTTGCCTGTCGCTGTTTCATGGCGGCTTACGAAACAGCAATTCGTGCACCGTCGTGGGGCGGAGCATCCGGTTTTCGAGGAATCTCTTGTTTTTGTTGCACTTAGAACCGTTCTGCGAACGGGTGGGAGAGGGCCGAGGGCTCGAGTTCGGGTCTCAGGGTGAGACGCGCGCGGCGGTGTTCCTGTTGTAATCCGTTAGAACCAAACGACTTGACTTCAACCCGGGCGCATGATTCCCGCGCATCTCGGGCTGAGACGGCCTTCTCGGCTTCCTCCGGCCTCGAGCCTCGGACGGAGCAGCGGATCTCGCCGTCGGGGTCGGGCTAGACGACGTCGGGGATCACGGAGTCGGCCGGCGCCTGGCGCTCGGAGGGGGAGGGAAACGCTCTCGCCACCCCGTCCTCGGGATGGAGACGCTTCTCGATCGCGTCCAGCATCTGCTCCGTGGTCGATCCGTCGAACGGGAAGCACGCGAACGCGACCTGAAGGTCGATCGGCCGAGAAATTCCGAAACGAGCTTCGACGGGACCCGCGAGAGCGTCGGCGAGGATCGCCTGGGCTCGCCGTTCCAGGGCGGCGGGGGTCCCGAGCGACGTAAGGATCAAGAACAGGTTCCCGCCGAAGCGGACGAGCGTCTCTCCCGGCCGGCTCGCGGCGGCGAGCCTCCTGGCCGCCTGCGCCAGGACCCGCGCGGAGGCCGTCGGACCGAGCGTGTCGTGGACGTCGTCGAGCACGGCGAGACGCAGGCCGATCACGCCGAAGGCGGAGCCGTCCCTGGAGGCGCGGTCGATCCGGTATCCGGACTCGACGAAGAAGAAGCGAGAGTTCGGGACGCCCGTCACGGGATCGGTCAGGCTCTCCGCAGGGGAGCGAGCGTCGAGGGAGCCGGCGATCGCGCGCGCGACGAAGCCGGCGGCGGTCTCGACGAGGCGCGCCTCGCCGGCGCCGTAGGCGCGGTCGCTCGTGTGGTAGAGGGCGAGGACTCCCAGATCCTCGAAGCCGGTGACGAGCGGCGTCACGATCGTGGAACGGAGATCGCGGACCTCCGGGTCGTCGCTCATGTCCTCGAGGTCCGACCGCGAGCCGTCGCGTTCGAGCGGGCGCACGTGGGCGCTCCCGGCATACGTGCGCCGGTACAGCGCGGACCACCCGGCAAGCCGGTCGCCGACGGGGATCACGAGTCCCCTGAGCCTCGCGGCGCCTTGGCCGGTCGTGAAGCGTGCGACGAGGTGTTCCCTCTCCCGGTCGTACAGGTAGACGACCAGGCTCCGGTGGGGGACCAGACGCTCGATCCTCGCGGCCAGCAACGTCAGGTTCTCCTCGAGATCGAGATGGCGTCCCACCGCGCGCGCCAGCTCCTGCAGCGCCAGCGCCTCGGCGCGCCTCGCCTCGCCGATTGCGGGGGGAACGTCGCCCGGCGTGTCGGGCCGGGGCTCCCTGCTCGCGCGCTCCCCCGCAACGGCGGTCCGGCTCCCCGTGGCCCCGCATTCGCGGCGCACGGCGAGCGCGATCTCGGGGTCGGCGAGGAAGATCCGCACGACCGCGGGGTCGAACATGTTGCCGGACTCCCTCCGCAGGAACTCGAGGGCCTCCTCGGCGGGAAGGGCTTTCCGGTAGGGGCGGTCGGACGTCAGCGCGTCGAAGCAGTCCGCCACGGACAGCACGCGCGCGCCGATCGGAATCGCTTCGCCGGAGAGCGCATCGGGGTACCCCTTCCCGTCCCACCGCTCGTGGTGATGCCGGACGATCGGGGCGAGGGGGAAGGGGAAGGGCACCGCGGCCAGGATCTCCGCCCCGACGCCGGGGTGGACCTTCATCTTCTCGTACTCATCGGGGGTGAGGCGTCCCGGCTTCGTGAGAATGTGTTCCGGAACGGCGATCTTCCCGATGTCGTGCAGGAGCGACGCGGCCTCGAGCGCCTTCATCTCCGCGGGCGGGAGACCGAGGGCGCGGCCGGTCGCCGCACAGAAGACCTGGACGCGGCGGAGATGGTCCTCGGTGTTCTCGTCCTTCGCCTCGATGGCGAGGGCGAGCGCCTCGGTGACCGCCCTGTAATGCTCCGCGGTCTCTTGCGAATGGCGTTTCTCCTCCTCCGCCTGTCTCGCTCGCGCCCG
>CALMJU010000066.1 GCA_937864465.1 uncultured Acidobacteriota bacterium
ACGGCGTCGGAGACGCCTGCGACAACTGTCCGGCGACGGTCAACGCGGACCAGGCGGACGGCGACGCCGACGGCATCGGCAACGCGTGCGACCCGGACCCCTCGCCCGGCCTCTTCGGTCCCGAGGCGCGGATCTCCGCTGCCGCAGACGCCCGGTCCGTCGCCATCGCGGACCTCGACGGCGACGGCAACTTAGACGTGCTTTCCGCGTCGATGACCGACGACAAGATCGCCTGGTACGAGAACCTCGACGGCGCCGGTGCGTTCGGAGTCCAGCAATTGATCACGACCGCTGCCGACGGCGCCTACTCCGTCGCCGCCGCGGACCTCGACGGCGACGGCGATCTCGACGTGCTCTCCGCGTCGGCCGCGGACGACAAGATCGCCTGGTACGAGAACACCGACGGCGCCGGAACGTTCGGAGTCCAGCGGGTGATCTCGACCGCCGCCGACGGCGCCCTCTCCGTCGCCGCCGCGGACCTCGACGGCGACGGCGATCTCGACGTGCTCTCCGCGTCGGCCGCGGACGACAAGATCGCCTGGTACGAGAACACCGACGGCGCCGGAACGTTCGGAGTCCAGCGGGTGATCTCGACCGCCGCCGACGGCGCCCTCTCCGTCGCCGCCGCGGACCTCGACGGCGACGGCGATCTCGACGTGCTCTCCGCGTCGGCCGCGGACGACAAGATCGCCTGGTACGAGAACACCGACGGCGCAGGAACGTTCGGAATCCAGCGAGTGATCACGACCGCCCTCTTAGCCGCCATGCGGGTCGTGACCGCGGACCTCGACCGCGACGGCGACCTCGATGTGCTCTCCGCGTCGCTCAACGACGGCAAGATCGCCTGGTACGAGAACACCGACGGCGCCGGAACGTTCGGAACCCAGCAGGTGATCACGACCGCCGTCGACGGCGCCCGCTCCGTCGCCGCCGCGGACCTCGACCGCGACGGTGATCTCGACGTGATCTCCGCGTCGGACTTGGCGGACAAGATCGCCTGGTACGAGAACCGGACGATCCACCGAGGCGCCGTGTTCCCGGAGCAGCGGGTGATCACGACCGAAGCCGACGGTGCCTCGTCCGTCGCAACCGCGGACCTCGACCGCGACGGCGATCTCGACGTCGTCTCCGGCTCGACCGACGACGGCACGATCGCCTGGTACGAGAACACCGATGGCGCCGGAACGTTCGGAGTCCAGCAGGTGATCTTGACCCCCGCCGGAGGACGCTCCTTCGCCGCCGCGGACCTCGACGGCGACGGGGACACGGACCTCCTCCTCATCGCTACCGGCAGCACCGTCTGGCTCGAGAACCTGGACGGGGCGGGGAGCTTCGGGCCCCAGCAGGTCATCGCCGCCGACTCCCCCTTCGACGTCGCGGCGGCGGACCTCGACGGCGATGGCGATCTCGACGTGCTCTCCGCGTCGTGGTCCTACGACACGATCGCCTGGTACGAGAATCTCGACGGCGCCGGAACGTTCGGAGTCCAGCAGGTCATCACCACCCTCGCCGACGCCGCGACCTCCGTGGCGGCCGCGGACCTCGATGCAGACGGCGATCTCGACGTGCTCTCCGCGTCGGCCGGTGATGACAAGATCGCCTGGTACGAGAACACCGACGGCGCCGGAACGTTCGGAGTACAGCAGGTCATCACCACCGCCGCCGACGGCGCATACTCCGTCGCCGCCGCGGACCTCGACCGCGACGGCGACCTCGACGTGCTCTCCGCGTCGATGAACGACTACAAGGTCGCCTGGTACGAGAACACCGACGGCGCCGGAACGTTCGGAGTCCAGCAGGTGATTTCGACCACCGGCATCGGTGCGTGCTTCGTCACGGCCGCGGACCTCGACGGCGACGGCGATCCCGACGTGCTCTCCGCGTCGGTGAACGACGACGAGATCGCCTGGTACGAGAACCTTGACGGAAAGGGGACGTTCGGGGGCCAGCAGCTGGTCTCGGCTGCGGCGAACGGCGTCGAGTCCGTCGCCGCAGCGGACATCGACGGCGACGGAGACCTCGACGTCGTCTCCGCGTCATACTTCGACGACAAGATCGCCTGGTACGCGAACCGGGGCGGTCAGCTCGCGCTCGAATCCACGGACGTCGCCCCCGAGACGATCCTCGACGGCGGCGAGGAGGCGCTTCTGCGTGCCGTCGCGACGCACCGAGGCCGGGACGGCGACTCCCCGGTCGAGCTGACGGCGATCCAGGTGCTCCTCGAGGAGGCGCCCGGAGATCCGCTGACGGCGGTCGAGGCGGACGCCCTCCTCGACGGCCTCCGGGTCTACGCCGACGACGGCTCGGGCGCCTTCGAGCCCGGGACGGACGCGCTCGTCTGCTCGCTGGACACGCTGACGGACGGAACGCAGACCCTGGCGTTCCCGCCCGACGATCCCGATGCCCGGATCGGGCACGGCCTGCCGAAGACCTACTTCGTGACGGCGCTCGTGACCGCGGACGCATCGGGCCGCACGCCGGGTGCGTTCCTGGCGACCCTTCTGACCGAGTCGGGCGGGAGCGCGATCGACGCGGTCTCGGGGCGCCCGGCGACGAGGGAGTACTCGCCCGACACGGCGGCGGGCCCCGTCGAGGCCGTCGCGCCGGACTCGACCCCTCCCTCGGTCAGCGTGGTGCTGCCCGCCGACGGCGCGGTGGATGCCGCCCTGAGCACCAGCGTCGTGCTGGTGATGAGCGAGCCCGTGGACCCGGAGAGCGCCGATCCCGCCGCCGTCGTCCTCGACGCCGCGGGCATCAAGGTTTCGGGGCGCGTCCTGGTCTCGGCCGAAGGCCTGCTCGTCAGCTTCGACCCCGACGCCCCGCTCGCGGCCGACACCGACTACACGGTGCGCGTGACGACCGCGCTGCGGGACCTGGCAGGAAACCCCGCCGTGCCGTTCTCCTCGACGTTCGATACCGTGAACTCGGCGACCTCCGGCACGCTCCCCGCCGAGACGGTCGGCGAAGACCAAGCGGGGACGATCCTCGCGGGCGACGACGCGAACGACGAGTCCGGTTACTCGATCGCCGTCGTCGGGGACGTCAACGGCGACGGGATCTCGGACCTCGTCGTCGGCGCTCCCAACGCCGACGTGGGAGCGCTCGCCGACGCGGGCGAGGTCGAGCTGATCTTCGGAGGCGTCGGCCTGCAGTCCGCGGTGAGCGCGGTCGCCAGCCTCACGTACGGAGGCGAGCAGGCCGAGCAGTCGGCCGGCGAGGCGGTGGACCTGGCGGGCGACCTCGACGGCGACGGCCTCGCGGACGTCGTCGTCGGGGCGCCGCACTCCGGCTTCAACGGCACCGACTCCGGCGCGGTCTACGTCGTCTTCGGCGACGCCGGCCTCGACGAGCTGGCCCCGGCGAGCTTCGGTCTCGGCGACCTGGACGACTGCGCCTCGCCGACGCTGTGCGGGATCTTGATCCGAGGCGAGGCCGCGGGCGACCTCGCCGGAACCTCCGCTTCGTTCGCGGGCGACCTCAACGACGACGGGCACGACGATCTGATCGTCGGAGCCCCCGGAGCCAGCCCGCTCGGGCGCACGGGCGCCGGCAAGGCGTACGTCCTCTACGGGCCGATCGGACCCGGGATCGTCGACCTCTCGGCCGTCGGCTCGACCGTTCCCGGACTGGTGTTCTACGGCGAGACCGCCGGCGACGAGGCGGGGGAATCGGTCTCCTGGTGGCAAGACGTGAGCGGCGACGGGATCGACGATTTCCTGATCGGCGCGCCCGGCGCCACGACCCTCGACGAGTTCGGGGACCCGATCGCCTCGGCCGGGTACGTTTACGCGATCCACGGAGGGACGTCGAACCTCGACGCCAAGGCGGAGTCCGGGGGCGTGATCCGCCTGGAGAGGGTCGCGGACGGCACCTCGACCCAGATCCTGGGCGTCGTCTTTCTCGGCATGGCCGCCAGCGGGGAGATCGGCCGTTCGGTCAAGGGGGCGGTGGACGTGAACGGGGACGGCGTTCCGGACATCCTGGTCGCCGGGAACGACGTCGCCTGGATCATTCCCGGCGACGGCCCGAAGACGAAATCGGGCAGCACGACGCTGGAGCCCAAGGACACGCAGCTCGAGCCCGTCGGAGGGCTTTCTCGGCTGGTCGGCTCGCAGGACGCCGTCACGGCGTTCGGCGCCTGGTACTTCACTCCGGGCGACGACGGATCCCTGGGCGGTCTGGTCGTCGGCGGGGCCGGCGACGTGAACGACGACGGAGTGGACGACTACGCGATCGGCGCCCCCGCGGCCAATCTTCCCGGCAAGACCGGGGCCGGCAAGGCGTACGTCGTGTTCGGAAGCCAGGCCCAGGAGGCGGGAGGGCGGCTCCTCTCCGACGTCGGAGAGACCGCGCCGGGTCTCGTCGTCGAGGGGTACGAGGCGGGCGACGCGCTGGGAAGCTCCGTCGGCGGAGGGTTCGACATCAACGCCGACGGGGTCGACGACGTCCTGGTCGGCGCGCCGTTCGCGGACTCGCTCCCGGCGACGCCGACCGACGCGGGAGAGAGCTACGTGATCTCGCCGGTCGCCCCGGAGGAGGTCGTCCTGTTGACGCTCGGGAGGACGGAATCGGGGACGGTGCTCGAGTGGACCGTCCCCCACCGAGCGCTCTCCTACAACGTCTACCGCGGCGCCATGGCGATCCTCGGGGCGTACCCCGAGGTGCGGACCTCGAACATGAGCGCCTGGGCCTGCGGGATCGACGCCGACTCCGACGAGGACGGCCTTCCGGACACGGTCGACCCGGAGTCGCCGGCGACCGGCGAGGGCTTTTTCTACCTGGTGACCGGCGAGAACGCGACCGGCGAGGGGCCGCTGGGGCCCGAGGGCGCCGTGCCGGCGCGGGTGCTCGACTCGCAATGCCCCTGACGCGCGGCGGCCGATCCGGGCGATACTGAAGCCGGTGTACCCGAGATGACGGCCGACGACGAGACGACGGCGCCCGGCGGGATCTGCCCGACCTGCGGCCGCCTCCTTCGCAGCGGGGCGCTTGTCTGCCCCGACTGCACGGAGACCTCCGCGGGGACCGAGCCTTCCCCTGGATCCCCGGGGTTCACCGGTCCCAGAAGGATCGCCGGCTACCGCGTGATCCGGGAAATCGGCGCGGGCGGCATGGGGACCGTCTTCGAGGCCTACCAGGAGGAGATGCGCCGGCGGGTCGCGCTGAAGGTGCTCTCCCGCCACCACGCCCCCTCCGAGAGGGCCGACCGGAGGTTCGAGCGCGAGGCCTGGATCGGCGGCAAGCTCGACCATCCCAACCTCGTCAAGGTGTTCGAGCGCGGCGTCTGGGAGGAGCTGAGCTTCTACTCGATGGAGCTCATCGAGGGCGGCTCGCTCCAGAGCGTCATCGGCAACATGCAGCGCTGGGGGCGGGACGACGGCCTGGGCCTCGAGTTCGGAAGCCGCGCGTACGTCGAGTGGGCGATCCGGCGGGTCCTCGAGGCGGCGCACGGCCTCGAATACGCCCACCGGCACGGGGTCGTGCACAGGGACGTCAAGCCGATGAACCTCCTGCTCGACCGCGAGCTGGGGATCGTCAAGATCGCCGACTTCGGTCTGGCCCTCGACACCGAGGCGACGCGGATGACGACCGCGGGCGCGGTCCTCGGCACGCTGGTCTACATGGCTCCCGAGCAGATCCTGGGCCGACCGCGGGAGATCGGCCCTCCGACCGACGTCTACTCCCTGGGCGTCACGCTGTTCGAGCTGCTGACGCTGAGCTACCCCTACGCGGGCGAGTCGCAGCAGCTGTACATGAACGCGGTGCTCACCTCCGCCGCGCGCCGGCCGAGCAAGCTCAACGAGCGCGTGAGTCACGACCTCGAGGTCGTGATCGGAAAGGCCCTCGAGAAGAGCCCCCAGGACCGCTACCCGAGCATGGAGGCCTTCGCGGCAGACCTGGAGAACGTGCTCCAGTTCCGTCCGATCCGCGCCCGCCCGCCCCGCTGGCCGGCTCGAGCGGTGAAGTGGGCCAGGCGCCGTCCGATCCACGCCGCCCTGCTGGCGACGCTGCTGGTCGCCGCCCCGGCCATCGCCTTCCTGGCAAACCGGGCGATCGAGCATCGCGCCCTCGTGCGGGAGTCCGCCGTCGCGCAGATTCGCCGGGAGATGCGCCTGATGGATCGGAGGGATCGGCGGGCGCTCCTGGAAGCGACGGAACGGATCCTCCGGCTCGATCCAGACAATCTGCTCGCGCTGCGGGATCGAGCCGTGAACGCCTTGCACCTCGCCAAGCAGATCCAGGAGCGGGCCCCGGGTGAGCCGACGGCGGACGCCGCGAAGCGGATCGTCCTCGAATCCATGACCCGGCTGGTCGGCCTCCGGCCCGAAGCGGCGTCGAGCCACCGGCTTCACGCCTTCGTTCTAAGCGAGCTGGGGATGCGAGAGGAGGCGGAGTCGGCGGCGCGGCTGGCCGACAGGTACCGCTCCGACGCACCGGGGGACGACGATCTTAGGATGGACGCCATGCTCGCCACGTACCGGGGAGACCACGCGAGGGCCGAGGCTCTGTATTCGGAGTTGATCGGGAGGAACCCCGCGGCGACGGACGCAATTCTCTTCCGGGCGTTGAGCAGGCAGGATCTCGGGGACGCTGACGGGGCGGAGCGCGACTACGCCCGGCTCACGACCGTCGACCCGGAGAACCCGGTGGCGCGGCTCAACCTGGGGCTCCTGCTCGTCCGGAGAGGCGAGTTGCAGGAGGGCCGCGGCCACGTGGAGGCGGCCGCGCGGATCCTGCCCGACAACGCGATCGTCCTGCAGGCGCTGGCCGACACCCTTTTGGAGGTGGGACGCCGGGCGCTGTACGAGGGTCGAAAGGAGGAAGCGCTGGAGAGCTTCCGCCGCGCCGAGAGCGCGGCCCGGCGAAGCCTGCGACTGGATCCTGACCTGCCGTGGGCGCAAGTCAACCTGGGCGCCAGCCTGTCCGAGCAGCACCGCCTGGCGGAGAAGCCGGAGCCGCGGCTCCTGGCCGAGGCGACGGAGCAGTTCGAGCGCGCGATCGTCCTATGGCGGGAACTCGACGCGCGGTTGGGAGGCGGGGCGGATCCGGACGTCTACTCCACGGCCGTGATCAACCTGTGCGACGCCGGCCTCCAGGTCGGCGATCTTCCGCGGGCGCTCGAGGTCTGCGGGGAGGCGGCGCGGCTGATGCCGAAGGACCCGGTCGCGTTCTACAACCTGGCGGCCGCTCTCGCGCTGACCGGCCGCCCCGACGAGGCGCTCCAGGCGCTCGAGCGGGATCTGGAGCTCGGCGACACCGATCACGAGTACCTGGCGCGCGACCCGTGGTTCGCCTCGCTCCGCGGGGATCCGCGCTTCGCCGACCTGCTGGCGCGCATGAGGCGCGCCGCGGCCGGGCGCCCCTGAGAGCGGAGAACTACCTGGGAGCTGCGGCGCGTGCCCGGCCGCGGGAAGGGGGATTGGATCCGAGGAAACGTCGCTGCGCCGGAGAACCCGGCGCAGCGACGACATTCGCTCGATGCGAGAGGGGGCAAGGAGATCGCCGATCCTCGACCGGTCACGCGGGAATCGCGCAGGTGGCGTTTCCCGAGGTCCCTTGCCCTCCTAGCAACCACTTCAGTAGACGATCCCGCTCTCGCACACCTTGGTCACGACGTTGGCGGCCGAGTCGTACGTGTATCCGGTCTTGACGACGCCGGTCACCTCGAAGCAGAAATCGCCCGAGCAGCTCTTCGTCATGCCGGTGTGGAACGTCACGCTCCCGTCGGTGCCCGTCAGGGCGGTGCCGGTGCCGCTCAGCGGACCCGACACGGCGACCGTGACGCTGGCCCCCTCGAGCGGGGCGTTGTTCTGGTCGTAGATCCAGACCTTCGTGTAGATGTCGCAGTTGGCCCCGGAGGCGGTGCGCCAGACGTCCATGTCGTAGACGTGCATGGAGCTCGCGACCGCCTCGGTTGCCGTGATGTAGTCGACCTTCGTCTCGGAATCGCTGCCGAAGTCGTTGCTGACCGTCAGGGTGACGTCGTACTGTCCTACGGCGGTGTACGTGTGCACCGGGTTCTGGACGTACGACAGCGGGCTCCCGTCGCCGAAGTTCCACGTCCACGACGTCGCGCCGCCGGTCGACTGGTCGATGAAGGTGACCGCGAGCGGCGCCGGCCCGAAGGTCGGCGAGGCCGTGAAGGCCGCCACGGGGGGAGTGGTCGGGGTCGTGACCGACACGTACCCGGTCTTGACCTCGACGTCCGAGCCGCAGGCGTTGGAGGCGGTCAGCGTGACCGTGAACGTGCCGGCCGCCGTGTACTGGTGCGACGGGTTCTGGGTGTAGGCGTGCGCCGTGCCGTCGCCGAAGTTCCAGTCCCAGGACGTCGGGTCGTTCGACGACAGGTCCGTGAAGCTGACCGTCAGGGGGTAGGAGCCGCTGGTCGGAGACCCTGTGAAATCGGTCGCCGGCGGGTCGGTGCACGCCGTGCCGGCGTCTTCGAGCGACAGGATCGCGCTGACGATGCCGACGCCGACGTACTTGGTCTGGTTGTAGGGCTTCACGTTGTTCGGGTCGCACAGGATGGCCCATTTGTCCGCGCGGGACAGGGCGGGATTGTAGGACTCCAGCAGGGCCGCCACGCCGCAGACGTGGGGTGCCGCCATGGAAGTGCCGCTGTAGGTGGCGATCAGATCGCCGGTGCCGGTCACGGTGCTGACGACGCTGACTGCGGGGGCGGCGATGTCGACCCAAGAGCCGTAGTTGGAGGCGGTGTACACGTTCCCGGCGCTGTCGGTGCCGCCCACGCTCATGCAGTCGCTTCTCGAGCTGAGGTAGCTGGGGGTGGTCGAGTTGGCGTTCCCCGCCGCCACGACCACCAGCACGTCCTGGCTGACGATGTAGTCGACCGCCGCCGCCAGGTCGGCCGATTCGGTGTTGCCCCACGAGCAGTTGACGGCGGCGACGTTGACGCCGCGCGCCTTGAGCTGCCCGACGTAGACCATGGCGTCGGCGACGGCGGCCATGTCGACCACGCCGCTGCTGCCGGTCGAGTACCCGACGCGGCAGGGCAGGATCTTCACGCCTGTCGCGACGCTGCTCTGCGTGCCGTCGTTCCAGCCCCCGGCCACGCCGGCGACCCGGTAGCCGTTGTTGTTGATGGCGGACACGGTCCCGGAAACGTGGGTGCCGTGGCCCAGCGCATCCATCGGATCGTTGTCCGCGACGGAGCAGTCGACGTCCTTGCAGCGGAAGCTCGACACCACGAAGTCGTACCCGATGACGTCGTCGACGTATCCGTTGCCGTCGTCGTCGATGCCGTTGCCCGGGATCTCCTGGTCGTTCACCCAGATGTTGCCGTTGGTGCTGTTGTCCGCCGGTCCGGGAGGATTCGTCCCGCCGAGATCGCCGTGGTCGTACTTGACGCCGGAGTCCAGGATGCCGACCACGACGGACGGATCTCCGGTCTCCACGCTCCACGCGTCGTCGGCGTCCACGCCGTAGGGCCCGTAGTAGTGCCACTGCGTCGAGTAGGAGGGGTCGTTGGGGGTCGCGTACATCGCGTGAAGGGCGCTCCGGTACGCTCGGGTCACCATCGGCAGCGCCTCATAGGCCGCAATGGCCTCCTCGACCCGTTCTTCCGGCACGTGGACGCGGAAAAATCTCGTCAGGGCGCGCTCCTCCGGGCTGGCCGCGCCGTCGAGATCGACTCCGGCGAATTTCTTCTCGATGCGCGTGATTCCGAACCGTGGGCCGATCTCTTCCAGCCCGGCGATTCCGGAAAACGCGCTGCCGGCTCTCACCGCCTGCCGGTCGAGCAGGGGCACGACCGAGTCCTCCAGCTGCACGATGATCTGATTGGGGGCGTACCCCACGAAGGACGGATCGTCCTCGACACAGCGGATCCGGTGGACGTCCTCGGCGGCCGCCACCGTGCCGACTGCGAGCAGGACGGCCAGAAGCAGGAATGCGGCTCGTCTCATCTTCTTGGTTCCCTCCTCCGCGAACGATCGCGCGTTCTGCGAATGTCGACTCGGGTTGGCCCGCCGCGACGCAGCGGGCTTCGACGCCGCCGTCGCGGGACGCGAAGCGGCGCGAGCGGGCGAGGCCGAGAGGCTTCCCCGGCCGTCGGACGGCACCGTCGATCTCAGGATGCGGACCCCCCCGATCGGTGTGGGTCGTGAATGTACCGCAAGTTCGCCCCGCGAACTATGAAAAATCGTTCTATTCAGGCTGGATCGCCGCGGCGCGAGAGAGCCGCGGCCGCCCGCCCGGGAAAAAGAGCGCTCCAGGACGCCCACTTCCCGCCGGGCCGGCCCCCGGCGCCCGGCTCAGCGCCCCCGCGCGTACGTCCCGTACATCTCCGCTTTCGCGAGCGTGCGGCCGGCGATGCGTTTCTCGACCTCGGCCTTCGTGGCGCCCGCCGCGAGGCCGAGCGGCCCGCCGAGCGCGTAGAGCTTGAAGAAGTAGCGGTGGGCCTTGCCGGGCGGGGGACACGGCCCTCCCCAGCCGAGCCGCCCGAAGTCGTTCCGCCCCTGCCGCGCCGGCTCGAGGCCGGGAATCCGATCGGCTCGGGCGATCCCTTCGGGCAAGGCGCGCGCAGTCGCCGGGATGTCGACGACCACCCAGTGCACCCAGTCGCCTACGGGGGCATCGGGATCGTCCACGATCAGAGCGAACGCCCTCGTTCCGGCGGGAGGGTCGGTCCACTCGAGACGGGGCGAGACGTCCTCGCCGTCGCACGTGTGCCGGACGGGAACGGCGGCGCCCGCCCGGAAGGCCGGGCTCGAGACGGTCATCGCCATGGCGGCTCCCTCCTCTGCAGTAGGCCGAGACGGCTGCCCGGCGCCCGCGAGCGCAAGGGCGGGAACGAACGTGAGCACGGCGAGTCCGCTGAGGATCGGGGAGATCTGCATGGCTTCCGCCTAGGAGATCCAGGCCGCCGCCTCCAGGGCGTGATACGTCAGGATGAGGTCCGCGCCGGCTCGCTTGATCGACGTGAGCGTCTCCCGGATGACCCGCTCGCGGTCGATGACCCCGGCTTTGGCCGCGAACTCGATCATTGCGTATTCGCCGGACACATTGTAAGCCGCCACGGGGACCCGCGTCGCCTGCTTCACGTCGCGGATGACGTCGAGGTACGCCAGCGCCGGCTTCACCATGACGATGTCGGCGCCCTCCTCGACGTCGAGCAGCGCCTCCTTGACCGCCTCGCGCGCGTTGGCCGGGTCCATCTGGTAGGAGCGGCGGTCGCCGAACTGCGGGGCCGATCCGGCGGCCTCGCGGAACGGCCCGTAGAAGGCGCTCGCGTACTTCGCCGCGTACGACAGGATCGGGACGTGGCCGAATCCCGCGTCGTCGAGCGTGCGGCGGATGGCGCCGACCCGGCCGTCCATCATGTC
The DNA here is from genome assembly GCA_937864465.1 of uncultured Acidobacteriota bacterium. Lineage (GTDB taxonomy): Bacteria > Acidobacteriota > Polarisedimenticolia > Polarisedimenticolales > JAIQFR01 > CALMJU01. Next base: position 11,346 of record CALMJU010000066.1, read on the forward strand.
CGACGGCGCGACCACGTCGGCGCCGGCCTTCGCCTGCGACAGCGCGGTCCGGCAGATCAGCTTCAGCGAGGGATCGTTGGCGACGTCGCCGTTGGCGATCTCGCCGCAGTGGCCGTGGCTCGTGTACTCGCACATGCAGACGTCGGTGATCACCTGCACCTGCACCTGCGCGTCCTTGATGGCGCGGACCGCCCGCTGCACGATCCCGTTCTCGGCGTACGCCTCGCTGCCGGCCGGGTCCTTGCGGTCGGGGATGCCGAACAGGAGCACCGCCTTGACGCCGCGGGCGGCGGTCTCCTTGCATGCGTCGACGAGGGAGGGGACGGTGTGCCGGACCTGCCCGGGCATCGCCGGGATCGGCTCCGGCGCCGCCTTCTCGTGGACGAACAGCGGGTAGACGAGGTCGTCCTTCGACAGCTGCGTCTCGCGCACGAGGTCGCGCAGCAGCGCGCTGTACCGCAGGCGCCGGGGTCTCTGGATCGGGAACATCGCGCTCCTCCTTGTCCCGAGCCCCTAGGGCTCGAAACGGTAGCCGGCGCCGCGCACCGTGAGGATGTGCACCGGCGCGTCCGGGTTCGGCTCGAACAGCTTGCGCAGCCGGAGGACGAGGTTGTCCACGGTGCGCTCGGTGGGGGTTGCGTCCATCCCCCAGACCTCCTCGAGGATGTCGTTGCGGGACAGGGTCGCTCCCCGCGCCCGCACGAGCGTCGCGAGGAACGCCGCCTCCTTCTCGCTCAGGGTGACGCGCCCCCGGCCGGTGACCGCCTCGCGGGTGGCGAAGTTCACCTCGTAGGCCCCGAAGCGCACGAGCTTGTCCGCGGGGAGCTCGCGGTCGGCGCGCGACCTGCGGATCAGCGCCCCCGCGCGGGCGATCAGCTCGGCGACGTTGAACGGCTTGCCGAGGTAGTCGTCGGCGCCGAGGTCGAGCGCCCGCACCTTGCTGGCGACGTCGCCGCGCGCGGTGAGCATCATCACGGGCGTGCCGATCCCGCGCCGGCGCAGCTCGGCGAGCAACTCGATGCCGTCGCCGCCCGGCAGGCCGATGTCGAGCAGCACGAGGTCGAACGGCTTCTGGGTCGCCTCGGCGAGCGCCTCGGGCGCGGTCCTCGCCCAGGTGACCGTGTGCCCCTCGCCCTGCAGGTTGAGCCTCACCATCATCCCGACCAGCTGCTCGTCCTCGACCAGGAGGATCTTGTCGCCCATCAGCGCGCTCCCGCCGCTCCGAAGGTCAGCGTGAAGCGGCTTCCCTTGCCCGGCCCGTCGCTCGCCGCCGCCAGCTCGGCGCCCATGCGGCTCGCCAGGGCGAGCGCGATCGACAGCCCCAGCCCGCTGCCGTGCACCACGACCGCTCCCCGGTCGAGCGCCCTGTGGTGCGGGGCGAACAGCGCCGCCGCCTCCTCCGGCCGGAAGCCGACGCCGCGGTCCTCCACCGCGACGGCGACGCGCCCGTCGGGGGCGCTCACCCGCACCGTCACCTGCGGCCGGTCGCCGCCGTACTTGAAGGCGTTGTCGACGAGGTTCTCCAGGATCGCGACCAGCGCCCGAGGGTCGGCCGGCACGGTCGTCTCCGCCGCCGCGAGCTCCCAGGCGACCTCGATCATCGACGGATCGTCGATGAGATAGCGGCGGCGGTGCTCGGTGAACCGATCGAGCAGCTCGCGCAGGGGGACGGCCTCGATCGCCACGTCGGCCCCGCCGAGCCGGATCCGTCCGACCATCAGGCAATTCTCGACCGAGTGCTCGAGCCGCTCCGCCTCCCGCAGGGCCAGCATCGACAGCTCGCGCTGCTGCGCGCCCGGCACCTTGCCGGCCGCGGTCGACTCGAGCAGCGACTTGATGCCGGCGAGCGGCGTCTTCATCTCGTGCGTCACCGACTCGACGAATTCCTCGACGCGCCGGCGGTACCGACGCTCCAGCGACACCAGCCGGTAGAGCATGACCACGCAGACCCCGATCAGCGCGAACAGGAGAGTCGCCTCGCCCATGACCATGACGTGGCGCCTCCGGGCCTTCCTCTCGATCTCCGCGAGCTTCTCCGGCTGAGGGAGGGCGGGAGCCGTCGCGATCCCCGCGCTCTCGCACTGGGCGACGAGCGAGTCCCGCTGCAGCTTCACCAGCTTCAGCTCGCGCTCCGTGCCGAGCGCCCGGTTGTGGAAGATCGTCCACCACGACGCGAGCACGATCAGGGTGACCAGCGCCGCCGCGAACACGACGTGGTACCAGATCCGGTGCCTCATGCCCGCTCCGCAGCCCGTAGCGCCGCGGTCAGCTCGGTCGCCAGCCTCTCGGCGTCGCCGGCGGCGTGCGCCGTCGACAGGAAGCCGACCTCGTAGGCCGACGGAGCGAGGTAGATGCCGCGCTCGAGCAACATGTGGTAGACACCGTTATAGCGCCGTCCGGCCTCCGGCGCGATCCGGTCCGCACGGCGCGGCACCTCGCCGGGCGCGAGGTGCAGCCAGAACACCGAGCCGACCCTCCGGAACCCGAGGAAGGGCAGGTCGCCGCCGGCCTCGGCCAGCGCGCGCTCGAGGGAGGCCCCGAGCTCCTCGAGCGCTTCGTAGGCGGCTCCGGAGGCGAGCTCGCGCAGGGTGGCGGCGCCGGCCGCGAGGGAGACCGGGTTGCCGGAGAGGGTGCCCGCCTGGTAGACGGGGCCCACCGGCGCGAGCCGGTCCATGATCGCCGCCGGCCCGACCACCGCGCCGACCGGCATGCCGCCTCCGATGATCTTGCCCAGGGTGACGAGGTCCGCGCGGACGCCGACTCCGTCGCCGTAGCCTCCGTAGCGGAGCCGAAAGCCGGAGATCACCTCGTCGAAGATCAGCAGCGAGCCGTGGCGGGAGGCGAGCTCGCGCAGGGCGCGCAGCCACTCGCCCCGCTGCTCGAGGAGCCCGTTGTTCGCCGGCAGCGGCTCGACGACGACCGCCGCGATCGAGTCGCCGTGGAGCGCGAACGCCTCGGCCAGCGCCGCTTCGTCGTCCAGCGGGCAGACGATGGTGTCCGCCGCCACCGCCTGGGTGACGCCGGCGCTCGACGACAGGCCGAAGGTGACGAGACCGCTGCCCGCCTTGACGAGCAGCGAGTCGCTGTGGCCGTGGTAGCCGCCGTCGAACTTGACGATTCGCGGCCGCCCGGTGGCGCCGCGCGCCAGCCGGATCGCGGTCATCACGGCCTCGGTGCCGGAGCTGACGAAGCGGACGCGCTCGTGTCCGGGGAAGGCGGAGAGGATCCGCTCGGCGAGCTCGATCTCGGCACGGCAGCAGGCGCCGAACGAGAGCCCGCGGTCGACGGCGGCGTGCACCGCTTCGACGACCGCCTGATGGGCGTGGCCGAGGATGAGGGGGCCCCACGACAGGCAGAAGTCGAGGAGCTCGTTGCCGTCCTCGTCCACGAAGCGCGCCCCGCGCGCCTCGCGGAAGTAGAGGGGGGTGCCGCCCACGCTCCGGAACGCCCGCACCGGGCTGGAAACGCCGCCGGGCATCCGCGCCACGGCGCGGCGGAACAGGGCCTTCGATTCGTCCGTTCTCATGGTGCTGCTCCGGCGCCGCCCGCAAGGGCGCAAAGGGCCTCCAGCCGGGCGACCTGCTCCGGCAGGGCCGTTCCGGTGAGGTGCACGCGCGTCGCCCCGAGGTCGCGGAGCGCGCGCTCCGTGGTCGCGCCGAAGGCGGCGAACGCCGCGGCCGCGAGCCACGGGTTGGCGGCGAGCAGGCGCCGGGCGGCCGAGGGGCTGGCCACCACCACCGCCGCGACCGGGAACGGCCGCAGGGCGGGGACCTCCGGCGCGACGTTCTCGTAGACGACGATCGGCGAGCAGCCGATCCCGGCCCGGCGCAGGTCGCCCTCGATGTCGTGGGCGGAAAGATTGCCGCGGACGAGCGCGGCCGCGCTCCCCGGCGCGAGGTGCGCCGCCAGCGCGCGCGCGAGAGCCTCCCCCGTGGGCGGGTCGGCGACGATCTCCGCCTCGGCGCCGACTCGCCGGAGCTCGGCCGCGGTGGCCGCGCCCACGCAGGCGATCCGCGGCCGGCCGCCGCCCGGACCGGCGGCGAGCAGCGGCTCGACCAGGCCGGCGCGCTCGAGACCGAGCACGCCCCTCCGGCTGGTGAAGGCGGCGGCCGCGAAGGGACCGGCGGGAAGCGTCGCCGGCACGAAAACCGTGGCGACGCAGGGGATCTCGACGACGGGCACCCCGCGGGCGACGAGCGCCTCCCGGAGCGGCGCGTTGTCCGCGCGCTCGCGCGTCAGCACCACGGCTGCGCCGGCCGGCAGAGCCACGGCTCCTCCTCGTCGCTCCCGCGCGGCGGTCGGCCCGCGGCGTGCCAATCCTTGGCGGCGGTCCGCACGGCGTCGAGGCCGGCGGCCGCGAACCGCGCGATGCCGAAGCCCGCGGCTCCCGGGCAGGCGACGTAGAGCTCGGCGCCGCCGCCGTCGAGCCTCCTGGCGTAGGCGCCGAGCGGGGCGTGGCAGCCGCCGCCGAACGTCGCGAGCTGCTCCCGCTCGGCCCCCGCCGCGGCGCGCGCCTCCGGATCGTCGAGGAGAGCGATCCGGGCGATCGCCTCGGCGTCGTCCGCACGGGCCTCCACGACGATGACGCCCTGCCCGGGGGCGCCGACCCAGCGGGTCGGGTTCAGGTCGAACGCGAGCAGCGGCGCCACGTCGAGTCCGAGCCGCGACAGCCCAGCGCGGGCGAGGATCAGGGCGTCGCACGCGCCCGCGACCGCCTTCGCCACCCGGGTCGGCACGTTGCCGCGGACCGGCCGCGCGGCCGCCCACGGGGCGTGCATCGCCAGGAGCGCCTGCCGCCGGAGCGACGACGCGCCGACCCGGGCGCCGTCCGCGAGCGGAATCGGGCGCGCCTCGTCGACGAGGTCCGGGCGCACGAGGAGCACGTCGCCCGGCGCCTCGCGGGGCAGGTGGGCGGCGATCGCGAGCCCGGGGGCGAGCGCCGTCGGAAGGTCCTTGAGCGAGTGCACGGCCGCGTCGATGCGGAGGTCGAGCAGGCGCTCCTCGATCTCCTTGGTGAAGAAGCCGACGTTGCGGGAGTCCGCGAGCGGGCGATCGGCGAACAGGTCGCCGCTGGTGCGGATCACGGCCTCCTCGGAGGGGCCCGGCAGCCGGGCCCGCACCAGGCGGGCCTGCCACAGGGCGAGCGCGCTCCCCCGGGTACCGACGACCAGGGTGCGGCGGCTCATCGGTCTCCCCCGGCGAGGAACCGGGACGTCTCGCGGAGCGTCCGCAGCAGCTCGTTCGTGTGCTCGACGAGCAGCGCCGCCAGATCCTCGCGCACGCCGTCGCGCACGTCGCTCGGAAGCTCCGCGAGCCGCGCCTCCACGATCCGCGGAAGCGCCACCCCGACCAGCTCCGCGTGCCGCTGGCGGACGGTCTCGAACAGGCTCAGCAGCGCGTCGGCGCCGCAGAACGACAGGAACTCGCGCAGGGCGCCCTCCACCAGATCGGCCGCTTCCTCCTCGCCGTCGGAGGTCCCGTCGGCACGCCGCCCGTTCCAGCCGACGAGCTGGTCGATGCCGACCACGTGAACGCTCTCCGGCAGGCCCTCGCGATCGACCTGCGGCGGCACCCCGATGTCGACGATCCTCAGCGGCGCTCCGGAGCGGCGGACGGCGAGATCGGCGGCCCGCAGCACCGGCGAGGGGGCGCTCGTGCACAGGATCGCGGCGTCGACCTCCTCGAGCAGGGCCGGCAGGTCGCGAAGGGGACGGACCCGCCCGGCGTCGCCGCCGGCGACCGTGCGGTTGGCGAGCACGATCCGTCCCGGTCGCGCGAACCGCAGCGCCTCCTCGACGCGCCGGCCGATCGCTCCGAGTCCGACGACAGCCACCCGGGCGCTCGCGATGTCGGGCAGGTGCGCCTTCAGGTAGTCGACGGCGAGGCCGTGCACGCCGTGCCCGGTCCCGCCGAGCAGGTTCGCGCGCAGGGCTCGCCGGACGAGCCGGCCGGCGGAGGTGCCGAGGCCGTTGATCAGCCGCGACGAGGTGCCGCGCTCCCTCGCGCGCTCGAGCGCCTTGAAGAGCTGGCCGGAGATCTGGCGCTCCCCGGTGACGAGCGACTCGCGGCCGATCGCCACCCGCAGCACGTGCCGGGCGGCGTCGATCCCGGTGAACTGGTAGGGGACCACCCCGGCGCCCTCGGGGCCGATCGCGGCGCGCATCTCGGCGCTCAGCAGGGAGGCGGTCCACTGCGGGTCCCCGCCGCTGGCGATCCACTCCACCCGGTTGCAGGTGGCGATCTCGGCGAAGCCGTCGGCGTGGGAGCTGCCGAGGAGAGCGCCGGCGAGGCGGCCGGCGCCTTCGTCGTCGAGGACGGCTCGGGCGCGCAGCCGCGTCGACGCGACGCGGAAGTCGCAGCCGACGACGGCGAGGGGAACGGATGCGGCGCTCGCGGGCTTCACGGCCGGCTCCCCGAGAGGAAGGAGTCGGCGGCGGCCGCGGCGGCGTACCCGCTCGCGACGGCGTCCTTGATGCCGACCCCGGTGAGGTAGTTTCCGGCGAGGACGAGCCCCGGCAGCCCCCCGAGCCGCCCGGCGATCGACGCCATCCGGGCGCGATGGCCGAGCTCGAGCTGCGGGATCGCCTCCGGGTAGCGGTCCACCTGGGCGAAGCGGAACGGCGCCTCGACGCCGAACAGCCGGCGCAGCTCGGCGGCGGCCAGCGCGACGAGCTCCGCGTCGTCGAGCCCGAGGACGCCGGGATCGTGGACGCCTCCCAGGAAGACGTCGACGAGATCGCCCCCCGGAGGCGTGCGGTCGCCGAAGATGCGCGACGGGAACAGCACTCCGAGCGCGCGCGTCCCGTGCCCCCGCGGCGCCAGGGCGCCGAACGCCTCGGGGACCGACGGCAGGCGGGAGGCGTAGGCGAGCTGCACCGTCGCCACGGGGGCCATCGTAACCCCCGCGATCGCGTCGCCCAGGACCCCGTCGATCGCCGCCAGCAGCGCGCCCGCCTCGGCGGGAGGAGCGGCGAGGACCAGCGCGCGCGCTTCGTGGACCTCGCCGGCGGCGCTCGCCGCGTAGCCGC
>CALMJU010000067.1 GCA_937864465.1 uncultured Acidobacteriota bacterium
GCCCGCGGACACCACCCGGACACCCCGCACCCCACAATCTCGCGGCCACCGTGGCTTGACGCGCGCGACGCAGCGGAGGTAACGTTCGACCCGGTTCCGTTAGGGGTGCCGGGGCATGGGGCGCCGGCTGAGAAAGACCCTCGAACCTGAACTGGATCATACCAGCGTAGGGAAACGGGACGTGCCGCAGGATTCTCTCGTCAGGCTCCTCCGGACCGCTCGTCCCCCGCGCTCGGGAGCGGGCGGGCGGTCCTGAGCGGGGCGTCGGGGCCGCTCCTCCCACGGGGGAGGAGGCGTGAGGCTTTCCCACGATCGTCGTGTGAGGCTTCCGGGGATCGTCGTCTGCGCGGCGCTCTGGGCGGTGGGGCTCGCGCCCGCGGCCGAGGACGGCCCTCTCCCCTCCCCGCCCGACACCAGGAACGAGGAGGAGGAGGCGTCCCCGGCGCCCGAGGTTTCGGACCTCGTGGAGACGATCGTCGTGTCCGCGACACGCGCCGAGGAGCGGCGCGACGCAGTCGCTTTCGCGACGGTGCCGCGCGAGCGGATCGAGGAGACGAACCGCGGGGTCGACCTGGCCGCGCTCCTGGCCGACACGCCCAACGCTTTCGCGTACAGCGACGCCGGGAACGGCATCGGCTACTCGTATCTGAGCGTCCGAGGGTTCCGGCAGGAGAAGGTCGCGACGTACCTCGACGGCGTTCCCCTGAACACCCCCGACCAGCATGCGGTCTACTTCATCGACCTCGCGGATCTCGCTGGCGACCTCGAGGCCTTCCAGGTCCAGCGCGGCACTGGGACCTCCCTGTACGGGAGCCCCGCGTTCGGCGGCGTCGTCAGTCTCGAGTCGCGGCACCTCGATCCGGTCGAGGGGGGGGAGATCCGCGTCGGGGCGGGATCGTTCGGCACGTGGCGCGTCGATCTTCGATACGGCGGCCCGCTCGCGGGAGGCCGGTGGGCATGGATGGTGCGAGCGGCGCACGTCGCCTCGGACGGGTATCGCATCCCTTCCTGGACGCGTCACAGCCTCTACCAGTTCGGGCTGGAGCGGTTCGGGCGGGACTCGGTGCTGAGGATCCGCTTCTTCGGCGGGCCCGAGGAGACGCAGCTCTCTTACTACGGCGTTCCGATCGAGTACTTGCGCGGCGAGATCAGCGGCGATCCCGACCGGGACCGGCGCGTCAACTTCCTGCGGCCCGGGGAGACCGACACGTTCTTCCAGCCCCACCTCCACGTGCTGCACGACGTCCGGATCGCCGAGGGATTCTTTCTCCGGAACACCTGGTTCGGCATCGTCAACCGGGGGTACTACCTCCAGTACAACGATCTGTACGACCGCCTCGACGCTCCCGTGCTCGACGCCTGGCGCAAGCGCGAGCTTGACGGATATCAGGTCGGATGGATCCCGCGGATCACGTGGGACCACGCGGGAGGCACGCTCTCCGCCGGGCTCTTCCTGCAGCGCCACACGATGCGCCACGGGGGGACGCTCCGGGAGGGTGACCTCTGCGTCTCGCTCGACCCGGACGATCCCTGCGCCGAGACCGAGCCGGTCGAGGAGCCGCTGACGCTCTACGGCTACCGGAACCGGAAGACGACCGCGAGCCTGTTCGTGCGCGACGCGCTGCGACTGCGACCGGACCTCGTGCTGACGCTGGAAATGCAGGGCACCCGCCACGAGTTTCGCATGGGAGAGGATCGCGTCGGGCTTCCGTCCGCGCAGACGGCGTACTCCTTCGCGACGCCGAGAGCCGGGATCCACTGGAACGCGAGCGACCGTTGGAGTGCGTGGGCGAGCGCCTCGGCGGCGGCGAGCGAGCCGACGTTCGACGCGGTGTGGGATCCCCAGACCGAGGACCCTGCGCTGCGCTTCCGATCGTACGACCCCGCGCGCGACCTCTTCATGAACCCCCTGGCCCGCGACGAGAGCCTCCGCCAGCTCGAGGCCGGATTCGCGTACCGCGCCGGGGCGACCCGCCTCAGAGTCGGCGCGTACCGCCTGGACGCGCGGGACGAGCTGGTGCCGGAGGGGGGGCTGAACGAGGACGGCCTGCCGATCACGGTCAACGCCGGCCGCACGGTCCACCGCGGGCTCGAGCTCGACGGGGGGACCCGCCTGCCCGGCGAGGTGGACGTCTCGGCCTACTTCGCCCTGCAGCGTGACACGCTCCAGGAGTTCGTCGTCTACGGATCGGACGCAGAGGGGCTGCCGGTGGCGGTGGACCAGTCGGGAAACCGCATCGCGTCGTTCCCCGCGCACACGGCGAGACTCCGTGTTCGCCGGACCTTTGGCCGCGCGACGGCCGAGCTGGGCGCCCGCCGCCTCGGCACGATCTTCACGGACAACAGCGAGGACGAGAGGAAACGGCCCTGGCTCCGCGCCGTTCCCGGATACGTCCCGAAGAAGGTCGATCCATCCACGGTCGTGGACGCCCGGGTCAGCGTGGACCTCGCGCGCGTGGTCGGAGAAGGCAGGAGGTCGCTCCGTCTCGATCTCTGGGTCGAGAACATCCTCGACCGCCGCTACGTGGCGATGGGTTACTCGTACCCGACCGACGGCGCCTACAGCGAGTTCTACACGGAGTTCTTCCCGGCGGCGACCCGCAGCGTCTTCGCCGGGCTCACGCTCGGGTTCTGATGGGCGCGCTCGACGCCGCCGTCGTCGCGGCCTGCCTCGCGGCCACCGTGGCCCTGGGCGTCCGGGCCTCGCGGCGCCCGGCCGAGGCGACGGACGAGTACCTGCTCGCGGGAAGGACGCTCGGCCTCGGTCTCTTCGTAGTCACGCTCGTCGCGACCTGGTACGGGGGCGTGCTCGGCGTCGGGGAATACAGCTATCGGTACGGCCTCTCCAACTGGCTCGTGCTCGGGGTGCCGTACTACGTCGGGGCGCTCCTGTTCGTCGCCCTCTTCGCGGCCCAGGCCCGGGAGACCGGAGAGTACACGGTGCCGGACCTCCTCTTCCGGACGTACGGGAAGGGGGCGGGTCTCGCAGGCACGGCGACCGTTCTCGCGATGTCCTTCCCGGCGGCGTACCTCCTGATGCTGGGTGTGCTCCTTGAGCGGGTCACCGGGCTCGACCGGAAGCCGGCGATCCTTCTCTCCGCCGCCTTCTGTCTCGTGTATATCGCGGTCCGTGGGTTCCGATCGGTCGTGCAGACCAAGTGGCTCCAGTTCGCGCTGATGTACGGCGGCTTCGCGCTCCTCCTCCCGATCGCGGCCCTGCGGCACGGAGGACCGGGTTTCCTGCGCGCGAAGCTCCCCCCGGAGGCCTTCACCTGGCACGGGGGGCGGAGCGCGGCATACGTGGTCGCCTGGTACTTCATCGCCCTCCAGACGCTCGTCGAGCCGACGTTCTTCCAGCGGTGCTTCGCGGCGCGCTCGGCCCGGGTCGCCAGGAACGGCATCCTGCTGGCCGTGCTGTGCTTCGCGGTGTTCGACGGCCTCACGACGCTGACGGGAATGTACGCCCGCGCGATCCTTCCCGGGCTCCCCTCCGCGCTCGAGGCGTTCCCCGCCCTCGGGGAGGATCTGCTCCCCCCGGTCCTGCTCGGGCTCTTCTACGCCGGGCTTCTCGCCACGATCCTCTCCACCGTGGACTCGTTCCTGTTCGTGGGCGGCGTCACGGTGGGACGGGACCTCGCATGGAGGCTCTCGGGCGGGACTCTGGACCAGCGCCGGTGGACCCGCGCCGGCCTCGTTCTCTCGGCGGCCCTCTCGGCCGCGATCGCGATGGCTTCCGATTCCGTCGTGGCGCTCTGGTACGGGTTCGGGAGCGTGGGCACGGCGGTGCTGCTGCCGCCGCTCCTCGGGGCGTTCTATCCGGCGATCCGCCCGGCCCCCCGCTTCGCTCTCGCGGGGATGGCGGCGTCGGGCTCGGTGACGTTCGCGTGGCTCGCTTCCGCCGCGGCGCGCGGTCCGGAGGGGCCCTGGCTCGGCGTCGAGCCGATCTACGCCGGCCTCGTCGTCGCGGCGACCGTCCACGCTTGCGGCCTCCTCGCCTCCCGTCGTTCCGGAGTAGACTGAGAGCAAGAGCGGTCCCCCAGGGCCGCGGGGAGGAGACGATGCCCACCTACGTGCTGATGTCCAGGCTGTCCCCGGAAGTGACGCGCAACATGCGCAACCGGGAGGAGATCGGCAAGGAATGGAAGCAGCGGATCGCCCACCAGGTCCCGGAGGTCCGGTGGCTCGCGCACTACGCCCTCCTGGGGCCGTACGATTTCCTCGACATCTACGAGGCGCCGAACGAGGAGGCCGCCGCGAAGGTCTCCATGATCTCGCTCACGCTGGGAGCCGTGCGCGCGGAATCCTGGACGGCCATTCCCTACGCGAGGTTCCTCGAGCTGTCGAAGGAGGTTTGAGCGCACGCCGGCCGCGGGCTAGACTGGGAGCATGGCGGACGCGCTCGCTCCGGGGTTCCTCATCGCGGTCCCGCAGATGCCGGACCCGAACTTCCGCCACACCGTCGTGCTGCTCCTTCAGCAGGGAGCGGAGGGCGCGTTCGGGATCGTCGTCAACCGAGAGACGTCGCTCCTTCTCGGCGATCTCTGCCGCGATCACGAGATCCCCTACGCCGGGGTGGTCGGGAAGAGGGTCCGGCACGGCGGCCCCGTGCAGCCGGAGCAGGGGCTCGTCCTCTACGGGCCGGAGCACGAGGATCCGGAGGGACGCGAGGTCCAGCAGGGCCTCTTCCTGAGCGCCTCCACGGGAACGCTCGCCCGACTCTGCTCCCTGCAAGAGGGGCGGTTCCACTGCTACTCGGGCTACTCGGGGTGGGCGCCGGGCCAGCTCGAGCGCGAGATCGCCGAAGGGTCCTGGATCCTGGCCCCTTCGGATCCGGCGCTCGTCCTGGACCCGCCCCCCGATGCGATCTGGGAGTCGGCCCTCCGCTCGATCGGGATCGACCCGGCGGCGATCGTTCCGGGCGGCGGCGAGTCCTGAGAGGCCGAGGCCCGAGGCCCCTTCACGCCCTCGATCTTCCCGTGCGCGTCACCTTCGAGCGGGCCCGGGCCGGGATCCTGCGCACGGCCTGGATCTTCCCGGTCCCGTCCTCGCCGGCGACCAGGACGTGGCGGGGAAGCCGGTCGGTCTTCGCCTTCGGGTAGACGAAGCGCACGACCTCCTCGCCGTCGCAGTCGAAGAGAAGCGCCACGTCCCCCCGATTGTTCCAGACGGTCTCGTCCGTCCAGCCCAGCACCCCGGGGGGGCTGTGATGCACCCCCTCGCCGCTCGTGATGCGCACGCGCTTCCCGGGGCCCAGAACGAATCCGTCCTCGAAGCGGAAGATCCTCGTGCCCCGGAAGCTGGCGAGCGCCCATCCGGTCATCGGCTGCGCCGCGTGCCCCTCGTTGACCAGATCGACCGACTCGGATCTCCCTTCGTTGAGCACGCCTGAGATCCGGATCCTCGCCCCCTCGACCAGCTTCATGGATGCGAACGACGCGCCTCGGCGGAGTCCCATGGGCGGCCCCCTCGCGTGAGCGGCGGATCCCGCGGGCCCCCGGGAAGAAAGTCCCGGGATCCACGCAACGCTTCCAGCTTGCCACGGTCGGCTCCCCGAGGCCAGCGGCTTCCCGGGGCGCGGCCGGGCCGCCTCCCGCGTCAGGGGAGAAACGCGCGCGGGTTCCGGAGCTTTCCGGGCAGGTACTCGTCGATCACGTAGTTGAGGCCCCACCGGGCGAGCGCCTGCTGCTCGGCCCGGACGCCCATCCGGATCAGCGACTCGAGAGCGCGGGCCCACGGCTCGTGAATCCGGAAGAAGGGGTCGTTCTTCAGCGCGTCCTTCGCCCGCTTGACGTCCACGTCCTTCAGGGGGTGGGTCGGAAGCTTGTGATCCACGATGTCCTGCGGCGTCACGCCGAGGAAGGAGGCGCGGGGAACGCAGAAGAAGCGGTTGATGTGCGCGGCGTTGCCGGAGCCGACCTTCAGCGTCCGGTAGATGTTCGAGATCCCGTAGGGATCGCAGTCCACGAAGGCGTACACGGGGAGATCGCAGGAATCCGAGAGACGCCGGACGAACCTTCGCGTGGCGCGGGTGGGGACGCCCGCCATCGAGACGAGGATGCAGCGGGCCCTCTGCCAGAACTTGTGGCTCTGGAGCCTCTGGAACATGCCGCCCGTCTCGATGCAGAGGATGAACTTCGCCTTCGTCTCGAAGGTCAGGTGCTCCACCAGCGAAGGAATCGAGTAGGCTCCCGAGCCGAACCGCGTGCAGTCGATCCGCTCGACCTTCCCGGTCTCGAGGTCCGTGTCGTACACGATCAGCTCGCCCGCCACCGCCCCCCCGTGCTCGTCCGGGATGAAGCGGAGCTGCTCGCGGCTGACGCCGTGGACGGAGAACATCGCCTCCACGTCGTCCATGACCATGTCGGACTCGGTCTGCTCGTCGAAGCGGGCGTCGCCCCAGTTCTTCGACTGGTAGTAGGCGTCCCTCTTCGTCGCGAAGTCGTTGGTCTCCACCAGCTCCTTCGAGAGGGCCATCATCTTCAGGGTCTGGGCGAACGTCTTCGCCGTCGTCACCGAGAGGGTGCGGACGGACTTTCCCCGCCCGATCTCGAACCAGCCCTTCTTCGGATCGTAGCGGACGTTCCCGAGCGATCGGATCGGGAACGCGACCTCGGGCCGCGTGTGCCGGTCGATCCGTTGCTGGATCGTCGCCGCGACCCCGCGAATCGCCTCCACGGTCACGCGGTCGAGCTTCGCCTTCCGGGCCTGCGGCGACTTCATGGTTCGGCCTCGATGCGAGTCGGAACGCCGGGAACGAGCCGGGGAGGAAGATAGCACGCCGATCCGGTCGCGCGACCGGCTTCCCCTTCCCTTGCCCCCGACGATCTGGTAAGCTCCGGCCGTCCCGAAGTCGCCCCGGTCGGCACCGGCCGGCGCTTCGGGTCGAGACCGGGGGAATCCGAGACCTGAAGTCGTTTGGCGGCCCGGCGCGGGCGGAATGAAGCGCCCGCGCGGAGGGGCGCGCGTGATCGTCGTTCACTCGACGCATCCGGGCTGGCTGTCGAACGCGTACCTGATCGCCCCGAGGGACGGGGGCGATGCGGTCGTCGTGGACAGCGGCGCGCCCCTCGGATTGATCTTCGAGACGATCGTCGCCCGGGGGCTCCGGCTCCGCGCCGTCCTGACGACGCACCGGCACCCCGACCACGTGGCGGGGCACCCGGAGATCCGGAGGCGGACCGGCGCCGCGATCCTGGCGATCGAAGGCGAATCCGAGTTCGTCGAGGGCGCGGACCCGGTCCGCGACGGGCAGGATCTCGTCTGGGACGGCCTCGCGGCGCGCGCGCTCCTGCTCCCGGGCCACACGCGATTCCACGCCGGATTCCTGGTGGCCGGCGTCGGGCTGTTCACGGGGGATTTCCTGTTCGCCGGATCGTTCGGGAGCACGTTCCGCGCCGGGCCCGACGGTTTCGAGGCGGCGCGACGGGCGCTCTTCGATCGGGTTCTCGGCCTCCCGGACGAGACGGCGCTGTACCCGGGGCACGGGGCCGCCACGACCGTCGGGCGGGAGCGGACTTCGAACCCGTTCCTTCGGGTTCTCACCGGTCTCGACCCCGAGGGAACGGGCCCGTGCCGTGTCCGCGAGCGGAGCGCCCGGCTCATCGTGCTCGCGCGCCAGTTCGACGGGCGCACCAAGGCCTGGGTCCGATTCGACGACGACGGCACCGACGTGGTCCTGCCCGGGAGAGAGATCGAGATCGAGCGGGCCCGGCTCCACCCGCCGGATCCTCGGGGAGCGGGGCCGCGGCCCGGGCGCCACTCCCACCTCCAGATCGTCCGCGACTGACGGCAGCCCGCATCCCCCGGGCGAGCGCCGAGCCCGATCAGGAGGCGCCGCCGGCTGCCGGAGCTCCGGCCGCGCTCCCGGCCCCGGCCTCGCTCTCGATCCACCGGACGAGCTCCCCTGCGTCCAGGAAGCCGGTCCTCCGGGAGATCTCGCGGCCGTCGGGACCGAGGAGCACGAGGGTCGGATAGGCCTCGACACGGAAGCGCTCCGCCAGGTCCGCCCCCCGGAGGCCGGCCCGCTCCACCGTTTCCTCGCTGTCCACCCGCGAGGTGACGACCTCGGAGAGCAGACTCACGACCTCAGGATCGCGGAACGTCCTCCGCTCCATCCACTGGCAGGGACCGCACCAGGCGGCGTAGAAGTCGACGAGAATCGGTTTGCCGGAGGTCCGTCCCCGCTCGAGCGCCGGGCCGAAGTCGAGCCATGCGACGCTCGGCGCCGCGCTCTCGTGTGCTGCCTGGGCCCCCCGGAGGCCGTCCGCCGGCCCCCCCGGCGGCCTCCAAGCGGAAGCCACCGCGACGAGAACGAGAGCCAGCGCCGCGCCGAGCGTCGTCCAGCCGGCCGCGCGTCCCAGGCGGGGTAGCGGACGCGCCTCCGGCGCCAGCCCCCGGCGCCCGTCCCCGGTCGCGGGCACGAGAAGGAGGATCGCGGCCGCCGCCGGCACCAGAAACATCAGGAGCTCGATCGTCCCGCCCCTCGACGCGAGGATCGGGACGGCCTCGGCCGCCAGAAGAGCCAGGGACGCCGTGCCGGCCCACCGGGCCCACCTCCGCCTCGCGAGGAGGCCGACCGCGAGCCCCGCCGCTGCGACCGCGCCCAGGAACTGCGGGGCGGCTGCGAGCCACGTCGGCCCCCGGAAGACCTGCCCGGCCCCGAGAATCGCGAGGAAGGCGAACACGATCGCGGCGAAGAACGATCCGAACGGCATACCGCCTGCTCCCTCCCCCGGAAACCCACGTATGTACATCACGACTTGGGGCTTCGCAAGGAGAGCGAGAGAGGGCGGGAGCCCCCGGGAAGAAAATCCTGAGGCGTGGGGCGCCGCGCGCGGGCGCGCGCGGCGCCCGTCCGCGCGGCAGAGGGGCGGGGGTGGGGGTATTTCGGGGAAATATGCGCAGGTTACCTTGTGGTATACGCCGCCGTCATCGCGCTGCATCCGCAGCAGCCATTCAATCTCGAACCGTACTTCATCCAGTACGTCGGCAACGCCGT
>CALMJU010000068.1 GCA_937864465.1 uncultured Acidobacteriota bacterium
CGATCAGGACGTCGGTTCCCTTGTACATCTGGCTCAGCGATCCGACGGTCACGATCCTCGGGCTTTGGACCGGCGCCGCGAAGACCCGAGAATTCGCCGCGTATGCCTCTGCGGACAGATCGATGTCCGATCCGTGGATCGCGAGGGCCTGCGGGCCCGGAGGGTAGCGTCGCTGGAGCGTGCGCTCGGTCACGTAGCGGCACGCGGTCGCCTCCCGGCACTGTCTGCGGAGATTGCGAACGAACCACCAGCGGAGAAGCCGGAGAAAGGGGGTCCGGACGGCACCCGGGGAGAACACGTCGTGCGGGTCGCCTACCACGACGACGCCGAAAGGACGCCGCGATCCTTCGAAGCGGGCAACCAGGATCGAGCCGATGGCGGACGGCACCCGCAGGAGGACCGCCTCGTCCGCCCGCAGGGCATCGCGCGCCGCAGCGCGAATCCGCGGGTATCCGCGAGCGAACTCGAGGGGGCCGACGTAGGGAGGGATTCGCGAGAACGACACGCCGTCCCCATCGGCGCGCCGGGCTTCCGGCGACGCTCGCAGGACGGATCGGACTCTCGCGAGGACTCGCACTCGGTCGAACACGTCCCGATACTTGGCGAAGAACTCGTGGTTGCAGGCGCCGCCCGTCCAGACGGAGCCGTCGGGCATGCATTCGAAGCGCTGCTCGAGGGTCAGCAGGATGTCCATCGGTTACGGCACCGTTCACCGGACCGGGAGCGGGCGGACCCCGCTCAAACGGGGATCGCTCTTTCGGTCGGCTGCTCGCCGCGCGCGCTCCGGCCTCCGCACAGCACCAGCGCGGCGGGAAGCAACCCGTTCTTGACGACGAAGACCACGATATTGTCCGAATCCGAATAGAGAATCACCAAGGAGAGGTTGACCAGGAACGGAAACAAGAGCCAGCGAAGGTCGCCCGGATGCCAGGTGCGTGCCCACCGGCGAACCGCCGCCACCCACGTTCCGAGCAAGAAGAAGGCGACGGGAACCGCAAGGGGCCCGAAGTTCAGCATCGCCTCGCCCGCCAGGCCGTACACGCGCGACGAACGGAACGATCCGATCTCTTCGCCGCAAAAGGTTCCGGCGCCGTGGAGCGCCTCTGTTCCCTCGAACACCTTCGTCGGCGGTCGGTTGGGCCAGACGGCGCGCGGCACGAGCAGGACGAGAGCGCCGACATAGGTGCGGCCGAACGCGTAGTGGTAGTCGCCGCCCCGCTCCGTCGTCGCGCGAAGAACGGTTGCCTGAACGTCGCTGCGGCCGAGGTCGTTGAGAAGCATCGCCTGGGGGCTGCGGCTGGCGTGAGATTCGAGAAGGTCCTGGGACTCGCCGGAAGCGAACGCGCCGAGGCCCTCGAGCCCGCTGGATTTGTAGAAGCCGTAGCCGTACAGGAAGACCAGGAGGAGAGCCAGTCCGGCGTAGAGGAAGCGCCGTGGGACTCGTCGAATCGAGAAATGCACGATCCCCACGGCCCAGAAGAGCCCCCAAACCGTGTTGCTTCGGCTCCCGCGAAGGCCGCCGAACAGCATCTTGAGGACGAAGAACGCGACGAGCACGAGCAGCAACTCGACCCAGGACGGCGGGCGACGCCCGCGGCGGCGGAATACGGCGTAGCCCATGAGCGCCAAGATCGGGAAGCTCTCCGAGATCGTGAACGTCCAGCCCATGCCTCGGAACGCGTCGGGCCTCGTCTCGAATGCGGTGATGTAGCCGAGAATGCCTTCGTACTTGTAGTAGATCCAGGCCTGGATGCTCGCAGTGAGCAGGAGCAGCGCGCAGAGCGCAAGGGCGAATCTGCGCTCTCGGATCGCCCAGTACCTGCTGGGCCGCCCGCGTGTCGCGCGCGGATCGCCTCCACGCCGAGAGGCGATGTGATAGGCGATCAGGCCGCATAGATTCAGGGCGGCCATCCCGCCGAGCCACGGTCGCCAGTCGCTCGGAGGAACGACCTCCCGGAGCCAATGATCGAGCCCGACATGAAGGAGGGGGGCGACAAAGAAGAAATGGAGACCGAGGATACCCATGAGCCCGGCGGGATCGAAGACGTCGAGCCGATCTCGCAGCCAGTCGATGCCGTCGGTCCCGATCGCGACGCCGCACAACGCCACCGGAACGAGAAACCAGTGGCAGAATCGCGGCACGGTGAACGCCAATGCCACCGATGCCGCGCCGATGCCGAGCGCGGCGAGGTACAGGCTCATGCGGTCCCGGGTGCGCGGTTGACCCCTCCCGGGGGGCGCAAGGGGCCGATTCGAGTCGTGCAGCATGCGAGTGGCGCCTCGATCGCGGCTTGCCGCTTCCGCGCGCGTCACGGCCGTCGTGCGCCGCCGTCGTCGGTTCTGAGCGTACCGGAGTAAAGATCCTCAAGTCGCCGGACGGAATTGCGGATATTGAAGTCGCTCTCCTCGAGGGCGGCCAGCGCCGCCGCGCGCTGCGGGACGCCGCGCGGACGCCCGATGGCGTCGAGGATCGCCGCGACCCAGGCATCCCGAGGACCATCCAGGGGAATGCGCCGCATGAGAGGGAGCACGACGTCGACCTCGGTCGGCACCGCGTCGGAGAGGACGCAAGGCAGGCCGGCGGCCTGAGCCTCGAGCAGCGCCAGCCCGAGACCCTCGTGAAGAGACGGAAACGCGAACACATCGACCGCTCCGGAAAGCAGGCGGGGCACGTCCGATCGGAGTCCCGCGAACGTCACGCTCCCCTCCAGGCCGAGGCGGCGGACGAAGCCCTCGATGGCGGGACGCTCCTCGCCGTCGCCGATCAGGACCAAGTGGGCCAACGGCAGGCGGCGCGAGAGTTCCGCGAACACGTCGAGGAGGAACCGATGATTCTTGGGTGGCACGAAACGGCCGACGTGTCCGACGACCGTCGCGTCGAGCGGTAGTCCGATCTCGCGGCGCAGCAGGTCGCGGTCCGACGTCTCGCGGAAGGGCTGGAGATCAATTCCGCAGTAGTGCGTTCGCCAGCGCGGGTCGTCCCGCCAGCCGGATCCGAACAGGGCAGTGGCCGCCTTGCCGCTCGCCGCGAGTCCCAAGGTCGCGTGTCGTCGAACCAGCCGCTCGGTAAGCTTCAGATAGCCGCGCCGCGCCATCCCCGCGGCGCGGTCCGGGCCGCTGGTGTCGCTGTGGCTGTGTGCGAGCCGTGTCGGCACTCCGCACCGGTGAGCCTGGCAGAGGACGATCCCGCTGAAATGATGCACGTGGCTGTGGACGACGTCATACGGGCCCTCGGACCTTAGGATGCGCCGGAGATTCCGGAGGTATCGAAGGGGCCGATGGGGGCTCAAGCACGGAAGGATCCGCGCGCCGAGCGCGCGGGCCTCGTTGTCGTGCGCGGCCGGCTGATCCGTGTGCACGGCGAAATCCAGCCGGAAGCGGTCGCGGTCGATGTGGCGAAGAACGTTGAGGAGCCACGTCTCCGCGCCGCCGCGATTCAGCGATCCCAGGACGTGGAGAACGCGGATCGGGCGGGTGTTCACGCGCGGACCTCGGGGGAGTCCGGGCCCGGCCCGAGCCGGCGCAGCGCCGCGGCGAGGACGATCGCTCCGCCGATCAGGGAAAGAGAGGATGTCGCCACCGTGGCCCAGGCGGCGCCCATCAGCCCGAAGCGGGGCACGAGCAGCGCCGAAGCGGCCGTTGTGCCGAGAACGACGATCGTGAAAAGCGGCACCTGGGCGCGGAAGCTTCGGGCGGCGGTCATTCCGTAGCCGAGGAAGGAGGACAGGAAGCTCAGCGCCGCACCCAGAACGAGAACGTGAAGGACGTTCACCTGGGCAGCGTATTCCGGCCGGTAGAGGATCGCAAGGATCGAGCGCCCTGCGACGGCCGCGAGGATCAGGCCTCCTGCTCCCAGCCCCGCGGCCCCGATCAGGAGCCGCCCGAGAAGGCGGCGGAACTCGGCGGCGTTCTTCTCCGAGTAGTGGCCGGCCAGACGGGGCGTGGCGGACTGGCCGAGCGCGTTCACGATCATAGTGCCGGCGACGGTGACCTGGGCGAGGGCCGTGAAGATCCCGAGGTCCCGTTCGCCGAGATGCGCCTCCAGGAAATAGCGAGGGATGTTCGCGTTCAGGGAGACGAGGGTCATCACGAATCCGAGCGGGAGGGCGAGCCTTGCGAGCCGCAAGATGCGCGGAAACGACCGCTCCGGTCGCACGGCCGCCGGCATCCCGCCGTCCTCCGCGGCGAGCGCACGACGAACCCGGGAAGCGTCGTACGTGGCCAGGACGATCGCGAAGGCGGCGGCCATCGCGACGGCGCCCCACGCCACGCTCCCCGTCACGTGCACGGCGATCCCCAGGAGAGCGAGCGACAGGGGTCCCCGGGCCGTCATGGACACGGCGATCCAGTCCATGCGCTCTCTCCGCTGGAAGAGCCCGTACGCGACGTCGCTCAGGGATTCGACGGCCTTCGCGCCCGCTACGGCCAGAATGGCGAGCGACGTGCTTCGAGGCTCCCCGGCGATCCCGACGACGAGAGCGACGGTCAGAATGGCGCCCGCCGTCATGAGCATCCGCAGCCGAAGGTACTCGCCGAACCGGAACTCGGCGCGCGCATCGGTCGCCTGCACGGCGCGGAGCTGCAGATTCGCGAACAGGAAGATCGGCGCGGTGACGGCCAGTCCCAGGGCGAATCTCCCGACCGCGGCCGGGTCCGCCATCTTCGCGAGGGCGATCAGGATCCCCCACTGGGACGCCGCATAGAGGCCGTTGCCCGCGAGCGTCCACGCGAAGTTGCGGCGCAGGCCGAGAGGAGGCGCCTGGCCGGTCGCGGGGAGCCCCCGTGCGGGAGCCCTAGACCGCACGGGTCGCTTTCCCGAAGCGCCGGATGCGCGAGACCGGCTCCGTGGAGCCGAGATCCTCGGGGCTCGACGCGACCGGTCCGCCGCGCGTCGCGACGATCACCGCTGCGAACACCGCGATCGCCGGGATCCGCATCCAGAAATCCACGAAGCACCCGAGAGCCGCCGCCGCGGCGGCGGCACCGAGAATGGAGACGAAGCGGTCCGGGGGACGGGCGCGGAGCCCGTCGCCTCGCGGCAGGAAGCATCCCGTCGCGAGGCCGACGACCGCCGCCAGGACCAGGAGCCCGCCGTCCGTGCACCCTTCCAGCCAATCGTTGTGCGCGTGGTCCCACCTGCCCCGTATCTCGGGGGTACGGTGGAGGTCGAAAGCGGGCTCGAAGGTGCCGAGGCCGGTGCCCAGCAGCCAGGAGTCCGGGATCATCTTCACGGAGGCGAGCCACGTTGGAAGGCGCTCGTTGAGGGTCGGCAGGGACTCGCTCCCGGAGACGAAACGCTCGCCCGGAGCGCGGACCTGCTGCCACAGGAGGAGGACCGTGGGGGTGGCCAGGACGGCAAGGAGGACCCAGGCAGCGCGATGCTTTCTCGCCGAAGCGAACGCCACCAGCGCCGTCGCGAGGATGGCTACCGCGAGCCCGGAGCGCGAGTACGACAGGATCACGCCGGCCCAGATCGCGGCCGCGGCGAATCCTCCGTAGAGCAGCCTCCTGCCCTCGGGTTCCCAGGCGCCGAGGAAGCGCTCCCGCCAGGAGCGGACTCTAGGGAGGTGCTCCCACGACTCGATCACGAGGCCGAGGGCGAAGGGAAGGCTCATCGCCAGGTAGGCGGCGAAATGGTTCCTGTTGACGAATGTCCCGGTCGCCTCGTCCAGACAGTACTTCTTGGCATGACCGAGGATCTCCTGGTGGCCGGTCAGGTACTCGGCGGCGCCGTAGATCCCCTGGAAGGCTCCCGAGGCGGCGATCGCGAGGGCGGCCTGCCTCAGGTGGGCCGGCGTTCGGATCGCGACGGCGGCCGCGAGGCCGATCAGGACGTAGGCGAGGAAACGCATCAGCGCGTCGGTCGTCGCGGGAGGCTCGAGGCTCTGGGGGGCGAGAGCGCTCGAGATCTCCGGCAGGAGGCGGGAAACCTCCTCTCGGGCGGCGGCGGTCGGGGCGGCGACGAGGCGTGTCCAGGCGCGGGGGAGCGGAAGGAGCTGGAGGAACCCGATCGCGGCGATCGCGGCGGCGGGGAGGAGCAGCCACCGCGCGCGGGACGAGAGCCCTTCCGGATCCCTCGCGAGAATCAGGACGGCGGCGGCGCCCAGGACGGCGGCCCACAGCTCGATCGTCAGGACGGCCCAGGGGGTGACGGACCCGAACGGGAGCGGGGAGAGGACGAGAAGGGCGAGGAGCGCCCACCTCAGCATCGCGCGCGCGGTTTCGAGGGGCATCGGGGGGAAGTCTAACCCAGCCTCCCGACTCTCCCGAGGCCGGGGCCCCGGGCCCCGGGCTTCTCTGGACCTACGCCTGCCCGGCCTCCCGATCGCGGGACCTGCGGCGGCCCGAGGGGGCACGCCCCCGCGTGGCAGTTCCCTCTTCCGCGTGGTGCCGGTAGTAGCGGTAGCCGTAATGGTAGCCGCCGGCCTCCGAGATCCCGTTGAGGACGGCGCCGACGCCGCGGCCCCGCCCCTGGCGAAGACGCGTTGCGGCGAGGGCGAGCGAGGCTTTCGCCGTCCTGCCGGCGCGGACGACGAGGATCGTCGCCTCGAAGGCGGAGGAGAGGATCACGCCGTCCGCCACCTGGACCGCGGGTGGCGAGTCCACGACGACGTGGTCGAACCCCTCCCGATCGAGGAGGCGCTCCATCAGGCGCTCGAGGGCGGGAGAGCCGAGGAGCTCGCTCGGGTTGGGAGGGATCGGCCCCGACGGGATCGCGCGGAGGTTCGGGACCTCGGTTTCCTGGATCGCATCCTGCGGCTCGGCGTTTCCCGAGAGAAGGCTCGACAGCCCCACATCGTTCGGGATGGCGAGCATCCTGTGCAGCCGCGGCCGCCTGAGGTCCCCGTCGAGAACGAGCACGCGCCGGCCGAGCTGCGTCAGGACGACCGCCAGGTTGAGGGCGATCGTCGACTTTCCGTCGCCTGCCTCGGCCGAGGTGACGACGATCGAGCGGGGAGGACGCTCGGGAGACGCGAGGAGGAGGGATGTCCGCAGGTTCTTGAACGACTCCGCGAAGGGGGAGCGGGAATCGAAGTGGCTCGCGAGGTCCACGGTGGAGGGCTTTACCTCCTGGCCATGGTTCTCGTCGGCACGAACCGCGCGAAGCGGTTGGAACAGGGGTACGTGGCCGAGAGCCGGCAAGGCGGCCCATCGCTCGACGTCCTGCTCGCTCTTGACCGTGTTGTCCAGGTGCTCGAGCAGGAACGCCATCGCCCCGCCGATTCCCAAGCCGAAAAAAAATGAAAGGGCGAAGTTTATGAATTTCTTGGGACGGATCGGAGCGACCGGCGGCTCCGCGGCGTCCACGACCCGGATGTTGCTCGCGCGCGTGTCGGTGAGCCGCTCCGAGGTCGCCGTTTCGCTCTGGCGGGCGACGAGCTCGGCGAGCACCTTGCGGCGGGTCTCCACCTCGTTCTGGAGACTCGCGTACTCGATCGCGTCGCGGTTGACCCGCTGGACCTCCCCCTTCTGGCTCGCGACCTCGAGAGCGAGGCGCTCGACCTCGGTTCGGATCCGATCGTGCTCGGCCCTGGCGACCCCTCGGACCTGCCGCGCGATCGTGCTCGACTCGATCTCGAGGCGCTCCCGCGCTCCGTCGAGCTCCTCCTTGAGCTGCCGGAGCGGCGGCCAATCCTCCTTGAAGCGCTCGGCCATCTGCCGGTAGCGGCGCTCGACCTCGGCATGCTGCTGGCGGAGGTTGGCGATCAGCGGGCTGTTGAGAACCTCGGGGAGCGCTTCCACGGGCGTCTTCCGCACCGCCTCGTCTCGCGCCGCGGCCAGGGCCAGGCGCCCCTGCGCGTCCACGTACCGGGAGTTCAGGTCGGAAAGAGCTTGCTCGCTGATGTCCTGCGTGCCGTCCGAGAGGGCCAGGATCTCCTTGCGCGTCCCTAGATCCTGGAGCTTGCGCTCCATCTCCGCGATCTCGGTCTGGAGGCGCGCGACCTCCTTCGTCAGGAACTCGGCCGCTTGCGCGGTCGTGCTGTAACGCGAGTCGAAATCAAACTGCAAGTATGCGTCTGCAACGGCGTTGACGACGTCGGCCGCCAACGCGGCGTTGGCGTCTCTGAAGGAGATCAGGACGAGATGGCTGTTGCGGACCGGTTGGACACGCAATCCAGCTTGGAGAAAACCGATCAACGGCAGAACAGTGTCGGAGCTCTTCGAGCGCGTTTCCCGTGTGATGCTCGCCTTGAGCCAGCCCCGTGCGCGCGCAACCGGGGAACGACGCCGGCCGACGAACTCCGGCCGGTTCGGGAGATCGAGCCGCTCGACTGCGATGCGAAGCACCGCCCGACTCTGCAGAATCTCGTATTGGGTTTGGTAGAAGTCCTCGTAAGCGCTCCACGACCTGTCCACGCTGACGACATCCCTGAAGTTCAGTACGTCGGGGCCGTGCCGTTCGATCTGAATCGTTGCCACTGCTTCGTACTCGCGCTCCGCGAACAGCGAGTGCAGCGTTGATGTCGCTACCATCGCTCCGAGACACGTGAGGACCACAGCCCTGCGTCGTACCAGCACTCTCCAAGAGTCGAGGAACTGGAGAGGCTCGTCGCCGGAGTCCGGCGCGCCCGGCTTGGCGCCCGGGCTTGAGAGCGCGTCGCTCATTTTGCCCCCGGTGAAAAAGCGCAAGATCGCGCACAGTATCGCGGCGAGCCGCCCCGGCGTCAATAGTGTAGGCTCGTGTCCGATGGAAATCGGGGACAGCAACCGAATTCCCGGCCGCTCGACCCGCGAGAACCGGGACAAGCACCGCGGCCTTCGCGCCGTTTCCGAGGAGAAACGATCGCGAGCGTCCGAAATGCGGTTGCTGTCCCCGATTTCGGTAATCGGGTTGCTGTCCGCGTTCCTCGCCGTCGTCGCGCTCGCGGGGCAGGGGGGAGGCGATCCTCCGGCCAAGAAGCTCGTCGAATACGGATGGGACCGACCCGAGCCCGCCTTCGTCCGCGACCACGTCCGGGAGATGGAGCGACGGCCGTTCGACGGCGTCGTGATGCGGATCCCCGGACACGACCTCGCGTTCGACCGGCGCGAATGGGACGAGAAGGCGCTCGCCCCCCACGGGGCGGCGCTCGGGGAGATCGCCTGGGAGCGGTTCACGGAGAACTTCCTGATCCTGAACGCGACGGCGGAGGGGGGGCTCGACTGGTTCGACGACGCGCGGTGGGAGACGATCGAGCGAAACCTCCGCATGCTGTCGCGCGCCGCCGGCGAGGGGCGCCTCGCGGGGTTCGCCTTCGATCCCGAGCCGTACGGATGGAGCCCGTGGACCTACCCTTCGCTCGGGACGGGCGTGTCGCGCTCCTTCTCCGAGGTCGAGGCCGCGGTGCGGCGGCGCGGCGCGCAGTTCCTCTCGGCGCTGCGCTCCGGGGTGCCCGACCTCACGCTCCTGATGCTCTTCGGCCTCGGGATCTTCGACCGGGCCCTCGACCGCCCCGACCCGAGGGGGGAGCTTCCGGGCCGGTTCTACGCCCTTCTGCCGGCGTTCGTCGAGGGGATGCTCGACGCGGCGGAGGGAAGCGTGCGGATCGTGGACGGCCACGAGCCGTCCTACTACTACGGGGACGAGGCGCGGTTCGCGAGGGCGAGGCGCGCGATCCTCGATCGCGCCCCGAGCCTCCTGCTCCCGGAGTACCGCGGCCGGTACGCCGCGACGGTCGAGGCCGGGATGGCGGTCTACGCCGACTACGCGCTCGCCCTCTGGAAGGCCGAGAACGACTTCCCGCCGCGCCACGCCTCGCCCGCGGAGCGGCTCCTCTGGCTCGAGCACAACGTCTACCACGCGCTCCGCTCGGCCGACCGGTACGCCTGGCTCTGGGGAGAGGACCTCGACTGGTGGCGGGGCCGCCTGCCGGAGGGGGCAGAGGAGGCGGTCCGGTCGGCGCGGGAGAAGATCGCCGCCGGCCGGCCGCTGGGCTTCGAGCTCGGCGAGATCGTCGCCCGCGCGGAGACCGCGATGGAGGAGACGGCGGCGAGGCGCGAGGAGCCGCGCGAGGCGCGAGCCGGGCTCCTCCCGCGGGGGGCCGGGCCGCCGCGGGTGGACGGGAAGCTCCGGGACCGAGCGTGGCGCCGCGCGGCGCCGCTTCCGGAGCTCCGGAAGCCCACGATCGCGATCGACCGGAAGCCGAAGGCGGCGACCGAGGCTCGCGTCCTATCGGGCGAGAAGGCCCTCTACGCGTCGTTCCGCTGCGAGGAGCCGGACTCCCGGCGGCTGGCTCCCGGCGCGAGGGATCGCTACGGGCGGCCGGCGGTCGACGAGGTCGAGGTGCGGATCGAGCAGCCGGGCGGAGAGGAGGGGACGTTCCACCGGTTCGCGGTCGGGGCTGCGGAGGGCGCGTCGTGGACCACCGGATGGCCCGATGGGGAAGTCGCGGTGTGGGGCGGCGTGTGGCGCGGCGCGGCTCGCGTCGGGCGAGGGGAGTGGACCGCCGAGATCGAGATCCCGTGGGGCCTGGTCGGCGGGCCGCCCGCGCCGGGCTCGCCGTGGCGCGCGACGCTTTGCCGGAAGCGCGCCGTTCCCCGCGAAACCTCGTGCTCCGATGCCGTCGAGGTGCTCTCTGCGGACGGGGAGCCGGCCGAGGACGCGCGCTGACTCCGCTCGCGCGCGAGGTGGATTTCGGAGGTTCGCACAAAGAAACCCTAGGCGACCGGGACGACACCGGCTGGCCCAGGGTTCGGGCCTCCTGAGAAGGAGGCCAAGGAAAGTTTACGGCCGTCCCGTCCCGGAATCAAGAGAAATGTTCGGGCGGACGAGCCTTGCGTCACTCCTCGGTCGGGCTGACTGCGGTGTCGTCGTCGGTGGAGAGGAGGGCGCCGACCACGAACGCCGCGCCGACGACGATCAGCGACGCCGTCAGCGGGTTGTCCCAGTAGGCGCCGATCGGCTTCTTCTTCTTCTTCCCCTCGGGCTCGGTCGTCTCCGCCGCGTTCTTCGGGCCGACCGCGAGCTGGACCGAGCGCTTCTCGCCGGCCGCGAGCGCGACGGGGGACGAGACGACGTACAGACCGCCTTCGGACTCGACTGCGAGCACGTACGAGGACGCGGGGAGTCCGCGAACCTCGAAGGCGCCCTCCGTCGTCGACGGCGACGAAGAGCGGATCACTCCGGTGCTCGCGTCGGCGACGTGGACCGTCGCGCCGACGAGCGGGGCTCCCTCGGAGAGGGAAGCGATCCTTCCGGCGATCGCTGCGTCGCCCGCGGCGAGAGCGACCGGGGCCGCGCCGCACAGGACGGCGGCGAGCGCGAGAGCGAGGATCCGGGAGAGAGGCGAGCGTCGGTTCATCCGGCATTCCTCCGCCCGGCGGAGCGGTCCGCCGGGGATTCGAGCCACGTCCGAACTTCTGCGGGACGGTAACTCCGAGACTCCGCGGAGTCAAGCGCCGCGTCGCCCTGCGAGGGTTTCGTTGCTGGTAATATGCCTCCGACGTCGAGGAGGGACACCGTGCGCGACGAGAGGGAACGGCTGAAGGACCTGCTGAGGGAGCACTCGCTGATGTTCGGCGACTTCACGCTCGCCTCGGGAAGGAAGAGCAAGTACTACTTCGACTCGAAGAGGACGACGCTGCTCCCCGAGGGGGCCTACCTGACGGCGCGAGAGATCCTGCGCGTCCTCCGGGAGAAGGAGGTGCGGGCGGAGGCGATCGGCGGCCTGACGCTCGGCGCCGACCCGATCGTGTGCCCGGTCGCCGCCCTCTCGTTCGTCGAAGGACCCCCGCTCCGCGCGTTCATCGTCCGCAAGGAGGCGAAGGAGCACGGCACGGGCCGCCGGATCGAGGGGGTCGTGCCCCGGGGCGCCCGCGTCGTCGTCGTCGACGACGTCGTGACGACGGCGGGATCGACGCTCAAGGCGATCGAGGCGGCGGAGGAGGCGGGGCTCGATGTCGTCGCCGTCGTGTGCATCGTCGACCGCGAAGAGGGGGGCACGGAGAAGCTCGCGCGCTGGCCCTTCTTCCCGCTGTACCGCAGGTCCGAGATCTTCTCGGGAGCGGAAGGCGTTTGAAGGACCGGATCGGACCCGCCCTCGGAGCTTACGTGTTCGGGGTGCTGGGCGTCTTTCTCGTCCTGGCGCCGTGGACCGAGGTCTGGGAGCGGAGCACCTTCGTGCTGGCGGGGACCCCCGCGGGTGCCTGGCTCCGGAGCGGGTTCGCGCGCGGCCTCGTGACCGGGATCGGCATCCTGGACCTGGTGGTCGCGTTCCAGGAAGGGGCGGAGCTGTGGCGGAGGATGCGCTCCGGAGACGGGGGAGAGCCTCGATGAGCGGGCCGCCGACCGTTCTGCTGCTCCATGCCGCCGATCCCCTGGGAGAGGAGGGGATCCTCGCCGACTCGGCGGCGATCCGGGATCTGGGATGCCGCCCCGCGACGGTGACGACGGGATTCCTCTTCCCGCGCCGCCCCGGAGGGTCCGCGGTCGCGGCGCTGCCCCTCCCGCTCGTGGCGGAGCAGTTCGAGGCGGCGATCGCGGCCGCCTCGCCCGCCGCAGCGCGCGTCGGCATCCTGGCGGATCCGCTGCACGTCGAGACGGTCGCGACGCTCCTGCACGACTGCGGAGCCCGGGACGTCGTGGTCGCGCCCGTCGTGCGGTCCGGCGGAGCGAGGATCGCGAGCGAGGACACGCTCGACGCGATTCGACGGGAGCTGTTCCCGCTCGCGAGAGTCGTGATCGTGCGGGCGGCGGATCTCTTCTCCCTGACGGGGGAGCGGTCGAGCGATCTGCCGGGACTCGAGCGCGGTGCCCGCGAGATTCGCGCACAGGGCGCTCGCGCGGCGCTGGTGACGGGCGGGATTCGGGACGAGAGGATCTTCGACGTCCTCGACGAGGGAGGGCGCGCGGCCGTTCTCGACGCCTCGCGGGTCGCCGCTCCCCGCCCGGCGGGCGCGGTGGGCGCCCACCCGGCTGCGGTCGCGGCCTTTCTCGCGCTCGGCGCGACGCTCCTCCGCGCCGCCGACGCCGCCCAGCGGCACATGACGCTCCGCCTCGATCGGGGATCGCGTTGAAGGCCGGCGGGTTCCCCTCGAAAAGAAATGGGCGGCCCGGCGGGGCCGCCCGGAGCCGTCGCGAAACGGCTCCCACGAGGGAGGAGAGAGGCGCCGGACGATCAGGAGGGAATGATCGACCGGCGAGGAGTGAGCCAAGGCACGTGGCTGCGCGTGACGAGCGAATGGCGCACCCTGCCCAGCCAGCGGTTGACCGGATGGTTCCGCCGGATGCAGGGAAGCACGGGGCGCGCGCGGCGGTCGATCCGGGCGAGAGCCTCACGGAGAGGGCCGTGGGACGGCGAAAGGCGCAGGCCCCGCTCGAAGGCGATGAGCGCCCGCGTCGACTTGCCCGCCATCAGGTACACCTTCCCGAGATTGAGCAGGAGATCGGGGTTGTAGAAGTCGATGCGCGCCGCCCGCTCGCAGGCGCGGATCGCGTCCACGCTGACGCCGTAGGCCATCGCCGAGGCGAGGCCGTAGAACGAGACGTAGCGCATCTGCGGACGGGACGCGCTCCGCTGCCGCTCGATGGCGATCGCCTGCTTGAAGTGCTCGGCCGCTCCCGCCGGATCCCCGCCCGCGAGGGCCGCCAGGCCCTTTCGGAACTGAATCTCGGAAGAGAGAATGGACATTGTCGCCCCCTCGAATATCCGCTGTCCTCAAGACAGAATGTACGGCGGCGATTCTGCACATGCATTTCTTTTTGAGTGACGAGAGTTCGATATCTGGATAACATTGTTGGCGGTTGTCGCGCTTCTACGATGAGAACAGGCAGGAACATAGGGCTTGTCGGGGTTCTCGGCGTTCTGTGGATCGCCGCCAGCGCGTGCTCGGATTCTCCCGAGCGACGGGCCGCCGCGATCGCGCGCTGGGAGAGCGACCCGACGGAAAAGAATGCCGGGCGGATCGGGGCGGCGCTTGAGGATCCCGACGGCGCCGTCCGCGCCCGCGCCGTGCGGGCGTGGCTCTCGCTCGGCGCGCCGGAGGCGGCCGCGGTCGCTGCCCGCGGGCTGGTGGACGCCGATCCTGAGGTGCGCGCCGCGGCCGCGGTCGGGGTGGCGGAGGCGGGTCTTCGGGAGGTTTCGCCGAGGCTCGCCGAGGTCCTCGCGGGGGACGGAGACGAGACCGTGAGGCGCGAGGCCGCGAGGGCGCTCGGGGCCGTCGGCGACGTCGACTCGGTTCCCGCGCTCGGTGCCGCGCTCGACGATCCGTCCGGTCCCGTTCGGCTCGAGGCTGCGCGCGCCCTCGAAGCGCTTGGATCGGCGGGAGCGATCGAGGCGCTCGCGCGGCGCGTCACGGAGGAGCCGGACTGGGAGACGCGGGCGGCGATCGCATCGGCCCTGGGAAGAGCCGCGGCGCCGCAGGCGTACGTGCCGCTCCGCGCGGCGGCTTCCGATCCGAGCGCCTTCGTGCGGGCCGCGGCCGCTGCGGCGGTCCGGAGCCTGCGGGACGCGGGCGTTCCCGAGTCGGAGGCCGTGCCGGAAGCGGTGGCATACGGACCCGCTCCGCCGCCGGTCGTCGAGGGGGCCCCCGCGCCGCCGGAGTGAGCGCCTCCGCGAGACGCTCGGGGCCCCGCCAGGCGCGCGACCGTGTATACTCGGGGGCCCGAAGCGCCCCGAGAAGAAAGGATCCCTTGGTCGAGGCGAACCGGTCTTCCTCGCAGGCGAGCGCGCCGTGCGGGGCCTCCTACAGGGTCTTGCGGGATGCGGCCGGCGGATTTCTCGTCGAGGCCGAATCCGGGGAGCCCGTGGTGACCGCGAGGGTGGCGGGGGAGGGATGGACCGTCACGGCCGGCGCGGATCGCGCGATGGGACGCCTCTCGCGGGACCCGTCGTTCCCGGGGGGGTTCGTGGTCGAGGATCCGGCGGAGGGGGAGGACGGCCTCGTCGGTCGGACGACGCGAGAGGGAGGGAGAGCGGGGTTGCCCGCGAGCCTGCTCGCCCGGGACGGAAGGCTGTTTCGCGTCGTCGCACGATGGTCCGGCGAGCCGTGCTTCGATCTCGTGGGACAGGAATCCCCGGGCGCCTACCTGCGATCGCGCAGGGGCGAAGGCGTCGTGACGATCGAGCGGACGATCGCCGGGCGCGAGCTCGATCTCGCGCCGGAGATCCTCCTCCTGTTCGCGGCCGAGATCCTGGACGCGGAGCGCTGACCGCCGCGGCAAAGGCCGGCCGGGAGAACGAAGGGACATGAGCGACGAGATGCGTGGTTTCCGCGCGCCCGGCCGCGGCCGGGGACGCCGCCGCGGGAGGCGCCGTCCGGGAGGCGCCCCCCGTCACGACGCGCCGCGCGCGGCCGCTCCGGGCGGCCCGGCGCCCGCGAGACCGGAAGGGAAGCCGAGCGTCGAGGTGCGAGGCGTCCTGCAGGTCTCGTCCCAGGGACACGGCTTCCTGCGGTCGCCGACGGACGACTTCGACGCGCGCCCCGGAGACCCGGTCGTCCCGCGCGAGATCGTCCAGCGGTTCGGGCTCGAGGCGGGAGTCGAGATCGAGGGGCTCGGGATCGCGCCGTCGCGGCCCGGCCATGCCCCCTGGCTCGCCGAGGTCCGGACGATCAACGCGGCGGCCCCAGAGGACTGGGCTCGGCGGACTCCGTTCCGAGGGCTGGTGGCGGAGGATCCGACCGAGCGCATCCGCCTGGAGTGCGACCCGGCGGATCCGTCGACGCGTGTCGTCGATCTCGTCGCGCCGATCGGGAAGGGACAGCGCTGCCTGATCGTCGCGCCCCCGAAGGCGGGGAAGACCGTCCTCCTCCAGAAGATCGCGCGATCGGTCACGGTGAACCATCCGGAGATCCACCTCATCGTGCTCCTCGTGGACGAGCGTCCCGAGGAGGTGACGGACATGCGCCGCAATGTGCGCGGAGAGGTCGTGGCCTCGTCCGCCGACGAGCTGGCGCGCAACCACCTCCAGGTGGCGGAGATCGCGATCGAGCGGGCGAAGCGGCTCGTCGAGTCGGGGCGCGACGCGGTGGTCCTCCTCGACTCGATCACGCGCCTGTCGCGCGCCTACAACTCGGAGCAGCGGGGGTCGGGCCGGGTGCTGAGCGGCGGGATCGACGCCCGGACGATGGAGAAGCCGCGGAAGTTCTTCGGCGCCGCGCGGAAGGTTGTCGGCGGCGGGTCTCTGACCGTCATCGGAACCGCCCTGGTGGACACCGGCTCGCGGATGGACGAGGTGATCTTCCAGGAGTTCAAGGGGACGGGGAACACGGAGATCGTGATGGACCGCGACCTCTTCGACCGGAGGATCTTCCCGGCGATCGACATCTCGAAGAGCGGCACGCGGAAGGAGGAGAAGCTGTTCTCGCCCGAGGAGTACTCCCGTGTGACGATCCTGCGCCGCGCCCTGGCGCCGCTGCGTCCTGCCGAGGCGATGCAGCTGCTGACGGAGCGGCTCTCCCGCTATCCGACCAATGCGGAGTTCCTGGCGCACCTCCTGAGCTGAGGGGGGCCGGGGCCGGCGGCTCGACTCGACCGGGACGGGACCCTACATTTCCCGCCGGAGGGCGACGCCGTGACCTGGGGCCCCCTGGACTGGGACGAGTGGACGGCGCGGTGGGCGGGCGAGCCGCCCCTGCCGTCGCCCGAGGAGCGCGCGCTCCTCGAGTTCCTCGAGGCGCTTCCCGGCCGCAGGAGGATGACGGTCGCCGACCTCGGCTGCGGCGCGGGCCGGCTCCTTCCGTTCCTCTCGCGCCGGTTCGAGCGGGTCGTCGCGGTCGACTACGCCCCCGCGAGCCTCGCCGTCGCGCGCAGGGTCTGCGTCGGGAGGGAGGTCGTCTTCCGGCGCCGCGACCTCCGGGACCTGTCCCCCTTCCGGAACTCCTTCGACGCGGCGATCGCGGTCGGATCGATCGTCGGGCCGCGCCCCGAGGACGCGGATCGGATCCTCGCGCAGATCTTCGCGAGCCTCGTCGAGGGAGGGGTCCTCGCCGCGACGTTCCCGGCGCGCCGGGGATCGACGCGACCGGTCCCGCTCCGGCTCGCGGGAGGCGGCCCGGCCCCCCGGCTTCTCCGGTTCCACGAGGTCGAGCTACAGTATCGGATGCGCCGCGCCGGCTTCCGGGGTCTGCGGATCCGCCGGTTCACCGGGGTCGAGCCGTCGCGGGCCGCGCTGCTGTGCATTGCCTCGCGCCGGGCGGACAACTGAGGCCGCTCCGGGGACCCGGGTGCTCGACACCAGCCTCAAGGCACGACGTCTCCACGAGTCGTTCGTCCGGGAGATGGCACGGCTGTGCCGTGCCCACGGCGCGATCGACCTGGCGCAGAGCTTTCCCGACTTCCCTGCGCCGGCCCGCCTCAAGGAGGCCGCCTGCCGGGCGATCGCGGCGGACGAGAACGAGTGCTCCGTGACGTGGGGCGAGCCGGCGCTGCGCGAGGCGATCGCCGAGAGCGCGCGCGGCCGCCACGGGTGGGAGATCGACGCCGGCAGCGAGATCACCGTGACGTGCGGCTCCTCGGAAGCGCTCGTCGCGGCCGTGCTCGGGATCCTCGATCCCGGAGACGAGCTGGTCGTGCCGGAGCCGTTCCAGGAAGGGTGCGTTCCGGCCGCCGTGCTCGCGGGGGCCGCGCCCCGCTTCGTCCCCCTGAGGCCTCCTGCCTGGACGCTCGACGCCGACGAGATCGCGGCGGCGTTCGACGAGAGGACCCGCGGCATCGTGCTCGCCCACCCGCACGATCCGACCGGCCGCGTGTTCTCGCGCGACGATCTCGAGGCGGTCGCGGATCTCTGCCGGAAGTGGGACGTCGTGGCGATCTGCGACCGCGGGTGGGAGCGGCTTGTCTACGAAGGCTCGGAGACCGCCCCGCTGGCGACGTTTCCCGGCATGGCGGACCGCACGGTGACGATCGGGGGGCTGTCGCAGGCGTACGGGGTGGCCGGCTGGCGGGTGGGGTGGGCGATCGCGCCGCCGCCGCTGACCACGGCGATCCGCCGCGTCCACGATTCCATGACCGTCGCGGCGCCGGCCCCGTTCCAGGCGGCGGGAGCGGAGGCGCTCGCCCTCGGCGACGACTTCCACCGCGAGATCGCCGGGACCTATCGGAGGAAGCGCGATCTCATGGTCGAGGGGCTGCGGGCCGTCGGGTTCGAATGCGCGCCGCCGCAGGGCGGGTGCCACGTCCTGGCCGATGCCGCGGGGCTGGGCGTGACCGACGACGTCGGCTTCGCGCGGCGGCTCGTGCGGGAGGTCGGCGTCGGATGCGTCCCCGGCTCCGCCTTCTTCTCGGACCCGGACCGCTCGAGGACGCTCGTGAGGTTCGCTTTCGGCAAGCGCGAGGAGACGCTCATCGAGGCGCTCCGGCGGCTCGAGGAAGGGCTCGCGAACTGAGACAGCCTCACCCGACCAGGACGGCGCCCCCGTTGACGTTCAGGATCTCTCCGTTGACGAACGAGGCGAGATCGGACGCGAGGAAGACGACGGGGCCGGCGATCTCCTCGGGCCTCGCCGCCCGGCCCATCGGGATCGCCGCGAGGATTCCGTCCCTCTCGGGGCCGAGGAGCGACTCGGAGGTCATGTCGGTGACGGTCCAGCCGGGCGCGACGCAGTTGACCGTGATCCCGTGGGGGGCCAGCTCGACCGCGAGCGACTTCGTCAGCGAGATCAGTCCCCCCTTGCTCGCGGCGTAGTGGGAGTGGAACGCCTCGCCCCTCTGGCCGGCCGTGCTCGAGACGTTGACGATGCGCCCCGCCCGGGCCTCCTTCATCACGGGGACGGCGGCTCGGATGCAGAGGAACGCTCCCCGCAAGTTGATCGCGAGCGTCTCGTCCCACTCCGCGTCGGTCATCTCCTCGACGGCCGACCCCTTCCAGATACCGGCGTTGTTGACGAGGATGTCGAGCCCCCCGAACCGGTGCACGGTCTCCTCGACGAGCATCTCGGCGTCCTCGCGCCGCGAGACGTCGGCGGCGAGGGCGAACGCCTCGCCGCCCGCCCCCTCGATCTCCTCGACGAGCAGCTCGGCCGAGGGCGACTCGACCCGGTAGTTGACGCAGACCTTCGCCCCCGCCCGAGCGAGCATCAGGCAGCAGGCCCTTCCGATGCCGCGCGAGCCCCCGGTGACGAGGGCGGACTTCCCGATGAGGTCGATCATGGTCTCCTCCCGTGGGCCGGCGCGCTGCCGCGGCCCGCTCGCGGGCTCGACGGCCCGCGCTCGACGGCGAGCTGGCCGCACGCGGCGCGCGCCTCGGTGCCGCGGCTCCAGCGGATGGCGACGCGCACGTCCATGGCGGCGAGGCGGTCGCGGATCTCGATCGTGCGCTCGCGGGCGGTGGGGCGGAAGTCGAGCTGCCCGGGGACCGGGTTGAACGGGATCAGGTTGAGCTTCGCCGGATGGGCCCTCGCGATCCGGGCGAGCCGGGCGATGTCGGCGTCGGAGTCGTTCACGCCCGCCAGGAGGACGTACTCGAACGTGAACCCGTCCCCGGTCTCCCGCGCGAACACGCGGCACGCCTCCCGCAGGCGGGCGATCGGGAACCGGCGGTTGATCGGCATGAGGCGGTCCCGGATCCCGTCGGTCGTCGCGTTGAGGGAGACCGCGAGCCGGGGCCGCCGCGGCTCGCGCGCGAGGCGCTCGATCTCGGGCGCGAGGCCCGCGGTCGACAGGGTGATCCTGCGGTGGGAGAGACCGAACCCTTCCGGGTCGGTCAGCAGGCGGAACGCCTCGATCACGGCGTCGTAGTTGCGGAGCGGCTCCCCCATCCCCATCAGGACGACGTTGAACGGGCCGTCGCCGAGCGCGCGCTCCCGCTTCGCGAGCGCCACCTGTCCCACGATCTCGCCGGGGCCGAGGTTTCGGAGGAAGCCCATCCGTCCCGTGAGACAGAAGCGGCAGCCGAGCGCGCAGCCCACCTGGGTCGACAGGCAGAGCGTGGCGCGGCCCGACTGGACGAGGAGCACGGTCTCGACGGCGTCGCCTTCGGCCAGGGCGATCCTGCACTTGACGGTCCCGTCGGCCGCTTCCGCGCGGTCGTCGATCGAGCCCTCCTCCACCCGTGCGCCGTCGAGGATGCGCGAGCGCAGCGCCAGGGGGAGGTCGGTCCAGGCCGACGGGTCGAGGCGATCGAGCCGGTACAGCCACCGGAACGCCTGGTCGGCATGGTACGGTGCGGCGCCCGCCTCCTCGAAGAAGCGTCGCAGCCCGGGGCGGCCGAGGCCGTACAGGTTGGTCCGGGATCGCGGCGGGCGGGACGGCATCGCGAAAAGTGTAACACCGGGGGGTTTGACAGCCGCGGCCGCGTTCGCTACGGTGCATCGCAGGCGCGGGATCGAGGTTCGAGGAAGTGAAGCGGGAGCGTTCGGCTTTCCTGATCGGCGGGCTCGTCATCGGCGCGCTCGCCGGGTACTTCGTCGCCGACGCGGTCGGCGGGAGGCGGGCCCCCGTCTCCGCGCAGTTCCCCGCGGCGTCCCCGGCCGCCCCCGCGGCGGGGATGGGAGGGGCCAAGGCGACCGGCATGGATCCCGCGACGGCCCAGGAGATCGGCGACCTGCGGCGGATCCTCGAGCAGAACCCGAAGAACGCGGCCGCTCTCGTGCGGCTCGCGAACCTCTTCCACGACGCAGGCTTGTGGACGCAGGCGATCGCGCACTACGAGCGCGCCCTCGCCGCCGGTCCCGGCGACGCGGACGTCTGGACCGACCTCGGGATCTGCTATCGCGGCGACCGCCAGTTCGAGCGGGCGCTCGAGGCGTTCGAGAAGGCGCGACGGATCGATCCGGGCCACTGGAAGTCGCTGTTCAACACGGCCGTGGTCGCGGGCTTCGACCTGGGGCGCCTCGACGAGGCCGAACGCGCGGTGGAGAGGCTCGAGCAGGTGAACCCGTCGGCGCCGAACCTCGCGCAGCTCAAGCGGGACCTGGCGCACGTCCGCGCCGCGAAGGAGGGCTCGCCGTGATCCGCCGCCTCCTGATCTTCCTGATCGCGGCGGTCGGCACGATCTGGATCCTCCGCCGCCTCGCCGCGGGGATCCGGGGGGAGCGCTGCGGGCAGAGCCGGGGCGCGCCGCGCTTCGAGGGGGCGATGGTACGGGACCGGATCTGCTCCACCTTCCTGCCCCGCTCGCGCGCCCTCCTCGTCCGGGACGGCGCCGAGGAGCACTTTTTCTGCTCCCAGGCGTGCCGCGACGCGTACCTCTCGAGGCACCGCCCGGCGCGCTGATACCCCGGCACGGCCCGGACTGGCCGAACTCCTTTCGACGCCTATATTTGACCGCCTGGGCCGAGGTCCGGCCGGGCGGGGTTCGCATGGAAAACGATCGAATTTTGAATCTTCACGAAACGGCCTCCGGGCACTACCTCCGCGGCGAGTACCGGGAGGCGATCGACGCCTGGAAGGCGCTCCTGGCGCTCGACCCCTCGGACTCGCAGGCGATCGAGGGGGTGCGTCTCGCGCAGGCGCTCTCGGAGAGCGTCGAGGGCGAGGCTCTCGGAAGCGCGGAGCCGCCGCCTCCGCGGGACGCGGCGGGGCTGCGGCGCAGCATCGAGGAGATCGACGCGCACCTCGAGGCGGGGGACGAAGCGGGAGCCGTCGCGCTCGCCGAGCGGCTCGCGGCGGAGGTACCCGGGGACCCGGAGGTCGCCGAGACTCTCGAGCGCGCACGGTCGGCGCAGCAGGAGGTCGCGCTCGAGCAGGGGCTTTCCGTCCTCGACTCCCTGTCCGCGGGGATCGACAGCGCCCAGGGTGCCCCGGCGCGCCCGGCCGCCGGGGCGGCGGCCTCGCCCGTCGAGGAACCCTCCGCGCCGGCCGAGGCGCCCCCTCCCTCGCCGGACGGCGAGGCGGACGGCAGTCTCGACGTCACGCTCCACGATCCCAGCCCGGCCGCGGCCGAGCTGCGACGGCGGATCGACGACCTCCTGGAGGAGGCGAAGCGCGAGGCAGCCGCGGGCCGCGTCGACGAGGCGCTCTCGATCCTGTCCCGCGTGTTCATCCTCGACGAGGACGACACGCGGGCCCGCGCCCTCGAGGAGGAGCTTCGCGCCGCCCGCGGCCAGGCGGGCCGCGACGTCGAGAGCGCGCTCGGGGAAGGAACGCAGGACTTCGAGAACGGGCTCTTCCGGGAGGCGCGCGCCGCGTTCCTTCGGGTGCTGGATCTCTGCCCGGGCCACGTCGAGGCGCTGGACTACCTGGAGCGGATCGATGCCGCGCTCGAGGGGCAGGGCGCGCCCGCCGAGGAGGAGCGGCCCGCGCCCGAGGCGCAGGAGGCGGTGCGCTTCGACGAGAACCTCCTCGCCGGCGGAGGCGGCGCCGCGGCCGACCGGCCGGCCGCCGCCCCCGACGAGTCCATTCCGCTCGCGCAGACGCGGCCCTCCATTCTGGAGCCGGCCGTCGCGTCGTGCCCCGACGCGGGGCGCGTCACGGTGCCGGCGGCGCCCGTGACCGCTCCGGCCGTGCGGCGCGGGTCGAGACGGCTGCTTCTCGGCGCGTTTCTCGTGGTCGTGCTCGGCGCCGCCGGCGCCGCTGCGTGGCTCCTTCCGAAGCTCCGGGAAGCCGGCACCCCTGCCGGCGTCCCCGAGACGCCCCGGGTCGCGGCCACGCGGCGTCCGGCGAAGCCCGCGGCGCCTCCTGCCGCTCCGAAGTCCGAGGCTCCCGCCCGCAGCATCTCCGACACGCTCGCCGCGGCGCGGGCGTCCTCGGCGGCGGAGGACTACGCCGCCGCGATCGTCGCGTACGACGAGGTCCTGAAACGGGATCCGTCGAACGAGGAGGCGCGGGCGGGCCTCCTGGCGGCAGGAGAGCACTACAAGGCGATGAAGGCGGAGATCGAGCAGATCGAGAAGGCGAAGTCGGCCTTCGCGGAAGAGGAGTTCGCGAACGCGCTCCGGATCCTGTACCGGGTCCCGAAGGGGCGGCACGACGCGGAGATCGAGACGTACACGTTCAACGCCTGGTTCAACCTCGGGCTCGTCTCGCTGCGCGCGGCGAACTTCCGGGAGGCGGTCTCGAACTTCGACGAGGCGCTCGCGATCCGTCGGGGCCACCCGGACGTGCGCGGTGCCCGGGACCTTGCCGTGAGGTTCCAGAACGAGGCGCCCGACCGCGGGTTCCACGATCGGGTCCAGCAGATCCCCTTCCGGAAGATCGACGAATGAATTTCCGCCCCAGCTTCAGTGCCGGAAGTGCCGCCTGCCCGTGAACACCATCGCCATGTCGTGCTCGTCGGCGGCGGCGATCACCTCCTGGTCCCGGATCGAGCCCCCCGGCTGGATCGCGGCGGTGACCCCCGCCTCCGCCGCGACGTCGAGGCCGTCGCGGAAGGGGAAGAAGGCGTCCGACGCGACCGCGGCCCCCCGCAGGGGGAGCCGGGCCTTCAGGATCCCGAAGCGAGCCGAGTCCACGCGGCTCATCTGGCCGGCGCCGATCCCGAGCGTCCGGTCCGCCAGCGCGTAGACGATGGCGTTCGACTTGACGTGGCGCACGACCGTCCACGCGAACTCGAGCGCTCCCCACTCCTCCTCCGTCGGCGCGCGGCGGGTGACCACCTTCGCGTCCCGCACCGCGTCGGGAGCGTCGTCCCAGTCCTGGGCGAGCAGGCCGCCGTGGACCCTCCGGAGGTCCCAGCCGGAGCGCGCGAGGCCGCCGAACTCCCCGGTCTCGAGGAGCCGCAGGTTCTTCTTCCGGACGAGGGCCTCCCGGGCGGCGGGCTCGAAGGCCGGCGCGAGGACGCCCTCGTAGAACGCCTCCGCGATCGCCCCGGCGGCCTCGCCGTCGACCGGCACGTTGAAGGCGATCACGCCGCCGAACGCGCTCGTCGGGTCGCAGGAGAGCGCCTTGCGGAACGCGTCCGCCGCGCTCCGCGCGAGCGCGGCCCCGCACGGGTTGCCGTGCTTCACGATCGCGCAAGCGCCCCGCGGGAGCGACGCGGCGAGCGCGAAGGCGCCGTCGAAGTCGAGCAGGTTGTTGAACGAGAGCGCCTTCCCCTGCAGCTGCGAGGCGCGGGCGACCGACGCGCCTCCCGGAAGCGCATCGCGGTAGAAGGCCGCGCGCTGATGGGGGTTCTCGCCGTAAACGAGGTCCGAGGCCTTGGAGAGGCGGAGATCCAGGGTCTCCGGGAACGGCGCCGGCCCCGACGGCAGCTCCCCGCGTGGCCCCACGCGCGACAGGTAGGACGAGACCGCCGAGTCGTAGGCGCACGTGTGGCGGAACGCCTTTACCGCGAGCGCGAGGCGGGTCGCCGCCGAGAGGCCGCCGGTCCCACGGATCTCCTCGATCACGGCGGGGTAGTCGGCGGGATCGACGACCACCCCCACGTGGGCGAAGTTCTTCGCCGCCGCGCGGACCATCGTGGGGCCGCCGACGTCGATCATCTCCACGACCTCGCCGAGGCCGATCCCCTCCATCGAGGCGGTCTTCTCGAAGGGGTAC
Source organism: uncultured Acidobacteriota bacterium (assembly GCA_937864465.1). GTDB lineage: Bacteria > Acidobacteriota > Polarisedimenticolia > Polarisedimenticolales > JAIQFR01 > CALMJU01. The sequence continues at coordinate 24,338 of CALMJU010000068.1, forward strand.
AGGTTCGCGACCACGAGATCGATCGGGTCGATCCCGGCGCGCTTGAGGTCCTCCATGTGTCGCGCGTCGCTCCGCACGGCGAGGATCCCGGCGTGGATGCGCGGATGGAGCGTCTTGACCCGACCGTCGAGCATCTCGGGGAAGCCGGTTCGCTCCGACACCCGCACGACGGACACGCCGTTCTCCTTGAGGAGGCGGGCGGTGCCTCCGGTCGAGAGGATCTCCACCCCCGCCGCCTCCAGATCGCGGCAGAACGGGACGATCCCTTCCTTGTCGAACGTGCTGACCAGGGCGCGACAAACGGGCTCGACCATCACGGGTTCCTTTCCGGTGCCGCGCGGGGCGCGGACTTCTGGAGATACGGGGTCCTCCCCACGTCGCCGTTCGCCCCCTTCCAGGCGGCGAGCCAGGCCCGGGCGACGAGGGTCACGGTCCGGGAGTAGGCGAGGGAGCCGACTGCGAAGGGGATCGATCGGTCGTCGAAGGCGGCGGGGTCGGGGGGCGGTCCGGCCGACGCGTACGCCCTTCCGACGTGCTCGTACTCCTCGCGCGCCCGCCGCGCCTCGCGGAGCGCGAACGCGCGGAAGTCGCCGCGGGCGAGGTCCTCGTCCTCGTGTCCGTAGAACACGAGCGGGAACTTGTCGAGGCGCGACTCACAGAAGGCGGCGAACTCCGTCCAGCGCATTGCGCCGCCGCGCCCCGCGGCGCCGGGCGGGAAGCCCGCGTCGGCGACGTAGTGGGAGAGGCCGCCGAAGGCCTTCGCGATCCGGGAGAACGGCGCCGCCGACTCCGCGGCCCGGACGAGAGCCTCCGCGCGGGCCGCGATCTCGGCGTCGAGAGTGCCGCCGTCCCACGGCGGGCGATGATCGGGCTCGTCCTCTCGCGTCATCGGCTCGAGCATCCCGCGGAGAACGTCCTCGCGGTGCCTCTCCAGCGCGAGCCGCAACGAGGCGGGCATCAGCCGGATCGCTTCCTCCGCGATCCTCGCCCGCGTCGGGGCCGTCCAGGCGAGCGCGGGCGCGCCCGCCACGAGCGCGGCGAGGGCGATCGGAAGGACCCGATGCCGGAATCGGATCATGGAAGGCCGAGTGTACCAGACGCGGGGCCGGAGACCGCTTCGTCCCCGCGCGGGCTCACCGCTTCTCGGGAGTCTTCGGCCGCCTCGCGGCCCGGGCCGGCTTCTCCGGGGGCTTGCTCCCGGCGGGGGGCGCCGGCTCCTCGGCAGCCGGTGGCGCGTTCGAGGAGGCGGGGGGCGGGCCCTGTGTCATCCTGACGAGCGGAAGACCGACCGACCCCGACCGGTCCCGGTAGTTGAGCATCTTGACCAGACTGATGTGCTCGTTGTACGCCACGAGCGGGTTGAACGCGGCGTCGCCGAGCCGCGGGTCGAGCAGGAGGGCCGTCCGGTACTCGGCGATCGCGCGGTCGAAGTTCCTCTTTTCCTCGTACGCCGTTCCCAGGAGGTAGTGGGCCAGGGCGTGGTTGGGATCGAGGGAGAGCGCGCGGCGGCACGCGCCTCCGACGTCCGACGTCCGGCCGAGGGAGCGGTCGACCATCGCGAGGTTGACCCACAGGGAGGCGTTCTTCGGATCGAGGTCGATGGCGGCCTTCTGATACACGGCGGCCTCGGCGAAGTGCGCTCTCCGCACCAGGAACGCCGCGAAGTCGTTGAGCTCTTTCGCCCCCGCCTGCCCGCGGTCGACAAGGTCCAGCCAGGCCTTCCCTTCCGCCTCTCGGCCGACGGCGGATGCCCGGAGGCCCTCTTGCGTCCTCGCGACC
>CALMJU010000069.1 GCA_937864465.1 uncultured Acidobacteriota bacterium
GCTCGCCGCCGCGGCCCTCCTCGCGGTCGCGGACGCGACGCGCCCCCCGGGTCCGGGCTAGACTGCGGGGGGCCGCGCGCACCCCCTGCCGCGCGCGGAGGAGGGCAAGGCGGCCGTGCTCGACCGTATCGTGGATCTCCTCGCAAGGGGCCTGGACGCGCTCGGTCTCGGGGGGACGCGCCTCCGGTGGCGCTGGAACCGGAGGCGGCGCGACCTCGGCGAGGCGGGGCTCCGCGCGGTGGTGGCCTCCCGCTCCGCGACGGGCCGGTACAAGATGTGCCCGGCCTGCCGCGCGCTCGTCCCGAAGTCCGCCTGGACCTGCACGGAGTGCGGCGCCGGCCTCGCCGGCGTGCGCGCCCCCGGCCTGGGCCGTCTCGTCTCGAACGTCCTTCCCGGGGCCACCGCGGTCACCGGCCTGATCTTCCTCGTCAACGGCCTCCTGTTCCTGCTGGTCCTCCTCGTCCCCGTCGCGGGAGCCGAGGCGGAGGGGCGGCTGATGCGGCTCGACTTCGCCAGCCTCTTGCGCTACGGCGCCGGCTACGGCCCCCTGACGTTCCAGCTCGGCGAGTGGTGGCGGCTCGTGACCCCGATCTTCCTGCACGGCGGCCTGCTGCACATCGTCTTCAACACGATCGTCCTGCTGCAGCTCGGCCCCCTCGTGGAGGAGGAATACGGCACCGAGCGGTTCCTCTTCGTCTACCTGGCGTCCGGCGTGGCCGGGAACCTCGCGAGCCAGTTCCTGGGAAGCCGGCCGACGGTCGGCGCGTCGAGCGCGATCCTGGGCCTCATGGGGCTCCTCCTCGTCTACGGGCTGCGGAGAGGAGGGGTGTTCGGCAGGAACCTCTCGTCGTCGATCGGACGCTGGGCGATCTACATCTTCATCTTCAGCCTCCTGCCGGGCGTGGACTTCCTCTCCCACGCGGGGGGGTTCGTCTGCGGCGGAGCGCTCGGGCTCGTCGTCCCCCCCGGCCCGTTCCGGAACCGTGCGACGGCGCTCCTCTGGGAAGGGCTCGCCCTGGCCGCGACGGTCGTGGTCCTGGCGTCGTTCTACCTGATGGCGAACCGGGGCGCGGACGCCCTCCGGCTCCTCGGCCCCTCCGGGTGAGGCGCCTGCTGCTACACTGCTGGGCGGCATGGGAACGCGTCCGATCCGGGTCCTGGTCGCCGACGACCACCAGATCGTCCGGCAGGGGCTCATCCGGCTCCTCGAGGCCGTGGACGGCCTCGAGGTCGTGGGCGAGGCTGCGGACGGGGAGGAGGCGGTCGGCCGGGTCCTCGACCTCGATCCCGACGTCGCAGTCCTCGACATCGTCATGCCGGCGCTCGACGGGATCGAGGCGACGCGGCGCATCCGTTCCGCCCGACCCAGGACCGAGGTCGTCATCCTGACGGCTCACAAGAGCACCGCCTACCGGCGGCGGGCCTTCGAGGCGGGGGCACGGGGCTACCTCCTGAAGGACTGCGGCCTCGAGCAGCTCGTCCACAGCATCCGCCACGCCGCCCACGGCGATTACTACCTCCCCGGGGACGCGGGCCACGACGTGGTCGCGGGCTACGTGAAGCCGTGGATCCGGAGCCAGCAGCCGGGGGGGATCGTGACCCCTCGGGAGCGGGAGCTGGCGTGCCTCCTGGCGGACGGCTACTCCACGAAGGAGGCCGCCGCGGTGCTCGACATCAGCGTGAAGACGGCGGAGACGCACCGCGCGTCGATCATGCGGAAGCTCGACGCGAAGAACGTCGCCGACATCGTCAAGTACTGCATCCGGAACCGCCTGATCGACCTCTGACCGGGGGCCCCGCCCGGGGGCCCGCCCTACAGGATTTCCCGGAGCGGTCCGGGAAACTCCCGATGTCGGGGAGCCGCGCCCCGCCTCTATAATCCCTCTTCACGTTCCGCGCGCCGCCGGGGCGGCCGGCCGCCCGCAAGGAGAACCCATGAGCGATTACGTTGGGAAATTGATGGCCGACGTCAAGGCCAAGAATCCTTCCGAGCCCGAGTTCCACCAGGCGGTGCAGGAGGTGGCCGAGTCGCTGGTGCTCGTGCTCGACCGGCACCCCGAGTATCGCAGCGCCAGGATCCTCGAGCGGATCATCGAGCCCGAGCGCGTGATCCTGTTCCGCGTGCCGTGGATGGACGATCAGGGCGACGTGCAGGTCAACCGCGGCTTCCGGATCGAGATGAACAGCGCGATCGGGCCCTACAAGGGCGGCCTCCGGTTCCACCCGTCCGTCAACCTCGGGATCCTGAAGTTCCTGGCCTTCGAGCAGGTGTTCAAGAACTCGCTCACGACGCTCCCGATGGGGGGAGGCAAGGGCGGCTCCGACTTCGACCCCAAGGGAAAGAGCGACAACGAGGTGATGCGGTTCTGCCAGTCGTTCATGAGCGAGCTGTTCCGTCACATCGGGCCGGACACCGACGTCCCCGCCGGAGATATCGGAGTGGGCGGCCGCGAGATCGGCTTCCTGTTCGGGATGTACCGGAAGCTCCGGAACGAGTTCACGGGCGTGCTGACGGGCAAAGGGCTCCACTGGGGCGGCTCGCTCATCCGGCCCGAGGCGACGGGGTACGGCGCCGTCTACTTCGCGGCCGAGATGCTGAAGACCCGCGGCGAGGAGCTCAAGGGGAAGGCCTGCCTCGTTTCCGGCAGCGGCAACGTCGCGCAGTACACGGCCGAGAAGCTCCTCCAGCTCGGCGCCAAGCCGGTCACCCTGTCCGACTCCGGCGGCTACATCTACGACGAGGCCGGCATCACGAAGGAGAAGCTCGACTTCGTCATGGACCTCAAGAACGTCCGTCGCGGCCGCATCAAGGAGTACGCGGACAAGTTCAAGGGGGCCGTCTACGCGCCGATCGACCCGAAGCTCGACCACAACCCGCTGTGGGCCCACAAGGCGCAGTGCGCGTTCCCGAGCGCGACCCAGAACGAGATCAACGGGAAGGACGCGGCGAACCTCCTCAAGAACGGCGTGTACGTGGTGTCCGAGGGAGCCAACATGCCGACGACCATCGAGGGGGTCAACCAGTTCCTCGACGCGAAGATCCTCTACGGGCCCGGCAAGGCCGCGAACGCGGGCGGCGTGGCCACGTCCGGCCTCGAGATGTCCCAGAACAGCATGCGCCTGTCCTGGAGCCGCGAGGAGGTGGACCAGCGGCTTCACGGCATCATGGTCAACATCCACAAGAACTGCTTCGAGACCGCCAAGAAGTACGGCACGCCCGGCAACTACGTCAACGGCGCCAACATCGCGGGGTTCCTCAAGGTCGCCAACGCGATGATGGACCAGGGGCTCGTCTAGCCCGACGCGATCCAGGGGACGGCGCGGGGCGGTCCCCGCGCCGTCCCGTTCCGACCCGGCCTGCCGCGTTTTCTGGTACATTCACCCTCCGCTCGCGGAGGGTTCCGTGCCCCGCCGGTACTGGCTGCTGAAATCCGATCCCGAGACCTTCTCCTTCGAGGACCTGAAGTTCAGCCCTCGGAGAACGACGTGCTGGGACGGGGTGCGGAACCCGCAGGCCCGCAACTACCTGCGCGACGAGATCCGCGTCGGGGACGGCGTGCTCTTCTACCACTCCCAGTCCGATCCCCCCGCCGCCGTGGGGACGGCGCGGGTCGTCCGCTCCGGGTACCCGGACCCGGCGCAGTTCGACCGCGGCTCCGGGTCGCACGATCCGGACTCCGACCCCGCCGAGCCGCGCTGGTACGCCGTCGACATCCGGCTCGAGCGCGAGTTCACGAGACCGGTCACGCTCGGGGAGATGCGATGCACCCCCCGGCTCGCCGGGATGGAGCTGCTGCGCCGAGGAAGCCGGCTGTCGGTCCAGCCGGTCCGATCCGAAGAGTGGGCGACCGTCCTGAAGCTGGCCTCGCGCCGCGCCTCGCCGGCGCGCTGACCCGCCGGGTCCCGGAGAGCGTGCGATGGAGCGAAGCGAGCCCGGAGCGGCGACGGCGCGATGGGCGGGCGCGCGCGGGTTCCAGGACCTCATGCGCAAGCGGGTCGAGAACGTCCTCCTCGTATCGAGCCTCTACGACTCGTTCATCCTGGCCGAGGACGGCCGTCTCGACGAAGTCCTGCTCGGCGAGTACCTCGATCTGGGCCTGCGGCACGTGCCGGGGATCCGGAGGGTGTCCTCCGGAGCGGAAGCGCTCGAGCTGGCCCGCGACCCGGGGGCCTTCAACCTGATCCTCTCCTCGATGCACGTGGGCGACATGAGCGCGCTCGATCTCGCCCGCAGGGTCCGCGAGTCCGGCCTCGACACTCCGGTCGTCGTGCTCGCGTACGACAGCCGGGAGATGAGCGACTTCCTGCGCCGCTCCGAGGTCTCGCTCGCGGACCGCGTGTTCCTCTGGCAGGGAGACGTGAGGATCCTGCTCGCGATCGTGAAGTACGTCGAGGATCGCCTCAACGTGGAGCACGACAGCGGCGAGATGGGGGTCCAGGTCATCCTGCTCGTCGAGGACAACATCCGCTTCTACTCCTCCTTCCTGCCCGCGATCTACACGGAGATCGTCCACCAGTCGCACAACCTACTGCCCGAAGGGGTGAACGTCTCGCACAAGCTGATGCGGATCCAGGCGCGCCCGAAGATCCTCCTCGCCTCCACCTACGAGGAGGCCTGGGGCTTCTTCGAGCGTTACGGCGAGAACCTCCTCGGAATCCTCTCCGACGTCGAGTTCCCCCGGGAGGGGCGCCCGTGCCGGGACGCGGGGGCCGAACTGGCGCGGGCCGCGCGCGCGGCGCGTCCGGACCTCCCGATCATGCTCCAGTCGAGCGTCCCCGCCAACGAGTCCCTGGCGAGGTCCTTGGGAGCTTCCTTCCTCGTGAAGGGCTCGCCCACGATGCTCCAGCAGCTGCGCGACTTCATGGTCGGGCATTTCAGCTTCGGCGACTTCGTCTTCCGCCTGCCGGACGGGACCGAGGTGGGCCGGGCACGGGATCTGAAGAGCCTCGAGGAGCGCCTGCGGACCGTTCCGGCCGAGAGCCTCGGTTACCACGGCGAGCGGAACCACTTCTCCAACTGGCTCAAGGCCAGGACCGAGTTCGCCCTCGCCCACCGGCTGCGCCCCCGGAAGGTGTCGGACTTCGCGAGCCTCGAAGACCTGCGCGCCGACCTGATCCTCGCGATCCGGGAGTACCGACGGGAGATGAAGGAGGAGATCGTCGAGGACTTCGACCGGGCGACCTTCGACGGCGCGAGCCCGTTCTGCAGGATCGGAAGGGGATCGCTCGGCGGGAAGGCCCGCGGCCTCGCGTTCGTGAACGTGCTCCTCTCGGAGCACCGGGTGAGGGACCGCTTCCCGGGGGTTCGGATCGCCGTCCCGCCCTCCGTCGTCGTCGCGACGGACGTCTTCGACGCGTTCCTCGAGAAGAACGACCTCCGGGGCTTCGCGATCGCGGCGACCGACGACTACACGATCCGGCGCCGCTTCCTGGAGGCGGAGTTCCCCGAAGGGGCCCGCGAGGACCTGGCCGCCTATCTCGACCGCGTCCGGGAGCCGATCGCGGTGCGGTCCTCGAGCCTCCTCGAGGACTCGCAGTACCAGCCGTTCGCCGGCATCTACGAGACGTACATGCTCCCGAACAACCACCGGAACCGCCGCGTCCGGCTGGAGCAGCTCCTCGACGCGATCAAGCGGGTGTACGCCTCGACCTTCTCGCCGCACGCGAAGGCGTATCTCGCGACGACGCCGTACCGCATCGAGGAGGAGAAGATGGCGGTCGTCCTCCAGAAGGTGGTCGGGTCGGCCCACGGCGAGCGCTTTTACCCGGACTTCTCCGGCGTGGCCCGGTCGCGCAACTTCTACCCGACGCCGCCGATGACGGGCGACGACGGCGTCGCCGCCGTCGCGCTGGGGCTGGGCGAGACCGTTGCGGACGGCGAGGCGTGCATCCGCTTCTGCCCCCGGTATCCGCGGCACCTCGTGCAATTCTCGTCGGTGGACGACATCCTGCAGAACTCCCAGAGGGAGTTCTTCGCCCTCCACCTCGGGGGCGCCGAGCCCGGTGCGCCCGGGCGCCGCGGGTCCGGGCTCCGCCGCTTCGGGCTCGAGGCGGCGGAGGAGGACGGCACGCTCGCCGCCGTCGGGTCCACGTACTCTCCGGAGAACGACGCTGTGTACGACGGGACCTCCCGGCAGGGGATCCGGCTGGTCGATTTCGCGCCCACTCTGAAGCACGGCCTCTTTCCCCTCGCGGAGATCCTGGATCTCCTGCTCGCCCTCGCGAAGGAGGGAACGGGCACGCCGGTCGAGATCGAGTTCGCCGTGGATCTCTCGCCGGAGCCGGGCGCGCCGAGAAGATTCGGGTTCCTCCAGCTGCGTCCGGTCGCGCTCTCGAGCGAGCCGTCGGAGCTGGAGATCGGAGACGAAGACCCCGCGCGCCTCGTCGCCTCGAGCCCCTGCGTCCTCGGGCACGGCCGGGTGGAGGACGTGCGCGACGCGATCGTCGTGGACTACCACCGGTTCGACAGGGCCCGGTCCCGCGACGTCGCGCGGGAGGTCGCGCGCCTGAACGGGATCCTCGCGGCCGAGGGGATCCCCTATCTCCTGATCGGCGTCGGCCGCTGGGGTTCCCAGGACCCGTTCCTCGGCATCCCGGTCACGTGGGACCAGATCTCGGGCGCGCGGGTGATCCTGGAATCCGGGTTCCGGGACTTCAAGGTGACTCCGTCGCAGGGGACCCACTTCTTCCAGAACCTGACGACGTTCCGCGTCGGCTACTTCACCGTGAACCCGGACTCCGGCCAGGGGTTCGTGGACTGGGACTGGCTCGCCGCGCAGCCCGCGGAGTACGAGACGGAGTACGTGCGGCACCTCCGCTTCTCCGGCCCCCTCCTCGTCAAGATGAACGGGAGGAGGAACGAGGGGGTCATCGTGAAGCCCGGGGGATCCTGATGCCCTCGGCTCTCTTCGCCTCGGATCTCCACGGAAGGCGGCGGCGTTACGACGCGCTCTTCGCCGCGATCGAGTCGGAGCGGCCGGAGGCGGTCTTCCTCGGCGGCGATCTCCTCCCCCACGGCCTGGCGAGCCCCGGCGGCGACGTCCCGCCGCACCACGACTTCGTCTCCGACTTCCTCGCCCCCTCCTTCGAGAGGATCCGCCGGGAGGCGGGCCCGTCCGCCCCGCGGGTCTTCCTGATCCTCGGCAACGACGACGCCCGCTACGAGGAGGCGGCCGTGATCGAGGCGGCGGGGCGGGGCATCTGGGAGTACGTGCACGGGCGGCGCGCGAGCTGGAGCGGCCTCGACGTCTTCGGCTACGCGTGCGTCCCCCCGACGCCGTTCCGGCTCAAGGACTGGGACCGCTACGACGTCTCGCGCTTCGTCGACCCTGGATGCTTCCATCCGGAAGAGGGATGGCACACGGTGCCGTTCGACGAGCGGGACCTCAGGCTCGGGACGATCCAAGAGGATCTCGAGAGGCTCGCGGGGGACGGCGACCTGTCCCGCGCGATGTTCCTCCTGCACACGCCTCCGTACGGGACGGCCCTGGACCGCGCCGCGCTCGACGGGAAGTCCGTGGACCACGTCCCGCTCGACGTGCACATCGGGAGCATCGCCGTGAAGCGGTTCATCGAGGCGCGCCAGCCCCTCCTCACGCTGCACGGGCACGTCCACGAGTCGGCCCGAATCACCGGATCGTGGCGGGAGCGGATCGGGAGCACCCACGCTTTCTCCGCGGCGCACGACGGGCCCGAGCTGGCCCTCGTGCGGTTCGACCCCGAGGACCTGGAGTCCGCCACGCGGGAGCTTCTCTGAGCCGGAGCGGATGCGGCGTCCCGAGGACGGCCGCCCGAGGAGCGAAGATGCTTTCCTACGTCACGGAAGACACCCTGGAAGCGAAAACGAGGGAGTGGATCGAGAGGATCCGACCCTGGCGGCAGCACGACCCGGCGCTCCGCGCGGAGGCGTCCGCCCTCCTCGTCGTGGACATGCAGCGCTTCTTCCTGGACCCGGATTCCGCCACGTTCGCCTGCGGCGGCCCGCCGATCCTCCCGACGGTGTCGCGGCTGGTCGAGGGGTTCCGCGCGGCGGGGCGGCCCGTGCTCTTCACGAGGCACGTCCACCACCCGGCCGGCCTCGACTCCGGCATCATGGGGTGGTGGTGGAAGGGGAAGTGCCTGGAGGGGAGCCCGGAGAGCGAGATCCACCCCCTGCTGGCGCCGCTCCCGGACGAGAAGGTCGTCCTCAAGCACCGCTACTCGGCGTTCTACGACACGGACCTCGGGACCGTGCTCCGCTGCCTCGGGATCGAGGATCTCGTCATCGCGGGGGTCATGACGAACCTGTGCTGCGAGTCGACCGCCCGCGACGCCTACTTCCGCGACCTCCGCGTGTTCGTCCCGGCGGACGGGACCGGCACGGTGACCGAGGAAATGCACGTCGCGAGCCTGCTGAACCTCGCGTTCGGCTTCGCGTCGGTGACCACGGCCGGGGCGATCCTCTCGCGGCTCGAGGGCCCCGCGGGAAGCCGGCGCACGCGCGATCGCTGAGGAAGGGACGGCCGCCCGACCTCAGAGCCCCCGTCCCTTCATCCGGAGCGGCCTCGCCGCGTCCGTGACCGCCCCGATCTTCGCCGCGTAGCTCGTCTGGCCCGTGACGTCCTCGTCCGAGATGTAGTGGAGGTCGAGGAGCCCCTCCGCCTTGTAGCCGGTCCGGAGGAAGTTGATCTCCGACAGGCAGAGGCTCCACCCCTCGAACCAGGCGTCGAGGGCGCGCCGCCTCTCCTCGTTCCCCTCGAAGTGAACGAGGAGGTCGATGTCGCTCGAGGGGCCCGCCGTCGCGTTTTTCGTCGAGCCGAAGACGTACAGCCCCTTCACGCCGAACCGCGCCGGGTCGAGCTGCGACGCGATCCGCTCCGCCATCCGGAGGCGCCACCTCCAGTGGCTCTCGTGGGCGGCCTCCGGCTCCCGGGAGCGGCCGGGAGCTCCCTCCGAGAGGACCGTCGGCGTGCCGATCACCCCCACCGCGCGGTCGTGGTCCGCATCGAGGTAGACCTTCAGGACGAGCCCGTCGGTCGCGCGCGGCACGTCGATCACCCGGACCGCGTCGGACAGGCGCTCGTACTCCGGGAGCAGCTTCGGGAGGATGCTGGGGGACCCGGTCAGGAAGGCCTCGTTGAAGACGTTCTCCTCCTCGTCGGGATAGAGCGGAAGGTAGCGGATCGACGCCTCCACGAGATCCTGGAAGAAGTGCGTCCCGAACGAGAGATCGGGAACGTAGTTGCCCGCCTTGCGCGCGATCTCGATCAGGACGGCCGTGTTGTTGATGTCCGAGTAGGTGACGCTCACGCCGAGCTTGATGTCTCCGCGGCTCCCCCACCGCCCCGGCCCCATCAGCACGAACTGGCGCTTGGGCAGCAGCTTGTTCAGCTTGCCCACGCAGCGACCGATCTCCTTGAGCTCCGAGGGCTCCGAAACGTCCCTGTACGCGCGCGGGTCCACGTAGACGACGTGCGTGATGTCGGGCACGCGGCCGTTCGAGACGAACCGGTTGGCCGTGAAGAGGACCCGGTCCCGGGGCAGGTCGGCCGGGATCGCCGCCGAGATGGAGTCCGCGGCGAAGCTCTGCGGCCTGCACTGGAGCAGGTAGAGGTCCTTGCCGTCGTGGGCGAACTCGAGATCCACCGGCACCCCGAGCTTCCCGCGCAGGAGGTTGAGGAGGCTCCGCATGCGCATCACGAAGGGGGTCGCCGAGGCCAGCCCCTCGAACGTGAACACGACCTGGTCCCGGTCGAGATCGACCTGGAACGGGAGCGGCCTCCGGATCGCGTTCCCGTCCACGATCGACGTCGTCTCCCCGAACATCGGGAACTCGCGGCCGCACTCCCTCAGGAACGCGCGGGCCTCGACGGACTCGAAGGCGCGGGTCTCGAGATTGATCAGGTCGATCATCTTCGGCGAGTACCGGACCACCTCGTCCGGCGACACGTTGACGCGAAGGCCGGGCTGCCCCGGCGCGATGAGCACGGGATAGTCGTCCACGAGACGGTCCACGGCGCGCGTTCCGAGCCCCGGCACGAGCCGCAGGAGGCCGTCCTCTCTCCGGATCCGCGGCGACCACCGGAACTCGTTGTTGCTCAACGCGACCCCCGAGAAGGCGGGCAGGAAGTAGCGGCCGACCCTCGTGCCGACGACCTCCTGGATCATGATCCCCATCTCCTCGTGGAGGTCCAGCATCCCGCGCTCCGCGCGGTACTCGAGCGGATCGGGGCCGAAGATCGAGGCGTACACCTCGGCGATCGCGTCCTGCAGCGCCGCGAGCCGCTCCTGCTTCGACCCCTGGTTGGCGAGGAACAGGCTCTTGTACTTCCCCGAGAACGCCGCCCCCATCCGGTCCTCGAGGAGGCTCGAGCTGCGGACGATGAGGGGCCGCTCCTCGAAGTCGTCGAGGGCCATCGAGAGTCCCTTCACGATCTCGGGAGAGAAGTGCGAATTCTTGAATACCTGGACGATGTGCGGGTACTCTCTGCGGATCTGATCGATCTCGAGGTACTTCCGGTTGTACACGTCCTCGAGCTCGTTGAACTGGATGAAGTCCAGGAGACCGTCCGACGTGACGTACCAGGTCTTGGGGACGCGAATGTCCCGGAGGACGTCGGCGTACTCGGAGGACTTCCGGACGATTTGCTCCGCGAGGAACAGGCCGGAGCTCTTCCCGCCCAGCTTCCCGTGGCTGTTCGGAGGGCTGATGATCCGCTGGGAGAGATCGTAGAAGTCCCGGATCTCGACGAAGTTCTTCGCCGTGTTGATGAAGTCCAGGTCGTCCGTGAAGAACCGTCTCACGAGAGCGACGCGGAGCGCGGTGCTGAGCGGCCGCGTCATCTCCTGCTCCTCGATCCCGACGAGGCGGTATCGCTGGATGGCGTCGGAGAGGTCCGCGACCGTCCGGCCCGGGTTCTCCAGCGTCTCGAGCAGGAACGCGGACTTGTCGTCCTTGATCCACTTCTGGATCCTCGAGACGATCTCGTCCTCGCTCAGGTGCTCCGAGGCGATCCGGAAGATCTCGTCCGTGTGCGAGAGGAAGTCCTGTAGCGTCCTCTTGGCCACCGGGCGGTTGTCTTCCAGGGTCGAGGGCCGGGACTCCCCTTCCGGCTCGAACCCCTGCAGCAGGTGCTGGGCCTCCTCGATCCCGTTCCAGCAGAGGTGGTTCAGCATCTTGCGGGAAAGCCGGACCAGGAGGTCCCGGTCGGTGTAGCGGAGGAACTCGATGATCACCCACCAGCTCTGCGGGCGATCGGTGGGGACGCCCTTCACGGCGATCTCCCACTCCTTGAGCGAGCTCTTCAGCCGGCGCTGCATCATGTGGTGGGAGAGCCTCTCGGCGATCGTGTCGATGAGCTTCCGCTCCTCCCTGAGGAACGGTCCCTCGTCGGCCCGCGGCATCGGCTGCACGTAGAACACCTCCACCTTCCCCGCGGCCCGGCCGTCCGCCAGGATCGGGGCGCTCTGCACCCACGGCGTCTCCTGGAACCCCGGGGCGGCGTAGACCGCGTCCTCCCACGCGATCCGCGCCCTGCACACGGCCGGGAACTGGTATCCCGACGGGATCACGTCGAGGAGGCCGCGGAACACCTCCTCCGGAGGCGCATCGAGCCGCGTCAGGCGCTCGTCCACCTGGTACAGGCAGTTGAGCTCCTTGGCCCGCTCCTGAAGCGCCTCGAGAATCTTGTGGATCGGATCATGGCGCAGGTCCATCGGCGTCTCCGGCCCCTCGATGGGGTCAGGCCTCCCGAATCACGACGCCCCGTCCCGACCGCCCGTCGACCTTGACGGTGAGGGGCATCTCGGCGCGGACGTGCCTCACGAACTCGGTCTCCGCCTCCGCTTCCTGCCTCTCGAGCCAGGGCCAGTCCAGCCTGTGGTCTCGGTCGTGCCGGACGCAGAAGTAGCTCACCTCGAAGCTCGAGATGTTGTGGAAGAAGTGCGAGCCCTGGGACAGCTCCACGTTCATCCGGGGAAGCGTCGCCTCGACGATCGCGCGCGCCCCGCAGATCTGCCCCCAGCCGACGGGGATCCCGAGCGAGGGGTCCGACGATCCCCAGCGGCCGAACCCGACGAGGAGATACGGGCGTCCCGCGTCGAGCAGACGGTCGTTGATCGCGGCGATCTCCCCGGCGATCCGGCGGCTGAACCGGCCCTCGAAGCGGTCGGGGCGGACGTACACCACGTCCCGCAGGCCCGGGACCTCCCCGTTCCCCATCACGTCGTCGGACGCCAGCAGGACCTTCTCGGCCTGCAGGTCCGAGGCGGAAACGTCGACGAACGCGTGCGACACGACGAGGGGACGAACCTGCAGGAAGCCGAAGCGGGCCTTTCCCGCGCCGGGGGCGGGAAGCGTCACGGCGAACTCGATCTCGACCTTCTCCCCCAGGGCGGCCTCGCAGTCGGCCATCAGCTTCCGGACGAGGTCGTTGAGCGGGAGCGCGCCGTGCACCAGGATCGGGGAGAAGTTGACGGCGCGCGGCCCCGTCCCGTGGAGCCCCGGCTGGAGCCGGTCCGATCCCGCGTCGTAGGACGACGCGACGAGGCGGAGCGTGCCGTCCTCCTCCGCCTCGGCGAGCCCTCCCTCGACCAGGTACTCGCTCTCGCGGGTCGGATCGTAGGCGGGCGGCTTCCCCATGTTCACGGCCCAGAACCGCGCCTGGGTCTGCTCCAGGAGCTCCGCGACCGATCCGAACGGCGGGGACGCCTTCGGGAACGCCGGCGAGTACGTCCAGACGAGCCCTCCGTCCACGATCGTCTTCCCGAGACCGAGCGCGAGGCTCGCGACTCCGTCCTCCGGCCGCGCGTGTCCCGAGCGGTAGAAGTTGTACGAGCGGGCCACGCCCGACAGGTCCGGATAGAAGCGCTCGCCGCGGCGCCCGCCCACCACCTCCTGGATCACGACCGCCATCTTCTCGTCCCGGATCGAGCGGTCGGTCGTGCGGACGTAGCTCTTCGGGGCGCGGAAGAAGGCGGACGCGTAAACGAACCGGACCGCCTCGGAGAGGCGTCGGAAGCGCGCGTCGGGTTCGAGCTGGTTGTTCGGGATCATCTTGGTCGCGTACACGCCCGCGAACGGCCGGTACAGCGCGTCCTCGAGAAGGCTCGACGAGCGCACGGCGAGCGGCTGCCGGACCTGCTCGACCAGCGCCCGGAGGTCCCCGAGAATCTCCGCCGGGAGGCTGGCCCGCTGGAACGCGTGGGCGATCCTCTCGTCGGGCTCGTCCGAGTACGCGATCCCTCGCAGGTCGTTGCGATCGAGGAAGGCGTCGAAGACGTCGGTCGCGACGACGGTGAGCGTGGGAATGCTCACCTCGAAGTCCGGGAACGCGCCCGGGTCGAGCCGCGACAGCAGGATGTCGTGGATCCGGAGGAGCCCGGCCCCCTTCCCCCCGACGGAGCCTTCGCCGATCCGGGTGAACCGCTCGCTCCCGTCGAAGAAGCGGCGATCGAATCGCGGGACGTCGGGGACTCGGGGCATGCCCATGGGCCTCGCTCCGCGGGAGGGCCGAGACCCGATTCTAGCGCGTGCGGGGCGCCGCGCCCCCTCCGGGGGGGCGCGGCGCTCCGACGGGACCCTGGCGATCAGACCCAGCCGCGCTCGCGGCAGGCCTGGGCGACCCGGCTCACGGAGACCACGTAGGCCGCGTCGCGCATGTAGAGCTTCTGCTTCCGGGCGACCTCGCTCACCGCCTGGTATGCCGAGGTCATCTTGACGTCGAGCTTCCCCAGCACCTCGTCCTTCTCCCAGAAGTAGTTCATGTTGCACTGGACCTGCTCGAAGTAGCTGCACGTGACGCCGCCCGCGTTGGCGAGGAAGTCCGGGACGATGAAGATCCCGCGCTTCTGGATCACCGCGTCGGCCTCGGGGGTGGTCGGGCCGTTGGCGCCCTCGGCGATCAGCTTCACGCGCTTGTGGATCCTCTCCACGTTCTCGCCGGTGATCTGGTGCTCGATCGCGTTCGGCATCAGGATGTCGACTTCCTGCTCGATCCAGACGTCCCCGGGGAGCACCTCGTACCCGAGATCCTTGGCCTTCTTCTTGTCGATGCCGCCGAAGCGGTCCGTGATCGACCGGAGGACCTCCAGATCCACGCCGTCCTTCTTGCGGAACGTGTACGAGGTCTGGTCGGCCTGGTCCCAGCAGGAGACGCAGGCCACCTTCCCGCCCAGCCGCGTGTAGAGCTGGATCGCGTACTGGGCGACGTTCCCGAACCCCTGCACGCTCGCGGTCGTGTTCTTCGGGTCGATGCCCAGCTCCCGCAGGGCCTCGCGGACCGTGAAGACGAGGCCGTAGCCGGTGGCCTCCGTGCGGCCGAGCGACCCGCCGAGCCCCACCGGCTTCCCGGTGATGAAGCCCGGGTAGTGGCCGCCGTGGATCGCCTCGAACTCGTCCAGCATCCAGAGCATGTGCTGTCCGGACGTCATCACGTCGGGCGCCGGGACGTCGCGGACGTGGCCGACGTCGCGCGCGACCTGGCGCACCCAGCCCCGGCAGATCTGCTCCTGCTCCCGCTGGCTCAGGTTGTGCGGGTCGCAGATGACGCCGCCCTTCCCGCCTCCCAGGGGGATGTCCACGACCGAGCACTTCCAGGTCATCCACATCGCGAGGGCGCGGACCGTGTCGATCGTCTCCTGCGGGTGGAAGCGGATCCCGCCCTTGTTCGGGCCCCTCGCGTCGTTGTGCTGGACGCGGAACCCGCGGAAGATCCGGACCGTCCCATCGTCCATCCGGACCGGGATCGAGAAGTGGTACTCGCGCATCGGCTGCCGCAGGAGCTCGCGAGTGCCCTGGTCGAGGCCGAGGATGTCCGCCACCTTGTCGAACTGCGCCTGAGCCATCTCGAACGGGTTGAATGCCTTGTTCTTCATCGGGTTCCCTTTCTCGACGGATGAGTCCGTGGGGCGCGCGGGGGTGCTCTCCCCTCGCGACCGGTTGCCGCACTCTAGCAGTTTTCGGGCGCCGGCTCCAGGGAGGAGTTCCGGTCCCGTCGGGCTACAATCGCGGGGGAGGCTGCCATGACCGTGCAGGCGTTCAACCGTTACCTCGGAGTCGAGGTGGACCGGATGGAGAGCGGCGAGGCCGAGGGCCACCTGGAGCTCGGAGCCCACCACCTGAACAGCAGCGGGGTCGTCCACGGGGGCGTGCTCGCCGCGCTCCTGGACGCGACGCTCGGCGCGGCCGTGATCTCGTCGATCCCGAAGGAATGGTGGTGCGCCACGATCTCGCTCTCGGTGCAGTTCCTCGAGGGCTCTCGCGAGGGCCGTCTCCTGGCCTCGGCGCGGGTTCTCCGGAAGGGGAAGAAGGTCGCGTTCGCCGGGGGGGACGTGCGGGACGCGACGGGACGGGTCGTCGCGGCGGCGCAGGCCTCGTTCCATCTCTGGCCCTACCGCCCCGAGACCGAGCGCCACCGGTCGGAGCCGTTCGTCGTGATGCGCGCGACGGGCGAGCGCATCCGCGTCGGAAAGATCCTCGCGGTCGGCAGGAACTACGCCGAGCACTCCGCGGAGATGGGCTGGGCGGAGTCCTCGCCCCCCGTCCTCTTCCTCAAACCCCCCACGGCGATCGTCCACGACGGAGGGACGGTCCGGATCCCGGCGGGCGCCGGCGCCGTGCACCACGAGGTCGAGATGGTCGTCGTCGTCGGGAGGGACGGCCGGGAGATCCCCGAGGAGCGGGCGCTCGAGCACGTCCTGGGCTACGCCGTGGGCCTCGACATGACGCTTCGGGAGGAGCAGGCGCGAGCGAAGGCGAAGGGGGAGCCCTGGACGCTGTCGAAGGGGTTCGACACGTCGGCGCCGGTCTCGACGGTCGCCCCCCGGGACGAGGTCGGCGACGGCTCCGGGCTGAGGCTGACCCTCGACGTCAACGGAGAGCGCAGGCAGGACGCGAGCACGTCGGCCATGGCCCGCGGGGTCGCCGCGCTGGTCTCGTACGCGTCGCGGCGGATCACGCTCGAGAAAGGGGACCTCCTTTTCACGGGAACCCCCGCGGGGGTCGGCCCCGTGAGGGCGGGCGACGAGCTCGCCGGGACGCTCGAAAAGGTCGGATCGGTGGCGGTGCGCGTCGAGGAAGAGCGCTGACGGCGGGCCCCGGCGTCAGATCCCTCGCAGCTCGAGCAGGTGGAACGCGGCGATCACGAGGGAATGGCGAATCGCGCCCGAGCGGACCAATCCCGGGATCTCCTCGAGCGGAACGGTCGAGACCTCGAAAGCCTCGTCGGGATCGGGCTTCGGCTCGCCCGCGGGCCGTGCCCCGAGCGCCAGGAACGAGTGGCAGCGGTTGGTCTGGATCGCGGGGTTCGGGTGGACCCAGCCGAGGGGGACGATCTCCCGCGCCTCGTAGCCGGTCTCCTCGCGCAGCTCGCGGGCGGCCGCCTCGCCGGGCGGCTCCCGCCCGTCGCACATGCCCCCGGGGATCTCCAGCGTGAACCCCTCGATCCCGTACCGGAACTGCCGGACGAGCACCACGCGGCGGTCGTCCGTGAGCGGGACGACGTTGATCCACTCCGGAGCCTCGACGACCCAGAAGTCCCGGGGCGACGGCCCCTCCGGGGGCTCGAACCGCACCCTGTGCAGGTCGAAGACCGGCGTGCGCTGCAGCCGCTCGGACCCGACGCGGCGCCAGGGCTTCACGGGGAGCGCTACTCCTTCTTCTCGGCCTTCGGTCCGGCGGCGCGCGCGGCGGCCGCCTCCGTCCGGCGCCGCTTGCGCTGGACGCGGCGGATCTTCTTCGCGAGATCGCGGCGCTTCGCCCCTTCCATCGCCGCGCCGCCCTCGACGAGCTTTTTCTTGAGCGCCGCGGCCCTCTTCCGCAGCTGCTCCGTGTTCTTCACGGGCATGCTTCACTCTCCTGGATCGCACCAGGGAACCCGCCCCGCGATCCCGAGGACCCCGCGGATCCCGTCGAACGGCGCATGCTAGCATACGCGGCCCCTCGATCCGTCCCGGGAGGTCCACCGATGAAGCCCCGGCTCGCAGTCCCCCTGCTCCTGACGCTCCTCGTGTGCGGCACGCCGCTCGCCTTCGAGGGCCGGGTCGTCGGCCCGGACGGAGAGCCCCTGGCGGGAGCCCGCGTCGCGGTGCTCGGCGGCCGCGGCTCCGCGGTGGCGGACGCGACGGGGCGGTTCCTCCTCTCGCCGGACCCTCCCGTTCCCTTCTCGCTCCTGGTGAGCCGCCCCGACGGGGTGGCCCTGCGGCCGATCCGTGTCCACGAGCTCCCGGTGACCGGCCCTCTGGAGCTGCGACTCGAGCCGTATCTCACCCAGTCGGTGATGGTCCTGAGCGATGCCCCGGTGGACGTCGAGGTCCCTCCGGCGGCCGCCTTCACCCTCGTCGGCCGGGCCGACCTGGAGCAGCGGCGCCCGCAGACCCTGGCCGACGTGCTCTCCAACGTGCCGGCGGCGAGCCGTCTCGAGGAGGGGGCCTCGGCCGTGCCCGCGCTGCGCGGGCTCCCGCGCTCGAGAACGCTCCTGCTCCTCGACGAGGGGAGGGTCACCGCGGAGCGCCGGGCCGGCCCGTCGGCGACCTTCCTCGATCCGCTGACGATCGAGGAGGTCGAGGTGATCCGCGGACCGGGCGCCGTCGCCTACGGGTCGGACGCCTTCGGAGGCGTCGTGCGGGGCCGGACCCGGATCCCCGACGGCTCCGATCCGTTCGCGATCCGGTTCGGGGCCGACATGGCGACGCTCGGCGAGGACACGTTCGCGGGCGACCTCGAGGTCGCGGGGCCTCTGCTCGGGGGAGGCGCGATGATCGGCGGCAGCGCGAGGAGGCTCGACGATTACGAGAGCTCGGAAGGCGCGGTGGACAACTCCTCGGCGCGATTCTCCGGTGCCCGGGCGGGCTGGCAGGCTCCGGTCCTCGGGGGAAGCCTCCGCGTCCTGTGGCGTGAGGACCGTGGAAGGGACATCGGCAAGCCCTCGATCGACTCCGACGAGGTCCGCTCCTACTACCCCGAGGAGAACTCGAGCCGCGGGAGCGCCCAGTACGAGCGCGGCGGCCTGGGCCCGTGGTCGCGTTTCTCGGTCGCCGTGGCGTGGGACCGGTACACGCTCCTGACGGAGCGCGACCAGTACGAGACGGAGTCGGAGCCGCGGAAGGACACCCTCGCCGACGTCGCGGCCAAGGACTGGGGGCTGCGGTCCGAGGCGGAGCGGGCGATCGGTCCGGCTCGGCTCGTGCTCGGCCTGGACGCGAGCGGCCGGTACGGGCTGCACGCGACCAATCTGACGACGAGCTACACGCTCGACGGCTCGGTCGCGGAGGAAGAGCTCGAGGTCGCCGTGGAGTCGGCGCGGCGGGAGGACCTGGGCGCGTTCGCGAGCGTCGCCGCTCCCGCGGGACGCACCCGGTTGTCGGCGGGGCTCCGTCTCGACCGGGTCGCGAGCCGGAACGAGGGGGGCGTGTTCGGCAACCGAGAGACGTCGGCGACCGAGCCGTCGGGGTTCGCCGCGGTCGGCGCTCCGCTCGGCGGGGGGCTCGACCTGACGCTCCAGGTCGCGCGCGGCTTCCGCGACCCCCTGCTCTCCGACCGTTACTACGTCGGCATCTCCGGGCGCGGTTTCGTCACCGGGAACCCCGATCTGGAGCCGGAGACCAGTCTCCAGATCGACGCGGCCGCCCGCTGGCGCTCGGGGCCCGCGAGAATCGACGCGTACGCCTACCGGTACCGTATCCGCGACCTGATCGAGCGCTACCGCGAGGACGGGGACTACTTCTTCCGGAACCGCGGAGAGGCCGAAATCCGGGGGATCGAGATCGAGGGCGGATACGCGTGGCCTCGCATCGGCGCGATCGAGGCCGGCCTCTCGGCGCTCCGCGGCGAGGTGCTCGACGACGGGACGCCCACGACGGACATCCCGCCCAGGGGAGGGTTCGTCCAGTTCCGCCGGGACGCCGACGGCCGGTGGTGGTGGCTCTCCCGCGTCGCCGCCTACGCGAGGGACGAGCGCCCCGGCCCGACCGAGACGATCGTGCCGGGATATGCCGTCGTGGACGCGGGAGCGGGATTCCGGCTCCGCGACGCGATCGAGATCCGCGTGTACGGGCGCAACCTGCTGGATCACGCCTACCGGGCCACCGCGGACGAGAAGGCCGTCCTCGCGCCCGGACGGACGGTGGAGCTCACGGTTCGCGGCGTCCTGGGGCCGCGGCGCGACGGGTAATCGCACCGTGCGAGCCTCTTCCCTCGGCCGGCCGTGGGTGGTGGGCCACCGGGGAGCGGCGGCGAGGGCGCCGGAGAACACCGCCGCGGCGCTTCGCGCGGGAATGGATGCGGGGGCGGACGCGATCGAGATCGACGTCCGGCTCAGCGCGGACGGGCGGGTCGTCGTCCTCCACGACCCCACCCTCGACCGGACGACCGACGGGCGAGGTCCGGCCGACGAGAGGACGTGGGCGGAGCTCGCGCGCCTCGACGCCGGGTCCTGGTTCTCGAGGCGCTTCCGGGGGGAGCCCCTCCTGGACCTCGATTCCGCGCTCGCCTTGGTCCGCGGCCGCGTTCCGCTCGTCGTCGAGATCAAGGCGTGGGAGCCCGGACGCGGGCGGTCTCTCCATCCGGCCGATCGCCGCCTGCTCGACGCCGTGCTGGCGGCCGTGGCACGAGCCGGCGCTTCCGAGCGCGTCGTGCTGTCCTCGTTCCGCTGGCCGGTCCTCGCCGCCGCGGGCGCGGACGCTCCGTCGATCCGCCTCGCGCTGACCGTCGGCGCCGGGGAGCGCGAGGACCCGGTCGACGCCGCGGGACGGATCGGGGCCACGGCGCTGCACGCGCACCGCCGGCTCTGCACACGCCCCTTCGTGGCCCGCGCCCATGCCGCCGGTCTCGGCGTGCTCGCCTTCGTCGCGAACCGCGCCCGCGAGGTCGAGCGCCTCCTGGCCGCGGGCGTCGACGGAGTGTTCACCGACAGCCCGGGCAGGATCGCGCCGATCGTAGCCCGGCTGCGGCCCGGGAGCCCTCCCCGTCCGCCCCGGGGGAGCGGCGCGAACCCCGAGGCGGACGGCCCGCTCCCAGGCGCGCCGCCGCGACGCCTCCGCGCGAGGCTCCTCCTGTGGTACCGCCGCAACCGGCGGGACCTCCCCTGGAGGCGGCTCGGGGACCCGTATGCGGTCTGGGTCTCCGAGATCATGCTGCAGCAGACGCGGGCCGCAGCCGTGGCTCCCCGATTCGATCGCTTCCTGAGGGCGTTCCCGGACGTCGCGGCCCTGGCGTCGGCACCCGAGGAGGCGGTTCTCGCCGCGTGGAGCGGTCTCGGGTACTACCGCCGGGCGCGGGCGCTGCGGGACGGCGCGCGCGCGGTCATGGAGCGCTTCGGGGGCGAGGTGCCCGCCGACGCCGCGGCCCTCCGCTCGCTGCCGGGGGTCGGGCGCTACACCGCGGGCGCGATCGCGAGCATCGCCTTCGGCCTCGAGCGGCCGGCGCTCGACGGGAACGTCCGCCGCGTCCTCTCGAGGATCCTCGGCAGGGGCGCGGGCGAGCGCCAACTCTGGAAGGCGGCGGGCGAGCTGGTGCGCGGGCCGGACCCGGGCGATCTCAACCAGGCGCTGATGGAGCTGGGGGCCACAGTGTGTCTCCCCCGGACGCCGCGCTGCCGGGACTGCCCGCTCCGCCGTGCGTGCGAGGCGCGCGCGGCCGGCCGCCCGGAGGATCTTCCTGCGCCGCGTCCTCGCAAGCCTCCCGTCGCGATCCGCGTGGCCGTCGGCATCGTCGAGAGGCGAGGCCTCGTGCTTCTCGAGCGGCGAGGCAACGGCAGCCCGTTCTGCGGAGACTGGGACCTGCCGGCCGTCGAGATCGGGCCCGAGGAGGACGCGGGACTGCGACTCCGCGCGGAGATGGAATCGCGACACGGCCTCGCGGTGCGGCCCGGGAGAGACCCGGCGCGCGCCCGCCATGCGATCCTCGATCGCCGTCTCGCGATCGAGGCGTTCCGATGCCGGCTGGTCGCCGGTCCGAAGGCGCCCGCAGCGGCGTCCCGCTGGGTGCCGGTCGCGGAGCTCGACGGCGTCGCCGTCTCGGGAGCCACCCGGAAGATCCTCCGCGCGGCGAGTCAGGGCCGCTCCCAGGGCGGAACCCAGCGATCGTCCGGCTCCGCGAGGCGCCGCAGGGTGTCGGGCTCGGGGTCGAGCGGACGCTCGAACCGGTAGGAGCGCCCTTCCATCATCGGGACGGCGCCGAACGCGAGGTCGAGCCCCGCCCAGTACGCAAGGAAGCCGGTCACGACGACCCCGATGCTTCCACGTCCGCCCAGCACGCTCAGGGCGACCAGGGCCGCGGCGGTCAGGACTGCGGGAGGGTAGAGGAGATACCGGACGAACCTTGCGTGCGTGCGGCCCGGCGCGGCGAGCGCCGCCTCCCGTCCGAGCCGGCCGACCGCGAACCCGATCGAGAGCGCGGAGAGCAGGACGACGTACTCCAGCCAGCGCACGCGCTCGTCCTCGATCCCGCCGAGGTCGCGCCAGGGAGCGGCCACCAGATACAGGAGGGAGATCCACGCCGAGAGCCACGCGAAGCCGAGGACGCGCCGCTTCCAGAACGGAGGGAGCCGAAGCCGGTGACGCATGGGGCACACCTTCGGAGGCACCGGGGCCGGGATCAAGATGGGCCCGGACGGGCGCGCTGGCGACCGGCCGGGTTCCGGGGCGGCAACAAAC
>CALMJU010000070.1 GCA_937864465.1 uncultured Acidobacteriota bacterium
CGCCCGCGGACACCACCCGGACACCCCGCACCCCACAATCTCGCGGCCACCGTGGGTGAAACCGGGTAGGGGGCTCGGGCGTATCAAATGTCCCGTCCGAAGGAGGCGCCATGGCGGCCGCTGGAAAGGACGCTCCATTCGCGAAGCCGATGCCCCGAGCCGCTGGCCCGGCTGCTGCCCCGTCCTCTCCCGAGACGTACACCCGCAACCTCCCGGATGAGGCCCTCGTGGCGCGGGCCGTCGCCGGGGACCGCGCCGCGTTCGAGACGATCGTCTCGAGGCACCAGCGCCCGATCATCAATTATCTGCATCGTCTCACCGGGCTGCGCGACGGGGCGATGGACCTGGCTCAGGACGTGTTTATCAAGGTCTACCTCTCCCTCGGCACGTTCGACCCGCGGTACCGGTTCACGACCTGGCTGTACCGGATCGCCTCGAACTGCGCGATCGACCATCTCCGCAAGCGCCAGGTCCCGACGTGTCCGATCGGCGAACCGTCGCAGCACGGCGATCGGACCGCGGCGGAGCCGAGCGTCGCGGGCTCGGAGCCGAGCCCCGACGACGTTCTCCGGCTCCGGGAGCTCGAGGGCCGGCTCGAGACGGCGATCGGGGAACTCCCGATCCACTACCGGCAGCTCCTCCTCCTCCGGCACCGGCATCACTGCCGTTACGACGAGATTGCGCGCATCACGAGCCTGCCGATCGGGACCGTGAAGAACCGGATCTTCCGCGCGCGCGAGATCCTGCGCGGCCGGCTGGCGGACGTCCTCGACACGCGGGTGGAACCATGAAGGCTTGCGAGAAGATCCAGTCGATCTTTCCGAGGCTCGTAGAAGGGGAAGCGGAACCGGAGGACGCCCTCCGTGTTGCGAGGCATCTCGGCGAGTGCACGGTCTGCAAGATCGTGCTGGCGCGCGAGCGGCGGCTGGCCGAGGCGCTGGGGCAGCTCGACGACCCGCTCCCCGTCGACGAGCGGTTCCTCGACAACGTGATGGCGGCCCTTCCCTCGGGTCCCCCCCCGACCGTTGCGACGTCGGCCCGGCGGCGGTTGATCCGCCTCGCGGGGGCCGGCGTGCTCGCGGCCGCCGCCGGCGTCCCGGCGATCCGCCTTCTCGAAAGGCTCGGCGCGGGAAGCATCCTTTTCTCCCCGACGGCTCTCGGCTTCGAGGACGCCGCCCGCCTGCTCGGGAGCCTCGGCGGCTGCATCCGCTCGATCCTTCTCGCGCTGGTCGGCGACGGCTTGAGCGGGACGGCGGGCGCGTTCCCGATCCCGAGAGTCGCGGCCGAAGCGCCCGCCGCGTTCGGGCTCGCGACCGTGGCGTTCGCGGCCCTCGCCGCGCTCTCCTGGCTCGCGGCCTGGTCGGTCCGGCGTCCCGGCGCGCCGGTCCGGGCTTCGTCGGCCCGGTCCTGAGCTCCGGGCAGTCCCTCAGACCCCGAGCGCCGCGGCCAGATCCTCGAGCTCCCGCCGGTCGAGCCCGAGCCGCATCGAGGCGGCAGCGACGTCCCCGCCGCTCTCCCGGATCGCTCTCCGGATGGCGTATCGCTCGAAAGCGCGAAGCCCCTCGGCCAGGCTCGGGAACTCCCGGTACAGGTCCTCGGAGGGCGCTCCCTCCCCCCCCAGCCGGGGGGGCAGGTCGTGCACGGTGATCGTCTCCGCCCTCGCCTCGAGCAGCATCCTCTCCACCACGGAACGAAGCTCCCGCACGTTCCCCGGCCACGCGTGCGCCCCGAGGGCGGCGAGGCATTCGGGCGCGAACCTCCGTTCCGGCAGTCCGTACTCCGCGGCGAGAGACCTCATGAAGCGCTCGGCGAGGAGCGCGATGTCCTCCCTCCGGTCCCGGAGCGGCGGCACCGAGATCCGGAACGCCCCGAGCCGCTCGCGGAAGGCAGGCCGGAGATCCCCGGGCTCCGGGGGCGCGCTCGCCAGCCAGCGAACGTCGGGCCGGCCGGCCTCCCTCGGATCCACGAGGGCCGCGACGCGATCCTGGAGGCCCGGGTCGAGCCGCTCCGCGTCCTCGAGAAACAGGGTTCCCCGCTCGGCGAGGGCCAGGCGCCCTTTCTCCCCCTCCCGCCCGAAGATCGCCTCCCGCGCGGCCGAGGCGTCCAGCGCCCCGCAGGGGAGCACGACGAACGCTTCCCCCGCCCGCCGGCCCTGCGCGTGGATCCGCCGGGCGACGGTCTCGCGTCCCGTTCCGGGCTCGCCGCAGATCAGGACCGGCGCGTCCGTCGCGGCCGCCGCCGCGACGACGGACCGCAGCCGCTCCGCGGCGGGGCTCCGTCCGTCGATCTCGGTGTCGATGGCGAGCTGCTCGAGAAGGCGCCGGTTCCGCCGCTCGAGCCTTCGCTGTCTCAGGGCGTTCCGGAGCACGAGGAGGGTCTTCTCGAGCGAGAGCGGCTTCTCCACGAAGTCGAAGGCACCGAGCTTTGCGGCGCGGACCGCGGTCTCGATGGTTCCGTGGCCCGAGATCATGACGACCTCGGCGTCGTGGCGCGCCTCGCGAATCTTGAGGAGGGTCTCGAGACCGTCCATGCCCGGCAGCCAGACGTCGAGCAGCACGGCGTCGACCCCGCCGCCCATCGCCTCGACCGCTTCCTCGCCGGACCCGACGGCCCGGACGTCGTACCCCTCGTCCCGGAGGATCGCCTCGAGCGCGGACCGAACGCCCGGCTCGTCGTCCACGACCAGGACCCTCTCCTTGTCCATGCGACCCTCCGGCACGGCTCGACCCCCGGGAGCGCTCATGCCGGGATCTCGATCACGAAGCGCGCTCCTCTCGGATGGTTCTCCTCCACTCGGATCGTCCCCTGGTGATCCGTGATCACCCTGTGCACGATCGCGAGGCCGAGCCCCGTACCCCGGCGCTTCGTGGAGAAGTAAGGAAGGAACATCCTCTCCCGGTCCGCCTCCGGGATGCCGGGTCCCGTGTCCGCGACCTCGATCCGAAGCGATCCGGAGCCCGCGTGAGCCCGCGCGGAGATGCGGATCGCTCCCTCCCCCCCGGTCGCGGCGATGGCGTTGTCCACGAGGTTGATGAGCGCCCTCCGCATCTGCTCGGCGTCCAACCGAACCGTGCCAACCTCGGGGGAGATGTCGATCTCCCACGTCATCCCCGGGACCCCGCGGTACAGCGCTTCCACCGACTCCACGATCTCCCGGAAGGCGACCGGCCGGGGAACGACCTCCGGCATCCGCGCGAAGCGGGAGAACTCGTCCACGAGCCCCTTGAGGGCGGCCACCTCCCGCTCGATGGTCGTCGTGGCCTCCGCCAGCACCTCGGGCAGGTCGGCCGACCCGTCGTCGTGCTTCTTGCGCAGCCTCTGCACGGAGAGCTGGATCGGCGTCAGCGGGTTCTTGATCTCGTGCGCGATCCTGCGGGCGACCTCCCTCCAGGCGGCCGCCCGCTGCGCGTGGAGGAGCTCCGTCAGGTCCTCCACCATCAGGAGCGCTCCCGGAACCTCGCCGCGCTCCCCGCGGAGCGGCGTGACCTGCGCGGCAACCGCCTTCCTCTTCCCGGCGCGGTCCAGGAAGATCTGCCTCCGGGCCCCGTCGGCCCCCCTGCGGCCCGCGGAGCTCCAGACTTCGCGCAGCGGAAGGAGGCCCGTCTCCGACAGCCGGGCGGCGAGGTCGTCTCCCGGCTTCAGGTCGAGGCCGAGGATCTGGCCTGCGGCCGGATTCACGGTCGTGACACGGCCGTCCCGGTCCGTCGAGATCACGGCGGTCGAGAGGTTCTCGAGGAGGGCCTCGATGTAGCGCCGCCGGTCCTCGAGCGCCTGGTTCGAGCTGCGGAGGTCCGCCGTGGAGCGGACGATCACCTCACGGCTCTCCTGCAGCTGCCCGGCCATCTCGTTGAACGCGTCGACGAGCATGCCGACCTCGTCGGAGGCGGTGGCGCGCACGCGGACGCCCAGATTCCCGGCCGCGATCTCGCGCGTCGCGGCCGCGAGCTCCTCGATCGGCTCGGTGATCCGCCGCGAGAGATAGAAGCCGATCCACGTCGCAACGAAGACCGTGGCCAGGAAGATGAGCACGACCAGCGCGCGGTACAGCCGGAGGAGGTCGCGCCGCTGGCCCCGGAACTGCCGCCACAGGTCCTCCGCGCTCGAGGCGATCTCGTCCATGCGGCTCGCCACGCTCCCCGCGACGAACGATCCGACGACGACCGCCCCGATCGGTGTGCCCTTGCCGTCGCCCCCGAAGACGGGCGCGGCGGCCTGCACCATCAGCCCCCCGCGGATCTCGTCCACGCTGGTCGTGGAGGCCCGGGCCGAGACGGCGCGCCCCGCCAGACCGCGCGAGATCTCGAGAGCGCCGCGCCGCGCCGCCTCCCTCTCCAGACCGCCGCCGGCGGCGACGGTCGCGACCCCCGTGCCCCAGAACACGGCGAAGAGATCGACGCCCTCCCGCGCGAGCCGGCTCTCCGCGAAGCCCCGGAGCCCCGCGCGAGGCCCGCTCCGCTCGTCGAGGAACCGCTCCGCCTCGCCCGCGCCGTAGATGGAGACCTGCCGGCACCGGGACCGCATCGATTCCGTCCAGCCCTCCGCGATCTCGCGCGCGCCGCTCGTGACCTCCTCGACCGGCGTCTTGACCATCGCCTCGACCGTCACGCGGATCACCGCGGCGGCTCCGTAGAACAGGACCAGCGCCGGGAAGAGGACGAACGCCAGGAAGAAGAAGACGAGCGTCGTCCGGATCCGCGAGCCCAGGATCCCGCGCCGGCGGTCCAGGATGAGGCGCACGAGGTTGCGGATGAGCACTCCGGCCAGTCCGAGGGCGAGGACGACGATCGCGATGACGAGAACGGGGAGCACCCACTGGCTCGGAACCGACTCCTGCCCCTCCCTCGAGAACCGCTGGATGAGGTCGGCGATCCCCCACAGGAGAACGAAGAGGACCGCCGCGACCGCGGTCCACCGGAGCGTCGCCGCGCGACGGGCCACCGGCGGCTCCCCCTCAGCCCTCGCCGCGACCCGGAAGCGCCGCGTCCGCGACGTCCCCGTTCCACGGCGCCAGGTGCCAGCAGTCCCGGCTCTCGAGAATCTTCCGGACGAGCCTCGAATGCAGGTCGTGGCCGGCCCGATACGCGACGACATGCCCTCGAACGGGCCGCCCGAGCAGCGCAAGGTCGCCGGTCAGGTCGAGCATCTTGTGGCGGACCGGCTCGTCCGGGAACCTGAACCCCTCGGGGTTCAGGACGCCTCGGGATCCGAACACGACCGCGTTCTCGAGCGAGCCGCCCCGGGCAAGGCCGGCGCGCCGGAGGGCCTCGACCTCCCCCTCGAAGGTGAAGGTCCGCGCGGGGGCCAGCTTCTCGCCGAACTCCCCCGGCCGCCAGAGGCTCGCAGTCAGCTCCTGGTAGCCGAGATCCGCGTGCGGGAACTCGATCGCGTACGTCACCCGGTACTCCCGGCACGGGTGGATCGAGATCCTCTTCTCGCTGTCCTCGGGCGACACGGTGATCGGGCGCACGAGCGTGATGTAGAGCCGGGGGACGTCCGACTCGACCGTCCCCGCCTCCTCGATCGCCCGGACGAACGGGAGCGCGGAGCCGTCGAGGACCGGGACCTCCGGGCCGTCCACCTCGACGCGCGCGTCGTCGACCCCGAGCGCGTACAGGGCCGCCATCAGGTGCTCCACGGTGCCGATCGTGACGCCGCCCTGCTCGAGGACCGTGGCGTAGGCCCCGGGGCCTACGTGCTCGAGCGTGGCGGGGATCTCGGCCCCTCCCGCGTCCGCGCGTACGAACACGACGCCGCTGCCGGGCGGCGCCCCGACGAGCCGCATGCGGACCGAGGCGCCGGTGTGCAGCCCGATCCCCTCGATCTGCACGTCCCGGGCGAGAGTCTTGCGCAGCCGCATGCGTCTTTCCGGTGGCCGGCGGGGCGATCCCGACCGACCGCCTCACTATACGCGACTCCCCGGAGAGCGTCACCGGAAGCGCGGCGCCAGGAGCGCGGGCCTCCGTCGCGCCGCGATCGCCGCAGGGAACCGGCAAGGGGGCAGCGCGACGACCCCGACATGCGGGAAAAATGCAACGAATTGTGGAAAACCCGTTGACCGCCATCGGGCGCTGGTGGTACATGAAGGGCGGCTGGTACGCGATTCGCGCCCGCTGCGCGAGGGGGTGTCGGAGCGCGGCGACCTCCGCGAATCCGGGGTGGGGGTCGTCCTGTTCGGCTTCCCGGGCGCGGAGGCAGGTGCGTGAGCGACCGCGAGCAGCGAAGACACCCGACGGCGGCGACCCGCTCCGGCGCCTCGAAGCGTCCGGTCAAGGTGCGCTTCGAGGGGCGGTCGCCCCGGGGCGCCGCCGAGGCGGGAGCGGAGGCGGTCGCGGATGCGCTCCTGTTCTTCGAAGAGGGAATGGCGAGGTTCCAGGCCGGGGACGTTCCGGGTGCCATCCAGGCGTGCGAGACCGCGGTCCGATCGGATCCAGGCTTCCTCGACGCCTGGAACAACCTCGGCCGACTGTACGAGATCGCGGGGAGCCGGGAGGATGCGGTCCGGGCCTTCCGGAAGGCGATCGCGATCCGGCCGGACCGACCCGAGATCTGGTTCCACCTCGGCAACGTCGAGGACTCTCTCGGACACGATCCGGCCGCGGTCGAGGCCTTTCGCGAGGCTGTCCGGCTGGATCCGGACCTGCACGAGGCGTGGAACAATCTCGCCAACGCGTACGTGCAGCTCGGCCGGATCGACGAGGCGGTCGAGTGCTACCGGCGCGCCGTCGCCCTCGCCCCGGACCGCTGGGAATCCTGGTCGAACCTGGCGACGGCGCTGCTCGATCTCGCCGACGTCGATTCGGCGATCGAGGCCTACCGCGGAGCGCTGCGGATCCGGCCGGACGCGCACCAGGTCTGGTACAACCTGGCCCTGGCCGAGGCCTCCCGGGGGCGGTTCGAGGACGCCGCGGAGCACTACCGGCGGGCGGCGGAGATGGTCCCGGACGACTACGAGATCTGGTACAACCTCGGCAACGTGCTGCTCGAGGCCGGGCGCGTCGAGGAGGCGGTCCGCGCGTTCGAGGCCTCGACGGATCGCTGCCGGGACGACCACGAGGTCTGGAACAACCTCGGCAACGCCCTGGCGCGCCTCGGACGGAACGCCGAGGCGATCGGCTGCTTCGAGACCGCCCTGAGGATCCGGCCCTCCTACGATCTCGCGTGGAACAACCTCGGCAGCGTGCACGAGGAAACCGGGGACCTCGAGGCGGCGGTCGCCTCGTACGGGCGCGCCGTCGAGCTCGCTCCGTACCAGCCGACCTATCACTGGAGCCTCGCATCCGTCCTGGCGCGCGGGCCCGAGCCGGCACGGGCCGTCGAGAGCCTGGCCCGCGCGCTCCGTCTCGCGCCCGAGATGCGCACCCTGCTTCCCGGGTTCGCGGAGTTCTCTCCGTTCCTCGATCACCCCGACGTGAAGGCGCCGCCATGAGCCGCGAGCCCTGCGGCCTCGAGCCGCAGATGGAGGCGCTCGAGGCGTCCCTCACGGCGATCGCGTCGGCGTCCGCCGCGCCCGACGTGTTCCGCTCCCTGCTGGAGGCGAGCCGCGTCGTCGCCCCGCGCGCCGCGGTCTTCCTCTCCCGGGAGGGGGTCCTCAAGGGCTGGGTGGGAATCGGGCTCGGCGCCGCGGCGGCCCGCCGCCTGAAGAGCCTCCGGATCGCGCCGGACGACGCCTGGCTCGCGCCGCTCTCCGACCCCGGCCGCTCCGGGCAGGTGACGAGCCTCGATCCGGGACTGGCTCCGCCCGAGCTCGATCCTCAGGGGGTCTCCGAGGCGATGGGCGTGGCCTTCCGCGTAGGGGATCGCGTGATCGCCGCGCTCGTCGCGGAGCGGGGCCCCGAGGAAGCGCCGTGGTCCCCCGCCGCCCTCGGAATCCTTCGGATCGCCGTCGAGCTCCGCCTCGAGCTCGATCTCCTGCGGCGCCGGGCGCGACCTTCCGAGTCTCCCGCCCCGTCGCCGGGCGCTCCCCCCCTCCGAGGCGGAGCCGTCGAGCATCCGTCCGGAGCGAGCCCTGAGGAGGGAGTCGAGCCGGGGCCCGAGAGCGATCGCGGCGGGGAAGCCTCGTTGACCCCCCTCCAGGCGCCGGCCCCTCCGACGCCGGACGCGCTGCACCGCGAGGACGCGCGGCGGTTCGCCCGGCTCGTGGCGACCGACATCCGCCTCTACAACGAGGAGGCGATCCTGCTCGGCCGTCGCAACGGCGATCTCGCGCGACGGCTCGCGGAGCCTCTCGCGAGGGGCCGGGAAACGTTCGAGAGGCGCTTCGCGGAGCTCGGGGCCGAGGGGCGGGAGATCCTCCACGAGGCCTACGTGCAGGTTCTCGCCGGCGGCGATCCGGCTCTCCTCCCCCTCTCCTGAGCCCGCCGCGTGCGGGGCCCGTCCGGCTGCTGCTAGTATCCGCGGTGGGCATGCGCTCGCCGAAGATTCGCTCGCTCTGGCTCGTCGCGGGGGCGGTCGCCTTCGCCGCCGTGGCCGTCGTGTCGGTCCGGTGGTGGACGAAGCCCTTCGCCTGGGATGACGACGCCGAGCCGCCTCCGCCGCTCCGCGACGCGATCGCGCGCTACGCGGCGGGGCTCCGGCCCGAGGCCGAGGATCTCGCGCGAGCGTGCCTGCGCCGGTACGACGCTCCTGCGTGGGAGGGGCGTCTCCGCGTCCTCGTCGCGGCCAGGATGGCCGACGCCGGTGACGCCGCTCGGATCCTCGAGTTCCTCCCCCGCCCCCTGCCCCTCGAAACGCCCCTCGCGCCGTACGGGGACCTCTTGCGCGCGAGGGGGCTCCTCGCCCGCGGCGACTACGCGGGCGCGATCGCCGCCTCCGCCCGCGCGGGGGGCGCGAACGGATTCCCGCAGAGGGAGGAGGCGGTGCGGGCGGAGGCGGAGGCGCTGGCCGCGTCCGGCCGGAAGGCCGCCGCCGTCTCGCGCCTCGACCGCGAGGAGTCTCCGGCTCTTAGGCTCGCCGCGGCGCGTGCGGCGCGCGCCGCGGGGGACCGCGCCGGCACGAGACGCCGACTCGCCGCGATCGTGCTCGACGCTCCGGCCGGCGGAGAGGCGGAGCGCGCGCTCGAAGAGCTGCGTGAGCTCGTTCCCGACCCCGCCGCCCGCTTCACCGCGGCGGAGCGCTCGCGTCTCGCCGGTGCGGCGCGGCGGCTCGAGGAGGCCGGTCGCCTCGATGCGGGCCTCGACCTCCTGAGATCGGCTCGGCGCCCCGGCTCTTCCGCGGCCGCGGTCGCGCCGGCGGAGGCGGTCGTCGAGGCGGCCATCCTGCTCCGGCTCGGCCGGACGGCGGAGGCGGAGCCCCTCGTCGCGAGGGCCCTGCGCGCCGGCGGCGTCCCGGCCGACGAGGCCTCGTACCTCTCCGCGAGGCTCGCCCTGGCCAGGGGTCGCACCGCGTCCTGGCGCGGGCACCTGTCGCGGCTCGCCTCGAGGCCGTCGGTTTCCCGCTGGCGTCTCGCCGCCCTGGCCGACCTCGCCCGCGCCGAGGAGGGAAAGCCCTCCCCGGCGGCGCTCGCCGCCTATCGTCGCTACCGGGATGCGGCCGGGAGGCTCGCCGAGCCGGGGGTCCTCTGGCGAGAGGCCTGGGTCGCGTACGATCTGGGGAGAATGCGCGAGGCGGACGAGGGGATCGCCCGCGTGCTGGCGCGCACGGACGCTCCCCGCGCGATCCGGGCGGCCGCGCTGTACTGGTCGGGGAAGCGGCTCGAGGCGGGCGGCCGCACCGCGGATGCGATCGCGCGCTTTCGAGAGACCGCGGCGCTGCTGCCCGGCCACTACTACGGGATGCTCGCCTCCCGGCGCCTCGGCCTTCCCGACCCCGATGTCGAGGACGGGTCCTTGCCGCCTGCTCCCGATCCGAGGTCCCCGGTCGCGAGGCGCTGGCTCAGGGCGGCACGCGAGCTGCGCTCCGTGGGGCTGCGCGAGGCGGCCTCGTCGGCGTACGGCGCAGCCGCCCGTCTCGCGGGACGGGAGGGGAGCGGCATCGCGATCGAGGGAGCCGACGCCGCGCTGGCCGCCGGCTTCGCCGCCGATGCGCTCACGCTCCTCGAGGCCGCGTCCGTCGACCGGGACACCGCGGACCCGGCCGCCCTTGGGCTCCGGCACCTGAGGCTGCTCGCCCCGCTGCCGCAGGAGGCGGCGATCAGGGATATGGCCCGCCTCGCGGGCCTCGATCGGACGCTCGTGGCCGCGATCGCACTGCAGGAGAGCGGGCTCAATCCGATCGCCGTGTCCTCCGCCGGCGCGCGCGGCCTCCTGCAAGTCCTTCCCTCGACCGGAGCGGAGGTCGCGCGGAGGATCGGAGTCGCGGGATTCCGGCCCGAGAAGCTGTTCGATCCCGAGATCAACCTGCGCCTCGGCTGCGCCTACTTCCGGGAGATCCTCGACCGGGTCGGGTCGGTGCCCGTCGCCCTCGCCGCGTACAACGCCGGCCCTTCGCGGGCGGTCCGCTGGATGACGCCGGGCGACGACCGCGCCGGCGAGCGCTACGTCGAGAGGATCCCGATCCTCGAGACCCGAGGCTACGTGAAGCGAATCCTCGCGAACCAGCGCTTGTACCGGATCGCCTGGGGCCACGAGCGGTAACGGCCGCGGCCCGACCGCGGCGCCGGCCTCGGAAGTGCCCGCCCCGGCCCCGGAAGGTACAATGGCCGTTCGCGTGGGTCGATGGGGCCGGAGGCGCGCATGCTGCAGGGCACGAGGCGATTCTTCGTTCTTCTCTCGCTCCTGGCGGTGGCGGGACCGGCGGCAAGCGCTCCCGCGGCTCCGCCGCCGGACGGCGAGGAAGGTCCGTACCGGGTGGAGACGCTCGCGGACGGGATCCACCTGTTCCGTCCCGCCGACCCGGCGGGAGGGCTCTCGAACTCTCTCGTCGTCGAGCGGGAGGACGGCCTGCTCGTCGTGGACGCGCAGCCGACGCCCGAGGCGGCGAGGAAGCTGCTCGAAAGGATCGCTCTCCGGTTCGCCCGACCGATCCGGTTCCTCGTGCTGACGCACCCCCATGCCGACGCTGCCGGTGGCGCCTCGGCGTTTCCGCCGTCGACGCTCGTCGTCGCGAGCGGCGGGTACCGCGACGCGGTCGCCGACGACTCGTACGACTTCGGGGCCGAGGCGCGTGTCCGCACGGATTCCGGCGCGAAGTTCGACGCCCCCCCTCGCGCCGCTCCGACGCTCGTCTCCTGGACCCCGCTCCGTCTCGAGGACCGCCGGCACGGGATCGACGTCCTTCCCGTCGCCAAGCTGCCCGCCCACTCCGCCGGGGATCTCGTGGTCTGGATTCCGGATGCCCGGGTGCTGGCGGTAGGCGACCTCGTCTGGTCCTCGCCGAACGCCTACACCGGAAGCGGCAACGTCTCGAACTGGATCGTCGCCCTCAACGCGATGCTGGAGCTCAAGCCCGCCCGGGTCGTCCCCCTCCGGGGACCCGCGGCGGATGCGCAGCCCGCGCGGCTCCTGCGCGAAGGGTTCGCCTGGATCCGGGGCCAGGTCGAGCAGGCGTTCGTCGACGCGGTGCCCTCGGGGAGGATCGCCGACCACGTCCTCGAATCCCCGCAATCGGCGAAGTTCCTCGACCTGGACGCGTCCCCCTCCTGGGTGCGAGGAATGATCGAGAGCGTGATCGCCGAGACGATCGAGTACCGCAGGAAGCGAGGGATCGACTGACGTCCAGGGCGGCGCTCCTCACTCGGCCCCGTCCCCTCCCGCATCGTCCGCCCTCTTCTCGCGACGACGGGCGATCGTTTCCCTGACGCCGCGTCCGAACGACTTCAGACGCTCGTACGCCGCGTGGGCCAAACGGCTGTGGCTGCTCAGGATCGCGAGTCCCGCGAGGACGAGGACCCAGCCCTGGAGGATCGGAACGAATCCGCCTACGACACCCGCAGCGATCAGCGTGAGGCCCAGGATCCAGTCCGCGATCTTGCGAACGCGCCGCACCATCACGGGGCCCACCCCGAGACGGCCTCGTCCGAAAGCGTCGCCTCGAAGACCAGCCTCGCGTCCCCCGTCAGGATCGCCGTCTCCGGGAGGCCGCCCCTTCCCGCGAACTCCACGCGGAGGGGAACTCCGCTCCGGGGAACGACCGCGACCGGCCCCGCCCCCGGCGCGAGAGCGCGGTGCGCCCACGCCGCCGCGACCGCGCCCGACCCGCATGCGAGCGTCTCTCCCTCGACGCCCCGCTCCCACGTCCGGATCGAGAGCGCGTCGGCCCGGGCCTCGACGAGATCGACGTTGGTCCCGGACGGCCCGAAGGAAGGATGGCGGCGCAGCGCCGGGCCCCAGACCTCGAGGGGGGCCTCGGAAACGGCCGCGACGCGGACGATGAAGTGGGGGACGCCCGCCGCCACGAGCCTGCCCTCGAAGCGGCGGCCTCCCGCCTCGACGCAGCGATCGCCCAGATCCTCGGGAAGCGGCAGCGCCACCGACACGCAATCGCCCGTGATCTCCGCCCGCACGCTCCCCGCCGCCGTCTCGAGCGTCATCGTCCTGCCGGCGTACCCGCGGAGGAAGGCATAGCGGGCGGCGCAGCGACTGCCGTTCCCGCAGAACGCCTCCTCCCCGTCCGGATTGAGGAACCGCACGCGGACGGCGCCGCCCGGAAACGGCTCCACGAGGAGCACCCCGTCCGCGCCGACCGACAGGCCGCGGCGGCACACGCGCCGGGCCCACTCCGGCGCGCCCGCTCCAAGCTCGCGCGCTTCCTCGAGGCCGAGCACCACGAAGTCGTTGCCCGCCCCCGACATCTTCCAGATCCGCCGCGGCCCGCTCACGGCGCTCTCCCCGCGGCCGGCTCCTCTGCGACGAGGATCTCGGTCGGCTCGGACGGAGGACCGACGTTGCCCGCCCGGTCGACGGCCGAGACGCGGTAGAAGAGGCGGGCGCCGGGGGTCGCGCCGTCGTCCAGACGGAACGGCTCCGCCGTCGGGCCGCCCCCGAGCGCTTCCCAGCTCCCTTCCGTCCCGAGGCGCCGCTCCACGCGATAGCCCGCGAGATCGCGCTCCTGGCTCGGGTTCCAGAAGAGGCGGACCGAGGGACCTTCCTGCACGGCCACCAGGCCCGTCGGGGCCGAGGGGGGGAACCGATCCTCGGCGACGACCTCGATCGGCCCGGCGGAGCCGCTCTCCCGGTACGGCGCGCCTCCGGCGGCGGTGGTGCGGACGACGTAGCGGTACGACTCGCCGATCTCGACCGCGGCGTCGAGGTACTCCGTCGAGGACACCGCGTCCGCGTTCAGGGGGGACTCCCCGAACGGCTCGACCGCCGGGGCGCGATACAGGTTGAACAGGAACGGTCCCCCGGAAGGCGGATCCCACGCGAGCCGGACCCCCTCGGACGTCGCCTCCGCTTCGAGCCCTGCCGGCGGCGGCAGCGGGGCCACGGGAACGAGGTCCGGAGCCACGACGAGGGGAGACGACCTGCGGTGCCGGTCTCTCACGCGGACCGCGTAGCGGAGCGTCCACCCGACCCCGCCCCCCTCGAGAGCGGCCCACGACGAGTCCTCGATCCGAAGGCGGGATCCTCTCCGGAGGGACTCCCCTTCGACCACCGCGACGACCGGAGCCCTCCGGAACGCCTCCGCCTCGGCGGGCGCGGAGGCTCCGGGAGGATGCTCGAGACGCACGAGCTCGGCCGCGGAGGGCTGCTGGGACGGCTTGGAACCGCGCGGATCCGGGACGGTGAACGATACGAAGACGCGGGCCCCTTCCTGGCGCGCGACGACCTCCCGCGGGGCGAGGGGGCCGCGCGGCTCGGGCGGACGGAGCGCTCCCTTCTTCCCGCACCCGGTCCCCGCGAGGAGGAGGATCCCCAGGACGACCTTCCCCGTGCGTCGAGCCGCGCGCATCACAGGATGTAGCGCGAGAGGTCCGTGTCGCGGGAGATGTCGGCGACCCGCGCGCGGACGTAGGCCGCGTCTGCCACGACGCGGCGAGAGGGGAGCTCGGGCGCGTCGAAAGACACCTCCTCGAGCACCCGCTCCATGACCGTGTGGAGCCTCCGCGCGCCGATGTCCTCGGTGCGGCGGTTCACCTCCTCCGCAGCCTCCGCGATCGCCGCGATGCCGTCGGCCGTGAACTCCAGCTCGACGCCCTCCGTCCCGAGCAGCGCCTGGTACTGGCGGACGAGGGAGTTCTCGGGCTCCGTCAGGATGCGCACGAGATCTTCGCGCCCGAGCGAATCCAGCTCGACCCGGATGGGGAACCGGCCCTGGAGCTCGGGGATCAGGTCGGAGGGTTTCGACACGTGGAATGCCCCGGCGGCGATGAACAGGACGTGGTCCGTGCGCACCATCCCGTACTTGGTGTTCACCAGCGTTCCCTCGACGATCGGGAGCAGGTCCCGCTGGACGCCCTCCCGCGAAACGTCCGGCCCCTGCTTCCCCTCGCGGCCGGCGATCTTGTCGAGCTCGTCCACGAAGAGGATCCCCGACTCCTCGACCCGGCGGATTCCCTCCCTCGCCGTCCGGTCGGGATCGACCAGCTTCTCCTCCTCCTCGCGCTGCAGCACCTCCCGCGCCTCCGCGACCGTCATCGTGCTCCGCCGCGTCTTGGACTGGAAGAGGCCCGGCAGCATTTCCCGGAGGTTCGTGTCGAATTCCTCCATGCCCGCCTGCGAGAAGATCCGGAAGGCAGGCGTCGCCCCCGACTGGACCTCGACCTCCACCGTGCGGTCCTCGATCTCCCCCGCCTCGAGGCGGCGTCGCAGATCCTCGCGGCTCCGCTCCCACGCCTCCCGGTCCCCGGGCTCCCCGCGGCCGGGCCGGGGGGAGAGGAGCAGCTCCAGGATCCTCCGCTCGGAAGCCTGGCGCGCCTGACCCCGCACCTGCTCGCGGCGCTCCTGGCGCACGAGATCCACCCCGACCTCTACGAGATCGCGGATCATCGACTCCACGTCGCGACCGACGTAGCCGACCTCGGTGAACTTCGACGCCTCGACCTTGAGGAACGGCGACCCCGCGAGCCGGGCGAGCCTCCGCGCGATCTCGGTCTTCCCGACGCCCGTCGGCCCGATCATGAGGATGTTCTTCGGCATGACCTCCTCGGCGAGATCGCGCGGGAGCTTCTTGCGCCGGATTCGGTTGCGGAGCGCCACGGCGACGGCACGCTTCGCGCGTCCCTGCCCCACGATGAATCGGTCGAGCTCGGTCACGACCTGGCGAGGGAGCAGGCCGTCGGGCGACGCCTCCGTGCGCTCGATCCGTCCGGGCATGTAGAAGACCAAGTCAGATCTCCTCGACGACGAGGCGGTCGTTCGTGTAGACGTCGATCCCCGCCGCGATGCGCAGCGCCTCCTCCGCGACGGCCCGCGCCGGAAGGTCCGTGTGCGCGAGGAGGGCGCGCGCGGCTCCCATGGCCGCGACGGAGCCGCTCCCGATCCCGAGAACGCCGTCGTCCGGCTCGATGAGATCGCCGGTTCCCGACAGGAGGAAGGTCCGGCTCGCGTCGGCGACGACGAGCATCGCCTCGAGCCGCCGCAGGGCGCGATCGGTCCTCCACTCGCGCACGAGCTCGACCGCGGCGCGCTCGATCTGCCCCTGGTGCGCGGCGAGCTTCTCCTCGAACCGCTCGAGGAGCGCGACGGCGTCGGCAGCCCCGCCCGCGAACCCTGCCAGCACGCGCCCCGAGGCGAGCGTGCGGACCTTGCGGGCGCCCTGCTTGACGATCGTGCGGTCGAGCGAGACCTGCCCGTCCCCGGCCATCGCCGTTCTCCCGTCCCTCCGCACCGTGAGGACGGTCGTGCCCGTGATCGCGCTCCCTCCCGCCATGGAGGCACCTCCGAGAAGATCGCAGTGTAGTCCCGGACGGCGGGGACGCCAAAGCCGACGGTCCGGGTTCCGTGCCGCCGTCTCTATCTTACATTTTTGAAACCCGGTGGCGAGGAACGGGCACTCGGCCGCGCCGGAACCTATGTTTGTCCGTGTGCGGGAGCTCCGAGGAGGAGAGACCGTGAGGGAGGGTCTCGCCCAGTCACGCCTGAGCGCGGTCGCCCGGGGTTACGCCTGGGCCGTCGTCGCCGGCGGAGCCTTCGCCGGGGCCCGTCTCGCGCAGGGCTCGGTCCCCGGCTCGTGGCACGCGGCGCCGCTCCTGTTCTTCGGCACGCTCTGCGTCGTCGCGGCGACGCTGTCCGTGACGTACCGGGGCTTCTTGCCGAGCGCGATCTCACATCAGATCGGCACGTCGTTCGCGTACGCACTCTTCTTCCTGGCGAGCCCCGTCGAAGTCGCCATGGTCCTGCTCCTCGCGACGGCCGCCGACTGGGCCCTCCACCGACGTCGACCGCTGACCGCGGCCTTCAACGCCGGGCAGCTCATGCTCGCGCTGTGGGCGGCGGTCGGGATGCGAGAGATCCTGAGGCCGGGATTCGTCGTCCTCGACCGGGTGGACGGCGCCACGATGACCGCCGCCGTCCTGTCCCTCTCCGCCTTCTTCCTCGTGAACCACGGGCTGACCCGCATCGTGATCGGGCTCGCGAACCGGCAGCCGGTCCTCCGATTGGACGCCGGCTTCCGCATCGGCATCCTGAACGAGACGTTCTGCGTCGTGTCGGGGCTCGGCATGGCGGTGCTCTGGTGGATCCGTCCGGCGCTCTCGCTCCTGGGAATCGTGCCGATCTTCCTGATGGTCGTGCTCCTGCAGCTCCTGAGCCGCCGCGAGCGTGAGCTCGAGCTCCGGCAGGCGGAGCTCGGACCGCTGCAGGACCTGGGCTTCGAGATCGGCGCCGAGCTCGACGCGCAGAGGCTCGAGGGAGCCGTCGTGCGGGTCGCGACCGAGGCCCTTCGCTCGACGGGAGCGCTCCTCGGAGTCCTCGAGGAGGATCGCAGACGGGTCCGCGTCCTCGCCCACCGCGGGCTCCTCGGGGTCCCCCCCGCCACGATCGCGCTGGCCGGCCTGGATCTCGCGTTCTTCGAGGCGGGCCGTATCCTCCGAATCGAGGATCTCCCCTCCCGGCTGGAGAACTATCCCGAGTTCCGGTTCCTGGGCTCCGTCGGCGCCCTCTGCGCTCCCGTGCGAATCGGGGGACGCCGGGAGGGGCTGCTCCTCCTGTTCCACGACTGCCTCCGCCGCCCCTTCGACGAGGAGGACGTCCGCCGGCTCGAGACCCTCATGCGGTTCGTCGAGATGGCCCTGTCGAACGCCCGTCTGGTCGCCGACCTGAAGGCCGTCCAGGCACGGCTCCTCGAAAGCGAGAAGCTGTCCGCCCTCGGCATGCTCGTCTCCGGCGTCGCCCACGAGCTGAACAACCCCCTGACCTCGGTCATCGGCTACGCGCAGCTCCTGCTCGAGAAGGACCCCGACGCGGACCGGAAGCGGATGCTCGGCCGCGTCGACTCCGAGGCCTCGCGGGCGAGGCGGATCGTCCAGAACCTGCTGACGTTCGCCCGGAACCACAAGACCGAGAAGAAACCGACCGACATCAACGCGGTGCTCGACCAGGTGCTCGACCTCAGGGCCTACGAGCTGCGCGTCGAGAACATCGAGCTGGTACGGAGACTGAGCCCGGGCCTCTCGCTCGTCCTCGCCGACCCGCACCAGATCCACCAGGTGCTGCTGAACCTGCTGACCAACGCCGAGCACGCGGTGCGGGCCGTCCCGCGGCGCGGCCGCATCACGGTCGAGACGACGGAGCGCGAGGGCCGGGTGCGCCTCGCCGTGACGGACAACGGGCAGGGCATCGCGGCGGAGAACCTCGGCAAGCTGTTCGTCCCGTTCTTCACCACCAAGGAGGTCGGTCAGGGAACCGGTCTCGGGCTCTCGATCTGCTACGGGATCGTCCGGGAGCACGGGGGACGGATCCACGTCGAGAGCCGGGAGGGCGAGGGAGCATCCTTCGTCGTGGAGCTCCCGGCCGTCGTGTCCGCAGCGCGCGCTGCCGAGGAGCCCCTCCGCGACGAGGTCGCCGTCCCGGCTCCGTCCGGATCGGGACATGTTCTCGTCGTGGACGACGAGGAGCCGATCGCCGAGCTCGTGCGCGACATCCTGGAGACCCGGGGCTGGCGCGTGAGCGCCGCCCGGGACGGCGCGGAGGCGCTCCGGCTCGTGGCCGACGAGCCGTTCGACGTCCTCCTCGTCGACATCAAGATGCCCGGCATGGACGGGCGGGCCTTCTACACGGCGCTGCGCGAGTCGCAGCCGGAGCTCGCGCGCCGCATCGTGTTCTCGACCGGCGACGCGGCGAGCGACGGCACCACGCGGTTCCTCGAGGGCGCGGGCAACTCCGTGCTGGCCAAGCCGTACGACGTCGCCTCCCTGCTCACGGCCGTCTCCCGGGTCGCGGAGCAGGCGCACGTCCACTGACCGGCGCGGCGCGCGCGGCGGGTCGGGTCCACCCTACTGGACGTCGTCGGGACCGGGGACGATCGGGGCGGTGTCGGTGTCGCGGACCGGCCGGCGGCCCGGCGACATCACCCAGGATGCGGCGCCGATGCGCGCGCCGCTCTCGCGGAGACGGGTCGCGCTCCGCTCGAGGCTCGCCCTGGCCTCGCGGATCCGCTCCGCGGAGTCGTGGCTCAGCTGGTCGGCGCGGGACAGGGTCTCGCGGACCCGGGACACCTTCCGCTGCGCGTGCTGCGCCGACGATCGGAGGGATTCCTCGCGCCGGAACGCGTCCTCGAGCGCCGCCTGGAACGGGGAGACGTCCTCGTCCAGCGAGATCGCCTTGCTCAGGAAGAGAGCCCGGACCTGATCGACGAACGCCGGCGACGCCCCCGTGAGACGGGCCAGCATCTCGATCTCGTCGGCGATGCTCGTGAACGATCGTGCGCTCATCTCGGTTTCTCGCGCCTTCGTCCCTTATGTACGGTCAAAAGCAACCGGCGCAAGCGCCCCCGACCCGCCAATTCCGTAAGCCGCCCGCCCGCTCCGCGCGGCCGGCCCGAGTCCACCGAGAACCCGGAAATCCGCGGGAGCGCGCCTCCCGGGCCGGGCGCCTCCCCGGAGCGTATGCTCCTCCCGGGAGGAGTCGCCTTTGGGGGAGATCCGGGTCGGGGTCGCGGGCTGGGACTATCCGGACTGGCGCGGGACCGTCTACCCCGCGCATCCGCCCGGCGGGTTCGACCGTCTCGCCCACCTCGCGCGGTTCGTCGATTGCGTCGAGGTGAACTCCACGTTCTACCGCCCGGCGGATCCCCGCCGGTCCTCGTCCTGGCCTCGAAGGACCGAGGGGAAGCCCGGCTTCCGGTTCACCGCCAAGGCGCACCGCTCGTGGACGCACGAACGGGAGGCCGCGCCGGATTCCGCCGTGTCGGCCACGCTGGCCGGCCTGGCTCCGCTGCGCGAGGCGGAAGTGCTCGGCGCGCTGCTCGTGCAGTTCCCGCACTCGTTCCACCGCTCCCCCGCGGCGCTGGAGAGGATCGAGCGCCTGCTCGGCCTCCTCCCGGACTGGCCGGTCGTCCTCGAGGTGCGGCACTCCTCCTGGGCCGATCCCGCCGTGCCCGGATGGCTCCGAGAGCGGGGAGCGGGGCTCGCCGCGGTCGATCAGCCGCGCATCGGAGGATCGACGCTCGAGGCGACGTTCGAGGCCTCGGGGCCCGTCGCCTACCTCAGGCTCCACGGCCGCAACGCGGCGGCGTGG
Source organism: uncultured Acidobacteriota bacterium (assembly GCA_937864465.1). Taxonomy (GTDB): domain Bacteria; phylum Acidobacteriota; class Polarisedimenticolia; order Polarisedimenticolales; family JAIQFR01; genus CALMJU01. Next base: position 19,554 of record CALMJU010000070.1, read on the forward strand.
TTCCGGGAGGGCGCCGGGCGCGATGCCCGGTACGACTGGCTCTACACGGAGGAGGAACTCGCGCCTCTCGCCGAGAGCACGCGGCGCGCGGCCTCGCAGGCGAGAGAGACCTTCGTCATCCAGAACAATCACTTCCGGGGCCAGGCCCTCGCGAACGCCCTCATGATGAAACGGTTGCTCGGCGCGAGCCCTCCGGACGCCCCAGGGGAGCTGGTCGACGCGTTCCCGGACCTCCGCCGCTTCGTACGATCCCGGGGCGGCCGCCTGCTCTGAGGTCAGCCCCGGTCCTGCTTCGGATCCGAATCCAGGGGCGCCTCGAGATAGCGCCTCGCCTCCGAGGCGTAGCGTCCCCCTGGATAATCCGCGAGGAGCTTGTCGAGGTAGATGCTCCCCTCCGCGCGGTTCTTCCCGAGGATCAGGACCCGCCCGAGCTCGAAGTAGATCTTCTCCTTCTCGGGGTACGACGGATACCGATCGAGGATTCCCCGGAAGCGATCGGCCGCGGCCAGGTACGCTTTCCGGCGGGCGTAGAAGCGGCCGACCTCGTACTCGTGCTCGGCCAGGTTCCTCTCCGCCGCCGCCACCATGCCCCGAGCCGCCCGGGCGTAGGGGGAGCCGGGCCAGCGGCGCTCGATCTCGAGCAGGTCCTCGATCGCGATGCGCGTCTGGCCCTGGTCCCGCGTCGGATGCCCGACCTGGCGGAACGAGCACATGCCGGTCTGGAACTGGGCGTAGGCGGCGCGCGGATGATCGCCGTATAGCGTCACGAACTCGAGGTACTTCGACCGGGCCTCGATCAGGGAGTAGTCGTCGCCGGTGTAGAACAGCACGTCGGCGAGGGCGAGCCGGACCTCGGGCTCCAGCTCGGCGCGGTTCTCGGCCGTGAACTGTACCGCCTCGAGGAGGGACTTCGCCTTCGTCAGATGGCGCCGCCCGATCTCTTCGAGCGCGCGCTCGTAGTTCTCCCGTCCGGGACCGGCCGCTCCCGGGACGAACGTCCCCCGCTTGCGGAACGGATGGCATCCCGCGCCGGGCAGCACGAACGCCGCCGCCAGGACGAGGACGAGGAGGCCGCGGACTCGAGCGGAGGTCATGCGCGCTCCCGGGGCGCATCCCCGAGACTCCGGGCCAGCCCGGCCGGGAGCCTCCGGGGGCGCCGATCGCGGCCGACCGCCGCGTGCACCGTGAATCCGGACGCGAGGAGAACCCCCGAGCCCTCGCGCTCCACCGTGTATTCGAAACGGACCCTGGCCCCGCGCGCGGAAACCAGACGCGTCGTGATCCGGACCTCCTCGTCGTAGACGGCCGGCCGGCGATACGTCGCGCCGAGCTCGGCGACGGGGAACAGGATCCCTTCGCGGTCCTCGATCTCGCCGTACGGGCATCCGAGATCGCGCAGGAGCTCCGTACGCCCCAGCTCGAACCAGACGGCGTAGCTCGCGTGATGGGCCATGCCCATCCGATCGGTCTCCGGATAGCGGACACGGGCCGTCGTGCGGCCCGCGGGGCGGCCCTCGGCGTCGGGGATCAGCACCGGTCCCTCGCGCCCGCGGAGAGCCGCTCGACCAGGAGCCGCGTGCTCCCGCCCGCGTCCCCGCCCCCGAACACCGCGTGCCCTGCGACGACCCAGTCGGCGCCCGCGCGAACGACATCCTCCACGTTCTCGTGCGTGATCCCCCCGTCGATCTCGATCGCGACCGGGAGGCGTTCCCGGTCGATCCGCTCGCGGAGGAGCCTCACCTTGCGCAGGGAAGAGGGAAGGAACGCCTGCCCGCCGAAGCCCGGATTCACCGACATGACGAGCACGAAATCGACGATCGGCAGGACCTCCTCGATCGCCACGTGGGGGGTGGCCGGGTTCAACACGACGCCCGCTTTCGCGCCGAGTCCTCGTATCGCTCGCAGCGTCCGGTCGAGGTGCCGCGCGGCCTCGACGTGTACCGAGATCGAGTCGGCCCCGGCCGCCCGGAACGGCTCGATCCAGCGGTCCGGGTCCTCGACCATCAGATGGCAGTCCAACGGAAGCCCGGTCGCTCGGCGCACCGCCCGGACCACGACCGGACCGATCGTGATGTTGGGAACGAAGCGCCCGTCCATCACGTCCACGTGGACGAGGCCGGCGCCGGCCGCCTCGACCGCCCGCACCTCCTCCGCGAGGCGGCCGAAGTCGGCCGAAAGGATCGACGGTGCCAGCAGCGGTTTCACTCTTGTCGTCTCCGGTGTCGCGTCGCCTACCGGGCGACCGTGAGGTCCACGGCGTCCTTCGCCCTCACAGGATAGCCCGCGAGCGGCAGTTGGCCCACGACCGTTCCCGGGGCCCGTCCGGTCGAATCCAGCCGTCGCACGGCTCCCTTCCGGAAGCCCGATTCCTCGATCCATCGCTCGACCCGAGCGAGCGACAGCCCCGAGAGATCCGGCATGACCCATCGCGGCGCCATCTCTCCCTCGGAGACGAGCCGGTGCACGCGGACGCCTGGCACGGCGGGGGTCCCCGCCGGGGGGACTTGCGCCAGGACCGTCCCGGCCTGCGCGCCGCGCGCCGGGATCGCCGCGCGCTCCCCGGGCACCAGCCCCTCCTGCCGGATCTCCATCGACTCCGTCCGGTCGGGTTTCCCCACGAGGTCCGGGACCGAGATCACTTTCCCTCCCAGGCTGACGGTGAGACGGATCTTCCGCCCGCGCCGAACCGAGGAGCCGGGAGGAGGCTGCTGCTGGAGCACGCGGCCGCTCGAGACCCCTGGGTCGTTCCGTTCCTGCGCGACTTCCACGACGAGGTCTCGGGCGTTCGCCGCGCGCGCCGCCTCCTCCCGCGTCATCCCGGTGAGGTCGGGAACCGTTGCCTGGCCGCCGCGCGTCTCGATCTTGAGCGTCGCGAAGAACGCGGCCAGTGCGACGAGGCCGAGAACGAGACTTCCTCCGGCGATCCAGGCGACGGCGGCACCGACGGTCTGCCACGCCTTTCGCTTCGTCGCGTCCATCCGATCCCCTTCCGAACGGGACATTATAGAGGTCGCGCTCGACGGGCTCCGCTCACCAGCCGCCGGTCGCGCCCCCGCCTCCCGACATCCCGCCGCCTCCCGAGAAGCCGCCTCCGCCGAAGCCGCCTCCCGGGAAGCCGCTGCCGGGCCCTCCCCAGAAGATCTGCCGGCCCCCGCGTCCCGCGCGGGAGCTCCGGCGCGAAGGACCGCGGAGGGCCGAGATCAGGAACCCGAGAAGAATCAGCAAGACGAAGGCGAGCGGGAGCCAGGCCCCGGCCCGGGAACGTCGCCGGGGATCGGCCCGAAATTCCCCCTTCGTCGCCGCGACGATCGCGCGACACGCGGCCTCGATGCCTCCCGCGAAGTCCCCGCTCCGGAACCGCGGGGCGAGGACCTCCGAGAGGATCCGCGCCGAAGCGGCGTCGGTGAGTCGCCCCTCGAGACCGTAGCCGACCTCGATCCGGACCCGGCGCTCCGCGAGGAAGACGGCGACGAGCACGCCGTTGTCCCGGCCGCGCCGACCGAGCTTCCACGCCTCGAAGAGGCGGGCGGCGAAGTCCGCCGCGTCCTCGCCGTCGAGCGACGGGAAGATCGCGACCGCGATCTGGTCCGTCGAGTCCCTCTCGTGCTGCGCGAGGAGCCGCTCGATCCTGTCTCGCGCGGCTGGATCGATCGCTCCCGCATAGTCGCTCACCCGGCCGAGGGGGGTACCGGGGACCTCGAGGGCGATCGCGGGGCGGAGCGCGACGAGGAGGGCGGCCAGCGCCGCCGCCCGGAAACGGCGCCGCGCCCGCGCGGCCGCCGGGAACGAGGGATCTCTCACGCCGCGCGCGACGTCAGAACTCGACCTTGGGGGCCCGGTCCGCCCCCGCGTCGGCCTCGAAGAACGCCTTCGCCCGGAATCCGAAGACGCCCGCCATCATCGAGGCGGGAAACACGCGGATCGCCGTGTTGTACCCCTGAACCGCCTCGTTGAACCGGCGCCTCTCGACCGCGATCCGGTTCTCGGTTCCCTCGATCTGGCTCTGCAGGTCCCGGAAGGCCTGCGTCGCCGTCAGCTGCGGGTAGTTCTCCACCGTGACGAGCAGGCGCGACAGCGCTCCCGACAGTTCTCCCTGCGCCTGCTGGAACTGGCGGAACCTCGCGGGATCGTTCATCAGCTCCGGCGACATCACGATCTGCGACGCCCTCGCCCGCGCCTCGGTGACCTCCCGGAAGGTGCTCTGCTCGAAGTCCGCGGCTCCCTTGACGGTCTCCACGAGGTTCGGGATCAGGTCCATGCGCCGCTGGTAGACGTTCTCCACCTGCGACCAACTCGAATCCACCCCGATCTGAGCCCGGACCAAGCCGTTGTAGATGCCGATCGCCCAGCCGCCGACGAGCAGGGCGGCGAGGAGGAGCACGATCGCAACGATGCCGCAGCCGATCCATCCTTTCATCGATGAAGCCTCCTTCCGGACGCGAACCCGCGCGGCCCGCGCGCCCGACACGCCATTCTAGCAGCGCGGCCGCCGCATCCCTCCGGCCCCCCGTCTCATTCGATCCGCTCCCCCGGTCGGAGCACGCGGCCGTTCACCGCGTCGCGCGCGCCCATGACGCGGCGCCCGTCCGGCTGCAAGGAGGAAACGGCGAGCACGCTCCCTCCCCCGCAGACGATCCGCAGGGAGTCCCCCGAAAGGCCCAGGATCGTTCCCGACGGCTCGCTCGAGGTCTCGCCGGCGAGCGCTCTCGCCTCCGCTAGCCGGATCCTGCGCCCCCGGTGCCTCAGCCAGGCTCCCGGCCACGGGTCGAAGCCCCTCACCCTCCCCTCGATCGCGCGCGCGGGGAGCGCCGGCCCCACGTCACCGTCCGCGGCCGCGAGACGGGGCGCGTAGGTGGCGAAGGCGGGGTCTTGCGGCACCGGCGTCACCGTCCCTTCCTCGATCCGGGCGAGCGTCTCGACGAGGAGCGCGGCGCCGACGGTCGACAGCCGGTCGGCGAGCGCGGGCGCGTGCTCGCCGTCCTCGATCCGAGCCTGCGCGCGAAGCAGAACGTCCCCCTCGTCGAGCAGTGCGTTCATCCGCATCGTCGTCACCCCCGTCACCGCGTCCCCGCTCGCGAGCGCCCACTGCACCGGCGCGGCGCCCCGCCAGCGCGGCAGCAGCGAGAAGTGGACGTTGACCGCTCCGTGCGGCGCCGCGGCGAGGATCGGCTCGGGAAGGATCCGCCCGTAGGCGACGACGACCAGCACGTCGGGCGCCGCGGCCTCGATCGTCCGGAGGAATCGCTCCTCCTTCACCCGGTCGGGCTGGACCAGAGGTAGGCCGGCGGCGAGAGCGGCCTCTTTCACGGGAGGCGGCAGCGGGACCGTGGAGCGCCCCGCGGGCCGGTCTGGCTGCGTGACGGCGAGGGCGAGACTGTGACCCGCCGAGAGAAGCGCGCGCAGTGCCGGCACCGCGATCCGGGGGGTTCCGAGAAAGACGACTCTCACTTCGCCGCTGCCGAGTTCCAAGTGCCGTCGCGGATGCGCTTCCGGATCTGGCGCTTGACGATCCCGCGCTTGAGCGGCGAGACGGCGTCGAGGAACGTGGTCCCGTCCAGGTGAGCGATCTCGTGGACCAGGGCGCGAGCCATCAACCCCTCGCCGACGAACCGGAATGTCACGCCCTCGAGGTCTCTCGCCTCGACCGTGACGCGAAAGGGACGCTCCGTCTGGAGCGTGACCCCCGGGAACGAGAGACACCCCTCGTCGCCCGTCTGGCTGCCCTCCGCGGCGAGGATCTCGGGATTGACGAATACCCGGAGATCGCCGGGGTTCTCTCCGACGCTGAGATCGACGACCATCAGGCGCTTCGGCACCCCGACCTGGTTCGCCGCCAGGCCGACTCCCGGCTCCGCGTACATCGTCTCGACCATGTCCCGGACGATGGCGCGGATCTCGTCCGTGATCTCCCCGATCTTCTCGGTCGGCTCGAGGAGGACCGGTTCCGGGTAGAGCACGATCGGACGGATCGCCATCAGAGCACCCGCGCGCCGGAACTGTCTTGTTTTCCGACGGTTGCCGCATGCCGACGGTAACACCTGGGTCGGAAGGCCGTCAAGGCGGCCGAGGGGACGGCTGTCCCCCGAAGCGGACGCGCCGCGGCCGGGCGGAGGACATCCCCGGGGTCCCGCCCCCGCGAAACCTGCGAGAGATCGAGCGACCCGCCCGCGGGCCGGGTGGCACGCCCGGTGCACAGGAGCGGCTCCCTGGGGCGACCCGGAAGTGCTGCCCGGGAGGTGGCGATGAAACGGAACGTACGGACCTTCGCTGTCGCGATCCTCGCGATCGGCCTTTCCGCCGCCACCCCGGCCCAGGACGATCCGGGGGTCTACGAAGACGGGTACGGCGACGGGAACTTCGGCCGGATCCGGTATCTGGAGAACGGGGCGACCATCGTTCGATCGGGCTCGGAGGCGGGCGAGCGTTTCGGCGCCGGCGAGCCGTCGGCGAATAGCCCGATCTTTCCTGGCGACTCGATTCGAGCCGGCCGCGACCAGCGCGTGGAGGTCCAGCTGGCGAGCGGCACGATCCTGAGGCTCGACCGGGACGGGGAGCTCGCGTTCCAGGCCCTGCCCCGATCCGGCGCCGCCTACCGGGACAACACGATCCTCTCTCTCGGCGTCGGAACGCTCCGGGTTGCTTCCCGAGAAGCTGACGACGAGGACTTCCGGATCGACACGCCGTCCTCCTCGGTCTACGTCCTCGGAGAGGCCGACCTGCGCATCGACGTCGACGGGAGCGGCATCACCGAGGTCTTCTCCCGGCGAGGCGTCATCGAGGTCGGCGGCGAAGGGGGATCGGTCCTGGTGCGCGCCGGAATGCGGACGGTGGTCGAGCCGGGAAGAATGCCCGCCGATCCTCGGCCTTCGAACACGCTCACGGGAGACGGCTTCGACTCCTGGTGCGATGCGAGGGACCGCGAGTACGCCCGAAGAGAAGGCGTCGCGAGCGGCCGGGACCCTGCAGTCTACGAGGACCTTCCGTACGAGGTCCGGCCCTATTACGGCGAGCTGTCCGCCTACGGCTCCTGGGCGTACGTTCCCACGTTCGGGCTGGTCTGGTATCCATCGGGTGTAGGCGCCGACTGGCGGCCTTACTGGGACGGGTACTGGAGCTACGGCCCGGCCGGCTACTTCTGGATCGCGAGCGAGCCGTGGGGCTGGGCGCCCCATCACTTCGGCCGCTGGACCTGGGTGGCCGGCTACGGATGGTGCTGGGTTCCCGGGTCGGTGTTCGGCGGCGCCTGGGTTTCTTGGTCCTGGGGCTCCCTCTACGTCGGGTGGGCCCCGCTTGATTTCTGGAACTACCCCTGCATCGGCGGGATCGCGTTCGCCGGATACTACGACCCCTACTGCTGGACGTTCGTCCGATACGACCACTTCGGGTACTACCGGCCGTATCCCCGTTATGCGGTGCCCGTTTCGTCGGTGCTTCCGGCGCAGGGCGGGGCGGCGATCGTGACCCGTCCACCGCGGGTGTCGCCTAGGAACTACGCGACGAGCGCGGCGGCGCGGGACCGGGCCGTGAGGCAGGCGTCGGAGGACCGGGCGGCGCGGTTGCCGGCAAGCCGGGCCGCATTCCAGAGGACCGACGAGCACCGGTTCGTCGAGACCGAAAGGCACCGCGCCCTCGATCGCCGCGGGCCCTCGTCCGACCCGGCGTCCTTCCGCCGCGGTCCTGTCGGGCGACAACCAACCGCGAGCGCGCCCTCCCGGATCGCAGCCCCCGGCAAGGCGCGAGCCACCGGTCCGGCCGAGCCGCGTGCCCCAGAGGCGAGCGCGTCGCCGCGACGGAGCGGAGAGCCGACGACGGGCGGCTTCCCCCGGCGCTACACGAGAGATCCGTCGCGCGAGAGCGGCGAGGAGCGGAGGCCGCAGGCCGCGCCGCCGACGGCCGGCGACGATCGGCCCGCGACGCGGGAACAGCTTCGCAACATGTACGACCGCTTCTCGAGCCGCCGCGAGACGCGGCCCCGGCAGGACCCCGGCGAGACCAGTCCCTCGAGGGAGTCGGCGGGCCCCTCGAGGACCGTCCGCGAAGGCAGGCCGCAGGCGCCCGCCGAGCAGAGGGCGAACCCGCGCCGCCCCGAGCAGAAGCCGCAGAGCGCGAAACCTCCGAGCGCTTCCCCGCGGCCGCAGCGCCCCGAGACCTCCTCCCGAGGAACGGGACAGAAGCGGGAGAACAAGCCCTCGTCCTCCCAGAATCACCGGGAGAAGGCGCGGAGGAGGTAACGAGAATTCGGGAAGTGTCTCCGACTCCGGCCCCCCTCATCCGGCAGTCGGAGCGGGCCGGCGGCGTCGTGCCGCCGGCCCGCCTTGTCATCTCCGGACGGCGAGCGCCTCGAGCAGCTTCCCGTGGATCCCGCCGAACCCGCCGTTGCTGAGGAACGCGACGACGTCGCCCGCACGGCACTCGCGGACCAGGAACTCGACGATGGCGTCGACTCCCGGAAGGAACCGCGCCCGCTTCCCGCGAGCCGACAGGTCGCGGACGAGCCGATCCGGATCGAGCCTCTCCGCCTCGGAAAGCGCCTCGGCCGAGAAGACCTGAGCCAGGACGACGAGATCGGCCGAGTCGAACGCCTCCGTGAGGCGGTCCTGGAACACGTTGCGCCTCAGGGACCACGAGCGCGGCTCCAGGACCGCGAGAACTCTCCGGCCGGCGAATCGCCGGCGCACCGCGCGAAGCGTCTCCGCGATGGCGGTCGGGTGGTGGGCAAAGTCGTCCAGCACGACGACCCCCGCGGCCTCCCCCTTGATCTCGAGCCTGCGGCGAACGCCGGCGAACGTTCTGAGCCCCTCGCCGATCTCCTCCGGGGAGAGGCCCTGCTCGACGGCGGCGGCGACGACGGCCAGGGCGTTCCGGACGTTGAACTCGCCGGACATCCGCACCTCCGCGTCGAGGAACCGGCGCCCTTCCCGGGAAACCGCGAAGCGCGTGCCGTCGGGCGTCTCGGAGATCCCCTCGGCGCGCCAGAACCCTTTCTCGATCCCGTACCCCTCGACCCTCGCCAGCGCGGCCGCGGTGACCTCGCACGTCGTCGCGCAGTCCTCGTGCCGGACCAGGAGGCCCCGGCGCGGGACGATGTTCGTCAGCCAGCGGAACGCTCTCTTGACCTCGTCGAGGTCGCGGTAGATGTCCGCGTGGTCGAACTCGACGGTCCCGACGAGCGCCGTGTCCGGACGGTAGTGCAGGAACTTCGGCCCCTTGTCGAAGAAAGCCGTGTCGTACTCGTCCCCCTCAATGACGAACGCGGGGCCCGATCCGATCCGGTACGGACGGTCGAAGTTGCGCGGGAGGCCGCCCACGAGGAAGCCGGGCGAGCGACCGGCGCGATCGAGCACCCAGGCGAGCATCGCCGTCGTCGTCGTCTTGCCGTGGGTCCCGGCCACGACGATCGAGTGCCTGCCGGCGAGGAACCGCTTCTCGAGAACCCCGGGCATCGAGTCGTGCGGGAGCCTGCGGTCGAGAACCTCCTCGGCCTCGGGATTCCCCCGGCGCACGGCGTTCCCGATCACGACGAGGTCCGGCGGCGGGTCGAGGTGCGCGGCGTCGTAGCCCCGATGGACCTCGATCCCCATCGCATCGAGGAGCGTCGAGGTCGGGGGATACAGCTCCGTGTCGGACCCCGTCACGCGGCTGCCGCACTCGTGGAGGAGCCCGGCGAGGGCCGCCATCCCCGTCCCGCCGATGCCGATCATGTGAACGTGCTCGCGCGCCATGTCCGTCAGTTCCCCTTGAAAATCCGGTCCAAGAGCCCCCGCGCCGTCCGATCGGTGCGAACCGAGCGCTCGAGTCCCTCCTTGATGACGCGGTCGAGGTCCAGCTGGACCGCGGGGGCCTCGATCCGGCCGCGGATCCGGAGCGGGAGCGTCAGCCGCCCTCGCTCGTCGACGCGGAACTCGAGCCTCGGCGTGTTCCGCACGAGATCGGCGCTCGCGGCCCGGGAGAACGACGCGAGGACATCGAGACGGAGCGAGCCGTCGAGCCCGATGGTCCCCCCGCCGTCCAGATCCAGATCGGCCGAGCGGAACTCCAGGTCGTGCGTCGAGGCCCGGCCGCTCTCCACCGTGAAGGAAGCCGAGACGTGATCGAAGGGAGTTTCATCCTGCCCGACGCCCCTCCCCCCCGCCATCTCGAGGATCTCGGCGACCTGCTTGAGGATCCCGACGCTCGCGAGGCGGCCGCTCCGGAGCGCGGCCCGCGCGGTGCCGCGAACGGAGCCGGCCGGCGACGATCCGCGGCCCGAGATCGCGAACGTGATCCCGGCGACGCCCTGGATCGTCCCGCCCCGCGACGGGAGGGCCGCCGCAAGCAGCCTGCCGGCGTCCACGCCCTCGATGCGGCCCTCGAGAGAGAACGGAGCACCCTCCGCCCCGAGGTCGATCGAGAGCGACCCCCGATGGGTGCCGCCGTACAGCCCGAAGGAGGCGTCCTCGAACCTCACGGCCCCGCGGTCGAGCGAGACCTTCGCGGAGAGGTCCGTCGCCTCGACCCGCCGGAACCGGGCGCGGGCCGCCTCGATCGTGCCGTTCCCCTCGATTTCTCCGAGGACGGGGCGCGGCGAGGGCCGGTCCGCCGCCCAGGCCGCGGGGAACCAGCCGCCCGCGGAAGCCCGGCTTCCCGGCGCCGCTCCGCCCCGGGCGAAACTCGCGACCTCGTCGAAATCGATCATCGGCGCCGTCACGCGGAACGATACACGCGGGCCTCGCGGTCCGATCCGCCATTCGAGCGACCCCTCGGCGCGGGAGCGCTCGAGGGTCGCCTGCCCGCGGAGCGCGACGAGGCACCGCTCCGTGCCGATGCCCTTCGCCTCTCCCTGGGCGCGGAGACGCGCCGGTCCCGACGAGACGTCGAGCCGGGCGAGATCGAGGCCGTCCCCCCGGACCGTCGCCTCGAACCGGGTCTCGCAGGGATCCCCGCTCAGAGCGTCGAGCCGGGCCCGGAACGAGCCCCTCAGCCTCGGCGCCTCCCCGGGCTCGGAGAGGACCTTCGCCCGGCCCCGGACCCCCGAGACGAGGATTCGCCCGCCGGCCCGCCACACCCCCTCCTCGACGGACACGGCGCGGATTTCGAGCCTGCCGCGGAGGAGCGGCCACGGCGCGAGTCGGACGGACACGCTCTCCGCCTCGAGCGACGCGGCGGCCGCTCTTCCTCCCTTCGGCGGGCCGACCTCGAGGCGCCCGGCGCGGACGACGATCCCGGTCCACACGGAGAGCCGGACCCGCCCGAGCCGGACCGGCCGATCGAGAGCGCCGGACAGGCGAGCCTCCACCCGAGGACGGAACCGGTCGGCGTCGACGACTAAGGGGGCCAGCAGCCCGGCGGCGACGTACGACGCTGCGAGGAGCCCTGCGACGACGGCCCCGGCCCGCTTCCCGCGACTCATCGCGAAGAGCCGGGGCCGCCGTGCGCGCGGGCGCGGGAGCTCCGCATCAGAATTTCCACGAGATTCGCGTCGTCTTCGCCGAGCCCTCCACGACCGCGACCGAGGCCACGCCCCATTCCGGAGAGCACCCTTCGCGCGCGGGCGGGCGGCGGAGGGTCCACCGGAGCCGGATCTCCTTGAGGGCGTCGAGCTCCGTCGTCCCCGCTCCCTTGGTCGCGCGCACCGCGACGAGCTTCCCCACCGGGGCGACGGCCACGTGAACGACGGACCCCTCGGGGAGGACGGACGGGTCGATCTCGTCGTAGCGGAACGTCGCGGGCGTCTCGACGTCGAGAGTGTCCTGGCCCTTCGGCTCGATGCGGACGATCCCGAGAAGCGTCCCTCCCCCCAGACCGAACCCCTTGATCAGGCCGATGCCGTCTCCCCCGAGGTCCACCGCGCCGCGCTCCCGCGCGGCCTCGAACTCCACCACGCGCCCGCGGGCCCATGCTTGGAACGCGTCGAGCGACGAGTCGGCCGCCGGGCCGGGGAACTCGGTGCCCGCGTAGAGACAGCGCAGGAGAGTCCAGTTCGAGCTCTGGACGGAGTCCACGTACGGGAAGACGGCCTCCCCCGCCGTCCTGTAGCCGGGGCTGCAGCCCGCCGCCCCGGCGAGGGCGAAGATGGCCGCGACCCGAGCCGCTCGCAGCCAGGAAATCCGGGAAACGCTTGCCGTCATCTCCCACCTCCCTCGAGTCGAGGGGCGCTGCGCCGGCGCCCGGGGCCATTCTACCTCCCGACTTGACACGCCCGGAGGACCCCCTATACGTTCGAGCGAGAGGAGCGGGCGTGTGCGAGGATCGGCGCCTCCGCGAGACGGGCGGCCTCCCGGCAAGAGGGTCCCCGTGCTGAGCCTCGCCCTCGCCCTCGGCCTCCTGGGCGCGGGTGCGGCCTGCGCGGTGGGGGACGGCGGCGGCGCCGAGGACGACGGCTCCGGGGAGCGGGAGCGGCGACGGCGCGCGGAGATGGTGGACGAGCAGATCGCGGCCCGCGGGATCGACGACCCGGCGGTGCTCGAGGCGATGCGCGCGGTCCCCCGCCACCGGTTCGTGCCCCCGTCGGAGAGCGCCTACGCGTATGCCGACGGCCCCCTCCCGATCGGGTTCGGCCAGACGATCTCCCAGCCGTACATCGTGGCGCTGATGACCGCTCTCGTCCGGCCCGACCGCGGGATGAAGGTCCTGGAGATCGGCACCGGGTCGGGGTACCAGGCGGCGGTTCTCGCGCGATGCGCGGGACAGGTCTTCTCGATCGAGATCGTGGAGCCCCTGGGACTGCGCGCGCGGGCCCTCCTCGAGGAGCTCGGCTACACGAACGTCCGCGTCCGGATCGGCGACGGCTACGACGGTTGGCCCGAGGAGGCGCCGTTCGACGCGATCCTGGTGACCGCGGCCCCCGAGAGGATTCCCGACCCCCTCCTCGCGCAGCTCCGGGTCGGCGGGCGCCTGGTCGTGCCCCTCGGGATCGGAGTGCAGGACCTCGTCGTCGTCACGAGGACGCGGGAAGGATTCGTCCGGGAGGTCGTCACCGGCGTCCGGTTCGTACCGATGACGGGCAAGGCCCGCGAGGCCCGCTAGGCCCGGTGGCTCCACCGCCCGCGAAGGCCCTATAATCCGCCTTTCGCGCGCGCGGGTGTCGCCTCGCGCAGGCGGGCACGAGACCCGGGCCCCGAGAGGTGGACGATGGCCAAGCGGATCACGCCGCGCTCCGAGGACTGGGCGCGCTGGTACACGGACGTCGTGACACAGGCGAAGATGGCCGACTACTCCCCCGTCAAGGGGTGCATGGTCATCCGCCCGCACGGGTACGCGCTGTGGGAGAACATGCAGCGCGTGCTCGACCGGATGTTCAAGGAGACGGGACACGAGAACGCGTACTTCCCGCTGTTCATCCCGAAGTCGTTCCTCGCCAAGGAGGCGGAGCACGTCGAGGGGTTCGCGAAGGAGTGCGCCATCGTCACGCACTCGCGCCTCAAGACCGTGCAGGCGGACGGCCGGGCGACGATCGTCCCCGACCCCGAGAGCGCGCTCGAGGAAGAGCTCGTCGTGCGGCCGACGTCCGAGACGATCATCTACGCGATGTTCGCGAAGTGGGTGCAGTCCTACCGCGACCTCCCGATCCTGATCAACCAGTGGGCGAACATCGTCCGGTGGGAGATGCGGACGCGCCTGTTCCTGCGGACCACCGAGTTCCTCTGGCAGGAGGGGCACACCGCGCACGCAACCCACCAGGAGGCCGAAGAGGAGGCCCTCCGGATGCTCGACGTGTACGCCTCGTTCGCCGAGGAGTACATGGCGGTTCCGGTCCTCAAAGGCGTGAAGACCGAGAAGGAGAAGTTCGCCGGAGCGCTCCGGACGTACTGCATCGAGGCGCTGATGCAGGACAACAAGGCCCTGCAGGCGGGCACCTCGCACGACCTCGGGCAGAACTTCGCGCGGGCCTTCGATCTCCGGTTCCAGGACGAAGCGGGAGACTGGACGTTCGCCTGGAACACCTCGTGGGGCGTCTCCACGCGCCTGGTGGGCGCGATCGTCATGGCGCACGGAGACGACAACGGGCTCGTGCTGCCTCCCCGCCTCGCCCCGATCCAGGCGGTCGTCGTGCCGATCTGGAAGGGAACCGACCCGGTGGACCGGATCCTCGCGGCGGCCCGGGAGGCGCGCGACCGGCTCGCCCGCGCCGGGATCGCGGTGCGGCTCGACGAGCGCGACAGCCTGTCGCCCGGCTTCAAGTTCAACGAGTGGGAGATGCTCGGCGTCCCGCTCCGGATCGAGCTGGGGCCGAGGGACCTGGAGCAGGGCTCCGTCACGACCGTGAAGCGCCCGAACCGGTCGAAGGCTCCCGTGCCCCTCTCCGGGCTCGAGGAGCGCGTGCCTCAGCTCCTCGAGGAGGTACAGCGCGAGATGCTCGAGGCGGCGCGCGCGAGGCGGGACGCGGCGACCTTCACCGTCGACTCGTGGGACGGCTTCCGGGAGAGGAACGAGTCGACCGGGGGGTTCCTGCTCGCCCACTTCTGCGGCAGCTCCGAGTGCGAGAACTCGATCCAAGAGGAGACGAAGGCGACCGTGCGCTGCCTCGCGTTCGGCCAGCCGGAGGAGGCCGGGCGGTGCGTTCGCTGCGGTGGGCCGTCGCCGAGGCGGGTGCATTTCGCGAAGGCGTACTGATGCCGCGGAGCGCTGCCCCGTGAAGCCGAGCGCGGCGCCTCCCGGGCCGCGGGCGGCCGGATGGCGGCGCGCCGCCCTGTACGCAGCCGTCGCCCTCGCATCCGCGGTCCCGTACGCGGGGATCTTCCGGGTCCCCCCGCTGCACGACGCGCCCGCCACCGTCTTCCACAACCGCGTCGTCCTCGAGGGATCGCTCCGGGACGTCCTGACGACCGATTTCTGGGGGCTCCCCGCCGACTGGCCGACCGGCACCCGCTCGTACCGTCCGCTCGTCACCGCGACGTATGCCGCCGAGGCGCGGCTCGCCGGCACGTCGCCCGCCGGCTTCCACGCGGTGGACCTCGTCCTCCAGGCGGCCTCGGCCGTCCTCTTCCTGGCCGTGCTCGATGCGCTCGGCCTCCCTGCGGCCTTCGCCCTCGCGGCCGCCCTGCTCTTCGCCGTGCACCCGGCCAGGAGCGAGGCGGTCGTCAAGATCGTCGGCCGCGCGGACCTCCTGGCCACGGTCCTTCTGTTCGCGGCGATCCTCGCGCACCGGACGGCCCGGCACGGGCGCGGACGCCCGTTCCGGGAGGCGGCGGCGCTCGCGGCGCTCGCCGGCGCGCTCCTCTCCAAGGAATACGCGGTCGCGTTCCCGTTCGTCCTGATCGCGGTGGACCTCGCGAGCCATCTCGCGAGGAGAGGTCCCCGCCGGGCGCGCGACCTCCCCTGGGGATTCTGGGGGGCCGCTCTCGCCCTCGTCGCCGGCTACCTCGCCGCCCGGCACGCCCTGATGGGAACCATCGGCGGGGTGGGCGACGTCTCGCCCGTGGACAACCCTCTCGCCGGACGGCCGTGGCCGGCACGGGCGGGGACCGCGCTCTGGCTCCTCGCGTTCTCCTCGCGCCTGCTCGTCGCCCCGTACCCGCTGTGCCATCTGTACGGGCCGGGGACCGTTCCGATCGCGTCCGGCCCGTGGGACCCGCTCGCGCTCGCGGGGATCGCCCTCCTCGTCGCGCTCGCCGCCCTGTCGGCGCTCGCGCTCCGGCGCGGCGATCCGATCCCCGCGGTCGGCGCGGCACTGCTCGTCCTGCCGCTCGCCCCCGCGGTGAACACCGCCGGGCTCGTCCCGGTCGTCTTCTCCGAGCTCTGGCTCTCCGTCCCCGCCGCCGGCCTCGTCCTGATCGCGGCGTGGCTCGCCCGCTCCGCGGCCGCGCGCCCCGTCCCCCGCCGGATCGTTCTCTCGGCGGCAGTCGCCGCGATCCTCGTCTTCTCCGTCCTCACCGCGAGAAGGGTCGAGGCCTGGGGATCGGGCGAGGCGCTCGCCCTCGCCGGCCTCGACGCCTACCCGGAAGCGCCGAAGCTCTGGACCGAGCTCGGCATCGCGCGCGCCGCCGAGGGAAGGGACGCGGAGGCGGTCGAGGCCTTCGAGAAGGCGGTCGCGCTCGAGCCCCGGGATCCCCGTCCGCTCCACGGCTACGCGATGGCGCTCCGGCGCCTCCGCCGCCCGGCGGAGGCGGCGGATGCGCTGCGCCGGCTGATCGCCCTCGCCCCGCGCGACGTGGCGCGGCTCTGGCGGGAGCTCGGGGAGGCCGAAGCGGCAGCGGGGAACCTCACCCCCGCCCTGGAGGCGATGCGCCGGGCGCGGTCCATCCGCCCCGGAGATCCCTCGATCGAGGAGCCCTTCGCGGAGACCCTGCACCGGGCGGCACTCGAGGCGGAGTCCTCGGGGCGCTACGCCGAGGCGGCGGAACGGTACCGGGAGATCCTCGAGGCGGACCCCGCGAACGTCGCGGCGCTCTTCAACCTCGGGCGGGCGCTCTACCTGGGAAACGATCCGGCCGCGGCCGTCCCCCCCCTCGAGCGGGGGCTCGCGCTGCGCGAGGACACCCGCGCACGGGCCCTCCTCGAAGAGGCGCGGCGGAGGGCCTCGGGCGCGCGGTGACCCCGGCCGCCCCTGCCGCTCAGCGAGCCATGAGCCTCCGGATCAGATCCACGACGCGGCAGCTGTAGCCCCACTCGTTGTCGTACCAGGCGATCACCTTCGCGAAGTTCCCGCCGAGGACGCGCGTCGAGGCGGCGTCGAAGATCGCCGACGACCCGTTCTGGATGATGTCCGACGACACGATCGGCTCGTCGGAGAATTCCAGGATCCCCTTGAGAGGCGGCCGCTGCGACTCCTCCCGCATCGCCGCGTTGATCGCCTCGACGCTCGCCGGCCTCTCCAGCTCGGCCACGAGGTCCACCGTCGAGCCGTCCGGCACGGGGACGCGCATCGCGATCCCGTCGAGCTTCCCCTTGAGGGCCGGGAGCACCTTCCCGACCGCCCGGGCGGCTCCGGTCGTCGTCGGGATGATGTTCTCCGCCGCGGCCCGCGAGCGCCTGAGATCGCTGTGGGGAACGTCGGCGAGGCGCTGGTCGTTCGTGTACGCGTGGACCGTCGTGATGTACCCCTTCACGATCCCGAAGCGCTCGTGCAGCACCTTGGCCACGGGGGCCAGGCAGTTCGTCGTGCAGGAGGCGTTCGATACGATCCGGTGCTCGGGCTTCAGGTCGGCATCGTTCACGCCCATGACGATCGTCGCGTCGATCTCGTCCTTCGCGGGGACCGTCAGGATCACCTTCCCCGCCCCGGCATCGAGGTGGAGAGCGATCTGCTCGCGCTTCCGGAACCTGCCGGTCGCCTCGATCACGACGTCCGCGCCGAGGGCCTTCCACGGAAGCTTCGCCGGATCCTTCTCGGACGTGATGGTCACGGCCTGCGTCCCCGCCTTCATCCGGTTCCCGTCGAGCGCGATCTCCCCCTCGAATCGCCCGAAGACGGTGTCGAACTTCAGCAGGTAGGCGAGGGCCTTCGGCTCGGTGATGTCGTTGATCGCCACGACCTCGATGTCGTGGCGGGCGGCGAGGATGCGGAACACCGTGCGGCCGATCCTTCCGAAGCCGTTGATCGCGACCCTGGGCTTGTGCTCGGGCATCGTCCTCACCTCCCCGCCGGAGCGGCGGCCTCGCGGAACCCGGCGAGGCGCACGATCAGCTCGACGACTCGCTCCGCGTACCCCCACCCGTTGTCGTACCAGGTGATCGTCTTGAGCAGGTTCCCGCCGAGCACCTGGGTGGACAGGCCGTCGAAGATGGCGGAGTGCGGGTTCCCGATCACGTCGGAGGAGACGATCGGCTGGTCCGTGAACTCGACGATGCTCCGGAACCTCGTCGCCGCCGCGGACTTCACGACCTCGTTCACCTCCTCCGCCGTGACCGCCCGCTTCATGAGCGACACCATGTCCACCGTGGAGCCGTCCGGCACCGGGACGTTGAGCGCCATCCCGTCCAGCCTCCCCTTCAGCTCGGGGAGGATCTTCTCGACCGCCATGGGCGACCACGTCGTGGCGGGAATGATGTTTTCTGCGGCGGCCCTCGAGCGGCGCAGCTCGGAATGCGGCACGTCCGCGAGCCGCTGGTCGTTCGTGTAGGCGTGCACCGTCGTCATGAACGCCCGCTCGATCCCGAACGCGTCGTTGAGGATCTTGCAGATCGGCGCCAGGGCGTTGGCGGTGCAGGACGCGTTGCTGACGATCCGCGTCTCGGGGGTGAGGACGTCGTCGTTGACCCCCATCACGACGACCGCGTCGATCTCGTCGCGCGGCGGCACGGTGAGGATCACGCTCTTCGCGCCGGTCTCCAGGTGCTTCGCGAGCAGCGCGCGGGTCCGGAACTGCCCCGTGGCCTCGATGACGATGTCCACGCCCATCGCGCCCCAGTCGACGTCGCCCGGAGCCTTGCGCTGCAGCATTCGGATCTGCCGCCCCTTCGCGTACATCGAGTCGCCCGACACCCAGACCGGCTCCTCGAAGCGGCCGTGGACGGTGTCGAACTTGAGCAGGTACTCGAGCCCCTTCGGGTCGGCGATGTCCACGATCGCCACGACCTCGATGTCGCTCCGAGGGTAGACGATGCGGAAGACGTTCCTGCCGATCCGCCCGAATCCCATGATGCCCACGCGAATCGCCATGTCTCGCTCCCCTTGGTCCCGCTCGATCCCGCACGCTCGGGACGCCGCCATTACAGCACCGGGACGCACGGCGACGCAAGGCGCACGCCGCGCCGCTCGGAGCGGCCCCTGCGATATCATGGCGCCCTCCGTTCCGGGGGGGCTCGATCCCGCGAGGGGGCCATGAGGGAATTCGTCCTGGGGCTCGGGCGGAACATCGCGACGCTCGCCGGCGCCGCGCTCGCGACCGTCGCGGCGCTGGCGTTCCTCTTCGTGCTCGCCCTGAGCGCTCTCGGCTTCACCGACAGCCCGTACATCGGGATCTTCGGCTTCGTCGTCGTGCCCGCGCTCTTCGTGCTCGGCCTCCTCCTCATCCCGATCGGCCTCCGGATCGAGCGGCGCCGGGACCGCCTCGCCCTCGAGCGGGGCGAGCGGCCGCGCGCCCTCCCGGTGTGGGACCTCAACGACGCGCGGACGCGAAGGGCCTTCGGCACCTTCGTCCTCCTCACCCTCGTGAACCTGGCGATCGTGGGGACGGCGGGCTTCAAGGCGGTGGAGGTGATGGACTCCACGGAGTTCTGCGGCACGGCGTGCCACAGCGTGATGGCGCCGGAGTACGCGAACTACCTGCGGTCTCCCCACGCGCGGGTCGGTTGCGTGGACTGCCACATCGGCCCCGGCGCGAGCTGGTTCGTGAAGTCGAAGCTCTCGGGCTCGTGGCAGCTGATCTCGGTCAACCTGAACCTCTATCCGAGGCCGATCCCGACGCCGGTCGAGAACCTCCGCCCCGCCCGGGAGACCTGCGAGCAGTGCCACTGGCCGGCCAAGTTCGTCGGCGACCGTCTCCGCGTGTTCACGCACTACGCGGAGGACGAGGCGAACACCGAGACGAAGAGCGTCCTCCTGCTGCGGGTGGGAGGAGTCCAGGGGCGCGCGGCGCAGGGGATCCACTGGCACGTGGACCCGAGCATCCGGATCCGATACCTCTCGGACGCGAAGCGAGAAGACATCCGGGAGGTCGAGCTGACGCGCGCCGGCGGCGAGGTCGAGGTCTTCCGGCGAGGCGGCGGGGAGACCGCGCCCGGGGAGGAGCGGACCTGGCGCACGATGGACTGCGTGGACTGCCACAACCGGCCGACCCACATCTACCGCCCGGCGGAGGAGGAGATCGACGACGCGATCCGTCTCGGCGCGATCGATCCGTCGCTGCCGTGGGTGCGCCGCGAGGGGATGGGCGCGCTCCGGGCCGGGTACGAGAGCCACGGCGCGGCGACCGAGGGGATCCGCAGGAGGATCGAGTCGTTCTACGCGGCGAGCTACCCGGAGGCCGCCGCCGCCGCGAGGGACCGGATCGCCGCAGCGGCCGACGAGCTCGGGCGGATCTACCGGGTCAACGTCTGGCCGAGCATGAACATCCGGTGGGGCACGTATCCGAACCACATCGGCCACACGTGGACGGTGGGCTGCTTCCGCTGCCACGACGAGGAGCACGAGACGGCCGGCGGCCGGACGATCTCGCAGGACTGCACGACCTGCCACGCGCTGCTCGCCCAGGACGAGCGGGACCCGGAGATCCTGCGGCAGATCAACCCCTGATCTCGAGGAAGAGGCTCGATCCGTCCACCTCGCGCACCTCGCCGCGCGCGCCGATCCTCCGGCACAGCGCGCGCAGGTCCTCCGGCCCGAGCCGTCCGGATCGGAAGCCGTCCCGGCACGCGACGACCCCGTCCCGCGAGGAGCCCCGGTCGATCGGGCCGACGAGCCCCTCGGCGGCCTGCGCCTCGAACCATGCGAGACGGTGGCGCCAGAAACGCCCGGCATACGTCGAGAGGAGCACCCGTCCCCCCCGACGGGTCACGCGAAGCGCCTCGCGGAGCAGCGCCTCGGGATCGCCGCCGAACGCGCAGACCCCGTTCTGGACGCAGACGACGGCGTCGAACACCCGGTCCCGGAACGCGAGCGCGTACGCGTCCATCACCAGGAACTCGCACCGGCATCCGGGCGGCGCGAGCTGGCGCGCGAGCGCGATGCTCTCCTCGGCGGAGTCGATTCCGACGACGCGGCGCGCCGCCGCCGCGAGCCGCATCGCGACGCGTCCGTACCCGCAGCCCAGCTCGAGCACGTCGTCCTCGGGACCGATCCGCCGCAGCACGTGCCGGATCTCGGCCTCGAGATACCGTCGCACGCGGGGAGGCGCGATCTCGTAGCAGCGCCTGAGCCGAATTCCGGCGAGGCGGCGAGCGTAGTACCCGGACGCGCCCCGGCGTCCGGGCGCGGCCGGGCCGCAGGCACCGCTCACGAGGGCCCCGACCCGTCCGCGGGGCCGAACTCCCGCACCTTCGCCGCGAGGGCCCGGAGCTTCGCCTCCGCCCGGCCGAACACCGACTCCGGGGGGTACGCGCCGCCCACGTCCGCGACCCCGGCCTCGACTCCCGTGAGGACCTCGATCCCCTCCTCGACCGTCGAGACCGACCAGAGATGGAACCGGCCCCTCGCCACCTCCTCGACGAGATCCTTCCGGAGCATCAGGTGCGGGACGTTCCGCGCGGGGATCATCACTCCCTGCCGCCCCGTGAGCCCGACCAGGAGACAGAGATCGAAGTACCCCTCGACCTTCTCGTTGACGCCTCCGATCGGCTGGATCTCCCCCTTCTGGTTGACCGATCCCGTGACCGCGATCGACTGCCGGATCGGCACTCCCGACAGGCACGACAGGAGCGCGTAGAGCTCCGCCGAGGAGGCCGAGTCCCCGTCGATCTCGTCGTAGCTCTGCTCGAAGCAGAGGCTCGCGGAGAGGGCGAGCGGACGGTCCTGCGCGAAGCGCGCCCGGAGGAAGCCGGCGAGGATCAGCACCCCCTTGGTGTGGATCGCCCCGCCCATCTCCGCCTCGCGCGCGATGTCGATGATCCCCGCGCGTCCGACCGCGGTGGTGGCGGTGATGCGCGAGGGCTGGCCGAAGGCGTGGTCCCCGACGTCGAGGTACACGAGGCCGTTCACCTGGCCGACCTTCTCCCCCTGGAGGTCCACCAGCATCGTCCCGTCCGCGAACCGCTCGCGGAGAACCTCCTCGACTAGATCGACCCGCCGCACCCTCTCGGCGATCGCCCGGTCCACGTGCTTCGCGTCGACCCGCCTCGCCTTCTCGTGGCGCGCCCAGTACCCCGCCTCGCGCACGACGTCGGCGATCTCGTTGAAGCGGGTCGTCAGCTTCTCCTGCCTGCCGGCCAGGCGGACGCCGTGCTCGGCGACGGCCGCGACCGCGTCGCGGTGGAAGGGCGGAAGGCCGTCGTCCTGGCACTTCTTCCGGACGAAGGCGGCGTAGTTCATCAGCTCCTCGGGGCTCCGGGCGGTCTCGACCGCGAAGTCGGCCTTGACCTTGAAGATCTTCTTGAAGTCCTCGTCGAGGGCGTGGAGGAGCCGGTAGATCTGCCGCGTGCCGATCAGGACGACCTTGACGTCGAGAGGGACGGGCTCCGGCTGGATGGAGACGCTGGAGAAGAAGTTGAACGGGTCGAACGACTGGATCTCGAGGCGGCGCGTGCGGAGCGTCCGCTTCAGCGCGGGCCACACCCCCCCCTCGGCGAGCACGTCGAGCGCGTCGAGGACCAGGATCCCGCCGTCCGCGCGCGCGAGGCTTCCCGCCTTGATCCGCGTGTGGTCCGTGCTCCATTCGCCCGAGGCGTCCCGCGCGCGCTCGATGGTGCCGAAGAGGTTCCGGTAGGTCGGGGAGGTCTCCCGGATGATCGGGAGCCCCTTCGTGCGGGAGTTGTCCACGATCACGTTGACGGCGTACGGGCGCATCCGGTCGCGGAGCTCCGCCCTCGCGCGGTCGCGGTCCGCCCCCGAGGCCGGCGGCTCCTCGACGTCGCGGAAGCGGTCGAGGTGGTCGAGCACGTCGTCGAGGACTTCGTCGAGGAATGCACCCGCAGCGTCGCCGGGGAAGCCGTCCCGGAGATCCTCCACGGCCGCCTTCACCGGAGGGCTCGCCAGATCGCGGTCGAGATCGACGAGACCCTTCCGCAGGTCCCTCTCGACGTCCCGGAACTCCTTCGTGAGCGTCTCGAGCCCCTCGCTCAGCTTCGCGTACTTTCCCTTGAGCTTCTCGTACTCGCGCCGCTGGAACTTCCCCTCCTCCACGAGGGACTCGAGCTGGCCGAGCGCGACCGGGTTCCCCGCCACGACCGGCATCAGGTCCGGCCGGACCACCGGCCCCGTCTGGATCTGCACGAGGGTGAACCCGTCCTCCGACACCCGCTTCTCGTACTCCTTGAGCCTCTCCTTGCGGACCTCGTTGGCGGCCTCGATCGCCGCCGAGCGCCGCTTGCGGTACTCGTCGGAGTCGAAGAGCTCCGGGACCGCCTTCCCGAGCGTCGCCACGAGGTCTTCCATCGCCTGGCGGAACGCCTGGCCCCGCCCCGCCGGGAAGCGCAGGAGGCGGGGCCGGTCGGGATCCCGGAAGTTGTGGACGTACACCAGGTCGTCCGGCGACCGCTCCCCGCGCTCGATGCCGGCCAGCTGGCGGTTCACGGCGGTGGAGCGCCCGGTTCCGACCTCCCCCGCGACGAAGATGTTGTAGCCCCATTCGCGGATCGCGAGACCCAGGCGAAGGGCCTCCATCGCGCGCGGCTGCCCGATGATCTGAATCGGGCCGTCTCCCATCTCCGCGGTGGTCTCGAACCGGAATCCCGCCGGGTCGCAGCGCCACCTGAGACGCTCGGGCGGAAGCTCGTGCGGGTCCGTGGGGGGAGGGGTCTTCCTGGAGGGGGTCATCCTGGGGCCTCCTTCCGGCTCCCGGGGAGACCGGGCGCCCGGCGATCTATACTAACGGCTTCCGGGCCTCGGGGGGCCCGTCCGGGACCTCTTGGCGGTCCCGGCGACCCCGGGTCGTCTCCGGGAACCTGCGCGAGGGTCCCTCGTTTCACCCCATGGCGGAAACGGCCCAAGAGAACCGGCAGGCGGACGATCTCCGGCTCGTCCGCGCCGTTCTCGACGGGGATCGCGAGGCGTTCGGCGATCTCGTCGCGCGCTACCAGGGGCTGGTGGCCGGAGTGGCGTGGCGATACGGCAGCCGCCGGGACGACGTCGAGGATGCGGTGAGCGAGGTCATGATCAAGGCCTACCGGAACCTCCACCAGTACCGGCCGGACCATCCCTTCTCGACCTGGCTCTATCGCCTCGCCGTCAACCACGTGCTCGACCTCGCCCGCCGCTCGAAGAAGGAGAAGCTGCGGGCCGAGATGCCGGAGCAGCTGGCCGACGGGGCCCCCTCCGCCGGCGAGGGGATGGAGACGAGGGAGCGCGCCGAGCTCCTGCGGCAGGCGCTCCGGGAGATCGATCCCCGCCACCGGCAGGTCATCTTCCTGGTCTACGTGGAAGGGATGCGCGTCGACGACGCGGCGCGCGCCCTGGGACTTCCCGAGGGAACCGTCAAGACCCGCCTCATGCGGGGCCGGGACGCGATCCGCAAGATCCTCGAGCGGCGCCATCCCGGACACTTCGGAGCCTGACGTGCGCTGCCGCGACGCGAGAGAGGCGCTCCCCGAGGCGAGGCTGGGCCTCGCGCCCGCGGTCGTCCGGGACGCCGTCCTCCGGCACGTCGCGCGATGCCCGGAGTGCGCCGCCGCGGCCCGGGCCGAGGCGGAGATGGCCCTCGACCTCGCCGCCCTGGGCGACGAGCCCTGCCCGGCGATCGACGCGACGGCGCGCGTGATGCGGGCCGTCTCGGATGCGGCACCGCGGGCGAGGGAGCCCTTCCCCCTCAGGGAGGCCGCATGGGCGACGGCGGCGCTCTCGGCGGCGGCTCTCGCGCTCGTCGCGGGAGGGATCGCGATGGCGCCCTCGTTCTGGTCCGCGGTGAGGCAGACGGTCCCCGGGATCGTCTGGGCGGCGGCCCTCGGACTGAAGGTGGGGCGCTCCCTCGCGGAGACCGTCGCCTTTCTCCACGTGTTCCTCCGGGCGGGGCTCGACCTCCTCGCCGCCGCCTCCCGCCTCGCCGTCAAGGCGGAGCCCGTGGCCCGCGCGGCGGCGGCGGTCTGCACCGCGCTGATGCTCGCCGTGACCACCGTGATCGTCCGCCGCGACCTGCGGCACCGCGCCGCGCGCGCGGGCGAGGAGTGACGCGATGAACTCCCATGCGAGGCCTCTCGGAATCCGGATGCTCTTCGTGCTCCTGGCGTGCCTGCTCCTCGCCTCTCCCTCGATCGCGGGGGAGGGCGCGAAGCCCGGGCGGACGCCCTCCCCGCCCTCGGCGCCGACCTCCCCCGAGGCGCCCGCGGCGGAAGCGCCGAGCGACACGGAGCCCGGCCCCGATTCCCCGGTCCGCTTCGTCGTACGGGAGGGCAGTCCCGACAAGGTAGCGGTGCTCAGCGACCTGGATGTCCCCGCGGGCACGAGCGTGCCCGGCAGCGTCATCTGCATCGGAGGGACCGCCACGATCGCGGGGAAGGTCGGCGGCGACGTCGTCGTGATCGCGGGAAAGCTCGAGATGACGGGCGCCGCGGGCGGCGACGTGGCGGGCGTCGGGTCGCGGATGATCGTCGAGGACGGCGCCGTCGTCGGCAAGGACCTCGTCAACGTCGCAGGCTCCCTCGACCGCGGCGACGTCCGGGTCGGTGGCCAGTCGGTCAACATCGGGATCGGCGGGTGGGCCGCGCACTTCCCCTCGCCGTTCGGGATCTTCGGGTTCTTCCTCTTCTGGGCCGCGTTCCTCAAGCTGCTGCTCGTCTTCATCGGGCTCCTGCTGGTCGGGGCGTTCGTCCCGGCCCGAGTGCAGGTCGTCTCCACGGAGTTCCCCCTCCACCCGGCCCTCGCGTTCTTCGTGGGGATCGGCGCCTACATCCTCCTGGTGATGGTCCTCGTGCTGCTGTGCATCACGCTGATCGGCATCCCGGCCGCGATCCTGATCTACTTCGCCTTCGTCGTGCTCAAGTGGGTCGGCCTCGCGGGGGTCTTCCACTTCGTGGGACAGAGGATCGGGAAGGGCCGGATGTCGGTCCTGGGAGCGACGCTGCTCGGCTTCCTTCCCTTCGCCCTCCTCCGCTTCCTGCCGTTCTGCATCGGCAGCGTGATCTGGTGGGTGCTCGGGGCGATCGCGTTCGGATACGTCGTCCTCACGCGGGTGGGGAGCCGGCCGTACCCGGGCGCCGCGGCGCCGGCCCCTCCGCCCGCTCCGCCCGCCCCCGCGGTCTGACACGGGGCGCCGCCGGCGAGCTAGAATCCGCCCCGTGAGCCGACCCTTTCCTCCGAGGCTGGCGACGGGCGGGTTCCTGGTTCTCCGCGGCCGCGGGATCTCGCCCGGAAGGGCCTGCGGACCGCTGCGGCGGAACGGTCCCGAGGTCGAGCCCGACCGGGTCTCGGGCGCCGTGCTCGTCGCCGAGCGCGCGGTCCCGGACGACGTCGCCAGGATCCTGGCCGCCGCGGGGACGCTGACCATCCAGGGCGCGCCGCTCTCCCACGTGGGGCTCCTCGCCCGGGAGTTCGGGAAGCCGTGCGTGGCGCTCGGCGCCGACCGCCTCGGACGTCTCGTCGCGGCGCCGGGGGGCGGGAGAGCGATTCTCGAGCTCACGGACGTCGTGGGCGCCGAGGGAATCGCGGTGCTGGAGGAGGACGACGTCGTCCTGATCGACGGGGGCACCGGGACGATTCTCGTCCCGGGGGCGCTCGACCGGGGCGCCCGGTCGGCCGTGCGGGAGGCCCTTCGCGACCTCGCCGCGCTCGGCGCCTCGCCCGCCGACGGGGAGGCGCTCGCGCGACTCGCCGGGGCATGCGCCGGCTCATTGCGGATCGTCCTCCCCTTCACGCTCGAGGCGGCCTTCGAGTACGGCGCGCTCCCGGACCGGCGGGGGCGGTCGGCCCTCCTCGCGGCGCTCCGCGCGGAGGCGAGGCTCCGCGACGGGCTTCCTCCCCTCGTCGAGGACATGCGGGAACGGATCGCCGCGGAGCTTCGCTCCCTCGGCGACCGGGCGCTCCAGGCGGTGCGGGCCCACGAGGATCCGGTCTCGCTCGAGCGGGGGTTCGGAGGGTTCCGGGACACCGCGGCCCGCCTGCAGTCGCTCCTCGAGGATCTCGGGGACGAGACCGTCCGGGCGGCGTCCGTCCTCGAGCCGGCGCGCGCCGAGGCGGCGATCCGCAGGAGCCGCATGGTCGAGGCCGCGCACGCGGACGTCGAGGCCGCCCGTGGGCTCGAGGACCCGGCCTTCGTGCGGCGGATCGGAGAGATGTACGGGCTGGTCCGCAGGGCCAGGGCCCTCGGGATCGAAGCCGGAGCCGTCCTCGACGTCGAGGAGCGGCTCGCGCGCCTCGTGGCGCGCGAGCGCGAGCGGGCGGGCTCCCGCCTCGTCGTGCCGCTCGAGGAGGGGCTGCTCCTCGACCGGAGCATCGTCGGGGGCAAGGCCGCCGGTCTGGTGGAGGTCCGGGCCGCACTCCCGGAGGGGTGCCGGATCCCCGCCGGCTTCGTCGTCACGACCGCGGCGTACCGCGTGCACGTCCTCGGCGAGCGAGGGGAGCGCCTGCGGCAGGCCCTCTCCGAGGGGCCCGACGAGGCCACCCTCTCGAGGCGCGCTCGCGCGATCCTCCTGGCGGGGGATCTCCCCGAAGGGCTTCCCCGGGACATCGTCCTCGCGCTCGATCGGCTCGGGGGCGCGAGGCTCGCCGTCCGGTCCTCCGCCACGGTCGAGGACGGCCCCGAGGGGAGCCTGGCCGGTCTGTGCGATTCCTGGCTGGGAGTCTCGGGGCCCCGGGACGTCCTCGATCGCGTGCGACGGTGCTGGGCGTCGCTCTGGAACGCGCGCGTCCTGCGCGCGCTCGCGGCCTCCGGGGTCTCCCCCCTCGACGCCGCGCAGGCGGTCCTCGTGCAGGAGATGGTGCCCGTCCGCGCCGCGGGCGTCCTGTTCACCCGGGAGCCCGCGGGGAACCCGGGAACGATGCTCGTCAACGCCGCCTGGGGTCTCGGGGAAGCGATCTCCTCGGGAGAGATCGACGGAGATCTGTTCTGGGTGCGGCGGGCCAGCGGCCAGGCGATCGCCACCGAGCGCGGGACCGCGTCGCGGCGGATCTCGCTCGACCCGGACCGGCCCGGCACGCGCGAGGAGCCGCTCTCCCCCGAGGCGGCGCGCAGCCTATGCCTCGACGAGGAGGACCTCGAGAGGCTCGCCGCCCTTGCGCGCGCCCTGGAGGCGGCGACCGGACGGGCCCAGGACGTGGAATTCGGCTTCGCGGAGGACGGCTCCCTCGTCGTCTTCCAGACTCGCCGCCTCGTAGCGCCGCCGCGCTGACGACGCCGCGGGCGCCGCCGCAACCGCGGGCGTCGCCCGCCGTATCTGCGCTAGGATGCCGGCGCCGGGGTCCCCGGCGCCGCGCGGCGCGCGGATGCGGGAAGCGGAGACGATGGCCATGCGACGGACGAGGGCGATCGCAGCGGCGATGGCGGCGGCGTGCGCGCTCTTCCCGGCGGGGGCCGGCGACCCCGCCGAGTCCGGAAGCTCCCTCGCCTTCGTCAAGCCTTTGCACCGCGGGCGGGTCGTCGGGGAGGTCGAGATCGAGCTTCGCGTCGTCCCCTCCCCGGGGCTCGCGGCGCGGCGGATCGACCTGACGGTGGACGGGAAGCCTTTGGCGACGCTCACGTCCCCCCCGTGGAAGACGGTGTGGGACTCCGGCGAGGCGCGCTCCGCGCACGAGATCGCCGCGGTCCTGCTCCTCTCGGACGGGAGCACGGTCCGCTCCTCCGTCCGCACGTCGCCGTTCCGGGTGGACTTCGTCGAGAACGTGGACCTCGTGAACCTGTACGCGGTCGTGCGCGGCCCCTCGGGCGACTACGTCACCGGACTGGGTCGCGACGACTTCCGCCTGTTCGAGAACGGACGTCCCCAGGAGATCGACCGGTTCGGCACGGACTGGAAAGCGCTCCGCGTGGCCATCGTTCTCGACACGTCGCTCACCATGAAAGGAGAGAAGCTCGAGGCCGCGCGCGACGCCGCCCTCGGATTCCTCGATCTCCTCGTCGAAGGGGACGAGGGCCTCGTCATCACGTTCAGCGACTCCGCCGTGGTCGCCCAGGACCTGACGAGGGACCCCGAGGCGCTGCGGGCGGCGATCGAGAACGTGCGGGCCGAGGGCGGAACGGCCCTCTACGACGCGATCTACAGGGCCTCGAACCTGCTCGGGCAGTTCGAAGGACGGCGCGTCATGGTGCTCCTGTCGGACGGAAGGGACGAGGCGGCGAACGGGCTCGAGCCCGGCAGCCTCCACACCCTCGAGGAGTCCCTCGACCGGGCGCTGCGGAACGAGGTGATGATCTTCGCCATCGGCTTCGGGAGGCGCCTGGAGCACACGCCGGACTTCTACGGGAGGGAGTCGCTGGCGTCCATCCTGACGAAGCTCGGCGAGGCGACCGGAGGGAGGGTCCTCTTCTCCGTCCGCCCCGGGCAGCTCCGCAAGGCGTTCGAGGACGTGGCGCAGGACCTGCGCCACCAGTACTCGCTCGCCTACGTCTCCGACGACCGGCGACGCGACGGCACCTGGCGAGAGATCCGCCTGTCGGCGACGAGGCCCGGCCTCAAGGTCACGACTCGCCGCGGCTACTTCGCCCCGGGCGGCGAGGCATCGGCACGGCCGTCGAAAAGGCGGCCCGCCCCCGGCGAATCCAGGTGAGGTTCCGAATGTAGACGCCCAGGCCCGCCGCCTGCCCCAGTGTGAACACCGGGTCGCGGCGGTATGCGGCGTAGGCCAGGAGCAGGAGCCCGCCCGCGACCGAGAGCCACCAGAACGCGGCCGGCACGTAGCTCTCGCGCCTCCTCTCGGAAGCGACCCACTGGACGAAGAACCTCGCCGAGAACACCGCCTGCCCGAGGAAGCCGACGGCGAGCCATCCGGACGGGATCGCGCTAGGGATCATGTCGGACCACCTCGTACCCGAGCCGGCGCTTCTTCATCCAGCGAACCGCGAGCAGGTCCGCGAACGAGCGGAACACCCGGTTCCACACGCCGTACTTGCTCCGCCCCGCGCGCCGACGACGATGGCTCACCGGGACCTGGACGACGCGGTAGCCGTCGATCCGGAGCAGGGTCGGAAGGAAGCGGTGCATTCCGGTGTAGAGCTTGAGCCCCTGGAGGCACTCCAGGCGGAACGCCTTGAGCGAGCACCCGGTGTCGATGATGTCATCGCCCGACAGGCGGTTGCGCACCGTGTTCGCGATCACGGAGGACACGCGCCGGATCCAGGTGTCGTGCCGCTCCTTCCGGTACCCGACCGCGGCGTCCGCGTCCCGGAGCGCCTCGAGGAGGAGCGGAACGTCTCGCGGATCGTTCTGGAGGTCCGCGTCCATCGTGACGACGATCCGGCCGCGCGCCGCCTTGAAGCCGGCGTCGAACGCCGCCGACTGTCCCCGGTTCTCCCGGAAGTGGAGGCCGCGCACGCCGGGCCGGGACCTCGCGAGCGCGGAGATCGTCTCGCCCGACCCGTCGCGGCTCCCGTCGTCGACGAGCACGATCTCGCAATCGAGTCCGAGCGGACCGAGGACCTCCCCGATCTCGTCGACGAGCGGCTCGAGATTCTCCCGCTCCTCGAAGACCGGGACGACCACGGTCAGATCCGGCCCAGTCCCGTCGGTCACGGCTCGCCTCCCCTCATCGCCCCGCGCGCCCCTTCCGGTTGAACGGCCACAGCGCCCGGACCCGCCGGAAGCGCCGCAGGAACGCCTCCTCGCCCGGCGTGAGCCTTCCCGGCGTGAGGAGCTGCTTCCACTTCAGATAGGCCGCCTCGTCCGCGATCGCGAGCAGCCGGAAGAGCAGCCGGTGCAGGATGCCGCCGGGCCTGAGGCGCACGGCCCCCGCGAGGTCGAGCACGACCACCTCGCCGTCCGGCCGGACGAGCAGGTTCTCGCGGCCCCGCAGATCGTTGTGCACGACCCCGGCCGCGTGCAGCCGGTCGATGAGGTCGCGGAGGCCGCCGAGGCGGTCCTCGCCGTGCTCCCGGGGATTCGCGAGGAACGCGACGCGCTCCCCGTCTATGTGCTCGATCGCCAGCGCCAGTCCGTCCACCCGCCCGATGAGGGCGGGGATCCCGCACATCCGCCCGAGCCACCGGTACGCCCGGACCTCGCGCGCGATCTGGATCCGGCCGAGGAGCCGCACCCACCACGCCTTCCGCGCGAAGTCCTTCACGACCATCGGGCCGTCGCCGAGGTCCACGAGGAGGACATCGGCCTTATCCGGCTCTCCCGGCTGGAGGACCGCGAGGGTCGCCGCCGTCAGCTCCTGGCGTGTCGGGGCCCGTCCCGGCAGTCGCCGCGCGTTGTCGGGCGCCGCGCCCGATGGTATGGTGGGCTCTCGGGAGCTCATGAGCAGATGGAACCCCAACCCTCTCAGCGACTTCCGTGACCTCGGGCCGACGAGAGTCTAGCACGGGGAGGCCCGGCCCGGTCGATCTTCGCCGGCTGCGGGACGCGGCCCCCACATCGCGGCGGATCGGCCGCAACGTGACGAAGGCCGACCTGGTGCGTTACCGGATCGACGGCCTGGACCTCGCCGTCAAGGACTACCGGCCCCGTCCCTTTCTCGTCCGGAACCTCCTCGGCCGGCTCGCGCTCCGGCGGGAGGCGGCCGCGTACCGCGCCGCGGCCGGGATCCCCGGCCTCGCCGAGTTCCACGGCCGGCCGGACCCGTTCTCGATCGTGCTCTGCTGGATCTCCGGGACGCCGCTGTCCGAGATGCCGGCGGCCCCTGCCGTCCTCGGGGGCGTGTTCGATCGTCTCGACGAGATCGTCGCGGGGCTCCACGAGCGGGGGATCGCGATCGGGGATCTCCACCACCGCGACGTGCTCGTCTCGGACGACGGAGCCGTGCACGTCGTCGATCTCGCCACGTCCGTCGTCCTCGGAGACTCGCCGGGGATCCTGCGGCGGGCTCTCTTCGAGAGGCTCCGAGACCAGGACCGGATCGCGCTCGCGAGGATGAGGGCTCGCCACACGGGCGGGGACGAGGACGCCGCGATCGCCGCCGCGGGGCCGAGGGCCGCCGCGCGGTACTCGCGCTGGCGGAGGCTCCGCCGGATCTGGGACGCCGTGCGGGGCAGGAGCCGCGAGAGGGGGAGCCGGCCGTGACGGGCCGGTCCGTCCCCGAGAGCGAGCGGGGGGCGAGGGCCCGCACGGCCCTCCGCGGCGCCGCGATCGCGCTCGTCGCCGCCGCCGCGCTCGCGGCGTACGCCCCGTCGCTGACCGGCGGGTTCCTGTGGGACGACGACTTCTACGTGACCGGCAACCGCGCGCTCGAGAGCCTCTCGGGGCTGCGCCGGATCTGGACCGACCCTGCCGCGACGCCGCAGTACTACCCGATGACGCACACGACCTTCTGGGTCGAGAGGAGGCTCTTCGGCCTCGACCCGACCGGCTACAGGGTCGTCAACCTGGCGCTCCACCTGGCGGGAGCCTGGCTCTTCCTCCGGATCCTGGAGCGCCTGCGGGTCCCGGGGGCTCCGCTCGCCGCCGCGGTCTTCGCCCTCCATCCGGTGCACGTCGAGTCGGTCGCGTGGATCACGGAGCGGAAGAACGTCCTGTCGGGCGCCCTGGCCCTGGCCTCCCTCGCGGTCTTCCTCCCGCCGGCGCTCGACGGCAAGGGGTGGCGCGGGCGCCGCGCCGCCGCGGGAGCCCTCGCGGCCCTGCTCTTCGCCGGCGCGGTCCTCAGCAAGACCGTCGTGGCGACGCTCCCGATCGTCGCGGCCCTCCTGCTCGTCTGGAAGCGCGGGAAACCGCCGGGGCGCGCCGAGACCCTCGCTCTCGCCGCGGCCGCGGCGGCGGGGGCCGCGCTCGGCCTCCTCACCGTGCACCTCGAGCAGAGCCAGATCGGGGCCGTCGGCGCGGAGTGGTCGCTCGGCCTCCTCGACCGCGTCGCGCTCGCCGGGCGGGTCCTCTGGTTCTATCTCGGGAAGCTCGCGTGGCCGGCGGGGCTCTGCTTCGTGTACCCGCGGTGGGACGTCGACGCCGGCCGGCCGTCGGACTGGATCGCGCCCGTCCTGGTGGTCGCGGCGATCGCCGTTCTTTTCGCCTTCCGGCGCAAGACGGGCAACGGCCCCCTCGTCGCGGCCGCGGCGTACGGCATCCTGCTCTTCCCGGCCCTCGGCTTCTTCAACGTCTACCCGATGCGGTACTCCTGGGTCGCGGACCACTTCCAGTACCACGCCAGCCTCCCCGCCCTGGCGCTCGCCTGCGCCGCCTGCGCCACGGGCGCGGCGCGGCTCCGGGGGACCGCCGCCCGTCGAGGTCTCACGGCCGCGGCGGTCGCGGTCGTCGCGGCCCTCGCGGCCGCGAGCTGGTCCCGCGCGCACGCCTTCGCCGATCTGGAGACGCTCTGGCGGGACACCCTCGCGCGGAATCCCTCGGCGTGGATGGCCCACAACAACCTCGGCGGGCTGCTCGCGATGTCCGGGCGCGAGGAGGAGGCGATCCCCCATGTCCGCGAGGCGATCCGCCTGAAGCCCGACCACGCCGGGGCCCACGACAACCTCGGTCGCCTCCTCGCGAGAAGCGGGCAGCTCGAGGAGGCGATCGCCCACCTGCGGGAGGCGGTCCGCCTGGACCCGGGCGCCGCCGGGCCGCGCTTCGCGCTCGCCCGCGCCCTCGAGCGCGAGGGGCGCTCCGAGGAGGCGATCGCGTGCTACCTCGAGGGGCTCTCCCTCTCCCCCCGGGATGCCGACGCCCAGTACGACCTGGGAACCCTCCTCGCCCGGAGCGGACGGCTCGAAGAGGCCTTGCCCCACCTGGAGGCGGCGCTCCGGATGCGGCCGGACTTCGAGAAGGCCCGCCGCAACCTCGCGCTCGCGAGAAAGCTCCTGCGCGACCGCGAGGCCGGGCGCGCCCCCTGACGGTGGGACTCCCCCCGCTTCTTGCGGTATGCTCCCGGGCCACGGGGAGGGGCACGTGAGGGACAGGCGGTACAACAAGACCCTGGCGATCGTCCGGCTCCTGCTGCTGTACGTCTTCGTCGCGGCGCTCCTCGCGACGGCGAGGCCCACCCCTCTCGGGGTCACGATCGGGTTCGTGATCGCGGCCCTGGGCGAGGCGGTCCGCGTCTGGGCGGCGGGGCATCTCCTGAAGACCGAGGAGCTGGTGACGTCGGGGCCCTACCGCTTCACGAGGAACCCTCTCTACCTCGGGAGGCTGCTGATCTTCACGGGGCTCTGTCTCATGGCCTGGCTCCCCTACGGCGGTAGCCTCGTCGTCCTCGCGGGGGGGTACGCCGTGTTCTTCGGCTACTACCTCCCGCGCAAGGAGAGGGTGGAGCCGGCGCGCCTCCGGGAGCGGCACGGCGAGGCGTTCGAGCGGTACCGGGAGGCGGTTCCGGCGCTGTTCCCGACCGTCCACCCCTACCCGGAAACCGCAAAGTCCGGCTGGTCCTCCGACCGCATGTTCCGGAACCGCGAGCACTGGATGGTCGTGGGGATCGTGATGCTCTCGCTGTTCCTCCTCTGGCGCGCCTACCAGCCGGCTCGCCAGGAGCCTCCGCCCGAGCCGCCCGCCCAGGCGGCCGAGGCGCCGTAGGACACCGGCTCAGCGGCTGGAGAACAGCCAGGCCGTCGTCCCGCCGACCGGAGCTCTCGCGAGCGGCTCGCGCCCCCCGAGCGCATCCCGCGCCTCCCCGACGTGCTCATCCTCGACGAGGACGAACACGCGGCCGGGCGCGGCGGCGCGAAGGGCCAGCTCCTCGCGCGACCCGAGGTTCCGGATCGTCCGTCCGAGGTAGAACGAGTAGCTCGCCCTCCAGCTCCAGAAGCGGTACGAGACCAGCTCCGCCTCGGCCGGCACGATCTCGCGCACCCGCTCGCAGAACGGCCGCGCCGACTTGAGGCGGTCGACCGAGGGCAGGACGGCGACCGCCGCGGCCAGGTAGACCGCGACGACCAGGGCGAAGAGGGCGGCGGGCGCGGCGCGGGCGCGGGCCCGGCTCGCGATCGCGGCGGCGAGCGCCACGCCGCCCGCGAGAAGGACCGAGACCAGCGTGGCCCCCGGGGCGAGGAGGTCCGGATACTCCGGGATCGCCCGCAGGAGGAGGAGCGCCGCGGCCCCGATCGCCAGGGCCGCCGCGAGCCCGTGGACGGCCATCGCGGGCAGGGCCTCTTTCCGATCGAGCCGGCCCGCGAGGAGCCGGTCGGCGAGCTTCGACACGAGGATCGCGACGGCCGGGGCCGCGGGGAGCATGTACGCGCTGCGCTTGCTCGCGGAGAGTGAGAAAAAGACGAGCACGCACGCCAGCCAGAGCCAGGCGAGGAGGTCGAGACGCCGCTCCCCCTCGTCGCGCCCCCGCAGCCGGGCCGCGAGCGGAGCGAACCAGGACCACGGGGCGAAGTCGATCCAGTAGTAGTAGAGGTAGTACCACCACGGCCCGGGGTGGTCGAAGCCCTGGACGTACCGCGTCGCGCTCTGCCGGAGGACCGCCTCGCGCAGGAAATCCGTGCGGCCGTCCGCCAGAAGGGCTGCCGCCCACGGGAGCGGGACGGCGACTGCGATCGCGGCGCCCGCGATCGTAGCCGGGCCGAGCGCGGCGCGCAGGCGCCGAGTGGCGGCGAGGTAGGCCGCGAGCACCAGGGCCGGGCACGCCCATGCCACCGGACCCTTCGCCAGGAACCCGAGCCCGGCCGCCAGGCCGCCGAGCGCCCATCCCCGCCACGCCGGCCGGCCGCCGTCCACCGCGCGCAGGACGGCGAGCAGCGCCGCGAGCGTGGAGACCGCCACGAGCAGGTCCATCTGGACCGCTCGCGAGTTCCACCACCAGGCCTCGGTGGTCGCGAGGAGCGCCGCGGCGATCCTCGCCCGTCCCCGGCCCGCGTACGGGAGGACCAGGAGGTAGAGGAGGAGAACTCCTCCCACGCCCACGAGCGCTACGGGGAGCCGGAGCGCAGTCTCGTCCACGCCGCCGAGCAGGCGGGACGCGGCGAGCGCCGCCCAGAAGTAGAGCGGGGGCTTCTCGGCGAACGTCGCGCCGTTGACGGTCGGGACGAGCCAGGCGCCGCGCCGGTCCATCTCGGCGACGGCCTGGCCGTAGGTCGGCTCGTTCGGCTGCCACAGGTCCCTCGACCCGAGGGAAACGAGAAAGAGGACCGCGGAGCCGGCGGCGATGAGGAGGAGATCTCGGCGGATTGCGGAGCGCGAGGGGCGCGAGCCGCTCACGGCTCCGCGTCCTGGAACTGGAGGGCGTGGAGCCGGGCGTAGACGCCGCCCCGGACGAGGAGCTCGCGATGGGTCCCCTGCTCGACGATGCGCCCGGCGTCGAGGACGACGATCCGGTCCGCACGCCGCACGGTCGCCAGGCGATGCGCGATGACGAGACAGGTCCGCCCCTCCATGAGCGCGTCGAGGGCCTGCTGCACGAGCGCCTCCGACTCCGAGTCGAGCGCCGAGGTCGCCTCGTCGAGGATCAGGATCGGCGGGTCCTTGAGGATTGCCCGCGCGATCGTCAGGCGCTGCCGCTGTCCCATCGACAGCCTCGCGCCGCGCTCGCCGAGGCGCGTGTCGTACCCCTGCGGCAGCCCGAGGACGAACTCGTGCGCCTGCGCCGCGCGGCTCGCCGCGACGACGCTCTCCGCCGGAGCGTCCTCCTTCCCGTAGGCGATGTTGTTCCGCACGGTGTCGTCGAACAGGACGGTCTCCTGCGTCACGAGGCCGATCTGCGCCCTGAGCGAGCCGAGCGTCACCTCGCGGAGGTCCCGGCCGTCGATCGCGACGCGCCCCCGCGTCGGGTCGTAGAAGCGCGGCAGCAGGTTCGCGAGCGTCGTCTTCCCGGAGCCCGACGCGCCCACGAGGGCCACGACCTCGCCCTTGCGCAGCGTGAGGTCGATCCCGTCGAGCACCTTCTCCCCGTCGTACGCGAAGTCCACCCCCTCGAACCGGATCGCGTCGCGGAAGGGGGGCAGCGTCGTCGCGAGGCCGGAATCCCGGATCTCGCGCTCGCGGTCCATCATGTCGAACACGCGCGTCGCGGCAGCCAGCGCCTGCTGGAACTCGACGTTCAGCTGGTTGAGCTTCCGGATCGAGATGAAGAGGACGCCCAGGGCCGTGAGGACGACCACGAAGTTCCCGGCGTCGAGCGTCCCGCGCGCGATCGCGAGTCCTGCGTAGTAGAAGAGCGCCCCTCCGGCGATCCCTCCGACGATCTCGATCACCGCCGGGGCGAGGGCCGCCGCTCGGCCCGCCTTGAGATCGGCCCTGAGCATCCGCTCGAGGGCCTCGCGGAAGCGGCCGATCTCGAACCGCTCCATGGCGAACCCCTGGACGACCTTCGCCCCGCCGACGGCCTCGGCGACGAGGCTCGCGGTCTCCGCCATCCGCTCCTGCGACGAGGTCGAGGCGCGGCGGAGGCGCCGGCCCAGGCGGATCATCGGCAGGGTGACCATCGGGAGGACGACGAGGGCGAAGAGCGTCAGGCGCCAGTCGTGGAGGAGCGCGACCAGCAGCATGAACGGGACCATCGTGCCGACCCGGACGAGGTCCGCGAGCACCGTCGTGGTGATCCTCTGGATCCGCTGCACGTCGCTCAGGATCCTGGAGAGGATGACCCCGGTGGGGTGGGCCTGGAAGAACCGGAGCGACTGGTAGGTGATCGCCTCGTAGAGGTCCGCGCGGAGGTCCCGGATGATCCCCGCGCCGGTCTTCGTCGTCAGGTACTCGCCGAAGTAGAGGAACACGGCCCGCAGGAAGAACACGACCATCAGCAGGATCGGCACCTGCACGTAGGGCCGCTTCAGGAGCCAGGCGGACCAGCCGTCGGCGCCGAGCCAGCTCTTGGCCTTCTCCAGGATGTCCGGCCCGGCCGGCGCGGCGGGAGCGGCCGCCGCGGCGGCGGGCGCCGCCCCCGGCAGGAGGACCTGGTTGACGAGGGGCTTGACGGTGGCTACGACCGCCGACATCAGGGCGCCGGCCACGGCGAGCATGACGGCCGCGGCGATCATCCGGGCCACGTACGGCCGGAAGTACCCGAGGAGCCGGCGGACGGTCGCCATCGGGAGGATGCTAGCACGCGGCGCGGCCGGGACCGCGCCCGCGCGTCAGCCGATCAGGTCCACGCCGCCGAAGAAGTAGGCGATCTCGAAGGCCGCCGTCTCGGGCGCATCCGAGCCGTGCACGACGTTGCGCTCGACCGAAGTGGCGAGCTCCTTGCGGAGCGTGCCGGGGGCGGCGCTCGCGGGGTTCGTCGCCCCCATGACCTCGCGCCACTTCGCGATCGCGTCCTCCCGCTCGAGGACCATCACGACCGCCGGCCCCGAGGACATGAAGGCCGTGAGGCTCGCGAAGAACGGCTTCCCCCGGTGGACCGCATAGAACCCCTCGGCCTCCGCCTTCGAGAGGCGCGCCGACCGGATCGCGGCGATGCGGAACCCCTCCGCCTCGATCCGCGAGACTACCTTCCCCACGACCCGCTGCTCGACGCCGTCCGGCTTGACGATCGCGAGTGTCCGCTGCACCTGCTGCGCCATGTGATCTCCCGAACGGCCGGCCGCGGGGGCCGGCCCGACGTCACCGGAGCGCCTTCTTCAGGGTCTCCCCGATCGCGGCCGGCGTCTCGACGACGCGGATGCCGGCCTCCCGGAGCGCCTTCATCTTCTCCGCGGCGGTTCCCTTGCCGCCGGAGATGATCGCACCGGCGTGCCCCATGCGCCGCCCGGGGGGCGCCGTCTGCCCGGCGATGAAGGCGACGACCGGCTTGCGGACGCGGGCCTTCACGAACTCGGCCGCGTCCTCCTCGGCGGTGCCCCCGATCTCGCCGATCATCACGACCGCCTCGGTCTTGGGGTCGGCCTCGAAGAGCGCCAGCATGTCGATGAAGTTCGTCCCCGGAATCGGATCGCCGCCGATCCCGACGCAGGTGGACTGCCCGATCCCGAGGCGCGTCAGCTGGTCCACGGCCTCGTAGGTGAGAGTCCCCGAGCGGGAGACGACGCCGACCGGCCCCGGCCGGTGGATGTGCCCCGGCATGATCCCGATCTTGCACTCGCCCGGCGTGATGATCCCCGGGCAGTTCGGGCCGATGAGCCTGGTCCTGCGCCCCTCGAGGTACGCCATCACCTTGACCATGTCGAGCGTCGGGATCCCCTCGGTGATGCACACGACGAGGGGGATCTCCGCGGCGGCGGCTTCCTGGACCGCGTCCGCCGCGAACGGCGGGGGGACGAAGATCACGCTCGCGTTCGCCCCGGTCTCGCGGACGGCCCTCTCCACCGTGTCGAAGACGGGGATCCCGTCGACCGCGGTGCCCCCCTTGCCGGGGGTCACCCCCGCGACGACCTTCGTGCCGTACTCCACCGCCTTCCGCGTGTGGAACGTCCCCTCTCCGCCCGTGATCCCCTGGACGAGGAGGCGCGTCTCTTTGCCGCACAGGACCGCCATGGCTACCTCCCCCCCGCCGCGGCGACGACCTTCTCCGCCGCGTCCTTCATTCCGTCCGCGACGAGGAACGTCAGCCCCGACTCGCGCAGGATCTCGCGGCCGCGCTCGACGTTCGTCCCCTCGAGCCGGACGACCATCGGGACCTTGACGCCGACCTTCCTCGCGGCCGTCACGACCCCCTCCGCCACGACGTCGCAGCGCATGATCCCGCCGAAGATGTTCACCAGGACCGCCCGGACGTTCGCGTCCTTCATCAGGATCTCGAACGCCGCCGTGACGGCCTCCACCGTCGCGCCCCCTCCGACGTCGAGGAAGTTCGCCGGGCTCCCGCCGTGGTGCTTGATGATGTCCATGGTGCCCATCGCGAGCCCCGCCCCGTTCACCATGCAGCCGACGCTCCCGTCGAGCTTGATGTAGTTGAGGCCGTGCTTCGACGCCTCGATCTCCAGCGGATCCTCCTCGCCGAGGTCCCGGAGCTCCGCGATGTCGTGGTGCCGGTAGAGCGCGTTGTCGTCGAAGTTCATCTTGGCGTCGAGCGCGATCACCCTGCCGTCGGTCGTCACGATCAGGGGGTTGATCTCGGCGAGCGAGGCGTCGGTCCGGACGAACGCCTCGTGGAGCGACGCCACGAGCTTCGACGCCGGGTTCACGAGCTTCGCCTCGAACCCGAGGCCGAAGGCGAGGCTCCTTCCGATCCACGGGGAGTACCCCGCGCGCGGGTCCACGGCCGCCTTGAGGATCGCCTCGGGCCGGGTCGCCGCGACCTCCTCGATCTCCGTTCCCCCCTCGGCGCTTGCGATGAACGTCAGGGAGCGGATCGCGCGGTCGAGCAGGACGGCGAGGTAGAACTCCTTGGAGATCTCCATCCCCTCCTCGACCAGGACCCGGCCGACCCGCCGTCCCTCCGGGCCGCTCTGCTTCGTGACGAGGACGTTGCCGAGCATCCGGGAGGCGATCTCCTCCACCGCTTCGGGACCGTCCACGACAACGACCCCTCCGAGAGGCTTGCTCCCGTCGGGGCGCATCACCGGCTTGCCGGTGGCGGCATCCCGGAACGTCCCCTTCCCGCGCCCCCCGGCGTGAATCTGCGCCTTGACGACGACCCGTCCCCCGAGCTTGCGGGCGATGCCGGCCGCCTCCTGCGCGGTGGCCGCGACGTCGCCCTGCGGGACCGGCACTCCGTGCCTCTTCAACACGGCTTTCGCCTGATACTCGTGGATCTTCACTCCCGTTCCTCCCTGTGAACGGCGCAGTATAGCAACCCCCTTGGGGTCAGACATTACCGGCGTTACCTTTGCAGGCGAAAAGGACGGAATTCCAAGGTATTCCGGAATCGATCCGGGGCCAGGTTCGGGATCTCGACGATCGGGCGACCCTCGGACAGTTCACCGACCTTACGGGAACGCGGCCCCCATCTCTCGGCAAGAAAGATCGCGATATTGCCCTTTTTCAGGAAACAAGTAACGCCGGTAACGTCTGACCCCGAACTACCACAGCATGCGCGGGGGGAGGAGGGTGAACGAGCGGCGGTGGATGGCGCAGGGGCCTAGGCGGCGGATCGCGTCGCGGTGCGCCTCGGTCGGGTACCCCTTGTGTACCGCAAACCCGTAGCCGGGGTATTCCTCCTCGTACCTCGCCATCCGGCGGTCCCTCTCGACCTTGGCGAGGATGGAGGCGGCGGCGATCGCGTGGCACGTCGCGTCCCCGCGCACGATCGCCTCCTGGAGGGCCTGGATCCCGGGAATCGTCCGCGCGTCCACGAGGACGATCTCGGGCGGGGCGCAGAGCGCCACGACCGCCCGCCGCATCGCCTCGAGCGACGCGCGGTAGATGTTCAGGCGGTCGATCTCGTCCGGCTCGACGACCCCGACCGCCCACGCCGACGCCGCGGTCCGGATCTCGGCGTCGAGATCCTCGCGCCTCTCGGGGGACAGCTTCTTGGAGTCGTCCACGCCCCGGACGCCGACCCCCCGCGGGAACGTCACCGCTGCGGCGACCACCGGCCCCGCGAGCGGTCCGACCCCCGCCTCGTCCACGCCGGCGACCCGCGTGTACCCCTCGGCCCAGAGCCCCCGTTCCTTCTTCAGGAGCCGCGCGAGCTTCCGTCCCGGCGTCTGCGCGCCCCGCGTCGGCCTCTCCCCCAACCGCCCCTCCCGCGCCCCTCCGCCGCGTCCGCCCCGGCGGCGGGCGGGAGGCGATTATAATCGGCCGGAGTCCGCACACGGGGAGGTTCCGATGCACAAGGTCGTTCTCCTCCGCCACGGTCAGAGCCTCTGGAACCTCGAGAACCGGTTCACCGGCTGGACCGACCAGGACCTGTCGGACCAAGGGGTGCAGGAGGCCGAGGAGGCCGCGCGCCTCCTCGCGGAGGGGGGCTTCGGCTTCGACGTCGCGCATACGTCGGTCCTGAAGCGCGCGATCCGCACGCTCTGGATCGTTCTCGACCGGCTCGACCTCATGTGGATCCCGGTGCACCGGAGCTGGCGCCTCAACGAGCGGATGTACGGCGCGCTCCAGGGGCTCGACAAGGGGGAGACCGCCGCCAAGTTCGGCGAGGAGCAGGTGCAAATCTGGCGACGCAGCTACGCCACGCCCCCCCCCGGGCTGACCGAGGACGACCCCCGTTGGCCCGGCCGCGACCCGCGCTACGCCGGCCTCCGCCCGGAGGAGGTCCCGCGGACCGAGTCGCTGAAGGACACCGTCGCGAGGTTCCTCCCGTACTGGGAATCCACGATCGCCCACGACATCCGCGCCGGGAAGCGAGTCCTGATCGCCGCCCACG
The DNA here is from genome assembly GCA_937864465.1 of uncultured Acidobacteriota bacterium. Classification (GTDB taxonomy): domain Bacteria; phylum Acidobacteriota; class Polarisedimenticolia; order Polarisedimenticolales; family JAIQFR01; genus CALMJU01. Next base: position 61,264 of record CALMJU010000070.1, read on the forward strand.
GCAACAGCCTGCGCGCCCTCGTCAAGCACCTCGACGGGATGTCCGAGGAGGCGATCGTGAAGCTCAACATCCCGACCGGCATCCCGCTCGTGTACGAGCTGGACTCCGACCTCCGCCCGATCCGCCACGGCTACCTCGGCGACCCCGAGAAGGCCAGGGCCGCGGCGGAGGCGGTCGCCCGCCAGGGGAAGAAGTCGGGAAGCTGAGGCCGCGAGACGGGCGGGTGGCGCCGCGGACGATCACGCTGCCCGCAGCGTGATCCTCAGGATCTCGCTGCGGCGGGGAAATCGCATCGGCGGGCCCCAGAACCCGGTCCCCCGCGACACGAGGAGCGTCATGCCGCCGGCGCGGTACTCCCCCTCGACGCGCGGGTACGCGAGCTTCACGAGGTACCGGAACGGCCAGATCTGGCCTCCGTGCGTGTGGCCGGAGAGCATCAGGCCGACGCCGAGGTCCGCCGCTCCCTCCACCCCCTTCGGACTGTGCGAGAGGAGCACGACCGCCCCCGGCGGCCGGCCCTCGAGCGCCCTCTCGAGGAACCCGTCGTCCTCGCCCGTCTGCCGCCTCCCCGTCGGGTCGTCCACCCCCGCGAGGACGAGGCCCGGCGCGACCTCCGCGTGCGCGTCCCGCAGCACCCGGAACCCCGCCCCCTCGAGCAGCGCGAGCGAACGTCCGAGGCCCGCGTAGAACTCGTGGTTCCCGGTCACCGCGAAGACGCCGAGAGGGGCCGACAGCCGCCGGAGGACGGGGACCAGCCCCTCGACCTTCCCGACGTCGTGGTCCACGAGGTCGCCGTTGACGACGACGAGATCGGGGCGGAGCGCGCGCACCTGCTCGATCCGCGCCGCGACCCACGATTCGCCGAGCATCGGCCCGAGGTGCAGGTCCGAGATCTGCACGAGCACGAGGCCGTCGAGCGCCGCCGGAAGCCCCGGCAGCTCGACCTCGTGACTCCTCACGGCCGGCGGCCGCGCCGCCTGGATCAGGGCGACGACCGACAGGACGCCCGCGATCGCGACCGCCGCGGTCCGGACCCTCGTCACGTGCGCGCGGAAGACAAAGCCGAACCCGGTGACGACGTCGGCGGCGAGAAGCCACGCGAGGAGGAGGAACAGCACCCCCACCCAGACCGACGCGACGACGTCGAGCGGGAACGCCGACCGCCCCAGGGAGCGGGACAGGCTCCGGACGAGCGGATAGGAGACCGCCAGCAGCGCCGTGGCCGCGACGACCCACCTCCGCGCTCCCGTCTGCGCGATCCAGGGGAGCGACCAGACGCGCGACAGCACGTACGCGTGCATCCCGCCCCAGACGGACAGGACGATCGTCAGGAAGACGGCGAAGCGGGGCATGGGCTACGCGCCTCCCCCCTCCACCGCCTCCCGGAACGCCCGCACGTGCTCCGGGGTCGTGCCGCAGCAGCCGCCGACGATCCGGACGCCCAGGCGCAGGAGGTCGCGGACGCGGGCCGCCATGAACGCGGGGGGCTCGGGCCACACGGTCGCGCCGGCCTCGCGGCGCGGGATGCCGGCGTTCGGCTGGATCGCGACGGGGAGCGCGGTCCGCCTCCGGAATTCCGCCGCGATCTCGACCATCGCGCCGGAGCCCTGGCCGCAGTTCGAGCCCAGGGCGGCCGCCCCCGCCTCCTCGAGCGCACGGCACGCCTCCTCGATTCCGGTCCCCATGATCGTGAAGAACCCTCGCGGCGTCCGGTCGAAGGTCATCGTCGCGACGACCGGGACGGCGGGCATCGCCTCGCGCGCCGCGCGGACGGCGATCGCGGCCTCCGAGACGTCGGTCATCGTCTCTACGATCACGGCGTCGACCCCCGCCTCGGCGAGGACGCGCATCGTCGTCGAGAAGCTCTCCCGGACCTCGCCTGGGGAGACGTCCCCCCAGGGCTCGAGGAGACGACCGCAGGGGCCGCACGAGCCGTACACCAGCGCCTCCTCCCCCGCGCCCCTCCGCGCGCACTCGACCGCCCGGAGGACGATCTCCCGCGTCCGGGCCTCGAGGCCGTACGCGGCGAGCTTCAGCGGAGAAGCGCCAAAGGTGTTCGCCTGGACGAGGTCGGCCCCGGCCTCGGTGTAGAGCCGCGCGATCTCCTCGAGAGCCTCCGGCCGTTCGAACGCGAACGTCTCCGGGCACGCCCCCGCCTCGAGACCGCGGGCCATGAGCATCGTCCCGATCGCGCCGTCGGCGAGCAGGACCTCGCCGGCCGCGAGGCGCTCCGAGACGCCGCGCACGTCAGCGCGCCACCAGGGCGGCCACGCGCTCGACGGCGTTCGCGGCGTCGTAGCCGTAGTCGTCCGCCCCGATCTCGCGCGCGAAGTCGGCGGACACCGGCGCCCCCCCGACGATCGTCCGGACCGATCCCCCGAGGCCCCGCTCCCGGACGAGCCCGACGACCCTCGCCATCGCCGGCATCGTCGTCGTCAGGAGCGCCGACATCCCGATCACGCGGGCCCCCTCCCGCTCGGCCGCCTCGACGAAGCGCTCCGGGGGAACGTCGCGGCCGAGGTCTACGACGTCGAAGCCGGCGCCCCGGAGGAGGACGCCGACGAGGTTCTTGCCGATGTCGTGGAGGTCCCCCTTGACCGTGCCGATCACGACCTTCCCACGCGAAGGCATCCCCTCCCCCTCGAGGAGCGGCTTCAGGATCTCCACCCCCGCGATCATCGCCTTCGCGGCGAGCAGCACGTCGGGGAGGAAGATCTCGTGCGCCTTGAACCTCGCGCCGACGGCCTCCATCCCGCGGACGAGCCCCTCGTCGAGGACGACCCTCGGGGCGACCCCCGCGGCCAGCGCAGCGCGCGTCCTCTCCGCGGCGCGCTCATCGTCTCCCGTCTCGAGGCTCGAAGCGATCTCCCGAAGCAGGTCCATCGGCGGTCTCCTAGGAGGGCCGGAGCGCGACCGGTCGGCCCGCGCGCTCCCGGCAGTGGTGGTCGGAACAGGCGGCGCAGCACGAGTACGCCGCCTCGATGCGGTGGATCTCCGCGGGCCCGACGAGGATCGCCCCGGAGACCGACTTCAAGGGGTCCATGAGGCAGCTCTCACCGAGGGAGATCCCGATCTCCCCGGGCCCGAGCCTCTCGAACAGCCTGCGCTGCCCCGTGACGTGCCAGCCGCAGTAGCCCGGGCTGTAGTCGAGCGCGGTCCGGTCGGGGGCCGCGGCGCCCCTCGCGACGACCGCCTCGAGGAACCGGGCCACCACGACGCGCGCGAACCTCCCGGCGGCCGCCGACGCCGCGGCGTCGAGGAGGTAGCCGAGCGGGAACTCCCCGGTCTCGAACAGCGCCCCGATCTCGTCCTGCACCTCCCGGCCGAGCGTCAGGGCGAAGAGGCCGGTCCGCTCGGCCCTCGGGTGGATCGCCTCGATCGGGTTCGGGGAGACGTTGCTCCCCTCCCCCTCGAGCACCTGCGCGAACTCCGAGGGCGCGATCTCCTCGAAGACGGCGACCGGACGCGCGTGCCGCCCGAGCAGCTCGACGGCCCGCTCGACGAGCCGCGCCACTCCGGCGGCGGGCTCCGCGCGCGGCGCCATCCCCGTGTGGCCGAGCACGCCGTCCCGGTCCGGGAGAATCGAGTCCGGGGAGATGCGGCAGACCTCCCTCACTCGTCCCTCCAGGGGAGCCTCCCCATGCCGGCCCGGCGCGCCTCGGCCTCCATGAGGCGCGTCATCTCGCGCCGGACCTCCGCGGCGAGCGGAGGAGGCGTCCAGGCCCTGATGTGCTTCTCGACCTCGCGGGACGCCCGCTCGCCGAGCGAGAGCGCCCCCTCCTCCCTCCACCGGGAGAGGTTCGCCCGGTCGATCGCGGGCCCCGGCACGCAGTGCTCGGCGCGCAGGTGCCGGCGCGTGTGCTTCGCGACGAGGAGATGCCCTTCCCGGAGGAGCTCCTCGAAGAGCGGCGCCGCGGGGAAGTCGTCCCGCGGCTCGATCCCCCGGGCGAGCCGGAGCGCGAACCCGCAGATCTCGTGGTCCACGACGAGCTTCTCGAGGCTCTGGCAGCTCTCGAAATCGAGCATCCCGGGGCCGGAGACGCTGTTGATCCCGGCGAGCGCCGCGAGCGTCGCCCCCATCGACGACTCGAGCCCGGCCTGGGCGTCGAGCCTCTTGGAATCCGAGAGGCCGATGTAGGCCTGCGTGGGCAGGCCGAGCGATTTCCCGATCTCGTGGTAGGCGCAGTCGATCATCTGCGTCTCGACCGCGCCCATCGGCGTCGTCTCGAAGCGAAGGTCGAAGGCGGCGGGCGACCCCCCGTAGAGGACCGGGGCGCCGGGGCTCGCGAGCTGCGCGATCACGTAGCCGGACAGCGTCTCCGCCGTGTGCTGCACGAGCGTCCCGACGAGCGTCACCGGCGCCATGAAGCCGGAGAGCGGCATCGAGATCAGCTCCGTCGGGATCGAGGCGCGCGCGCAGTCCACCAGGTTCTGCGAAGTGACCTCGCTCCACCTCAAGGGGGACGTCGGGCAGCACGAGAAGACCGCGAGCGGCCGCTCCGCGAGGGCGCTCCCGCTCCCGCGCACGGCGACCAGGAGGTCGCGCATGACGGCGAACGACTCGATCGAGAACGCTCCGGTCACGACCGGCTTCCGGCAGTGGAGGAGGCTCAGGTAGAGCCGGTAGCTGTCGGAGATCCCCTCGGCGACGTCCGAGGGTACGATCGCCGTCGCCGCCGCGTGGATGTGGGGGAGCGCCGCCACGACCTTCGCGTGCTCGATGCAGTCCGCGGTCGCGGGCTTCCGGGACTCCCCCGTGCGCCCGTCGAGCACGCGGATCGCCGCGGAGCCCGGCGTGAAGTGGACCTTGCGCCCCGAGAGGTCGTGCGTCTCCCGCCCCTCGACGTCGTGGAGCCGGAACCCCTTCGGGGCGGAGGCGACGGCGCGGTCGATCAGGTCGCCCCTGAGGAACGCCCGCGACGACGCGCGGTCCACCTTGGCGCCGTGGTCCGCCAGGAGCGCGAGGACCCGCGGGTTGTGGACCTCGACGCCGACCCGCAGGAGAACGTCGCGCGCCTCGGCGAGGATCCTGCCGACGAGATCGTCCTCGAGAAGTCTGAGAAGCGGTCGCATGAATCCCCTCCGGGGAGGCCGCTCAGCGGACCTCCGCCAGGACCTCGTCCGTCGTCGCGATCCTCACCCCCGTCCGGCGCCAGGAGTCGAGCAGCGGGAGCGCCGCCTCCGGCCGGATCGCCTTCGCCGCGTCCTCCACCATCCAGATCTCCGCGACGCCGAGCCGCAGGAACCCCTCGACGGCGTGCCGGCCGGAGACGTCGAGGGCGACACCGTACACGACGATCCTCTCCGGGTCGAGGGCGCGGAGCACCGTGGAGGCGTTGGGGTTCGAGAAGACGTCGAAGCGCTGCTTCAGCAGGAAGACCTCTCCGTCGTGGTCGCGCACCTGCGCGGCCAGCACCGGGCAGGGGATCGGATTCGAGGGGACCCAGAGGGGGTTCTCGGGGGCGGTCGCGGGGATCTTGGCCGCCCCCGGCGTGCCCGCGACGCAGTGCGGCGGGCACCTCTCCCGCCCGTACGGCGCCGGCTCGCCCTCGTCGCCGGGCTCGCGATGGGTCACGGAGCCCGCCCTCTCGACGCCCATGCGGCGCGCGTGGAACGTGAGGCGCTCGAGGTTCGGCACGATCGTCTCCGCCCCAGGCACGTACATCGCCCCCGACGGCGCCATGAAGTCCACCTGCGTGTCCGCGTCCCAGAAGAGCGTTCGAACCATCGCGTTCGCCCTCCGGGCCGGGGGGCTTACCCCCCCTGCGCCTCCAGCCATCGCTCGCAGTCGATCGCCGCCCGGCACCCGGCCCCGGCGGCGGTGATCGCCTGGCGGTACGTGTGGTCGTGCACGTCGCCCGCGGCGAAGACGCCGTCGACGCTCGTGTACGACGATCCGCCGTGCACCTCGAGGTATCCCGCGGCGTCCGCCGGGAGGACGCCCCGGAAGGCGGCCGTGTTCGGGACGTGGCCGATCGCGACGAAGAACCCCGCGCAGGGGCGCGTCGAGACCGCGCCGGTCTCGACGTTCCGGACCCGGACCTCCGTGACCTTCCGGCCGTCGCCCGCGACGCCCTCCACGACGGAGCTCCACACGACCTCGATCTTGGGGCTCCGGAGGACGCGCTCCGCCATGATCTTCGACGCGCGGAACGCGTCCCGGCGGTGGATCACGCTCACGCGGGACCCGTAGCGGGCGAGGAACAGCGCCTCCTCCAGCGCCGAGTCCCCGCCGCCGACCACCACGATCTCCTTGCCGCGGAAGAAGAACCCGTCGCACGTCGCGCAGTAGGAGACCCCCCGTCCTGCGTACTCCTTCTCCCCCTCGACCCCGAGCGGGCGCGGGGAGGCGCCCGTCGCCACGATCACCGCCCGCGCCCGGAGCTCCCGCTCGTCGGTCCAGACCGCGAACGGCCTCGAGGAGAAGTCGGCCCTCACGACGTCGCCGGGGACGAAGGCCGCGCCGAAGCGCTCCGCCTGCTTCCGGAACCGGTCCATCAGCTCGGGGCCCTGGATCCCCTCGGGGAAGCCGGGGTAGTTCTCCACGTCCGTCGTGTTCACGAGCTGGCCGCCGGCGAGCAGCCCTTCCACGACGACGGGCTCGAGGCCCGCGCGCGCGCAGTAGATCGCGGCGGTCAGCCCCGCCGGTCCCGAGCCGACGATCACGACGTGGTGCAGGTCCACCGTCCCCTCCCCTCGCTCACTCGAGCTGCATTCCGCGCGGGATCACGACGACCCCGCCGACCGTGACCATGTACCGCTCCCGGTCCTCCTCCGGATCCTCGCCGATCACGAGCCCGGGGGGCACCCTCACGTCCTTGTCGAGGATCGCCCGGCGCACGCGCGCGTGGCGCCCGATCTCGACCCCGTCCATCAGCACGCTGTCCGCGACGCGGGCGTACGAGTTGACCCTCACCCTCGGTCCCAGGACCGACCGCTCGACGCGGCCCCCGCTGACGATGACCCCGCCGCTCACGATCGAGTCGAGGAGGAGCCCGATCCTCCCCCCCGGCTCCTCCTGGGCGAAGACGGTCTTCGCCGGGGGGAGCTGAAGCGGGACCGTCCGGAGCGGCCATTCGCGGTCGTAGAGGTTGAACACCGGGTCCACGGCGACCAGGTCCATGCTGGCCTCGTAGTAGGCGTCGAGCGTCCCGATGTCCCGCCAGTAGGCCGTCTCCTTCCGGTTCTCGTCCACGAACGGGTACGCGAAGAGCTTCCCCGTCCCGACGAGGGCCGGGAGGACGTCGTGGCCGAAGTCGTGGCGGGTCTCCCTCCGGGCGTCGGAGCACAGCGCGCGCACCAGCGCCTCGGTCTCGAAGCAGTAGACCCCCATGTTCACGAGGGCGTGGCCGGGCCGGCCGGGGATCGGCTGCGGGTCGGCCGGCTTCTCCGTGAACGAGACGATCCGCCAGCTCTCGTCCACGCCGAGGACGCCGAACGCGGAGGCCTGCTCGATCGGCACGACGACCGCGCCGGCGGTGGCGATCGCCCCCTTCAGGCCGTGGAACTCCAGCATCCGGCAGTAGTCCATCTTGTACACGTGGTCGCCGGACAGGATGACCACCTTCTCGGGCCGCTCCTGCTCGAGGAGGTAGATGTTCTGGTAGACCGCGTCGGCGGTCCCGGCGTACCAGCGCTGCCCCACGCGCAGCTGCGGCGGCACCGTGTAGACCCACTCGCCCAGCTCGGCCGACAGGATCGGGTCCCACCCCTGCTGGATGTGCCGCTCGAGGCTGCCCGACTTGTACTGCGTCAGGACGAAGATCTTCCGGAGCCCGGAGTTCAGGCAGTTCGAGAGGGTGAAGTCGATGATCCGGTAGTTCCCACCGAAGGGGACCGCGGGCTTCCCCCGGTCCCGCGTCAGGGGGTAGAGCCGCTCCCCCTGGCCGCCCGCGAGGACCAGGGCGAGCACGTCCTCGAAGATCGCCTTCCGTCGCAAGGTCCGCCTCCCTTCCGGGCGCTACGGCTTCGCGGGGGGCCCGCCCGGACACCCCTCGAGCAGCTCCCGGACCTTCGTCCTGAGCTCCGTGGTGTCCGCGCTCTTGATGATGTACGCGTCGGCGGCCCAGCTCATGAAGTTGTCCTTGTACGACGAGTACGCGGAGTTGAGCACCACCGGGATCTTCGGGTGCCTCTCCAGGATCCGGCCCATCGCCTCGAGCCCGTCCATCCCCGGCATCCGGATGTCCAGGACGACGAGATCGGGGGACTCGCGCTCGATCGCCTCGAGCCCCTCGACCGCGTTCGCCGCCATCACGACCGTGTGGCCGTCCTGCTCGATGTCGTGCTTGTAGAGAAGGCGCAGGTTCTTCTCGTCCTCAACCACCAGGATTTTCGCCATCGCCCGGTTCCTCCTCGACGGCCGGCAGCCGGAAGTAGACGGTCGTACCCGAGCCGACCTGGCTCTCGACGTGGATCTCACCCCCGTGGTCGCTCAGGATCTGGCTCGCGATCGTCAGCCCGAGCCCCGATCCCGTCGCCTTCGTGGTGAAGAACGGCTCGAAGATCTTGCCGCGGATGTCGGCCTGGATGCCGACGCCGGTGTCCTCGACGGCCATCTCCACCCCGCCCGGGACCTCCCGCACGCGGATCGTCAGGCTCCCGCCGTGCGGCATCGCGTGGACCGCGTTGCGCATCACGTTGACGAGGGCCTGGAAGAGCTGGTTGCGGTCCGCGGCCGCCGGCGGGGCGTCGGCGTCCGCCTGGATGCGTCCGACCACCCCCGCCTCGTCGATCTCCCACCGGAGGAGGTCGAGCGCCTCGGACCCGAGCTGCCCCAGGTTCACCTTCCCGATCCGTGGCGCCACCGGCCGGGAGTAGTCGAGCACCTCGCGGACGATCGTCTCGAGGCGCCGCACCTCGTCCACGATGATCTGGATCGACTCGCGCTTCGCGTCCTGCTGGGGAACCTCCCGCAGGAGCGACCGCGCGAAGCCGCCGATCGCGACCAGGGGGTTCCGGATCTCGTGGACGACGCGCGCCGCCATCTCGCCGACCGCCGAGAGCCGCTCGGTCCGGAGCAGCCGCTCCTGGTTGCCGCGGATCTCCTGCGTGGCGCGCTCGAGGGACTGCACCTGCGTCTCGAGCTCCCCGATCAGCCGGGCCCGCTCGATGGCGAGGCCGGCCTGCATCCCCAGGAGCTCGAGGACGCCGACGTCGGAGTCTTCGATCGGCCGCAGCGTGATCGCGTTGTCCGCGAGGAGGAGCCCCACCGGCTTCCCCTCGGCCACCAGCGGGACCGCCACGAAGTCCCGCACGCCGAGGCGCTCCAGGATGCCGGGGTGGACCGGACGGCCGGAGGGCATCTCGCGCCCCGCCTGCACGCGCACGGTGGAGGGGGAATGGAGGGCGCGGATGAGGAAGTGCTCGCCGTCGGGGAGCCGCGCCGCGAGCTCCCGCACGATCTCGTTGACCCGGCTGCTCTGCCGCTCCGCGAACGGCTCGTACTCGCGGAGCATCCGCCGCAGGCTCGGGCGCGTCCTCGCGAGCTCGTCCCAGATGCGGTGGGCCTCGTCGGGGTCCGAGGGGCCGATCGCGACGCGGCCGCGGAGCTCCATCCTCTTCTCGTCGGCGAGCAGCAGGAACGCGCGGTTGAACTGCAGCCCCTCGCCGGCCGTCGCGCCGACGAGGATCGCCCGCAGGATCTCCGAGAGGCCCATCGCCGACTGCAGCGCCTCGGCGATCTCGCGGATGATCGAGAGCTGCGCGACGCGGCGCTCGAGGTCCCGCTCGAGCTCCTTCGACCCGGTCAGGTCCAGGACGAGGTAGAACGCCCCCTCGGGCTCGCCGTCGGGGGTCAGGAGGTCGGTCCTCGTCACCATCACGCGCAGGGGCTGGCCCGCCGCGCCGCGGTGCCTGGCCTCGTAGCGGATCGTCAGCCGCTCCGGGATCGCCTCGGGCTCGACGAGGAGCGTCTCTCCCACGACCTCGGTCCACGGGCTGCCGACCGCGTCCTCGCCCGACCGGCCGTACAGCGCCGCCGCCCCCCGGTTCCAGGCGCGCACCGATCCGCCCGCGTCGACGAGCACGACCGGAACCGACCAGCCCGCGATCAGGCGGACCAGGTCCATCGTGCCGCTGTGGAAGAACGAGCTGAGCCCCTCGGCCCCCCGGATCTCCCGCGTCAGCTCGATCCAGAAGCGCTCGCTCCCCCCGCCGCCGCCGACGGCCGCGACCTGGACCTCGTAGACGCGGGGGGCTCCCCCCTCGCGGACGGTCCGCAGGATCCGGCGGACCTGCCCCTCCTCCGCGGCCACGGAGAGGAGGCACGGGTCGCAGGGCTCGTCGCTGCGGGCGAAGACCTCCTTGCACGTCTTTCCGACCGCCTCCGCCGCGGTGCAGCAGGGAAGGAGCCCGGTCGCCCACACGACGCGCCGGTCGCCGCCGAAGATCGCGGCGCCGAGCCTCCCCAGGTCGAAGACCCGGCGCACGAGGTCCTCGCACGGGAACGGCAGCGCGCCGTGGCTCCCCGTCTCGCCGCCCATCGGATCCCCGCCCTCCTTCAAGACGCGCGCGGCGCCGCCACGGCCTCGGCGTCCCGGTCGGCCAGGGCCTCCCGGTACACCTCCTCGTAGCGGCCCGCCGAGCGCTCCCAGGAAAAGTCCGCCGCCATCCCCCGCAGGACGAGCGCGCGCCACAGGCCCCGATCGCGCCAGATCCTGACGGCCCGCCGCACGGTCTTGAGCAGCTCCGCCGGCTCGTAGGCACGGAACACGAAGCCGTTCGCCCGCTCGGGGTCCTCGTCGAGGTCCACGACCGTGTCGGCCAGGCCGCCGACCGCCCGGACGAGCGGGACCGCCCCGTAGCGGAGGCTGTACATCTGGTTCAGGCCGCACGGCTCGTACCGGGAGGGCATCAGGAACATGTCGGCCCCTCCCTCGATCCGATGCGCCAGCTCCTCCTCGTGGCCGGTGCGGAACGCCATCCGCCCCGGCCTGCGCCTCGCGGCCTCCCGCAGCGCGCTCTCGTACCTCTCGTCCCCCGACCCGAGGATCACCATCTGGACGCCGTCGTCGAGGATCCGGTCGAGGACCGGGAGGAGGATGTCGATCCCCTTCTGGGACGCGAGCCGCGTGACCATCCCGACGAGGGGGGCGCGCGGCCGGGAATCGTCGAGGCCGAGCTCGCGCCGGAGCGCGGCCGCGACCTTCCCCTTCCCCGCGAGGCTCTCCGGACCGTAGCGGAACGGGAGGTGCGGGTCGCTCCCGGGGTCCCAGACGGAGCCGTCGATCCCGTTCAGGATCCCCGAGAGCCGGTCTGCCCGCCCGGCGAGCACCCCCTCGAGGCCGGCCCCGAACTCCCCGCTCGCGCGGATCTCCTCGGCGTAGCGCGGCGACACCGTCGTCAGCCGGTCGGAGGCCACGATTCCCATCTTCATCAGGTTGACCTGGCCGTGGAACTCGATCGGCCCGGCGGCGTACTCGAGGCCGCGCGGCAGCCCGGACAGCTCGGCCCACGACGGCGGCTCGATCCCCTGGTAGCCGAGGTTGTGGATCGTGAAGACCGTCGCCGGGCGGCGCGCCAGCCGCCCGGGGAGCTTCGCCCACCGGAGGAGCGCCGGCACGAGCGCCGTCTGGTGGTCGTGGGCGTGCACCACGTCGGGGACCCATCCGTCCGAGCCGACGGCCGCGTGCACCGCGCGGCAGAAGATCGCCCACCGGAGCCCGTTGTCCTCGTAGGGTCTCCGCGTTGCGGGATCCAGATAGATGCCGGGACGGTCGAAGGTGTCGTGGGCGACGAGATCGACCGGCGACGGGAGGTCCTCTCCCTCGACCCGGACGACGCGCGCGGACACGCGGCCGTGGCGGACCACGAACGACACCTCGCGGGTCCCGGTCTCGCGGAGCCCCGGCGGGACTCGCTCGACGAGGTCGCGGTAGCGGGGGATCGCGGAGCGGACGTCGTGGCCGATCCGGCCGAGGGCTCCCGCGAGCGACCCGACCATGTCGGCGAGCCCGCCCACCTTCGCGAGCGGCCAGAGCTCGGCGGTGACCATCAGGACGCGCATCGCGCGCTCCCCCTCACAGGATCGCCTCCCGCAGGAACGCCGCCGCCTCCTCGGGCGACGTGGGGTTGATGTAGAAGCCGGTCCCCCATTCGAACCCGGCCACGCGGGTCAGGCGCGGGAGGATCTCGATGTGCCAGTGGAAGTCGAAGGGGAGCGTGTCCCAGTAGTTCCTCCGCCGGACGACGGTGTCGGTGTTTGGAGAGGTGTGGAACACGAAGTTGTAGGGGGGATCCCGCAGGACCGACTTGAGCCTCCCGAGCAGGTCCTGGAGGCACCGGGCCAGCGCGGCGAGCACCGGGCGGGGCTCCTCCGCGAACGAGTGCCGGTGGCGCCGCGGGATCACCATCGTCTCGAACGGGAAGCGCGAGGCGTAAGGGGCGAGCACGACGAAGTGCTCGTCCAGCATCACGACGCGCTCGCGGGCCTCGATCTCGTCCCTCAGGAGATCGCAGTAGATGCAGCGCTCCTTGACGTGGTAGTGCTGCCTCGCCGACTCGAGCTCGACCGAGATCTCGCGCGGGGTCACCGGCGTGGAGATGATCTGGAGGTGCGGGTGCGCGAGGGCCGCTCCCGCGGCGACGCCGTGATTCTTGAACAGGAGCGAGTACTTGAACCGCGCGTCGCGCGCCAGGTCCCGCAGCCGGTCCTGGCAGAGGGCCAGGACCCGCTCGAGGTGCGCGGGGTCCATGTCCGCGAGGTGCTCGTCGTGCTTCGGCGACTCGACGATCACCTCGTGGGCGCCGATCCCCCGCATCCGGTCGTACATCCCGACGCCCCGCCGGTCGATCTCCCCCTCGATCGTCAGCGCCGGGTACTTGTTGGGGAACACCCGCGACTCCCATCCGGGCCCGTTCGGCGGCGAGCCGTGGGGACGGATCGCCGTGATCTCGGGGGGCGTCTTGTCCTCGCTGCCGGGGCAGAACGGGCAGAACTTGGGCTCCGGGTACGGGCTGGGCGGCAGGAGGAAGTCCTCCGGCCTCCGGCTCCTCTCGGTCGCGATGATGACCCAGCGCTTCGACAGCGGGTCGTGCCTGAGCTCCGACATCCGCGCTCTCCTTCCTATCCGAACAGGGTCGCCGCGAGGTCGATCAGGTCCCCGCCGACCGTCTTGAGCTCGGCGACCGCCTCGCCCAGGGGCGTGGGCTCGAAGCGCCCGCCCCGGAGCGCCGCCATCATGCCGAACTTCCCCTCCTCGACCATGTCCGCCGCGAGCAGCCCGTACCGGGTCGCGAGCCAGCGGTCGTACGCGGTCGGCGTCCCCCCGCGCTGGACGTGGCCGAGCAGGACCGACCGGGTCTCGTAGCCGGTGCGCTTCTCGATCTCCCTGGCGATCCTCTCGCCGATCCCGCCGAGGAGGACGTGCCCGAACGCGTCCTTCGCCGCGTCCTTCGTCACGGCCCCCTCGGGAAGGACGGCCCCCTCGGCGACCACGACGATGCCGAAGCGCTTCCCGCGGTCGCGGCGGCGGCGGAGCGCCTCGCAGACGGCGTCCATGTCGATCGGGCGCTCCGGGACCAGGACGAAGTCCGCGCCGCCGGCGATCCCCGCGTGGAGGGCGATCCAGCCGGCGTGGCGGCCCATCACCTCCACGACGATCGTGCGATCGTGCGACTCGGCGGTCGAGTGGAGCCGGTCGATCGCCTCGACGGCGATCGAGACGGCCGTGTCGAAGCCGAACGTGACCTCGGTGCCGGACAGGTCGTTGTCGATCGTCTTCGGAACGCCGACCACCGGGTACCCCGCGGCGGAGAGCTTCGCGGCGACGCCGAGCGTGTCCTCCCCCCCGACCGCGACGAGCGCGTCGAGGCCGAGGCTCCGGAAGCTCTCCTCGACCTTGCGGAGGTCCTCCGGCTTCTTGTACGGGTTCGTCCGGCTCGTGCCCAGGATCGTCCCGCCGCGGTGCAGGATCCCGGAGACGGCCTCCAGGTCGAGGGGCACGGTGTCGGCCGTGATCATCCCCTTCCAGCCCCTGCGGATCCCGATCACGCGGTGCCCCCGCGCCATCGATCGCCGGACCACCGCGCGGATCACCGCGTTCAGCCCCTGGCAGTCGCCGCCGCCCGTCAGGATCCCGATCGTCTTCATGCGTCTCTCCCCCGTCGCGTCCATCGTCACACCGTCCAATCGAAACGGGAAGGATCCTCCTCCGGGGGCGGGACCGTCAACGCCCCCTCCGCCGGCAGGCGCTGCGTCGCGCCGGGCCCGCAGTCCACCTCGACCTGGAACCGGACCGCTCCCCCGTCGCGGGCCAGGAGGGAGAGCGGGACCGCCGCCTCCACGACGCGATCCACCGCCACCCGGATCTCGCCGCCGGGGGTGGCGCCGGCCTCGGGAATGGCCACCCGCACCGTCCGGGCCGCGTCCCCCGGGACCCTGAGGACCAGCGATCCCCCGGCCAGCGAGGCGCTCGCCGGGGCCTCGAACGGGTCGAGCCTCAGGTAGAGCCACTCGCCGTCGCGGCCGAAGCGCACCTCGCGGACGAGGCGGGCGGACGACTGCATCGTTCCCGAGACCGCCACCGCCCTGCCCGCCGGGAGCCACTCGAAGTAGTCGGTGATCCTGCCGTCGATCGTCGCGCGGAGCGCTCCCGTCGGGGGCTCGAAGCCGCGCGAGGAGCGCCGCCGGATCGGATCGGTGAGGGCCGCCGGGGGGACGAGCCCGCCCAGGTGCCAGGCCGCGCGCAGCTTGCGACGGAACCCCGCGTCGAACTCCGCGGCGTGGGCGGTCGGGTGGTCGTCGCCGAACCACCAGAACCAGTCGCTCCCCTCCGCGGCGAAGACCGCCCTCCACGCCGGGTCCGCGAAGTCGGGCGCGCCCCGCGCCTTCGCGACGGCCGCCCGGGTCTCCGCCAGGAGGTCCCACGCCCGGTTCTTCTCGGGGTGGCCCACCCAGGTGGCGAGGTTCCTCCCGATCCACGAGCCCGCGACGACGCGGGGGAGCGGCCTCGCGGCCGAGGGATCGGCCGCCTCCGAGGCCGTCCGGGTCCGGATCCAGGGCTCCGACTCGAGCGCCGCGTGGAGGGACTCGAGAAACACCTGCCCGTTGTCCGGGTAGTACTCCCACGCGTTCTCGCCGTCGAGGATCACCGACACCGTGTAGGGGCCGTCCTCCGGCGGGAGCGTCTCGCGGACGTGCCGGAGGCGCCCGAGGAAGTCCTCGACCGCGGCCCTCGCCGGCCAGGCGGAGTACACGAAGCCGATCCGGTCGGACAGGTCGTGGTCGCGGAACAGCAGGACCGGCCCGTCCTCGAAGCGCCACGGCCTGTAGAGCAGCGAGCCGCGCAGCGCCTCGGCGCGGTCGGGAGGGAACTCCTGCCCCAGGGAGCCGAACAACACGTCCTCGTCGCTCGCGGCCCAGCGGTAGCCCGCCGCCCGCAGGAGGCGAAGCGCTGCCCCCGAGACGGCCCCCTCGGAGGGCCAGCCCCCCGCGGCCTCACGCCCGAACTCCCGCGCGAAGGCCCGCTTCCCCTCCCGGAGCTGGATCTCCGCGTCGTCCGCGTGCGCGAACGCCGCCGCGGGGAGCCGGATGCCCGGGAGCGCCTCGCGGGCGGAGCCGACGTCGCAGAGCAGCGGCAGGATCGGGTGATAGTACGGGGTGACGGAGAACTCCACGTTGCCGGCGTCCGCGAGGCGGCGCCAGGCAGGGAGCACCCCGCGCAGGAACTCCCGCTGGATGCCGAGCAGCAGGTGCTTGTCCTCCTCCGTGTAGCGCTGCCCCTTCTCGCGGAGCGCCCGGACCCGCGGGTCGGACTGCAGCGCCGGCCCGCACCAGACCAGGTGGAAGAGCACCTCGAGGTCCCGGATCGCCGCCTCGTCGAAGCGGTTCACGACCGCCATCGGCAGGTCCTCGAGGCCGTGGTCGCCGCGGAGCGCGGCGAGCTCGTGGACGCGCCGCATCCCCCGGGCGAGCGTGTCGCGGTTGAACGAGAAGAACTGCGCGACGACGAACCGCCGCTCGTCCGCCGAGAGGCTCGACGCCGGCCGCTCGCTCACGGCTAGGAACGGGTCGGGCGGGGCGCTCCCGTCCGCGAGGGCGCGGAGCTGCTCGAGGAGCGAGGGGACCACGTTGATCGTCGCGCGGACCCGAGGATGGCGCTCGAGGTAGCGGGCGACGTCGACGTAGTCCTTCAGCGCGTGCAGGCGGGTCCAGGGCATCGAGGCGGCGCCGGTCCCGGCGTCCAGGTAGTCCGGCTGGTGGAAATGCCACAGGAGGACCAGGCGGAGCGGAGGCTTCTCGGACGGCATCGACCGGAACCCGTGGGGCGCCTGGCTCGTCGGCTCGCCGCGGAAGTCTTGGCCTCCCAATGCGTTGGACGACGGCCCGCGGCGCCTCCCGCGCCGTTCCGGGCGCCCTCGCCGGAAACTTCGCGGAGAGCGCGATTATACTCCGCGCAGCGGGCGGCACGGCGTGCGGGAGCAGGAGGGACTCCGGTGCCGACGAGAAGGAGCCCGAGGGAGCGGGAGATCCGGGCGATCCCGAAGGTCGAGCTGCACCAGCACGTGGACGGCTCGATCCCGCTCCGGACCTCCTGGTCGCTGATGACGCGGCACGGGCTGAACCCCGTCCCGACCCTCCGCGAGATGCGCCGTCTCCTGCAGGTGCAGGCCGACGAGAGCGGCTCGCTCCTCGACTACCTGGACAAGTTCCACTTCCCCCTCTGGATCACGCAGTTCTACGAGAACATCCAGCGGGTCACGAGGGACATCGTCGAGGAGGCGTACGGTCACGGCGTGCGGATCCTCGAGCTGCGCTACTCCCCGGCGATCCACACGTTCGCCGGTCTCTCCCTGCGGCAGGCGATCCGGGCCGTGCTCTCGGGGATGAACGGCGCCGCGCGGCGGCACCCGGACCTGGAGGTGGGGCTGATCGTCATCTCGATGCGGCAGCACGGCCCGCACATCGCGAAGATCGTCGCGCGGCAGGCGATCGCCGAGGCCCAGCATCTCCACGAGCGCACCGGGGTCGTCGGGTTCGACCTCGCCGGGGCCGAGCGGGGAAGCCCCCCGGGCCTCTTCCGCGAGGCCTACGAGATCGCCCGGAAGGGGGGGCTGGGCGTCACGGTCCACGCGGGCGAGGACGAGGGGCCCGACCGGATCTGGGAGGCGATCGACTCCCTCGGCGCGGACCGGATCGGGCACGGCTGCGCCGCCGTCCTGGATCGCGCCCTCCTGAGGCGTCTCGCGAGGGACCGCCTCCTCGTCGAGTGCTGCATCACGTCGAACCGCCAGACGCGCGCGGTCCGCCCGGAGGACGTCCACCCGATCTTCACCTTCCTGGAGAAGGGCATCCCGGTAGCCGTCTGCACCGACAACACGACGGTCAGCGGAACCGATCAGACCCGCGAGAACGCGCTCCTGCTCGAGCGTCTCTCGCTCTCCGGGATCGAGGCGATCCATCGCGAGGCCGCGGCGCACAGCTTCGTCCGCCGCGTCCCCGCCTTCACGGAGCGGCGGGGGCAGATCGCGGGCCGGCCGGCCCGGCCACGACCTCCTCGCCGGAGGAGCGGACGATGAGCTCCGCGCGGCACCCGAGGAACGTCGAGCACATCCTCGACCACCAGATGCTCCAGTGGGACCTGAGGCGGCGGATCGCCGAGGAGGACGGCGGGGCCGGCCGCGGGAGGGCGACGCGCGCCGAGGGGCCGTGGATCTCCATCTCGAAGCAGGCCGGGGCGGAATCGGAGGGGATCGCGGAGATCCTCGGCAAGAGCCTCGGCTGGCAGGTTTTCGACCGGGAGCTCGTCGAGGCGATCGCGCGGGAGACCAGCACGCGGGAGCGGGTGCTCTCCCGCCTCGACGAGAGGGCGGTGGGACGGTTCGACGAGTGGCTCGCCCAGCTCATCGTCCCGGGCCAGCAGCCGCAGGTCTCCTACCTGCAGCAGATGGCCCGCGTGATCTGGGCCCTGGCGAAGCACGGGGGCGTGATCCTCCTCGGCCGCGGGGCGAACTGGTTCCTGGACGCCCGGCACGGGCTCCGCGTCCGGATCGTCGCGCCGCACGACGTGCGCGTGGCGAGGATCGCGGCGCAGGAGGCGCTCACGCCGAAGGAGGCGGAGCGCAGGGTCCGGTCGGCCGACGCCTCGACGGCCGCCTTCATCCGCCAGGTCTACCGCCGGGACATCGACGACCCGCTGGGCTACGACCTGGTGGTCAACACCGGCTCCCTCGAGCGGGAGGTCGCGGCCGAGGCGATCCTCGGCGCCGCCAGGAGCAAGCTCGGCGAGCTGCGGGGCTGACCGGGACCCCGGCCGTCAGAGCTTCCGGACGAGCGGCCCGCCGGATGCCGCCGCGACCCCCTTCGCCCGGTTCTCCCCGTCCACGAACGCGAGGAACGAGTACTTGCCGTAGTGGACGAGCTTCCTGCCCGCCGCGCGCACGGCGTCCGCCGAGAGGCCGAGGAAGAGGCCGACGCCCCGCGCCGGCTCCCCTCTCTTGCGCCCGACCGCGAGGAGCGCCGCCCCGGCGTCCGCATACTCCACGCCCTGCACGACGAAGCGATCGCCCGCGGCCGACACCTCGGCGGGAAGCCCCGCGAGCAGTCGTTCGAATGCCTCTCCCCGGGGCATCCCGAGCAGGAGCACCGACCGGCCCGAGAGAGACTCGGCCGCCGCCTTCGAGGCGTCGACGACCTCCCCTTCGCCGGTCCGGGTCAGCGTCCCCGCCATCTCGCGGTAGGCGGCGACCGTGGCGGCTTCCGCGCCGTCGTCCACGACGAGGAGGGTCCTCGGGTCCCCGAGGAGCAGAGAGAGCACGGGCGGCATCTCCGCCGGGTCGAGGCGCCGGAAGACGTCCTGGTCCGGGTCCGCCACGAGACGGTCGGGACGGAACGGGAGCTGCGCGGAGAAGCTCGTCGATCCCCCCTCGACCTCGACCGTCCTCGTCGCCGTCTTCCCCTCTCCTTCGAACGCGAGCGGCACGAGCAGCCTCCAGGCGCCGTCCTTCTGCCGCACCTCGCCGCGCACGATCCATTCGCGTCCGCCCTCGGAAAGCGAGACGTCCCCGAGCGAGAGCGACGGCGCGCCCGGCCTCGGGACCCACTGCTCGAAGAACCAGCCGAGGTCCTCGCCCGCCTCCTTCGAGAACTCCTTCCTCCACGTCCCCCAGGAGACGGGACGGTACAGGAAGTCGCGATAGACGCGCCGGAGCACGGCGTCGAACCGCTCGCGGCCGAGCCGCCGCTCGAGCATGTGGAAGACCATCATCGACTTCCCGTAGCCGATCGAGCGCGTCGCCGGGGTCGAGCGCTCGGTGAACTGCGAGAGCGGCAGGTCGCGCCCGGGCTCCGAGACGTAGTTCGTGTAGTCGCGCGCCGTCTCGCGCCGGTACTCCGCGGCGGCCGCGGGAGACTCCATCGCCTTGTACCGGTAGTCGGCGGAGTAGGTCGTCAGCCCCTCGCACCAGTTTCCGCCCCTCTCGTCCACGAAAACCCCGTTCCCCCACCAGTTGTGCGCCACCTCGTGCCCGAGCGACGTCCCGAGGATGAACGGGAGCTTCATCACCTCGCGGCCGAGGAGCGTGTACCCCGGCATCCCGTACCCGGTCGGGAAGAAGTTCTCGACGACCGTGAACCGGTCGTAGGCGTACGGGCCGAGCCAGGACGAGTAGAGATCCAGGTATCTCTCGACCGCCGCGAGGTACGGCTCCGCCAGGTCGGCGTCCTCGGGGAACAGGTACGCGGCGACCGCGATCCCGCCGTGGTCGCGCTCGAACCGCTTCCAGCGGCCGGCGGCGAGATTCAGCCCGTCCTTCGGCCAGCGCCCCTCGAAGACGGTCCGCGTGCCGGACTCGCTCTCCTCGCGAACGGCACGGCTCCCCTCGACCATCGCCTCCCAGCCCGGAGGGAGCCGCACCTCGACCCTTGAGCGGTCGAAGGAAGCGCCTCCGACCGGCCTCGGATACCACGCGGCCGAGGAGGACAGGAACGCTCCCTCGGCCTGGATCGTCCCCTCGGTCTGGTCGGCGATCCGCTCGCGCGAGAATCGTGCGACCGCGGGCGGCTCGTGGATCGTCCCGGCGTAGCGGAACACCACGCGGCGAAGCTCGCCCTCCTTCCCGTCGAGCCGCACGACGACCGCCGGTTTCTTTCGATCCGCGGGAGCGGGCTCCATCCGGAACGGCGCGCCCGCGCCGTCTTCCTCGACCGCCGAGACCGCGAGCCCCGGATGCAGCTCCAAGGCGATCTCGCCGGATCCGGGGACCGCGACGTCGAGCGCCGCCGTCGCCTCGATCCGGTGCGCCTCGGGGTCGATCCGGACCTCGAGGTCGAGACCCCTGCCGGCCCCCTTCGCCTGCGAACCCGCGAACCCCGCGGCCGGAACCGCGAGGAGAGCGCACAGCACGAACACGCGACGCATCTCGAGCCTCCTTCGACCCCGGTAGTGCACCAGCGAATCCTCGGGCCATCGTTCCCGTTCACAACGCCTCGCACGGCAACGACTGGCCCTGCCGTGCCTGCGTCGAACTCGTCGTCGAGCAGCGGGGCGGGAGAATGCACCTGCCTGTCGTCGCTCTTCGACGCGCCGCGTGACGACCGGAATCCCCGCGTAGGAACCACGGCATTCCTCGGGGGGCCGTGTGCCTGCTTCGCGATTCCGGGCCTCTCGAGCGCGACGCGCAGCCCGTCCGCGCCTGCCGCGATCCTCCACCGGCCGAACCCACAAGCATCCGCTGCGCGGCAACGATCTTACCGTCCGTACGGAGGCGATTGCCCGCCGGGATTTTTCGAAAACCCCTTGACATCTGAAATCTTGGTGATATCATTCCGATGTCAACCAAGGAGGTTCGCCATGATCCGTGAAGTTCGCAGGGACGCCATCCCGGGAATCCCGGTGCTGATCCTCTTCTTCCTCGCCCTTCTCGGCTCCATCGCCTGGCTGATCTCGGCCGGCATCCGGAACTCCGGCGCCGAGGGGATCGCCGCGGGCCTCTGCGCCGTGATCTCCATCGTCGTGCTCCTCGGCGTGTTCACGGTCCACCCGAATCAGGGCCGGGTGATGCAGCTGTTCGGCTCGTACCGCGGCACGGCACACGAGACGGGCCTGCGGTGGGCGAATCCGTTCTACACGAAGAAGCCGATCTCGCTCCGCGTGCGGAACTTCGAGACCGCCAAGCTCAAGGTCAACGACCGGCGCGGCAACCCGGTCGAGATCGCGACCGTCGTCGTCTGGAAGGTCGTGGACACCGCCGAGGCGGCGTTCCAGGTGGACAACTACGAGAACTTCGTGCACGTCCAGAGCGAAGCGGCGCTCCGGAACCTCGCGACCGGCTACCCGTACGACGCCCACCGCGAGGGGGAGACCGCCCTCTCGAGCCACACCGCGGAGATCTCGGCGCAGCTCAAGGTCGAGATCCAGGAGCGCCTCGCCCAGGCGGGCGTCGAGGTGATCGAGACGAGGATCAGCCACCTCGCGTACTCGCCGGAGATCGCCGCAGCAATGCTGCGGCGCCAGCAGGCCGCCGCGGTCGTCGCCGCACGGCAGACGATCGTCGAGGGGGCCGTCGGCATGGTCGAGACCGCCCTCGACATGCTGGCCGCGAAGAACGTGATCACGCTCGACGAGGAGCGCAAGGCCGCGATGGTCAGCAACCTGCTGGTCGTCCTCTGCAGCGAGCAGAATACGCAGCCGGTGGTCAACACCGGGACGATCTATCAATAGGCGCCCGGAGAGCGGCCCATGGCAGAGCGGAAGGCGTTCCTGCTGCGAATCGACCCGAAGCTCCACGACGCCCTCGCGCGCTGGGCCTCGGACGATCTCCGGAGCCTGAACGGCCAGATCGAGTTCCTGCTCCGCAGGGCCCTCGCCGAGCGGGGGCGTCTCCCGGGCCGTCTCGAGGAGGCGCCGGAACGAGAAGGGGGCGCCGGGCCCGGAGAGCCCGGCGCGCCCGGTTCGCGGAGGACCGAACCGTGAGCGACAACGTGATCGACTGCCCGCGCTGCCGCGTCCGCATGGAGCCCGGCTACGTGCTCGACTTCTCCCACACGTCCAGCCAGAAGCGGATCAGGTGGATCGAGGGAGCCCCCGAGAAGAGGCTTTTCGGCGACTTCAGGACGCGGGGGAAGCGGCAGTTCGACGTTATGGCCCACCGCTGCCGCCTGTGCGGCTACCTGATCTGGTTCGCGCCCGATCCGAGCGGGAACGCGGGCTGACGAGACCCCGACGTTCCCGCTTCCCCCACCCCGCCGGAAGGGGTAGAATCGCCGATCGCACCGCGGGCACGGGATCGGCAAAGCCCCTGAACACGCGATCGCGCGGGGAGGAAGGGATGGATCGGCAGGCAATCGAACGGGCGAAGGAGCACTTCGGGAAGCTTCTGGAGGAGCAGATGAAGCGCATGGAGGCGCTTCGCTCCGCGCCGGACTGGGTGGACTACGCCAAGCTCGACACGATCCGGATCGGCATCCTGGGCGGGGACGGGATCGGGCCTTTCATCGCGAAGGAGTCCAAGAGGATCCTCGCCGAGCTCCTGAAGGACGAGATCTCCTCGAAGCGCGTGGTCATGGAGGACATCGAGGGGCTCACGATCGAGAACCGGGCGAAGCACGGGAAGGCCATTCCCGACGACGTGCTCGCCGAGATCAAGAAGTACCACGTGACGCTCAAGGGCCCGACGACGACGCCGCGCAAGGGCGACCCCTGGCCGAACATCGAGAGCTGCAACGTCGCCCTGCGCAAGGAGCTCGACCTCTTCGCGAACGTCCGGCCGGTGCGGGTCCCCGAGCAGGGCATCGACTGGATCTTCTTCCGCGAGAACACGGAGGACGTCTACGCGCTCGGCTCGCGCGGGATCGAGGTGGACGCGGACATCGCGATCGACTTCCGCCTGATCAGCGCCCCCGGAGCGGACCGGATCGCCCGCCTGGCCTTCGAGCACGCGAAGAAGCAGGGACGCACCAGGGTCACGTGCGTGACGAAGGCGAACGTCGTCAAGACGACGGACGGCCGGTTCCTCGAGAACTTCTACCGCATCGCGAAGGACTATCCGGGGATCCAGGCCGACGACTGGTACATCGACATCATGACGGCGAAGCTCGTGGACGAGAAGAGGCGCAGGGACTTCCAGGTGCTGTGCCTCCCCAACCTCTACGGGGACATCCTCACGGACGAGGCCGCGGAGTTCCAGGGCGGCGTCGGGACCGCCGGCTCCGCGAACATCGGCAAGCAGTACGCGATGTTCGAGGCGATCCACGGGAGCGCCCCGCGCATGGTGACCGAAGGGAGGGCGGGGCACGCCGACCCCGCGAGCATGATCCGGGCGGCCGCGATGCTCGTCGGGCACATCGGCCGTCCCGACAAGCAGCGACTGCTCGAGGCGGCCCTCGACGTGTGCGGCCAGTACGAGCGGAAGCTCGTCGTGACCGGGCGGACCGACGGCGCCTCGGGACGCGACTACGCGGAGTACGTGATGCAGACGATGAGCGACCCCCGGCTTCTCGCGCGGTGGGAGGCGTATCGCGGGGGAAAGGAATCGAAGAGGTAGAGGGTCCCTTCGGGAGAGAGGAGACGAGCATGCGGAAGAAGATCGCCCTGATCGGTGGAGGCCAGATCGGCCAGATCCTGGCCATGCTGGCGGCGCAGAGGGAGCTCGGAGACGTCGTCCTCCTGGACATCCCCCCGCTCGAGAACCCCGTAAAGGGGAAGGCGCTCGACCTGATGGAGATGGCGCCGCACGGGAACTACGACGCGAGCATCACCGGCACCAGCGACTACAAGGACATCGCGGGCGCCGACGTCGTCATCGTCACGGCGGGTAAGCCCCGCGAGGCCGGGATGACGAGGGAGGACCTCCTCGCCGTCAACATCAAGATCATCACCGACGTGGCCAACGGCGTGAAGGCGAACGCACCGAACGCGTTCTGCATCATCGTCACGAACCCGCTCGACGCGATGGTCTACGTCTTCCAGAAGGTGACCGGCTTCCCCAAGAGCCGCGTCGCCGGGATGGCGGGCGCCCTCGACACGGCGCGCTGGAGGGCCTTCATCGCGATGGAGCTGGGCGTCTCGGTGGTGGACGTCGCGGGAACCGTGCTCGGCGGCCACGGGCCGGACATGGTGCCGCTACCCCGCCTCACGACCGTCGGCGGCGTCCCGCTCGCGGACATCGTGTCGAAGGAGACGATCGAGAAGCTCGCCACCCGCACGAGGGAGGCTGGGACCGAGATCGTCAAGCTGTTCGGCAAGGGATCCGCGTTCTTCAGCCCCGCCTGGAGCGCCATCACGATGGCGGAGGCGTATCTGAAGGACAAGAAGCGGGTCATCCCCTGCGCCGCCCTGTGCGAGGGCGAGTACGGGGTGAGGAACCTCTTCATCGGCGTCCCGTGCGTGATCGGCGCGAGGGGCGTCGAGAAGATCCTGGAGATCAAGCTGACCGACGACGAGAAGGCGATGCTCGCGAAGACGGTCGCCGGCGTCACGAAGACGGTCGCGGAGACCAAGATGTAGGGGAGCGGGGCCGGGGCCTCCGCGGGCGGCGCCGCCCGCCGCGGGCTCCGGCCCCGTTTCAGTACTGCACGAGCGAGCCTTCCCTCTTCGCCTTCCGGATCGCGATCCGCGAGAAGAACAGCCCGAGCGGCAGCAGGACCAGCGTCAGGACCGCGAGATTCAGGATCTCGCCGCGGAGGTCGCGGAGCGTCTTCCCCTGCAGGAGCGAGCCCCGGACCACGTCGAGGGACCACTTGATCGGCAGGAAGTTCGACACCCACCGGATCGGGGCGGGAAGCAGCGCGGACGGGAAGAACACGTTGCCGAAGAACGTCGTGACGGCGCTCAGGAAGAAGTTGACCGGGTCCCCCCTCTTGAAATACAGGATGAACGAGGCCGAGAGGATGCCGAGCCCCGCCGAGGAGAGGAGCGTCAGGACCACGCCGAGCGCGAGCGTCCCGAGGCTCGTCGCGTAGAGCTTCACGCCGAAGACCAGCGTCGCGAACAGCAGGTAGATCGCCACCCGGATCGCCCCGAACGCGAAGTCCCACGTCGCCTCGGAGAAGATCACGATCGAGGTGGGCGTCGGCGAGACCAGCATCGCCTCGAGCGTCCCGAGCATCTGCTCCCCGCGGATCTTGGCCGAGAAGGCGTAGAGCGCGGTCGAGAAGTAGTACTGGAACGAGAGCCCGAGGAGGACCCACGGGAACGGCTCGATGCCGTCGAGCCCCTCCGTCTTCGGGTTCATCATCTTCGTGATGAAGTAGAACGCGGCGACCGAGAGGAGCATCCCCGCGACCTGCAGGAAGAACGCCAGCCGGTAGGAGACCTCCGACAGGAAGTCCCTCTGCAGGAAGGCGAGGATCTTCCGCAGGCTCCGGATCACGGCGTCGCCTCCGCCTCCGTCTCCTCCTCGAGGATCCGGGAGAAGGCCTCCTCGAGGTCGGGCTCGATCCGGTCGCAGGCGTGGACCGCCGATCCGGAGTCGAGGAGCGCCCGCAGCACGCCGTCGAGCCTTCCGTCCCGGTCGAGAGCGATCGTCACGCGCCGCAGGCCTTCCCCCTCCTCCTCCGAGAGAACCCGGCAGGGGCCGCGGAAGCCGGGAGGCCACCGGTCGACCTCCAGGCGGAACCGCCGCTCGTCCACGTCCCATCGGCGCACCTCGTCCACGGTCCCGATCCGGCGGATCTTCCCGCGGACGAGGATCGCCACCCGGTCGCACAGCGTCTCCGCCTCGTGCAGGTTGTGGGTGGCCAGGAGGACCGTCTTCCCGTCGCGCCCGTTCAGCTCCTCGCGGACGAACGACCGGAGCGACATCGCGGACGCGGGATCGAGGCTCCGCGTCGGCTCGTCCATCAGCAGGATCGGCGGGTCGTGGAGAAGCGCCCTCGCGACCGCGAGACGCTGCTTCATCCCGGAGGAGTAATCGGCGAATCGCCGGTCCGCGTCCTCGAGCATCCCCACGCGCCGCAGCAGCTCGTCGATGCGGGCCCCCATCTTCCGGCGCGGCACGTCGTAGAGGTGCGAGAAGAACCGCAGGTTCTCCCGCCCCGAGAGACGCCAGTAGAACGACCGCTCGTCGGAGTGCACCAGCCCGATCTTGGGCTTCACCCTCCCCTCGTGCACGGTGTCCTCTCCCCCGATGACCGCCCGCCCGGAGTCCGGCAGGACGAGGCACGAGAGGATCTTCAGGAGCGTCGTCTTCCCCGCCCCGTTTGGACCGAGGAGGCCGAAGATCTCGCCCGCCCGGACGCGGAGATCGACCCCCCGGAGCGCCCGGACCCGCTCGGCGCGCCGGAAGGGGTGGCGGACGAGCTCGTTCACCGGCCGCTTCTTGACGAAGGTCTTCACGACCTGGGAGGCTTCGACGACGTGCTGCACGGGGGCCCGCTCCTCGGAGCGGGGGATTGTAGCCCACACGCGGCTACTCGGCCGAGGGCGGAGGCGCCGCGGGGGAAGAGAACCACCCGGTCGGGCCGAAGCCGTCCCGCGGCTTCCAGGTCGTATCCACGACGGCGGGCCGCCACCGCACCGGGCGGAGGCCGGCGCCGCCCTCGGACCGGAAGCCCGAGGCCGGCCACCAGACCGGGTCGAGCACCGGCTCCGCCCATCGGGTGGGGCGGAACCGCGTCGCGTCCTTCCCCTCGAAGCCGTCCCTCGGGGTCCAGCGCTCCGCGCCGCTCGGAGGCCGGAAGAGCGCCGGCGGCCTCCCGAACGCCGCCAGCATCTCCCTCCTCCCGGGCGCCGGGACCTCGAGCCCGGCGAGCGTCTCCGACCCCGAGAACGTGAGGCCGGTCGGAGGCGGCGCGTCGCCTCCGGTCAGCCGCATCTCCTTCACGAGCGCCGCCGGGATGGCCATCACCGTCCCGTCCTCGCCGGCGAGCTGGTACGCGTCCCCCTTTCGCTCGACGGAGACGCCGGAGAGGACCTGCCCGTCCAGGAGGACGAGCTCCGCCCCGGCCAGCGCCGGGGCGGCGAGGGCGAGGACGGCGACGCCGAGAACCGATGCAGGAAGCGCCCCGATCCTCACGATTCGGATCTCCCCCCGGGAGGAATCATAGGTCCTCCGGGAAGCGCGTGCTAACCTCGGGCCGTGAGCGACATCGGACCACACCTCCTGGGCTGGGCGGAAGCCCACGTCCCGAACGCCGTCCGGATCGTCCTGATCCCGCTGGTCGCGTGGCTCCTTTCGAAGCTGGTGCGGAGGCTGATCCGGCGCCTCGAGCGGCTCGCGGACGACGGCGACCCCGCGACGCAGAACGAGGCCGAGCGCCGGGCCGCCACGCTGGGGCGCATCCTGCGCCAGGTCTCCGGAATCTTCCTCTGGGGGACCGCGGCGATGCTGATCCTGAGCGAGCTCGGGGTTTCGCTCGGTCCGATCCTCGCGGGCGCCGGGATCGCAGGCCTCGCGGTGGGATTCGGGGCGCAGGCGCTCGTGAAGGACGTGATCGCGGGCTTCTTCATCCTGCTGGAGAACCAGTTCCGCGTCGGCGACGTGATCGAGACCGTGGGCGTGGCGGGAGCGGTCGAGGCGATCAACCTGCGCACGACCGTGCTGCGGGACGTCGAGGGCCGCATCCACGTCGTTCCGAACGGGACGATCGCCGTGGTCACGAACCTGACCCACGGGTGGTCGCGCGCGGTCGTCGACGTCGGCGTCCCCTACGAGGAGGACACCGACCGGGTGCTCGCGGTGCTGCGCGAGGTCGGCGCCGGGATGGAGAGCGATCCGGAGTGGGCGCCGAGGCTCGCGGGAGCGTTCCAGGTTCCCGGCATCGAGCGGCTCGGCGATTCCTCGGTCGTCGTCCGGATCCTCGTGGACACGAAGCCCCTCGACCGCTTCGCCGTCGCCCGCGAGATGAGGCGCCGGGTGAAGAGGGCCTTCGACGAGGCGGGGATCTCGATCCCGTTCCCCCAGCTCACCGTGCACCTGCCGGAGCGCCCCCCCGCCCGCGGAGGCGGCTGACCGGAAGCCGCCCGGCGTCAGAGCGCGGCGAGCGCGGCGTCGTAATCCGGCTCCTGCGTGATCTCCGGGACGAGCTGGCGGTGGACGACCCGGTCCGACGCGTCGAGGACGACGACCGCCCGCGCGGCGAGGCCGGCCAGCGGGCCGTCCGCCAGGAGGACGCCGTAGTCCCTCGCGAAGTCCTTCGACCGCATCATCGAGAGCGGCACGACGCTGTCGAGCCCTTCCGCCTCGCAGAACCGGCTCGCGGCGAACGGCAGGTCCGCGGAGACGATCAGCACGACGGAGTCGCCGCGCCCCGACACCTTCTCGTTGAACTTCCTCGCGGAGGCGGCGCACACCGGCGTGTCGAGGCTCGGCACGATGTTCAGGACCTTCTTCTTGCCTGCCCACGCGGAGAGCGAGCGGTCGGCGAGGTCCTTCCCGACCAGCCGGAAGTCCGGCGCCCGGCTCCCGACGGCGGGGAGCTCCCCGTTCGTGTGGATCGGATTCCCCTTGAGCGTCACGGTGGCCATGTCGTCCGTTCCTCCGGGGCCGGAGTCCCCGGCCCGAATCCCCCGCGAAGGGCCGAAGCCTAGCACGGCGCGCGTCCAGGCGCCGTCGGCCGCCCGGCACGTTGACGCGGGACCCCGCCCGGCGTACTGTCGCCGCCCGGAACGTCCGACCGCGTCTCCAGGGCGCGAGGAGCAGGAGAGCGCGCCGTGACGGACTCCTTCTCGCCTTCCCCGGGTGTCTCGGCCGAACGGGGGCCCCATCCCCTCCTCGACCCCCGGCTGCCGAGCCGGGATCCGGCCCTCGCGCGCCTCTGGATCGCGACCTACCGGAAGGCGATCCGGGAGCCGGAGACCTGGTCCCGCATGCTCGCGGCGTACGCCCGGCCGGCGGGAGGCGACGCCCCCTCGGAGGAGGACGTGGCCCCCTTCTTCCGGGAGGCGGACCTCTACCTCGACGACCTCCTGCGGCTCGTCCCGGAGGTGCTCGCGCGGCATCTCGAGCCGCAGGCGAGGACGCGGCGCCTCAACGACATGCTCTCGCTCTTCCGCGCCGTCTTCGAGGGCCCGAGCCCGAGGATCCGCTACGAGGCCCAGCGAAAGCTCTTCCTGTCGAAGATCTTCTTCGACGTCGAGCACTGCCGCTCGATCCGCGACGGCCCGCGCCACCAGCAGCGGTTCGAGTCGCTCCTCTCGGCGGCGCTCTGGAGGGAGGCGGACGCCGGGGGAGACGTCGAGATCTGCTGCCGGCTGGAGCGCACGGCGTCGGGCGGCGACCTCCTCGAGGTGGGGGTGCCGCGGGACCGGGCGACGCGCTGCTGGCGCTTCCAGATGCGCCGCCTCCCGCCCGCCGAGGGGGAAGGCGAGGTGGACGTCTACCACTACCGGTCGCGCTTCAAGAAGGAATCGATCCCGGCCCCTCCGACGCTCGACCCGGGCGGATTCCTGCTCCTCGCCGAGGAGCCGCGCTGGCCGAGCCTGGGAGGGCGCAGCGGGTCCATCGTCAGCAAGATGATCCGGAGGGGCCTTCCGGATCCCGGCATGGTGCAGGACGTGCTCGGCGCGATGTTCATCGTCGGCGATCGAAGGCAGGCGTACTCCCTAGAGCACCGCCTCGTCGCGGCGCTCGGGGGCCCCCTTCGCTTCCGGGACCGCGTGGACACGCTGCGGGGGGAGCGCGACCGGGCCAAGCTCGACCACCGATCCTCCAGCGGATTCCGGGTCCTGAAATCGATCGTGGACATCCTCGTCGAGGACCCCTCGGCGAGCGTCCCCTACCTGTTCGCCGTCGAGATCCAGGTGTTCCCGCTCGAGGCGTACCTGAAGACCCTTCTCGACGAGAGCTTCGCGAGCCACACCGCCTACAAGAGGAGGCAGTTCCTCCGGGACCTGATCCCCGCCCTCTTCCCGCCCGAGATCTTCGGCGAGGAGACGCGGCTGCTGGGCGCGACCACCTGACCGGATCCTCCCGGGCCGTTCGCGGAGTTAGAATACGGGGCTTCCGTGAGATCGACCGTCCGAGCGCCCTGCGGGGAGCGTCGAAGGAGGAACGCCATGTCGAGCGAGAATGCGATCCGGCCCGCCCTGACCGTTTTCGGCGAGGAGGAATCCATGTTCCGCGAGGCCGTGAGGGACTTCGCCGAGAACGAGGTCCGGCCCCGGGTCGCGGCGATGGACGAGGCGGGGAAGTACGACGAGAGCCTGATCCCCAAGCTGTTCGAGATGGGCCTCATGTCGATCGAGATCCCGGATGCGCTCGGGGGAGCCGGGGGCACCTTCTTCCAGTCCATCCTGGCGGTGGAGGAGATCTCGCGCGTCGACGCCGCGGTCGGCGTGCTCGTGGACGTCCAGAACACGCTGTTCATCAACGCCCTGCTCCGCTGGGGAACCGAGGCGCAGAAGAAGGAGTTCCTCGGGGGCGCCGTCGAGGGATCGGTCTGCGCCTACGCCCTCTCGGAGGCGGGCTCGGGCTCCGACGCGTTCGCCCTCAAGACGCGCGCGACGCCGAAGGACGGCGGGTTCGTGCTCGACGGGCAGAAGCTCTGGATCACGAACGCCGGCGAGGCGAGCCAGTTCCTGGTGTTCGCGACGATCGACCCGTCCAAGGGATACAAGGGGATCACCGCCTTCCTCGTGAAGCGCGACGACGCCGGCTTCTCGGTCGGGAAGCGGGAGCACAAGCTCGGGATCCGGGCCTCCAGCACGTGCGAGCTCCTCCTCGATCAGTGCTTCGTTCCCGCCGGCCGGGTGATCGGCGAGGTCGGCAAGGGGTACAAGATCGCGATCGAGACGCTCAACGAGGGCCGGATCGGGATCGGCGCCCAGATGGTCGGCGTGGCGCAGGGGGCGCTCGACGCCGCGCGCAGGTACGCCCTCGAGCGCGAGCAGTTCGGCAAGAAGATCGCCGAGTTCCAGGGGATCCAGTTCCTGCTCGCCGACTGCGCGACCCGGCTCGAGGCGGCGCGCCTCCTCGTCTACAACGCGGCCCGCCTCAAGGAGGGAGGGCAGCCGTTCGTCAGGGAGGCGGCGATCGCCAAGCTGTTCGCGAGCGAGGCGGCGGAGAAGGTCGCGGCGTCCGCCCTAGAGGTGTTCGGCGGCTACGGGTACACGGTCGACTACCCCGCGGAGAAGTACTACCGCGACGCCAAGATCGGGAAGATCTACGAGGGGACGTCGTTCATGCAGCTCCAGACGATCGCGAAGCTGCTGCTGTCGGAGTAGGGTTGGACCTCGGGATCCGCGGCAAGGTCGCGCTCGTCACGGGCGCGAGCGAGGGGCTGGGCCTCGCCTCCGCCCGGGCGCTGGCGGGGGAAGGGGCGCAGATCGCGATCGCCGCCCGGAGGCCGGAGAGGCTGCGCGCCGCGGCCGAGGAGATCTGCGCGGCGACCGGGGCCGAGATCCTCGCGCTCCCCGCGGACGTCACGGACCGCGCCGCCTCTGCGCGGCTGGTCGAGGAGGTCGCGAAGCGCCTCGGCCCGGTCGAGATCCTCGTGGCGAACTGCGGGGGGCCGAGACCCGGCTCGTTCTGCGACCTCGCCTGGGAGGACTGGGCGCAGGCGTTCGGCCAGGTCGTGGGCCCTCTGCACCATCTCGCCTCGGCCGTCCTTCCCGCGATGCGGGAGGCTTGCTGGGGGCGGATCGTCTCCATCCAGAGCGTCAGCGTGCGCCAGCCGGTCGCTTCCCTCCTGCTGTCGAACGCCCTCAGGCCCGCGGCGGCCGCGCTCGTCAAGGGGCTCGCCGCGGAGCTCGCCCCCTTCGGGATCACGGTCAACGTCGTGGGGCCCGGCCCCTCGCGAACGGGGCGCATCCTGCAGCTCGGCCGCTTCCGGAGCCCGGGAGCCGAGGACGAAGAGATCGCGCGCTCCCTCGGGGAAGACCTCCCGATCGGCCGCCTCGTCGAGCCGGACGAGGTCGCCGCCGCGGTCGCCTGGCTCTGCTCCGTGCAGGCCGCGGCGGTGACCGGCGCGTACTTCCCCGTGGACGGGGGGACGATCCGCGCGCAAATGTAGGCGGGAGAAGAAAAGGGGCGCCGCTCCCGCGGCGCCCCTCGAACGAACCCCTCTCGAGATCCGGACGGATCAGTAGCGGCTGCGACCGCGTCCGCCGCCGAATCCGCCGCCGCCGCCGCCCGACCGCTCCTTCGCCTCGTTGACGGTCAGCGGGCGACCGCCGAAATCGCGACCGTTCAGCTCGCGGATGGCTCCGTCGGCGTCCTGGGCACTGCCCATCTCCACGAAGCCGAAGCCTCGGGGCCGACCGGTGTCGCGATCGGTGACGAGCTTGACCTCGGTGACGGACCGGCCGTCCCGGGAGAAGAGCTCGCGGATCTGCTCCTGATCCGCGTCGAAGGGGAGGTTGCCGACGTACAGTCTGGTTCCCATGTCTCGAACTCCTGCCGCGCCTCGCTCGGCGCCGTTCTCGGGTTCCGGCCGCAGACCCGATCCGTCGGGTCGTGGATACGCGCCTCGGCACGTCCACCGGCTTCGGCACGTCATTCTTTCGTTTCTGTACGAGAGGATGCCGACCAGAACCTGGATTGAGGATACAGGAGAACTCGGCGGCCGTCAAAGTCCCGCCCCGAGGGGCCGGGCCCCGCCCGGCTGGGGACGTGGTATCGTTCATCGGAGATCCCGCTCGTGAAGAAGGAAACCGTCCCCGCTTCGTCGGCCGAGTTCGGACCGTGGACCGCGGCCCGCTTCCACACCCAGGAGGCCCGCGACCACTTCCTCGTGGCGTTCGCGGCGCTCCGGACGGACGAGGTCGAGGCCGTGGGGATGCCCGGGGAAGGCCGGGGTGCGCTGGTCCGCTGGCGCCCCGGAAAGTTCCTGGGCCTCAACGACGTCGCCCACGGTCACGGGGGACGGATCGTCCTTCCCGCGACGCGACGGCGAGGGGGTTGAAGTAGGAGCGGAAGGCGCTCTCGCCCGCCCGCCGCCCCCTTACGCCGGCTTGACCGCCCGAAACGTCACCGAGCGCACCTTCCCCTCGAAATCGCGAGGCGTCACCCCCTCGCGGGCGAGGGACGCGAGGAGATCGTCCGGAAGCACGCAGGCGCCCGTGGCGAGGAAGTCGACGTCCCGGAGGATCCGGATCTCGCCGAGGCCGGCATCCCGGACCCCTCGGAAGTACTCGTCGCGCTCCATCGCCCCGGCGACGCAGCCGACGTAGGCGAGCAGGTCCCGCCCCACGGCCTCGGGCAGCCTGCCGTCGAGCACGATGTCGGAAATCACGAGCCTCCCGCCGGGCTTGAGGACGCGCGCGATCTCCCGGAACACGGCCGCCTTGGCGGGAACCAGGTTGATGACGCAGTTGCTCGTCACCGCGTCCACCGAGGCGCTCTCGACGGGCAGCCGCTCGAGCCGTCCCTCGCGGAACTCGACGTGGGGAAGGCCGGCGGCGGCGGCGTGGGCCCGGGCCTTCTCGATCATCGAGGGAGTCATGTCCACGCCGATCACCCGCCCAGCGGGGCCGACGCCGCGCGCCGCGAGCAGCGCGTCCATTCCGGCGCCCGATCCGAGATCGAGCACCGTCTCCCCCGGCCGCGGATCGAGGGCCTCGACCGGGGCTCCGCATCCCAGACCGAGATTCGCCCCCGCGGGGAGATCCGCGAGATCCCCCTTCGCGTAGCCGATGGCGAGCGCCGTCGCGAGCTCGCCGGCCGGGCCGCACCCGCACGCCCCGCCGTCGGCGATCCGTCCGTACCGCTCCCGAACCTTCTCCACGATCTTCTCCGAGTCCGCCGGCAGTCGGCCCGGCTCCCCGGCTCCCGATCCGCAGCATCCGCGTTCCCGACCCATTGCGCCCTCCCCGCGCGTCTCTCCGCGCCCTTCCCATGATACGATCGCCCTCAAGCGAGCACCTTCGCGGAGGGCAATCGATGTCACGCAACATGCTTTCGATCGTGTTGGCGCTTGTCGCCTTCTCAACCGCACTCGCCGTCGATCCTCCGAAGGCGGGCGACGCGGCCCTCGGGACGCAGCCGTACGACAAGTTCGAGAAACCGGCGGTCTGCGCGACCTGCCACGTGGACATCGCGCGCCAGCACGAGCAGGCGATGATGTCGCAGGCGTTCACGCACCACTGGGACGAGATCGAGTACTTCGAGCTCGCCCTCCCGCACGCGGAGAAGGTCGAGAAGGTCTCCGGCGTCAAGGCCGGCTGCAACGGCTGCCACGCCCCCCTCGCCTTCCTCGCCGGGGACATCCCCCCCAAGCCGGTCAAGGAGAACACCCGCGCGAACGAGTCGGTGTCGTGCGACGTCTGCCACACGATCCGCGGCTTCGAGGGGGACACGCCGTTCAACTTCAACTGGATCTCGTCTCCGGGAGGGGTGAAGCAGGGGCCGCGGGACGCCGCCGTCAGCCCCCACCACGAGACGAGCCGGAACGATTTCCTGAAGAAGGCGGAGTTCTGCGGCACCTGCCACAACGAGAAGGACCCGTGGGGCCTCTGGGTGAAGTCCACGCACCTCGAATGGAAGGAGGGCCCCCATGGGAAGGCCGGGATCGTCTGCCAGGAGTGCCACATGCCGCCGGCCGCCGGCCGCTCCGCGACGATGGGCGAGACGCACCCGGACGTGCGGCAGCACCTCTTCCACGGGGCGCACGACACGGGCAAGGTGCGGGGCTCGGTCGAGGTCCGGATCCACCCGGAGGCCCGCGAGGCGGCGCCGGGCGACACGATCCGGCTGACGGCGGTCGTCGTCAACGCGAAGGCGGGGCACAAGATCCCTTCGGGGTCGGCCGAGGAGCGCGTCGTCTGGCTCGACGTGGAGGCGAAGGACGCCAGGGGGAAGACGTATCGCCTCCCGGTCGACCGGAAGGGGTTCCCGGGGGAGGAATACACGATCGCGGACGGCCGCGCGCTGGCCTACCAGGACATCGGGGAGATCCGCGGCCTCGCGGACTTCCGAGGGCTGCCGCGCGACGGCGAGGTGCCGGACGGCGACCGGATCTTCCGCCTCCCCTACCTCGACGAGAAGGGGCGCATGACGGTCGCCCAGTGGAACACGGCCGGCTTCGCGACCGACTACCGGCTCGCGCCGCTCGCCGCGGTCGCGGAGACGTTCACGTGGAAGCTCCCCCAGGACCTGCCCCCGGGGCCCGTGGTGGTGACGGCCACCGTCTGGTACTCGCGGCTCGTCTCCTCGGTCGCCGAGTACCTGAAGGTCCCGCGGGAGGAGTCGGAGCCGATTCTCGTCAACTCGCATTCGACGACGTTCACGTCGCTCGACTGACCGGAGGCCCCATGAGACGCCACCCTGCACTCGTGCTCGCCCTGACGGCGGCCGCCGCGGTCTGCGCCTGGAGCCGCGCCGAGGCGATCCCCGCGTTCGCGAGGAAGCACCAGCTCTCCTGCTCGACCTGCCACGCGCCGTTCCCGCGCCTGAAGCCCTACGGCGAGGAGTTCGCCGCGCGGGGGTTCCGCATGGAGGACCCGTCCCAAGAGCCCTCGCGCGCCACGTACGACGTCGGGGATCCCCTGCTGCAGCTGCCGCGGGACCTCCCGCTGGCCGTGCGCTTGGACGGTTACGCCTCCTGGAAGCAGGACAGGATCGCCGAGAGCGACGTCGAGTGGCCCTGGGCGTTCAAGATCCTCTCCGGCGGTCCGATCTCGAAGAGCGCGTCGTACTACCTCTACTTCCTGGTCGAGGAAGGGGACGTCGTCGGGCTCGAGGACGCCTGGTTGCAGTTCCGCTCGATCTTCGGCGCGCCGGTCGACTTCTCGGCCGGGCAGTTCCAGGTGTGCGACCCGATGTTCAAGCGCGAGTCCAGGATCGAGCGGGCGGATTACGACGTGTTCAAGACGCACGTCGGCAGGACCCGCGTGGACCTCACCTACGACCGGGGGATCATCCTCGCCTGGCGCGCCCCGGCGAAGGTGGACGCGATCGTGCAGGTCGTCAATGGGAACGGGATCGAGGCCGCCAGCGACGAGCAGTTCGACCGCGACGACTACAAGAACGTCGCCCTGCGGGTCGTCCGGACGTTCGGCCCCGCGAGGGTCGGCGTGTTCGGGTACTGGGGGCGGGAGCGCGCGCCGGAGGCGGAGGGAACAGGCGCCACGAACCGGACGACGTGGCTCGGCCCGGATCTCGTGCTCGACCTCGGCGAGCGATGGGCCTTCTCGCTCGAGTACCTCGAGCGCCGGGACGACGACCCGGACTTCTCCGGGTACGACGGGTCCTCGTACAAGACGCGCGGCGGCTTCGCCGAGCTCCACTTCTTCCCGGCGGGGCAGAACGGCCGGTACATCCTGAGCGCGCTGTACAACAGGATCTCCTCCGATTACGGTGACGCGGGCGAGGCGTTCGAGGATCCGACCGGCGAGTCGGCCTTCGTGACGTTCCAGTACCTCTTCGCCAGGAACCTGCGAGGGATCGTCGAGGCCGGGCGGGACCTCCAAGCCGACGCGACCCGCGTGAGCTTCGGCCTCTCGACTGCTTTCTGATCGGACGGGGTCAGACGTTTCCGGCGTTACCACTCCGCTGCGGACGGTGGAGGTAAGTCCAGTCTTCCGAATCGGTTGCGGATTCCTCGCGGAAGAGTGTCCCCATGGCAGTCTTCGCAACCGGCTCGAAACGAACGGGTTAGTAGTCGAAAAGTAACGCAGGTAACGTCTGACCCCGTTTCACGTCCGAAGCCAGGAGGGCCCGGAACCATGGCGGCAAAGCGCTCGTCCCGTCCCGAGACGATGGCGGTCCACGCCGGGCCGGCACCCGACCCGAACCACGGCGGCGTCTCGGTCCCGATCTACCAGACGTCCACGTTCTCGTTCCGCAGCGCGGACGAGGGGGCCGCGAGGTTCGCCGGCACCGACCCCGGCTACATCTACACGCGGCTCGGCAACCCGACGATCCGCGCGCTCGAGCAGTGCGTCGCCGAGCTCGAGGGGGGCCACGCGGCTCTCGGCACCGCGTCCGGGATGGCCGCCGTCTCGACGACGTTCCTGGCGCTCCTCCGTCCCGGAGACCATGTCGTCGGCACGGACGCGGTGTACGGACCGTCCCGGCTGCTGCTCGAGAAGCAGCTCTCCAAGTTCGGGATCGAGTCCTCCTGGGTGCCCACCGAGGATCTGGAGGCGGTGCGGCGGGCGATGCGGCAGACGACGCGGATGCTCTTCGTCGAGACGCCGGCCAACCCGACGATCAAGATCACCGACCTCGATGCGTGCGGGAAGCTGGCGAGAGAGAAGGGAACCCTCCTCGTCGTCGACAACACGTTCTCGTCGCCGGTCCTCCAGAACCCGATCCGCTTCGGCGCCGACGTCGTGATCCACAGCATGACCAAGTACCTGAACGGTCACAGCGACGTGGTCGCCGGCATGATCGTCGCCGCGGACGCCGGGCTCCACGCGGAGATCGGCTCGATGCTCCGGAGCCTCGGCGGCACGATGGATCCGCACCAGGCGTGGCTCGTGCTCCGCGGCATCCGGACGCTCGCGCTGCGCGTGCGCCAGGCGCAGGAGAGCGCCTCGCGCCTCGCCCCCTGGCTCGAGGTGCATCCCGCCGTCGCCTGGGTGTCCTATCCCGGCCTCCCGTCCCACCCGCAACACGACCTGATGCGGCGCCAGATGGCCGGTCCCGGCTCGATGATCTCCTTCGGCGTGCGGGGCGGGCTCGAGGCCGCGAGGCGGATGATCGACTCCGTGCGCCTCGCGACCCTCGCCGTCTCCCTCGGCGGCGTCGAGACCCTCATCGAGCACCCGGCCTCGATGACCCACGCCTCGGTGCCGCGCGCCGAGCGCGAGGCCGCGGGGATCCGGGACGACCTCGTGCGCCTCGCGGTCGGATGCGAGGCGTGGGAGGACATCCGGGACGACCTCGACCGGGCCCTGGCGGCCGCGGTCCCGGCGAGGTAGCCGCTCTCCGGTAAGGAGCGCCGCCGCTCAGCGGCACACGGACTGGGACCGGTCGATCTCCGTGCCGTCCGAACGGGCGCCGGCCGGCGACTCGACGTCGTCCACGTGGCCGGTCACCAGCCAGTAGCTGTCGGCGGAAGGCTGTGCCGCGGGGGCCAGCGCGATCTTCAGCCGTCCGTCCCCTGCATCCACGACAGGCGCCGCGCAGAACGGCCCGGCGGGCGCGGCCGAGCCGTGGTCGTACTGCCCGGCGAGCAGCGTCGAGAGGCTGCCGACGTAAAGGTTGTAGCGGGCGGCGCCCGGGAGCGCCTCGAACGAGGCCTCGATCGTCCCGTCCGGCAGCCGCTCGATCCGGAGATCCGCCGCCTCGGGAGGCCTGGGCGCCTCCCAGCCGTAGAGATCGATCCAGGCGGCGTCCAGCTCGACGCGGTAGAGGTCGTTCCCCGCGGTGCCTGCGACCGGGGCCGAGACGACCCGGACGGCCGCCGAGGACAGATCGTCCTGGTGGACCGGCGGCCACTCGTAGTCGGACGCCCCCGACGGGAGCGTCGGGTTCTTGGTCAGCGTGGCCGACACCTCGCGATAGGTCGCGACGTTCGGGCGCGCGAGGACCCTCGCCTGCGAGTAGTCCGGGTTCTCCGGGGGCTGCCCGGGCCCGCCGCCTCCGACGATCGGGGTGTAGTAGTTCCAGTCGGTCGGTGTGTACGCGTGCCCCGCGGGGGGCCGGAACTGCCCCGTGACCGAGGCCTCCATCCGGTAGAAGTCGTCCTGCACGGTCCCGGCCGTCCGGTAGCGGACCCCCGCGATCGCCCGCACGATGCGGTCCTCGTCGTACCAGTCGGGGAAGCCGGACAGGCGGAGTTCCTCGGTCCCGATGCCGAGGGCGATCGCCGTCGCCGCGCCGCCGTCGCCGTCGTCGAGGGCCGCCTCGGGGTCCGTCACGGCGGCGCCCCCCGACGTCTCCCACGCCGTCGGCAGGAGACGGCGGACCCTCCGGAGGAAGCCGAAATCCGCCGCGATCGAGGTGC
The DNA here is from genome assembly GCA_937864465.1 of uncultured Acidobacteriota bacterium. Taxonomy (GTDB): domain Bacteria; phylum Acidobacteriota; class Polarisedimenticolia; order Polarisedimenticolales; family JAIQFR01; genus CALMJU01. The sequence continues at coordinate 100,034 of CALMJU010000070.1, forward strand.
GCGAGAGGGCGTCCTTGCTCCCGAGGCTCACCCCGCCGTCGGCCTCCCAGAGCTTCTCCCGGAGGATCGTGTAGCCGTTGTTGTTCGGGTGGATGTTGTCGGTCTGGAAGAGGTCCCGGCAGATCATCCCGTCGAAGCCGAAGCAGGAGCCCGCCTGGTCCTCGTGCGCGAACTCCGCGGCGACCTCGTTGATCGAGACCCGGCGCGCCTGGCCCCACGCGAGATCCCGCAGGATGCGGTCCACGATCGGGAGCCACTGCCGGTGGAACGTCGAGGAGCTCCCCGAGTAGCAGTCGTACGCGAGGTTGTCGTAGAGAGAGTTGAGCGCGACGTCGGCGCCCGGGATCTCCGACACCAGCGCGGAGATCGCCTCCTGGAGATTCTGGCGGGAATCGAGCACCTCGGCAACGGCGCGATTGATCTGGTCCTGTGTCGGGGTGCCCGACGGGTCCACCCCCAGGAGGTCGTTCCCGATCATCGAGATCGCGACGTACCGAGGCTGCGCCTCGACGACGCGGAACACGTTGTTGAGGTCGTCGGCGTCGTCCACGAGGAGGTCGTCGGTGTGTTCCCCCTTGACGGCCGCCTGGTCGAGGGTTACCGAGGCCGCCGGAGCGACGCACTGGAGCCGCGCCTGGATCTGCTTGCTGTACCAGAAGGACGACGTGTAGAAGCACGAGTTCCAGTTCCAGGCGATCGAATCCCCCATCGACGAGAACCGGAGGAGCCCCGCCTTGAGGCTCGCGATCCCCCCGTCCAGCTTGGCGAACCGCGGCCGGCCGACCGGGAACGAGTAGCCCGCGGTCCCCTCCGGGAACGAGTCGGAGCGGGCCCCGGAGAACCTCCACCCCGGGGGGTCGCCCGGGAGCAGCAGGTAGCAGCCGTTCCCCGGCGAGAAAGAGAACGCACCGTCGGCCCCGGTTGCGATCGTTTGGTCGTAGGCCCCCGACGCGTCGCGCGTTCCGAACAGCTCCACCGGGACCCCCGGCACGGAGGGCTCGTCCGCCTCGCGGACCCCGTTCCCGTTCCGGTCCTCGAAGGCGCACCCCGAAACCGTCTGCGCGGCGACCGGGAGCCCCGTCGCGAGCAAGGCCAGGGCGAGCGCCGCCGCCCGGCCCCTCACCGCTCCCTCTCGAAGCGGCGGTGGAGCGCGAACCCCCCCCGGTCCGCCCCTTCCACGAAGAAGCGCACCGTCATCTCCCCGACGAGGGCTTGGCCGGACTCGACGAGCCGGTACGACTCGGAGATCTCTAGGACGAGATCGTCGGTGGGGGACGGCCGCACGCGGTAGCGAGCGATCACCTCCCCCGTCGAGGCGTCCTCCTTCACCGAGACGTCCTCGACGGGAAGGAGGCCGGCATCGTTCGCGAACGCGGGCCACCTCGACGCGGCCGAGGAGTCGCCCCCCGCCCAGACCCGGCCGGCGACGACCCCGCCCTCGCGACGGAACTCGATGCGAAGCGGCTCGTCCCTCGAGGCGAGGTTCCAGTCCCCGTTCCCGTACCGTTGCTCGACGAGCAGGAAGGTCCCCTCGACCGGGCCCGCCGCAGACATCGTCGCGACCGGCCAGCCGACGAGCGCGGCGAGCGCGACGCCCCTCCACGTCCCGACGCCCATGGCGCTCTCCCCCTGCTTCCTTATACGCCGAGGCGCCCCCGGCGACAAACGCGCGGGCCGGGGAAGCCGCGACGGCCTATACTGCGTCCGCCGGTCCTGGGGCCGGGGAGAGAGGATCATGGCGGCGTTCGACGATCGTGTGGTGCTCGTGACGGGGGCGAGCAGCGGCATCGGCGCGGCCTGCGCCCGAGCCTTCGCGCGGGAAGGCGCCAGGCTCCTGCTCGCGGCCCGCCGCGTCGAGCGGATCCGCGCGGAGGCCCCGCGCCTCTCCGGCCTCGGCGCCCGCGACGTCCGCGCCGTACGCCTCGACACGCGCGACTACGACGCGGTGCGGGCGGCGCTCGGCGATCTGCCGGCGGAGTGGGAGGAGATCGACGTCCTCGTCAACAACGCCGGCCTGTCCCGGGGCCTCGCCTCCCTCCACGAGGGAAGCCTCGACGACTGGAACGAGATGATCGACACCAACGTCAAGGGGCTCCTCCACGTGGATCGCGTCGTGGTTCCCGGGATGGCCGCCCGCCGGCGCGGGACGGTCGTCCACGTCGGATCGATCGCCGGACGGCAGGCCTACCCGGGAGGCAACGTCTACTGCGGGACCAAGGCGGCCGTGAAGGCGATCACGGACGGCCTGCGGATCGACCTCCTGGGAACCGGCGTCCGCGTGGCGACCGTCGACCCCGGAATGGTCCGCACCGAGTTCAGCGAGGTCCGCTTCCACGGCGATCGCGAGAGGGCCGACTCCGTGTACCGGGGGATGACGCCGCTCGCGGCCGACGACGTCGCGGAGGTCGTGGTCTGGATCGCGTCCCGCCCCGCCCACGTCCAGATCGCCGAGGTCGTCGTCCTCCCGGCCGACCAGGCGTCGGCGACGCACGTGCACAGGCGGACATGAGACGCGCGGCGCGGATCGCGGCCGCCGCGACGATCGCGGCCCTTTCCTGCGGGGGCGCGGCCTTCTCGGCGCCCCCGACCGAGAAGCCGGAGGCCGCCGCGGCGCCCGCCGACATCGGCTTCCAGGAGCGGGCGGAGATCCGCCTCGCGCAGATCGACGTGACGGTGAGCGGGGACGCGCAGGTGGTCGAGTCCCTGACGGCGGGCGACTTCCTGGTCTCGGTCCTGGGACACAGGATCGACGGCCTCACTCTCGACCGGCTCTGCCGTTCTCCCCGAGAGGCGGACCCGCGGCCGGCGGAGGCGGCCCGCGCCGCGACCTTCCTCTTCTTCTTCGATCAGCCCCACCTGACGATGGCGGGCCGGCAGCGGGCGATCGAAACCGCCCGGGATCTCGTGCGCCGGCTCGTGCCGGGCTCGGGTCGCGCGATGATCGTCAGCAGCGCAGAGACCATCGAGACGTTCTCGGGTCCTACGGAGGACCCGGGGAACCTTCTCGCGGCGCTCGACCGCCTCGAGAAGTCGCAGCACCAGTGGGACCCGTACGCGCAGATGGAGGAGAGGCGCGTCGCCGACGTCCTCGCGCTCCTCGACGACCCCCACGGCGGGGTGCACGCGGCCGTCGCCCGCGCGAGGGAGTACCAGGCCGAGGAGGCGTGGCAGGCGGAGCGGTCCCTGAGCCGCGTCTCGATGGCGCTGGGCCTCCTCGACCCGGTCGAGCCCCCGAAGGCGGTCCTCTACTTCGCGGACACGATGCGGGCGAGGCCGGGCGGCCACTACGTCGACCTCTTCGGGGAGACGGTCCTGCGCGTGGGGGCCTCGGCCCTCCTCGACGCGGAGGCCACGCTCGGCTCGATCGCCTTCGACAGGCTGGTCAACGACGCGGCGGCCCACGGAGTCCGCTTCTACGGGATCGAGGCCCAGGGGCTCTCGGGCCTGGGAGAGGGAGCGGGGCTCGCCACGTCCCGCGGCGCCGCCGGATCGGACACCCTCCTCTCGGCGATCCCCTCCAATCTCCGCGTGCGGGCCGCGCAGGACGCCCTCTCGGTCCTCTCGCTCGAGAGCGGAGGGCAGGCTTTCCTGAACGGAATGCCGGCGCAGAGGATCGCCCGGAGGATCCTCGACGACCTCTCCTGTCTGTTCGTCGTCAGCTTCGATCCCCTGGGCCTCCCGGAGGACGAGCCCCTCCCCGTGAAGGTCGCCGTCCGGAAGCCGGGGGTCGAGACGCGCTCGCGCGGCCGCCTCGTTGTCCAGAGCGACTCGGCCCGCCTGACCTCCCGTCTCTTCGCCGCCTTCGCGACGCCGGGCGCATCGGTCGGAACTCTCCCCCTCCGCGCGACCGTCGTGCCGACCGGCTACGAGGACGGGCGGTTCGGGGGGCTCGTCCAGATCTTCGTGCCGGCGTCCCCCTACCCGAACGCCGGCTGGGACATCGGCGCCTCGCTCCTGACCCCCGGATCGCTCCACGACGAGACGTCCGCCCGCATCGAGGTGGGACGCGGCGGCGTCCCCGTCGTGCTGGAGCGAGAGGTGCGCTTCTCCCCCGGCCCCTTCGAGATCGTCGCCGTCGCCCGGGAGACGTCGACCGACGAGATCGTCTCGCGCCACGTGGAGGGGGCGTGGCCCGACCCCCGATCCGCGGCCCCCTGGATCGGCCCGATCGCCTTGCTGCAGCCGGCCGCCGGGGCGTTCCACCGAGCGGGTGCGACGCTCCCGCGGGGGTCGCTCGCCCTGCCCGAGGAGGAGCCGCTCCTCCGGGATCGTGCCGCCGCGCTCGTCACGATGGTCTGCGGGGGCGCCAGGTCTCGCGGAGGGCTCCGCGTCGCCCGGACCCTGACGGGCGCCTCGACCGTCGAGTTCCCGGAGATCGATCTCGACCCCGACGATCCCTGCGTCCAGATCCGGGACCTCGTTCCCGCGGGGATGCTGGGCCCCGGCGAGTTCCGGTACGACCTGCGGGTCCTCGACGGCGGGGAGGAGATCGCCGGGGGATCCCGGAGGATCTCCGTCGCGGCGCCTCCGGCGCCCTGAGGGCGCGTCCCGGCAACGGGACGCGGAGAAGAAGGGCGCGGTGCGGTTCGCGCGCAGCGGGAGCCGGGCGCCCCGCCGCGCCACGAGCGCCGCAGGGAGTAGGAACGGACTCGAGAAGCCTTGGAGGACCGCGCCATGCAGAAGCGCCTCGTCCCCGCCCTGCTCCTGACGCTCGCGTCCTCCTTCGCCCCGGCCCTCGAAGGGAAGGAGACGGAGCCCGGCCGCCCCGCCGATTTCGGCCTCGTCGAGAAGGCGGGGACCCATCTCGGGCAGATCGACCTCTCGCTCTCCGGCGATCCGGACGTGCTCGACTCCCTCCGGGCCGAGGACTTCGAGGTCCGGGTCCTGGACCGGCTCCTCGAGGGCCTGATCGTGGACCGCGTGTGCGCTCCGGACGCCTCGCCGGCGCGCCCCCCCCGGCCGCCCCAGGCCCCGCCTCCCGCGACCCCGCAGATCGAGGTGAGAACCCGTCCCGCGACGTATCTCTTCTACTTCGACCAGCCGCACCTGACGATGGCGGGACGGCTGCGGGCGATCGACCTCGCCAGGGAGATGGTCCCGCGGCTCATCCGCGAAGGGAGCCGGGGAATTCTCGTCAGCGACGGCCGGAAGCTCGAGACGCTGGCCGGACCGACCTCGGACGCGGCGGCGCTCGTCGCAGCGCTGAACCGCCTCGAGAACGACCCGACGCAGTGGGATTCCTACTCGTACCTCGAGAATGCGCGGGTCGCCGAGGTCGTGGACATCCTCGACGACCGGATGGGCGGCATCACGCTGGCGATCGCGCGAGCCCGCTCGTTCCAGATGGAAGAGGCGTGGCAGCTCAGGAAGTCCCTCGCCCACCTGGCGATCGCGATGCAGGCGATCCTGGACGCGGACCCGCCCAAGGCGGTTCTGTACTTCGCCGACACGCTCCGCTCGAAGCCGGGCGACCACTACCTGCAGATGTTCTCGTCCACGCTGCTCCGGGAGAGGGAGGACTCCCGGATGATCGGCGACGAGATGAGGCACGACGCCGCCTTCGGCGAGCTCTCGCTCGACGGCCTCCTGAACGAGGCCGCCGCTCGGGGCGTTCGCCTCTACACGGTGGAGGCGCAGGGACTCACGAGCGCCCTGGACGCCTCGTCGAAGTCGCTGACCGGCGCCCGCGGCGCGAACAACGTCACGATTCCCGGCTCCGTCCGGATCCGGCAGGCCCAGGACACGCTGGGATCGATGGCCGCGGAGACGGGAGGACGCGCGTTCCTGAACGGCGTCCCCGCAGAGAAGATGATCGGCAGGATCGAGGGCGACCTCTCCTGCGTCTTCCTCGTGAGCTTCGATCCCTCGGGCCTTCCCGAGGACCGTCCGATCCCGGTCGCCGTCCGGGTCCGCAGGCCCGGCGTCGAGGTGCGCAGCAGGGGCCGGCTCGTCATCGAGAGCGAGGCGGCGAGGCGGGAGAAGAACATCTTCTCGGCCTTCGCGAACGCCTCCGCCGCCGGGGCCGACTCGCCGCTCCGCGTCTCGGTCGTTCCGACCGGAATGAAGGACGGGGCCTTCTCCGCGCTCATCCAGGCCTCGGTCCCCGCCTCCCCGTATCCGGACGCGAGCTGGGAGATCGGCTTCTCCGTCGTCGGGAAGGAGAACGTGCGGGACGAGACCGCGGGGCGCCTCTCGGTCGAGTCGCCGGGGATCCCGCTCGTGCTCGAGCACGAGACCGTCTTCCCCCGCGGCCCCTTCGAGATCGTGGCCGTGGCCCGCGAGATCTCGACCGAGCAGATCGTCTCCCGTCAGGTCGAGGGCTCCTGGCCGGACCTCCGGCTCGAGCCCGCCTCGGCGGGGTCCGTCGCGCTCCTCCAGCCGGTCGAGGGAGGGTTCCGGCGGGAGGAGGGGGTCCGGGGGAGCGGTCCGCTCGCGGTGGACGAGAGGGACGCCGTGCGCGGAGACCTCCCCTGCGCCCTCGTCTCCCTCGTCTGCCGCGGGCGCGGGATCCGCGGGTCCCTTCGCGTGGAACGGCTCCTCTCCGGGGAGACGACGGTCGAGTTCGAGCCGATCGAGATCGAGGAGAACGGCGAGGAGGCCTGCGTGCAGACGCGGGATCTCGTCCGCGCCGGCGCGCTGGGCGTCGGGGAGTTCACCTACGAGATCCGCGTGCTCGAGGGGAAGAGGCTCCTGGCCCGGGGCGAGCGGCGCTTCCGCGTCGGCGAGCCGGTTTCGGCGGAGAGCGGCAAGCCGCGAGCCGAGTGACGGTTCGCGCCCCGTGCGGTCCGTCCGCAGCATCCATCCGGCCCGACCAACGCGCCTCGCCGTGAAGAGGAGTATAGAGCGGGCAAGAGCGAACGAGAGGAGGGCATCGCCATGCGATCGATCCTCGTTGCGGCCGCGGCGTACGCGCTGACTCTTCTTCCGGGACCGATCGTCGGAGCGGCCGAGCCGCCGGCGGATTGCGGAGCGGTCCTCGGTCCCGCCGATGCGGCGGGAGGCCTCCCGGCAACGTACGTGTTCCACTTCGACCAGTCCCACCTGACGGCGGCAGGGCGCGTCATCGCCGGCCGGC